>DASUHF010000066.1:0-22875 GCA_036273655.1 Solirubrobacteraceae bacterium | reverse complement strand
CCCGCGCTCAACAAAGACATCCGCGCGTGGATCGAGACCTGGAACGAGGACCCCCAACCGTTCGTGTGGACCAAAACCGCCGATCAGATCCTCGACTCCATCACCCGCTACTGCGAACGAACTAACCTGACAGCACACTAGGACCCGACGCGGGACTGGCCCGGACGCGAGCATGCTCGTGTCGGGACAGACTCGCGGCATGGACCGCAACGGACTGATCAAACCGCTGTCTTCGGCGAGCAGGGCCAAGAGTCGTAGCGCTCCAACCCGGGGCGTCTGCACCTCTAGCGTCCCCGGTTCTGGAACGCCATGCTCGTCGGTCTGATCCATATTGGACGGGCCTTCTGCTGGCTTTAGCGCGCCGGACCGCACTTGAGCCCACCCGACGAAGGACCAGGGTTGGAGAGCCGATGAGCACAGCATTCGCCGAACGACGTCCCCCGCCCCGAGGCGCGAGCGGGCGGCAGCATCCCCGCGCGCAGCCGCTCAAGGGTCTCGTCGACGTCCATCCGCGTCTGTTGCGGTGCTTCCTAGCCGTCGCCGAGGAGCTCCACTTCTCGCGTGCGGCGGACCGGCTCTATCCGCCGCAACCCTGGCTCTAGGACGATCCGCCAGCTCGAGTGCCAAGCGGGTGCTCCGCTGTTCATTCGCAGCACGCGCTAGGTCCGGCTCACGCCGGCGGGACAGCGGCTGCTGCCCAGAGCACGAGACGTGCTCGAGGCGCTGGATGCGGTCGAACGGCTCGCGAGCACGCGCCGGGACGAGCTTCGCGTGCCACACGTGGCGGGTCACGACACCACGATGCTCGTCCTGGACGGTCTCGCCGTCACTCATCCTCAGCTCGCCGTCGCGGAGCTCGCCCTCCACGACCGGGAGCAACTGACAGCGGTCGCGGATGGGCGCACCGATGTGGGCGTGTGCCGGCTTTCGAACCAGCCCCGAGTCGAAGTGCGTTGCGAGGCGTGCGGGTGGCTGCCGGCTCGGGAACCGAAACCGGAGCATTTGAACGCGCGGGCGAGCGCGCATTTCTTAGCTTCGAAAGCGCCATGATCCCGCCCTGGCCGACAGTCTCGCCTCCCGCCGTATCGGCGTTCGTCAAAGGGGCTCGAGAAGTATCAAAGGAGAACCTCTGGCTGAGCGTTTGATCGAATGCCGGGCATGCCTGGCTGCCGGAGGATGATCTGCACCGGGTGCACGCCGCGGCATGGAAGGAGATGTTCGACGCCTACCTACGGGCCTGGGCGGCGCGCACCGGCGAACCGTTCGATGCCGGCAACGACCACGACGAATACGTGGACAGCCGGCTGCGCTACGACGGAGTGCGCGCCTTCTTGGCCCCGCGCGGGATCGAGCTCGCCGAAGGGTCAAAAACCATCCGCCCGAGGCCGAGACGGTGTTCGGGCTCGACAACCGCAAGAACGAGCTGCCGAACACTGCCTGAACCCCTCGTGCCTGGCCTCGTGCCCTCCGGGAGCGATATACAAGCGTGAGGAGCACAGGATCGTGCTGGTCGATCAGGCCAAGTGCCGCGACTGGCCGTTCTGCGTCTCCGACTGCCCGTACAAGAAGCTGTACTTCAACCACCGCACCGGGAAGGCCGAGAAGTGCACGCTCTGCCTCCGCGGCCACGCCGGCGCAGGACCTTGTGCTGCGGGAGCACCGCGCCGATATCGAGGTGATCCGCCTCTCGCTGCGTGAGCAGGAGAGCCCGTACGGCACGTGATGGCCGACAGGCCTCCGAGCTGCGCGCAGACGCTCGGCTAATGGCATCGGCGCCGTTACCATGGCATAGCCCTCTCGTCGGCCGAGGAGTAAGGTGGGCCGCGTGAGTGCGGGGGAGTTGGATACTGCTCCGGGGACGGCTCCGATCGGGACCAAAGGGCGCCATCACGCAGCTCTCGATGCCGCACTCGACTGCGTGATCGCCATAGACGATCGCGGCTGCGTCACTTATTTCAACCCGTCGGCGCAGCGCACCTTTGGGGTGACAGCAAGCGAGGCCATCGGCCGCGAGCTGGCCGAGGTGATCGTGCCCCCGTCCTTGCGAGACGCGCATCGGCGCGGCTTGGCCCGGTATCTGCAAACGGGGGAGGCGTCCATCTTGGGACGCCGGGTCGAGCTGACCGGGATGCGCGCCGACGGCGGCGAGTTCCCGATCGAGCTGACCATCATCAGGCTTGAATCCCCCGCTGGCCCCGGATTCCTGGGGTTTGTTCGCGATATCACCGAACGGGTGAAGGCCGAGGAGGAGTTGCGCTCTGCGCACCGGAGGATTGCGCTCATCGCGAACGAGCAGGCATCACTGAGGCGCGTGGCGACGCTAGTCGCGCGTCAGGCCTCGCCCGAGGAGCTGTTCGCCGTGGTGGCCGAGGAGGTAGCTCAGGTTCTCGACGTGCGCTGCACGGCCGTCATGCGCTACGACCCCGGGGGGACCGCCACCCCGGTCGGTGCCTGGGGCGAGTCGCTGCCATTTGCGCTAGGCGTTTCGTGGCCACTCGAGGACACCGTCGCCGCGAAGGTCATCTGGCGCACCCGACAGCCGGCAAGTGTCGACGTGGCGAACTTTCAGAGCGAGTTTGCGGCGGCGCTACTTAGCCTTGATCCACCGGTGGTCAGCTGGGGGTCGTCCGGGGCTGAGATTTAAATGACCTCCTGAGCAGGCAGAAAGCTGTCGTATGCGGCGACGGCGGGCCTGCACCAGGAGGTCACCGACATGGTGAAGGGTCTGCCGGACGCGACGCGGGTGCTGTTTGATGATGCGCGGGCGGTCGCGAACGCCGGCGTGCTGCTGCCCGCGGTGCTCGCCGGGCGTCTCGGGATCGAAGCGCTCGTCGACGAGACGGTCGATCTCGGCGATCGCGACGGGGCGGCGAACCCGGGGCGCAAGGTCATGAGCCTGGTGTCGGCGATGGCGCTTGGGGCGGACTGCATCGATGACTGCGATGTGCTGCGCTCCGGCCAGACGCGAGCGGTGCTCGGTCATGCGGTCGCGGCGCCATCGACGCTCGGGACGTTTTTGCGTGCGTTCACCTTCGGGCATGTCCGCCAGTTGGACAGGGTGCTCGCCGAGACACTGTCGCGTGCGTGGGCGGCCGGTGCCGGCCCAGGCGATGAGCGCCTCGTTGTGGATGTGGACAGCTTCGTCGGCGAGGTCTACGGATATGACAAGCAGGGCGCCGGCTACGGGTACACCCACAAGCGCGGGTATCACCCGATCCTCGCGACCAGGGCCGGGACCGGTGAGGTGCTCCACATCCGCGCCCGGAAGGGGTCGGCGAACACCTCCCGCGGGGCGCTGCGGTTCGTCGAGGAGTTGATCGCGCGCGTCGATCGCGCCGGTGCGACCGGTCCGAAGCTGCTGCGAGCGGACTCGGGCTTCTGGAACCTGAAGATCATGGCTCGGCTCCAGACCGCCGGCTGGAGCTACTCGATCGGGGTGCGCCAGCAGAAGCACATCAAGGCCGCGATCGCGGCGATTCCCGAACCGGACTGGCAGACGCTTGAGGACTACCCCGACGGTGGGGAAGCGCAGATCGCGCAGACGATGCTCGGCCGTCAGCGATTGATCGTTCGCCGCACCCGCCTGGTCGGCGCCCAGGCCGAGCTATGGCCCGACTGGCGCCATCACGCGTTCCTGACCAACCGCACCGACCCGCTCGAACAGGTGGAGGCCGAGCACCGCCAACACGCCGTGGTCGAACTCGCGATCCGCGACCTCAAAGACCAGGCGCTGGCGCACTTCCCGTCCGGGAAGTTCCTCGCCAACGCGGCATGGACCGTGATCGCCGGCTTGGCGCACAACCTCCTGCGGTGGACCACCCTGATCGGGTTACCTGACACCGTCATCCCGACCGCCCGGACCCTCCGCCGCCGGCTGCTCAACGTTCCCGGCCGGATGACCCGCACCGCGCGACAACTGACACTGAGAATGCCCGCCCGGTGGCCATGGGCCACGCAGTTCCTCACCGCGCTACAGCGCCTCCGAGCCGTGCCCGCACTGACCTGACGCCCACGCGCGGCCACGAAGACGATCGCCCAGGCCTCCGGCTTCGGCCTGCCCGCACGACACCGCTCCAGACACCGCGACGGCCTCAACTGGCCCCAGCCCATAGCAAAAAGCGTCCCGACCATCAGAAACCCCGCCAATGACCACCCACCGAGCCGCAGCGACCCGATCACTCCTCACCTGCCCGAGGATCACGCCCGGAACGGTGGATCGAGGCTTAGTAGGGATCTGCGACTCGTGACTGGGGCGCCGATCCCCGTAGAGAGCCGGCTTTGGGGCGCGATGGTGCTCTACGAGACCGGTCGCGAGGCCGTGCCGGCCGGTGTCGTCAGCCGCCTCGAGAGCTTTACGGAACTCGTGGCCACCGCCGTCGCCAACGCCAGCGCACGGTCGGAGCTGATCGCTGCGCGGCGCCGCATCATCGAAGCGGCCGACGCTGCCCGCGAGCGCCTGACCCGTGACATTCACGACGGCGCCCAGCGCCAGTTTGTCAACGCGCTGATCAACTTCCAGCTCGCCCAACAGAGATGGGAGCATGATCCCGGTCGTGCGCGTGAGCTGCTTGACCTAGGGGTTGACGAAGCCGAGGCTGGGGTCGAAACGCTTCGCGAACTCGCCGCCGGGATCCACCCCGCGATCCTCAGCGACCTAGGGCTCGCAGCCGCGCTCGAGAGCCTGCGCGCCCGCGCGCCGATCCCGGTATCACTCGAGATCGTCGACATCGAGTTCCCGCCGTCTATCGCCGCGAGCGCGTATTTCTTCTGCTCCGAGGCGCTCACCAACGCTGTCAAGCATGCGACGGCGACGCGTGTCTCGATCCGTTTGGAGGTCGCGAGTGACGAACTCAAAATCGAGGTGCGCGATGACGGGATCGGCGGCGCGATGATCGACTCCGGCGGGAGCGGGCTAATGGGGCTACGCGATCGGATCGGGGCACTCGACGGTCGAATCGCGCTCAGCAGCCCACCGGGAGCGGGCACGACGCTCACCGCATACATCCCCCTGCCTGGCTAGCCGGACAGTCAACACCCCAGGAATGGACCCAGCTCACGGCGCGCGAGCTCGGTCTTGGGGAGGAAGCCGGTGGCCCCGCTCTCGCGCAGCTCGGCCGGCGCCACGGCTTCGCGATCGGTTGAGGTCAGAAGGATCTTCGGTCCCTTGCTGTTTGCGCTGAGCTTCTTGGCCAGCGCGACGCCATTGCCGTCTGGAAGCCTCACGTCGAGGAGGACTGCATCCGGGTCGAGCCGATTGCACTCTGCAACCGCGTCGCCGACGGTCCCCGCCCACCCGACCACCTCGTAGCCCCGGTCGGCGAGCAAATCGGACGCCAACTGCCGGAACTGCGCGTCGTCGTCCACGATCAGCACCGTGGTCCGCTGGTACTCCTCGGCAGACCGCGACGGGATGCTCATCGCCACAACCATCGCCTATCCGGTTGTTCTCCTCGCCAAACAGGATCCGATGCTCATAAACACGACCATAGATAGGATCGCCTGCCGCCCGCCGCACCCGCAATGGGGCCATCCCTAGAACATTGTTAGTGCTCTAGGTATCTCAGCACGGCCAGCACGCGGCGATGATCCGCTGGCTCCGGGCGCAGCCCGAGCTTGTCGAAGATGGAGGTGACGTGGTTCTCGATCGCCCCCACCGTGACCACCAACCGGGCGGCGATCGCGCCGTTGGACCGTCCCTCCGCCATCAACGCCAGCACCTCGCGCTCACGGGCGGTGAGCTGGGCGAGCGGGCCGCCGGTCCGGGGACGGGCGACCATGCGTTGCACCACCTCCGGGTCAAGCGCCGAGCCGCCACGCGACACGCGTTCGACGGCATCGGTGAGGAGCGACAGATCCCCGATGCGCTGCTTGAGCAAATAACCCACTCCCGCGGCTCGGTCACCAACGAGGGTGAGCGCGTACTGAGCCTCGAGATATTGCGAGAGGATCAGGACACCCACGGTCGGCTGATTTGCACGGATCCGCTCGGCCGCGCGCAACCCGTCATCCCGACCGCCAGGCGGCATCTGGATATCGGTGACGACCACATCCGGCTTGTGGGCGATCGCCTTCCGGACCAGATCGTCTGCGTCGCTGGCTACCCCTACCACGTCAAAGCCGGCCTCCTCGAGCGCGCTCACTATCCCCTTGCGAACGAGCGTCTCGTCTTCGCCGACGACGATGCGCACTGGCTCTGCCTCGCGCATATCCCTACGCTACGACATCCTGACGTTGCGCTGTCGATCGGGCTACCCCACCTGGACGTGGGGCTAGCCCTAGAGCCACAATAGAGTCGGCGGCATAGCGTCAGACGTCCGGTGCGGGCACACTTTTTCCGGGATCGGCAGTGGGTTCCGTAAATCCCGCGGGAGGATGACCGATGATCGCCCCGATGGCAGCCGCACCGGGCCTGATCGGCCGCGTGACCGAACTCGAGGGCCTTTCCGGACCGGGCGATAGCTGTATATCCAATGACCAGGCCGGGCCACTGTTACTTGGCCGACGCAGCGAGTGCGAGGCCCTGGACCGATTGCTGGCTGACGTGCGGGCGGGCCACAGCGGGGTGCTGGTCGTGCGCGGTGAGTCCGGTGCAGGCAAGACCCTTCTATTGGAGTATCTGGTAGACAGAGCGATCGGGTTTCGCATCGTGCGAGCAGCGGGAGCCGAGTTCGAGATGGAACTCGCGTTCGCCGGATTGCATCAGCTGTGCGCTCCGATGCTCGACGGGCTGGTGGGCCTGCCGGATCCACAGCGCGATGCGCTGGCGACCGCTTTCGGACTGAACGGCGGCGACGCGCCGGACCGGTTCCTGGTAGGTCTGGCGAGCCTCGGCCTTCTATCCGCGGCGGCCGAGCAGAGGCCGCTGCTGTGTGTGCTCGATGACTGTCAGTGGCTCGATCGCGCCTCGGCGAAGGCGCTTGCATTTGTGGCTCGCCGGGTTCTGGCCGAGCCGATCGCTCTTGTCTTTGCAGTGCGCGAGCCGAGCGGGACCGAGGAATTGGCGGGACTCCCCGAGCTGGTCGTCAGGGGCCTTACCGACGTTGACGCGCGGGCGGTGTTGGACTCCGCAATCCGGGGGCGCATGGATGAGCCGGTGCGCGACCGGATCATCGCCGAGGCACGCGGGAATCCGCTGGCGTTGCTGGAATTGCCGCGCGGTTTGACGCCGGCGGAGCTGGCAGGAGGAGTCGGACTTCCCGACACGATGCCGTTGGCGTGTCGCATCGAACGGAGTTTCGTTCGGCAGATTGGGTCGCTTCCCACTGAAACGCAGCGCTTGCTGCAGGTCGCCGCTGCGGAGCCGATTGGCGACGTCACTTTGTTGTGGCGCGCAGCGGAGCGGCTCGGGATCGCGTCCGACGCGGCCGGTCCAGCGGTGATGGCGGGGTTAATCGATCTCGGAGTCCGTGTTCGATTCCGTCATCCGCTGCTGCGCTCGGCGGTGTGCCGCGCGGCGCCGGTGGCTGAGCTCAAGGCGGCCCACCGCGCGCTAGCCGACGCGACTGATGCAGAGACAGATCCCGACCGCAGAGCGTGGCATCGTGCCCAAGGGGCGGTCGGTCCGGACGAGACGGTGGCCGTGGAGCTCGTTCGCCGTGCCGCCGGTGTGCAGCGCCGCGGCGGGGCTGCGGCTGCGGCCGCTTTCCTGGCTCGCGCGACCGAGTTGACGCCGGATCCAGCAGTGCGTGCGGGACGAGCTCTCGCTGCGGCGCGGGCCAAGCTCGACGCGGCAGCGCCCGATGCGGCATTTGAGTTGATCGCGACGGCTGAGATTGGGCCTCTCGACGCGCTTCAGCGTGCGCGCCTGGAGCGACTCCGAGGCGAGCTGGTGTTCGCGAGGAGCCGCGGCAGCGATGCCCCGCCTTGCCTGCTCGCGGCCGCGAAGCGCCTTGAACCACTCGACGCCGACCTGGCGCGGGAGACCTACCTCGATGCATTCGGTGCCGCCATCTTGGCTGGACGGGAAAGGGCGGGCAGCGTCGTTGAAGTAGCCAGAGCCGCAAGCGTGGCGCCGCCGGGCCGGCGACCGGCACGCCCGATGGACGTTCTCCTGGATGGTTTGACGCTCCGGTTCACCGAGCCATGCGCCGCGGCTGTCCCGCCGCTGAGAGGAGCGTTGAAGGCGTTCGCCGCGAGTGACCACCGCGGTAGCGACATGTGCGCCCTCTGGCTGGCCTGCCGCGTTGCGCCCGAGGTGTGGGACGACGAGCTATGGCATCAAGTAGCGACCCGTGCTGTCACCGTCGCCCGCGATGCTGGCCACCTGTCAGTGCTCCCTCTCGTGCTCACCTATCGCGGGGGCGTGCACGTGCATGCCGGGGAATTCGACGCGGCATCTGGGCTGATGGAAGAGGTGGATGCAATAACCGCGGCAACCGGCAGTACGCCGCTCTGGTACACGTCACTCGTGCTCGCTGCCTGGCGCGGCCAAGAGAGCCGGGCACTGGAGCCGATCCAGCGCGGCCTCACCGACGCGACCATCAGGGGGGAGGGGAGAGCGATCACCTTGGCGCATTACGCGACGGCGGTGCTGTACAACGGTCTCGGGCGCTACGAGGACGCGTTCGCCGCCGCTCAACGGGCGTGTCAGCATGAGGACCTCGGTCTGTTTGGTTGGGCGCTCTTAGAACTGGTCGAGGCCGGCGTCCGCAGCAATAAGCGCGAGGCCGTGGGAGATGCTTTGGTCCGGCTGAGCGAACGGACGCGAGCGGCGGGGACCGACTGGGCGCTCGGAGTGCTCGCACGGTCACGCGCGTTGATGAGTGGCGGCGAATCGGCCGAGGCGCTTTATCTCGAGGCGATCGCTCGGCTTGCCCGCACCCGCATCGCCGTTCACCTCGCGCGCGCGCAGCTTCTGTATGGCGAGTGGCTGCGGCGCGAGCATCGCCGCGTCGACGCGCGCGAGCCGCTGCGCGCTGCCCATGAGATGTTCAGTCGCATCGGTGCCGATGCCTTCGCCGAGCGCGCCCGGCGCGAGCTGTCGGCCACCGGCGAGACGGTGCGCAAACGTACAGTCGAAACGCTCGATGAACTCACCGTGCAAGAGGCCCAGGTCGCCCGGCTCGCTCGGAACGGGCACACCAACACGGAGATCGGCGCCCAGCTGTTCATCAGCCCCCGCACGGTCGAGTACCACCTGCACAAGGTGTTCGCAAAGCTCGGCGTCCGATCGCGCAAGGAACTTCGGGTGGCGTTTGCCTCCACGGAGCAGGCCGCCGTGCGCGCCTAGTCGGAGACCGGGCCACCAGACGCGGTGTCTATTTTCGGCCCCTATCACGTCCGTAGCGGGGGAGCCTCGGCGTCTACAGCAGGTCGTGCTCGGCCGGATGATCCCCGACAACCTCCTCGTGGAAGCGGAAGCGGCTTGGCTTCGCCCGATGGCTCCTGCTCCTGGCGAACGAGAGGTCTCTCGCCGTCTTTCCTCGAGAGACCTCCTTTGTCGCCGGGACGCGGTAACAGATGGCGCGTCGCGGGAGGCGGTTGTCGAACCGTTCTGTCCGGTGCGCGACGCGCGGCGGGGCTTTGGGTTATACCGGCGCAAGCTCGGCGGTCGCGTCCCCTTCTTGCGGGGCCGTGAGCTGCGCGGCGATCGCGCTGCCGTCAAGCCAAACCTGCTCGCGGCTGATCGCGTTGTCCTTGAAGTCCCAGACGTGGAGCATCCGGAAGGTCACCCTGCGGCCATGGCCGGGGATGCCCATGAATGTGCCCTTGATGACGCCGGTGGCCTCGTGTTCGACGACGCAGAAGTCCTCGCCGTACTGCTCGCGCGTCGGGATCATGCGCTCGGTGTTCAGGTCGGCGGTTAGGTGGTCGTAGAAGTCTTGGGCGGCCGCCGGACCGTGGACGGGACCGGTGGGCGACCCGATCACGTCGTGCTCGACGTCGTCGGTGTAGACGCTGACTGCGCCGGCGGTGTCGCCGGCCATCTCGGCGACGATGTGCTGCTCGATCAGTTTCTTCATTCGCTGCTCGTTCATAATGCGCCCCTTGCGATTAGTAGTACGCTAGACCGTACGAGATAGTATGTTATACCGTACTGACATGTCAAGCGTCGCTCGGACCACCCCGCCACTGACGATCGGCTCGATGCTCCGATCAGTATGGACTGAGCTCGTCGACGAGGTCTTTGGAAAACTCGTCGCCGCCGGCTTCGACGACTTGCGCCCCGTCCACCGGCCGATCCTGCGCGACATGCTCACGTCGAACCTGCGACCGTCCGAGCTCGGCGCTCGACTGGGCCTCAGCAAGCAGGCGGCGAACGATCTCGTCCGCGAGTTCGAGGCCAAGGGATACATCACGCTCGAGCCCGACCCCGACGACGGTCGCGCCAAGCGCATCGTCGCCACCGACCGTGGCTGGCAGGCAAGCGAGATTGCTCAGCAGGGCAGCCAGGCCGTCGGGCAGCGCTGGGCCGAACTGGTCGGCGAGGAGCGGTACAGGGTGTTCGAAGAGGTCCTACGCGAGATTGTGGCCGCAAACGCCGCGCCGTAGCGGACTCCGCGCCTCGCCAGCCGATCGGCCGGCGCTGTCCGCGCGCGGCCTGCTTCCCACTCGGCACGAGCATCTCGAGGCCTCCGACGACAGACCCCTAAGGCGCGGCCAGGAGGACGCTCGCCACCGTGCGGCGTCGGTGCTACGCGGGTTTCGTGGCGAGGGGCGGGGGCCAGATCCGTTCTGCAGCGAGTCCTCGTTTGCCGAAGAGCTCCGCTTCATTGACTAGGTCTTGAGGGTAAGCCTCCCGTGGTTCGCGGCTGCCGGTGGGTCAGCTGCTCGTCAACCTCCTCCGGCTGTTTCGCGCCGAGCTCGCCAGTCGGGGAGAGGCGCGGGAGGCGTCCAGGGAATCCGGCCTGCTCACCTGCAGGTATTCGGGAGCATCAAGGCGGATGGCTCAAGGCTCACCGACCTAGCGGCTTCAGCGGGCGTTTCGCTATCGGCTATGGCGGAACTCGTAGACGATCTTGAGGCGCTCGGCTATGTCAAGCGCCAGCCGGACCCCGCAGATCGACGCGCGAAACTCATCCGCCTGACCGAGCAAGGTTGGGGAGCGATCAGCATCGGCCGGACGATCATCGAGCGAATCGAGGCTGACTGGGCGAATGCCATCGGCCACAAGCAGCTTGAAACGCTCTGCCGCACCATGCAGGACCTGCTCGACGAACTCGACCCTCGGGTCACCCAGGAATACGCTGTCCCACCCAACCGAAAGCCGCGGTCCCTGTAGCCACCCGCGCGGAGCTGGGCGCAACCGACGCCTGCTTCGTTCTGGTCAAGCGTGTGGTTGCTGACGACGCGGATTGCCCGCTTCGCGCGGAAAGCGGGCCTGGGGTCCGGCTCGGACGATTGCATCCACCGCGATCGAGCTGCCCGGGTCGCACGTTCCGAAGCTGGGTTTCCGGCCGGTGTGGAGCTTCGGACCGAGCCAGGCGGGGTTACCACGGCGCGAGCGAACCGGTGAGCCCGGGCTCGCGCGGGCGGCTGCTGGGGCGAAACCAGCGGCGAGCGCTGGTGGCGTGGGGGGTGCCGGCTAGCCCCGAGCCGCCCGCCGCCAGTTCAGTGGGGCTGTCCCGTTGGCTTGGCGGAAGGTGCGGGAGAAGTACACGGGGTCTCCGTAGCCGAGGCTGCGCCCGATCTCGGCCACCGTTTGGTCGGTTTCGACGAGCATGCGCCGGGCTTCGGCCATGCGGCGCTCGAGTATCCAGCTTTGCACGGTCCGCCCTGTCTTGCGTCTGACGACTGTTGTGAGGTGACCGGGCGTCAGCCCTAGGGCCGAGGCAACGTGTCTGAGTGAGATCGGTCGGTGGTAGTGAGCGTCGATGAAGGCGAAGACTTCAGCGAGCAGTGGCTCGTTGTTGACCTTGAGGTCGTCGACAACATCGCGCGCGAATCGTGCGAGGTCGACGAGTAGGAGCGTGAGGTTCGCGACTGCGGCTTCGTGGTAGCCGTCGTGGCGGTGTTGCAGTTCGTGGTCGAGCTCGGACAGGTGCGACGACCACCAGCGGCGGCGATCGGGTGGAACTCGGAGGCGCTGTGCACCGGTGCTGGCTCCGCGCGCGAACGCCAGCAGCAGTGGATGGGCTCGCCAGCCGAGCAGGTTCTGGGGTGTGTGCGGTCCGAGCCCCTCGGGGGCGAAGTAGACCGTCCAGCCGCGCGCGCGAGCGAGTCGATGTGGGTCTTGGCCGACGCCGACCACCTCGCCTGGCGCGACGAGATAGCAGTCCCCGGCGGTGACCGACCATTCACCCTGGCCGATGCGCAACGTTCCGCCGCCGCGCTCGAAGTACGCGAGCACGAGGAAGTCATGCGCGTGGGCGTGCTCCGGTCCGAGACCCTCCATGGTCGTCTGGTCCAGGCGGATGATCCCGACAGGCGGAGTGCCCGGGGAATGCTCGAATCGATATACGGGCGGTGCCGTGCGGTGATCGAAAGATCGTCCTAGAACGGCCAGAAATCCTCCCTTGTCGCCGTCATTTCCGCCTCTCAGACTACTCGCATGACCAAACATCGATCTAGTCGACGAGCTGGTGGTCCCGCGCCGGCGGTCGAGGTCGAGGGGCTTGTAAAGCGGTTCGATCACACCACGGCCCTCGACGGGCTGGACTTGCGTGTGCCGGCGGGTACCGTGTGCGCGATCCTCGGGCCCAACGGCGCCGGGAAGACCACGACAATCCGGATCCTCGCGACGCTGCTGCGGCCCGAGGAGGGGACGGCCCGCGTACTGGGGCACGATGTCGTGCGCGAAGCAGACGCCGTGCGGAGGAGCATTTCGCTGACCGGGCAGTTCGCGGCGGTTGACGAGGACCTCACGGGAGCGGAGAACCTAACCGTGCTCGGCCGTCTACTCGGCCTCTCCCGCCGCTCAGCGCGGAACCGAGCCGCCGAGCTGCTGGCGGCATTTGATCTCGACGAGTCTGCGCACCGACCGGTGCGTACCTACTCGGGCGGCATGCGCCGGCGCGTCGATCTCGCCGCGAGCATGATCATCACCCCCGAACTGCTGTTCCTCGACGAGCCGACGACCGGGCTGGACCCGCACAGCCGCAGCAGGATCTGGAATGTGGTCCGCGCAGTCGTCGCGCGGGGGACGACCGTGCTGCTGACCACTCAATACCTCGATGAAGCCGACCAGCTGGCTGACCGGATCGCCGTGATCGACCACGGAAAGCTGATCGCCGCAGGTACCACCCATTCGTTGAAGGCATCGGTAGGCGCGAGCAGATTGGAAGTCCGGGTTGAAGACCCGGACGAGCGCGCACGAGCGGCCGATCTGATCGCCGCAACGCTCTCGGTGCCGGTGCGCCTCGGCGCCGACCCTGCCGCACTCGCTGCCGGCGTCGCCGACGTGGATCGAGTGGCCGACGCTCTGCAGGCCTTGCTGCGCGCCCAGATCCGGCTCGCGTCATTCGCCGTCGGGCAGCCCCGACTCGACGAGGTCTTCCTCGCGCTCACCGGCCACCCCGTCGAGGACCCGACCGAGAAGGAGAAAGTCGCATGACAGCTACGCCCACGCACCAATCCCCGAAGTCCGCGCCGATCCCATTGTGGTCGGGCACCCGCCCGTCCCCGCCGGCACGACTCACGGCGTCAGTCACGTTCCTGACGCGCGGGCTGATCAAGCTCCGGCGCGTCCCCGAACAGGCCGCCGACGCGGTCTTGATCCCAGTCATCTTCACCGTCCTTTTCACCTACCTGTTCGGCGGCGCCATCGCGGGCTCGACCGGCCGCTATCTACATTTCCTGCTGCCCGGCACCCTCGTGATGACGGTTCTGCTCGTGACCGTGTACGCCGGCATCGGCCTGAACATGGACAAGGCCCGCGGCGTCAGCGACCGCTTCCGCTCCCTGGCCCTCTGGCGCCCAGCCCACGTGGCCGGCGCGCTGCTGACCGAAGCCGTGCGCGCACTCGTGGCCTCCGCGATCGTGATCGCCCTCGGCCTGATCATGGGCTTCCGGCCCGACGGCGGCATCACCGGAGTCCTATCCGCCATCGCGATCGTGGTCGTCTTCGGCGTGAGCCTGGCGTGGATATGGGCGGCCATCGGGCTTGTGCTCCGCACCGCGGCGGCGGTCTCCACGCTCAGCTTCCTCGTCCAGTTCCCGTTGACCATGGCAAGCAACGTATTCGTCGAGCCAAAAACCATGCCTAGCTGGCTACACGCATTCGTCGACGTCAACCCCGTCAGCCTCCTAGCCACAACGGTTCGACATCTGATGGCCGGCACGGCAACCGGCGCCGAGGTAACCGGGATCCTGCTCGCCTCCGCGGCGATCACTGCCGTGTTCGCCCCGCTCACGATGCGGATCTACCGCGCCACGTAAGCAACCACTCCCCGAAACCAAACCCCAAAGGAAAGTCATGTCAGACCCGTTCATCTTCATCACGACCCATACCGTCAAGAACAACCGCCTGAAGGACCTCGAGCGCGTCACCGACGAATTCCTCAAGTTCGTCCACACGAACGAGCCCCACCTGCTCTCGATCGGCGCCTACCTCAACGACGACCGCGATCGACTCACCCTCGTGCAGGTCCACCGAAACGCCGAGTCGATGGACTTCCACCTGCAAATCGCAGGCGAAAAGATCCACGAAGCTCTGGACGTCGTCGAGAACGACAGCGTCGATGCGTACGGCACCCCAGGCGAAATCACTCAGAAACTCCTCGATCAGATCCGCGCGACAGGAGTCCGAGTGACAATCAACCCGAATCCGCTCGCCGGCTTCAACCGTCTCGCAGCGGCCTAGCCTCCGCGCCCCCAGACGACAGAAGCCGGCAGGAGCGCAACCTAAAATCGCTTAGCCGATGCTCCCGCGAACAACGCGATAGCTCAGGCCCATTGGGAAAGAGTGCATATGCGCGCTGATCCCTAAAGCTGTCTCTCGCGGGAACGCGGCCGACCCACAAATCGCCGAAACGCAGCTGCCCCACCTCGCCTCGACGCGCGAGCCGGTGCGCGCGGTCGCTCACGCCGATGGTCGGCACAGCGCCCATCGCCCTTTGCGAGAGCATTCGCCCGGAGACGCTCGAGCCTGACGACTCGTACCGCGCGAATCCCCTCGCGCCGGCGCGCCTGTCCAGCCGAGCCTCGCCTCCCCGAGATCGGCAATCGCATTCGTAGTCGACCGCTCGAGGCTGGACGAGTCCTTCGGGCGGGGAGCGCATGTCCGGTCACTGCAGCGCTCGTGAGTCCCTTGCCCGCGGAGGCGATCGACCGGTGGTTCGAGCGGGGCAGTCGGAAGCGCGGCAACCCGATCGTGCGCCGCGGGCCGGCCGTCGGGCGCGATCGGTTCCGTTGCAGACGACGTGTCAGCGCTCGTGGCGCGTCAGGGTCCTGACTGGTCGAAGTAGTCGGCAGGCTGTGGTCGGAGCAACGGGTCGACACACTCGTGGCCGACGGGCGAGTCGCTCTAGGGTGCGATGTTGTGGTTGAGGTGGAAGAGGTTGGTGGGGTCGTAGCGGCGTTTGATCTCGCGTAGCCGGTCGTAGTTGGGTCCGTAGGCTGCTTGCACAGCGTCGTTGGTTTGGTCGTCGCCGAGGTAGTTGAGCCAGCGACGCGCGGCGAGGTGGGGTGACAGCGCGGCGTGGGTCTGGCGTGTCCAGCGGATGTTGGTGTCTGTGGCTGCCGGGTCTGTCCATACCGAGGGGATCAGGAGGTTCCAGCCGGGTTCGCGGTGTGGGACGGCGGTGTCGGTGGGGGCGACGCGGGTGACAGCGCCGTGGAAGTGCTCGAGCAGGATCGCGGTCATGGTTGACGGCACGCTGGCAAATCGTTGGACGACGGCGTCGATCAGCGCATCGGGCAGCCCGTGGGTGAAGCTCGAGAGCCAGTAGTTGAGCGAGCCCGTGGGATAGCCGGCGTCAAGCAGCGTGTTCATCTGCGGGTAGGGCATGGGCCCCACCGCTGTCATCAGCGGCGCTCCAAAGGACAAAAACGGCGCGAGCTCCTGCGCGGCGGTGTCCGGATCGCCGGCGTGGCAGACGATGAGCGCGGCGAGCTTGGCGCCCGAGCCGTCGGGCGCATGCACCAGCCCGGCGAACACGGTCAAATCGTCAGATGCATCGGCGACCGCGTCGCGATAGAAGCGCAGGAGATCGGGGGCGGCATCGATCGGGTGCGCGATCAGACCGCCGGTGACCGTACTCAATGGATGCAGCCGGTAGGTGAACGAGGTCGCCACCCCGAAGTTGCCGCCGCCGCCACGCAGCGCCCACAACAGCTCCGGATGCGAGTCAGCGGCGACATGGAGCACGTCGCCGGCAGCGCTGACCAGCTCGACAGCTTCGAGGTTGTCGCACGCGAGTCCGTGCTTGCCCATCAGCCACCCCAGGCCTCCGCCGAGGGTGTAGCCCGCGATGCCAGTCGTCGATACCGCGCCTCCGGTGACCGCAAGCCCATGGCGGGCGGCGGCTTCATTGAGCTCGTTCCAGGTCACGCCGCCCTGCGCGGTCGCCGTTCGGCGTTCGGGATCGACGGTGATGTGCTTCATCTCGGCGAGATCGATCATCACCCCACCGTCGGTGACGGCGCGGCCGGCGACGTTATGCCCGCCGCCCCTGACCGACACCTCAAACCCGCCGCTTCGCGCAAACGCGAGGGCTGCGACGACGTCCTCAGCCCTCCGGGCCCGGACGATCAGCACCGGCCTGCGGTCGACGAGGCCGTTATGCACAGCGCGCGCCGCCTCATAGTCCGCATGATCGGGCGCGAGCACCGAACCGCTGACGCGGCCGACAAGCTGATCCAGAAGTTGGCTGTCCGACGTGGTAGTCATCTGGTCCCTTTCTGTTGAGCGCACAAGCGTTCGGCGGTGCGCGCGAGACCTATCCCCAAAGACGCCGCTGAAGCGCGGAGCTTCTCATTCGAGGCGATGGAACACAATGGGGGGCGTTCCCCATCTCAGCGCCCGCTCCCGGTGGCCAAGTCCGGCGTGAAGCGCCGTAAGAAATGTCTGCGCGTGCCCGCATCGGGTAGGCGGGTCGCCAGCGGCGTCGTCGATGCTCTATTTGATCTTGATCATCCCCCACCTGCTCGCGATCGTCGCGTTGCTCTGGTTCGGCTATCACTCGGGGTTCGTCGATGAGGACGGCGACGAGTTTCGCGACGGCTGGGACGACGGCCACAACGGCTCGCCGCCGCCCGCGCCCCAGCCGGGGCCGTCGCTCGGTTATCCGCCGCTGCCGGATGCCGCCCCACCGCGGCGTCGCGTGCGGCCCGGGGAGCAGCTGTCGCACCTGTATCCGCCGCTGCCACGGCGCGAGATCGAGCCAGTCGATCCCGTGCCGGTGCGGACACCGTCGCCAACGCACCCGGACGGGTAGCGCTGGCGTAGCCCGCCTACATGTTGCGCCGGTACTCGCCGCCGACCTCGTACAGCGCCTGCGAGATCTGGCCCAGCGACGCGACCTTGACGGCGTCCAGCAGCGCCTCGAACACGTTGCCGCGGTGGCGTGCGACGTCCTGCAGGCGCGCGAGCGCCGCCGGTCGGCGATCGGCGCCGCGAGCCTGGAATGCCCCGACGTTGTCGATCTGCGCGCGCTTCTCGGCGTCGGTGGAGCGCATCAGCTCGAGCTTGTCGACCTGCTCGCCGTGGCCGTCGCGCGGTAGGAACGTGTTGACGCCGATCAGCGGCAGCTCGCCGGAGTGCTTGAGCTGCTCGTAGTGGAGGCTCTCCTCCTGGATCTTCGAGCGCTGGTACATGGTGTCCATCGCGCCGAGCACGCCGCCGCGCTCGGAGATCCGATCGAACTCCTCGTACACGGCCGCTTCGACGAGGTCGGTCAGCTCGGAGACGATGTACGACCCCTGCCACGGGTTCTCGCAGAAGTTCAGGCCGAGCTCGCGGTTGATGATCAGCTGGATCGCGACGGCGCGGCGGACGGACTCCTCGGTCGGGGTCGTGATCGCCTCGTCGTAGGCGTTGGTGTGCAGGCTGTTGCAGTTGTCGAAGATCGCGTACAGCGCCTGCAGCGTCGTGCGGATGTCGTTGAAGCTGATCTCCTGCGCGTGCAGCGACCGCCCCGAGGTCTGGATGTGGTACTTGAGCATCTGGCTGCGCGGCGAGGCGCCGTAGCGCTCGCGCATCGCGCGCGCCCAGATACGCCGCGCGACGCGGCCGATGACCGCGTACTCGGGGTCCATCCCGTTGGAGAAGAAGAAGCTCAGGTTCGGCGCGAACGCGTCGATCTCCATCCCGCGCGCGAGGTAGTACTCGACGATCGTGAAGCCGTTGGCGAGCGTGAACGCAAGCTGTGAGATCGGGTTGGCTCCGGCCTCGGCGATGTGATAGCCGCTGATCGAGACCGAGTAGAAGTTGCGGACCTCGTGGTCGGAGAAGTACTGCTGGACGTCGCCCATCATCTTCAGCGCGAACTCGGTCGAGAAGATGCAGGTGTTCTGGGCCTGGTCCTCCTTGAGGATGTCGGCCTGGACGGTCCCGCGTACGGTGCGCAGCGTGTCGGCCTTGATCCGCTCGTACACGTCGGGCTCGACGACCATGTCGCCCGAGGCGCCGAGCAGCCCGAGGCCGAGCCCGTCGTTGCCCTCGGGAAGCGCGCCGGCGTACTCCGGGCGTCCGCCATGGCGCTCGAAGTATTCGTCGAGCGTACGCCGGGCCTCGTCCCAGCCGCCGGTCTCGCGCAGGTGCCGCTCGATCTGCTGGTCGATCGCGGCGTTCATGAAGAACGCGAGGATGATCGGCGCCGGCCCGTTGATCGTCATCGACACCGACGTCGTCGGCGCGCACAGGTCAAAGCCGGAGTACAGCTTCTTGGCGTCGTCGACGGTCGCGATCGAGACGCCCGAGTTGCCGACCTTGCCGTAGATGTCGGGCCGCTCGGCCGGGTCTGCCCCGTACAGGGTCACCGAGTCGAACGCGGTCGACAGCCGCGCCGCCGGCTGCCCCTGACTGAGGTAGTGAAAGCGCCGGTTGGTGCGCTCCGGCGTCCCCTCCCCCGCGAACATCCTCGTCGGATCCTCCCCGGTGCGCCGGTACGGGAACACGCCGCCGGTGTACGGGTAGGCGCCGGGCAGGTTCTCCTTGAGCGCGAACCGCAGCCGGTCGCCCCAGCCGTCCAGCCGCGGCGGCGCGAGCTTCGGGATCCGCTGTCCCGACAGCGACGTGCGGTAGTTGTCGCCGGTGATCTCGCGGCCGCGGACCGTGTAGCTGTAGGTGTCGCCGGTGATCCGCTCCAGTTGCGCGTCCCAGCCGCGCAGCAACTCCAGACCCTCTGACCCGATCGCGTCGAGTGACTCGTTGTAGTGCTCGCGCAGCGGCGCGATCACCGCCTCGTCGGGGCTTGCGTCTCGCAGGTCCGCGGCACCGTAAGGCTCGAGCGGCTCGGGGAGCTTGGGGTCGCCGAGCGCCCGCAGCGCCTCGTAGCAGTGCTGTGCGGTCGCGGCGTCGTGCGCCTGTCGCTCGACGTGCTCGTTGATCGCGCGGCCCTGCTCGGCGATCTCCGACAGGTAGCGCACGCGGCTGCCCGGGATCAGCACGTTGCCGAGCGGCTCGTGGGTCTCGAGCTCAAGCTGCGGGTCCCAGCGGCCGGCATCGCTGTCCGGGAGCGCGCCGATCAGCCGGCAGAGGTTGACGAACACCCAGGAGACGCCCGGGTCGTTGAACTGGCTGGCGATCGTCGGGTACACCGGGACGGCCTCGTCGTCGCGGTCGAACGCGACGTGGTTGCGACGCCACTGCTTGCGGACGTCGCGTAGGGCGTCGAGCGCGCCGCGCTTGTCGAACTTGTTGATCACGACCACCTCGGCGAGATCGAGCATGTCGATCTTCTCGAGCTGGGTCGCGGCGCCGAACTCGCTCGTCATCACGTACACCGGCAGATCGACGAGGTCGACGATCTCGGAGTCCGACTGGCCAATGCCGGCGGTCTCGACGATCACGAGGTCAAAGCCGGCGGAGCGCAGGAACGCGAGCGCGTCGGCGAGCATCGCGCTGGTCGAGGCGTTGCGCCGGCGCGTCGCCATCGAGCGCATGTAGATCCGCTCGTCACGCAGGCTGTTGAAGCGGATCCGGTCGCCGAGCAGTGCGCCGCCGGTGCGCCGGCGGGTCGGGTCGACGGCCAGCACCGCGACGCGGAGGTCGTCGAAGCGCTGCATGAACCGGCTCAGGAGCTCGTCGGTGACGGTGCTCTTGCCGGCGCCGCCGGTGCCGGTGACGCCGAGCACGGGGACATGCGCGCCCGCTGCCGCCCACTCGTCCCGCAGTCGCGCCAGCGTCGAGTCGTCGAGTGCCTCGTCCTCGAGCGCCGACAGCACCTGCGCGATCGCCAGATCGTCGGTCAGCTCGCCGGACCCCGGCAGCTCCACCGCCCCGTCGGCCGACTCGCGGTACTCGGCGGTCCGGCGCACGAGGTCGTCGATCATCCCGGTGAGGCCGAGCTCCATCCCGTCGTTCGGCCGGTAGATCCGCTCGACCCCGTAGCGCTCGAGCTCGGCTGCCTCGGCCTGGGTGATCGTCCCGCCGCCGCCGCCGAACACGCGGATATGGCCGGCCCCGCGCTCGCGCAGCATGTCGACGACGTAGCGGAAGTACTCGTTGTGCCCGCCCTGGTAGGAGCTGATCGCGATCCCGTCGACGTCCTCCTGGATCGCGGCGCGCACGACGTCCGACACGCTGCGGTTGTGCCCGAGGTGCACGACCTCGGCGCCCGTGTCCTGGATCAGCCGCCGCATCACGTTGATCGCGGCGTCGTGGCCGTCGAACAGCGAGGCGACCGTCACGAACCGCAGCGGCGACTCGCGGGTCGGGTCCTCGGCACGCTCCCGGATTGGCGCTTCGGTGATCATCTCTGCTCGCTCCAGTCGTTTGCGATGAGGGCTGGCGCGGGGCTGCCGAGCACCTCGGTCATCTGCTGCTTGAGCCCGTCGTGCAGGCGCTGCACCTCGGCGTGCGCCAGCGGCGTCACAAGCCACGTGTAGACGATCCCGATGATCGCCGCGCAGAACTGCTCTGCGACCGACCGCACGTCGACGTCGGCGCGCACCGTGCCCGCCTCGATCCCGCTCGTGATCCACTCCTCGACGTCGCGCTGGCGTCGCGCGTGGGCGCCGGCGATCACCGTGCGCAGCGCCGGATCGGGTCCAACCGACTCGAACCACAGCACGTAGAACGCCCGGATCCGCTCCGAGGACTCCAGCAGGAAGCGACAATGGGCGTCGACCGCGGCATGGATCGTGTCCAGGCCCGATGTTCCGTCGACCGCCCGCTGCAGCTGCTCGAGCCACTCCTCGCCGATCGTCCGGATCAGGAACGCCCAGAGACCCTCCTTGGAGCCGAAGCGGTACGAGGCCAGGCCCCGGCTGTAGCCGGCGCGCAGGCCGACGTCCTTGAGCGTCGTCGCGGCCGCGCCGCGCTCGCAGATCAGCGCGATTGCCGCATCCGCCATCCGCGCGTCCGACAGCGCCGAGCGTTCGGGCTGGGTCATGCCGGTGCCGGTGGCGCGTGCCGAAGCGGTCGTCACGCCGTCAAGCTTACTTGTTTGCGACAAGCAAGTCCAGCGGGCCGGCGCCGCGGAATCTCATCTCATGTGGGTGACGATCGACCATCCGCAGACCCCGCGGCACCGATCCGATACCGGCGGCTCCTGAAAACATCGCCATCTCGGCCCCTCAAATCCTGGGTTGGTCGGGGCCACTGACCGACAGCGAAGAAACGCCAACCTCCGCGCCAGCGCGGACAAATGGCGATGTCTTCATCAACGAGGCCGACTCCCAACGACCGCCTCGCCTCTGAACCCCGGTTCCCCTCGGTGCTGCCGTTTCGCCTCCTGCCAACGCTGTCGTCCACCCTTCGGTGCAGCCGTTCGCCTACCGCAACGCGGTCGGCGCATCCTTCGGTGCAGCCGTTCGCCCACCGCAACGCCAAGGCCCACTCGGCCATCCACCACCCAGCGGCCGCTCAACCAGCCAGCGCGCTCAGCCCCCGGCCGGGTCGTCGATCAGGAACAGTCGTGAGCTCGAATCGCGCGTGTTGCGCCCGCGATGACCGCGGCCGGTCGCAAGCGTGAACGCGTCGCCCTGCGAGACCACCATCGGCTGCTCGCCGTCGGAGAACTCGTACTCGATCTCGCCCTCGAGTACGTATCCCGCATGACCGTCGAGGCAGTACTCCTCGCGGCGCGCGCCCGGGCCGTACTCGACGATCGCCCAGCGGCGACCGTCGACATCGAGCTCGCGGGCCCGGATCCCGGGCACGTCGTCGACCCAGTCCGTGCCCGCCAAGGCGATCACGGCGTTGTCGTCAAACGGCGATGGCGTGTCGGCTGACATCAGAAGCGACCTCCCGTCGAAAAGCTCAAACGCGGATCTACGCGGGCTCGCGCAGCAGCTCCATCGTCGAGCAGTGGATGCCGCCGCCATTGTGGTGGATCTCGTCGTACGGGATCGGTATCACCTGGACCCCGCGGCGCTGAAGCGTCGCGATCGCGCGGGTGTAGATCGCCTTCGGGAATCGCGGTCCGACCGGGTTTTGCTGCCCGGCCCGACCAAACTCTTGCACGAAATCGGCGGCGGCGCGGGCGCTGGCGTTGCAATGTTCGGTCCTGCCGAACATTTCACCGTCAACTCCGGCTGGGGTCCGGAAAACGTTGAAATGTTCGGTGGCGGCGTCGTCGGCGGCGGACCCGCCCACGGGTGCATGGGCCGGACACGAGGAGCGCTGCGTCCTCTCAGTGCGACCGACCCCTGGTGAGCGCCGACCAGCGGCGGCCGCGCCGAGCGGCGCGGGATGCGAGGATCCCGTGCTGTGAACGAGGCCAGTGCGCCGTCCGTCGCCGAGCGGTGGTTCGAGACCCGGCGCGGTGAGCCTGACCGCCCGGTCAGCGGCGCTCGCCCTCGGCCATCCGTGCCACCGGGCCCGGCGAGTAC
>DASUHF010000065.1:0-46194 GCA_036273655.1 Solirubrobacteraceae bacterium | reverse complement strand
CTCACCACGCCCGGTCGCCCTTCGATCAATGACGAGCACTATCCGCCGCGGCCGGCGGGCGCGCTGGAGCGCAAACCGCGCGGTCGCTCAGACCAGGAGCGGGAGTTCCTCCAGATCGGGGAGGGCGCGCAGCGGTGGCTGGGGTGAAGCCCCTGACCTGAACCCGCGCAGCACCCCTGGTGGGGAGATTTGATGGCCACCAGCGGGGAGAACAAATGGCCACCAGTGGGGAGATCTGATGGCCGCCAATGGGGAGAAACCGATGGCCATTGACAGAGCAGCTCGCCCACGTTCGCTGTCACCGGCGCGCATTTGGCCCGCGCACCTCATCGCAGACAAAAGCGCCCCGCTGCGGCGGGGCGCAATGTCGCCGTGCGCCGCACCGGGGCACTCAAGAGATGCCTGGCGCGCTGCGCTCCAGAGAGATGTCAGGCAGTCACTTCACAGCGAGCCTCAGCGTCGACGATCACCACCACGCAACCGACGATTCCGCGCTGCCGACGACACGTCGGCGTTCACGCTTCGATTCGCTTGCCGTGTGCGACCAGTCCGTACATCGCGAGGATGCCGATCGAGAAGAATGCCAGCGACCAGAACGGATAGGCGGGCATCATCAGCAGCTGTACGACCGCGTTCAGGCCCAGCACGGCAACGCCGGTCCACCGTGCGAACTGGTTCTGGAGAAAGATCCCGACCCCGACCGCCAACTGCAGGATGCCGACGCACAACGAGATCCAGCCCCAGGTGTTCAGGCTCCCGAAGACGTAATTCGTGTTGTGAACGAAGAAGTGCGCATTGCCGATCGCGGCGATGCCCTCGATGCAGTTCATCGTCCCGAGCAGCAGCAGCAACGAGCCGGCGAATGCGACCCATCCGGTCTCGCCCGCGTCCCGACCGTCGTAAGGGCCCCCCGGCCTCTGAGTCTCCGGGCCTACATAGGCAGACATAAGGACCTCCCCTGTTGGTGGCGTACGAATGACGCCTGTTGTGTCAGCTGCATTCTAATTGGTGGCGCCGGCAAAACTGTGGACAGCCGTCACCATGCCGCCGCCGGCGCCCTGGGTAGTGCATGACCGCGCCGCATCGTTCATCTGACGCGCGCGCCTGACTTGTCGTCAGCGATCATGACGCCTCAGGCTAGGCCGCCGGCGGGCCGAGCAACAGGGGTCATCCAGCATTCACCCAGGTGAACGTGAACCCGCTCCCGGGTGCGGACGATCAGCGCCGCTCGACGTGTCGTGTCGACAACGCCACCCCCTCGAGCCCTCAGCATCCCCTCGAGCCCCACATACGGTCTCTGTCTCACCCAGCTTACCGGTGGGTTGGTATTGACACCGCGCGGTGGCAGGCCGACCGCCCTTGCCCGGACATGCCGCAGGGTTGCCGCGAAGCTACCTCGCCGTGCCGGGCTACGTCGCCCCGGCGTCGACGCAAGCCGTCGGCCGGCTCCGCTAGTCGCCAAGCAGACTCACCGGTGAATCCAGAAGGAATCATTCCCGCGGCTCGCCACTGACCGAGTTGATGCTCAGCACGGTGACTCCGAGGTCGGCACACCGCTGCAACAGACCGCTGAGCGCGGCTTGGTCTGGGACGCTACCGATGAGCACGGTGTTCCCATGAACGTGGCGCATGCTCATGCCGCTGAACACGGATCCGGCGAGATCTCCCAGCTCGCCTTCGACCTCGAGCCGATAGGTTCGGGCTCGCATACTCGAACCGTGGCACATCCGGTTCGATGCAAGCGCATCGCCGCTCTGTTCACCTAGGTGAGCGCGGTCTCTCCAGTAGCCCCAATGCGCTCGCGCGCGCGACGGCCGACTCCCGCGAGCGGACGCCCAGCTTCCTGTAGATCGCTCGCGTGTGGGACCTCACGGTGTTTGGCGAGAGGAACAACTCGCCCCCGATCTCGCGCGCTGAGAGGTCGGTCGTCAAGAGCCGCAGCACCGCGGACTCGGCCTCGCTGGGCGGCGCGAGCATGGTCCCGTTGCTCGCTCGGCGCCGCGCGCGCTCGAGCGTCTTCTCGCATTCGGCCGCCCGCGCCGGGATGGTTCCGCTGTCGGGTAGCTCAGCGAGCGCGTCGCGGGCTTGGCGCAGCGCGGTGTCGGCTTCGTCGAAGCGTCCACGCCGGCACCGGGCATCGGCCAGGCGGACCAGTACGCAGGCGTGGTGGATGGTGGCGACTTCGTCGCGGAAGAAGTGTTCGGCGCAGGCGAACGCGTGTTCCGCGCCGGCGGGGTCCCCGTCGACCGCGAGGACGGCGCCGGTCGCGACCGCGGCGTTCGCACCCAGCCAGCTTCTGCTGCTGGTGATTCTGCCGACGACCGCTCGTGCCCGCTCGGCGTGATTGCGAGCCGACGTGAGCCGGCCACGATCGGCCGCGACCAGGGCGAGCGTCGACCGCGCCAGGGCATGTGCGGGCGCCCGGCGCGCGGCATCGGGGTGCTCGACCGCGCGAAGGGCCGTGGCCCAGGCCTCGTCGAGCTCGCCCGCGAAGTACAGGGCGCCGCCGAGCGCGGCGAGCGCGCCGACGAGCACGTCATCCGCGTCGCGTTCGGCGAACTTCACCGCATGGCGCCCCGCAGCGACCGCCTCGCCCACCCCGCAGTCGATGCTCGCGGCGCGCACCGTTGCGAGCAGCGCCTCGGCGTATGGCCCGAACCGCTCGGGATGCTCTGCCTTGCGCCGGCTCGCCAGCTGAACCAGCCGGCGTCGCTCGAGCGTCAGATGACCGAGCACGGTCGCGGCACCGGCGGCCGCCGCGGTCAGCTCCGGGTGGGTCAGGAGGCAGTCGTCAGGCAGCGTTCGCACCCAGCGAAGCAGTGTGCCGGCCCGCCCGTTGCGGATCATCGCCAGGTGGTGTTCGCTGAGGATCTCCGTGACGACCTCGTCGTCGCCAGCCGCGGATGCGTGCATGGTTGCCTCGCCGTAGAGACCCCGCGAACGGAGCCATCGGGCCGCGCGCCGATGGATGAGCGCCGCGGCGCCGGGATCCTCCGACGCCAGTTGAGCGCCGGCGAATTCCGCAAACAGCGGATGAACCCGGAACCACTCCCCCCGCTCGAGGCTCAGGACGAACATGTTGGACTCCACCAACTCGGCGAGCAGCCTCGCTGAGTCTGTGCGGGCGAGCACGGCATCGCACAGCTCCACGGTGAAGCCTCCGAGGATCGCGATGCGCAGTAGGAACGCCCGGTGGTCGTGGTCAAGTGCATCGAGCACCTCGTGGCTGAGGTACTCCGCGACGTACCGATGACCACCGCCGAACTCGAGCACAGCGCGGTTTTGGTCCTCCACGGTTCGAAGCCAGAGGGCGGCGAGGTACAGCGCAGCGGGCCAGCCGTCGGTGCGCTTGCGCAGGGTCTCGATCTGTTCGCCGCTCAGCTCGAGACCGCCGCGCTCGACAAGCAGCTCGGTGCATTCCGCAGCGGTGAACGAGAGCTCGTGGGCGGTCAGTTCCTCAAGCGCCCCGCGAGCGCGCAACCGAGCCAATCTGAACGCGGGATCCGCCCGGGTGATCACGATCAGACGCGCGCTCGGCGGCAGCCGCTCGATGGCGTACTCGATCGATGCAAGGCACTCCTGAGCCGTAATCGCGTGCAGGTCGTCGAGGACGATCGTCAACTGCTCTCCGAACGCCGCGATGCCGTTCATGAGCTCGTCCACCGCCGCCTCGATCGGCACCCCGGGCGTCCGGAGCCGCTTCAGCGCTCTGCGACCGAGGCCATCGCGGACGCCGTCGACCGCCGCCGCCGCATACGTCCACAGCCGCACGAGATCGTTGTCCTGGCCGTCGAGCGTCACCCACGCAAACGGCGCAGCGCTGCGTTCGCACCAAGCTCGCACCGCGGTGGTCTTGCCGTATCCGACCGGTGCCGAAACGAGGGTCAGGGCCGCATCCGCGCCGGTCTCGAGCGCATCCTCGATCCGCCGGCGGCGCACCATTCCCCGCCGTAGCCGCGGTGCGGCCAGCTTCGCCTCGGCCAGCGGCGGTAGCTCCGCGGCAGGATGCAGCTCAACCGCCGCCGAACCCGGCATCATTCTCGTTCGCCGCTGCTCGGGGCACAGGTTGTTCGTTAGGGCCATGGTTCCCAAAACCGCACCTTGATCGACTGCCCCTACGGTCGGAGTTCAGCGCCGGTTCGTCCTCACCCGAAACGGGTGATCCTGTTGGTCGTGGGTGGCTTCCTGCGAGCTGGCCGCGGTCGTCGCCTCGAAGGCCTCGACGCCCGCTTCGAGGGTCGGGAAGAAGTGGTCGGGATCCAGGGGACCGATCAGCTGGTAGCGGTCGAGCTTCGCCCGAACTGGATCTTTGAGCTCGGCGAACACCAGCGACGTGCCGTCGGCGTTGAGCTCCTGGTCGAGTTCGGCGAGCATGTCGGCAGCGGTCGTGTCGACGTCGGTGATCGGTTCGGATGCGATCATGATCCACCGCGGAGGCGGCTGAGCGGCGTTCAGGCGGCGGATCTCCTCGCGGAAGGTTCTGGCGTTGGCGAAGAACAAGGGTCCGTCGAACCGGAAGATGACGAGGCCGGGCAGCTGCTTGGCGTCGGGATGCAGCCGGCGATCGTGCTGTCCCGGCATCCCCGGAACCCGTCCGAGGGTGGTCTGGTACGGCCACCACGCGCGACGGAAGACATTGAGGATCGAGAGCGCGACCGCAACGGCGATGCCCTCCAGCACGCCGAGCAGGGCGACACCGAGAAACGCCGTGGCCATCAGCAGGAACTCGACCCGACGCTGGCGCCACAGGCGAACGGACCCGCGCACGTCGGCCAGCGACAGGGATGCGGCGATCACCACCGCCGCCAGCGTGGGGTTCGGCAGGTTCTTGAGCAGGCCGGGGACAAGTACGAGCATGAGGACGATCAGCCCGGCGCCGACCACGCCGGTGAGCTGCGTCTTGGCCCCGGCCTGCTCGGCGACGGCGGTGCGCGAGCCGCTGGTGCTGACGGGAAAGCCTTGGAACAGACCGGCGGCGAGGTTGGCGGCCCCAATCCCGATCATCTCGCCGTTGCCGTCGATTTCCTGCCCGGTGCGCGCGGCAAACGACGAGGCAGTGGAGATCGTGTCGGTCAGCGCGACGAGCGTGATCCCCAACGCGCCGGCGATCAGCAGGGGGAGATCGGAGATCGGGTTCGGCACGGTGAGCGGCGGAAAGCCCTTGGGCAGGGTTCCGACCAGCGACAATCCGTGGCCGCCCAGATCGAACACCGACGAGGCCGCGATCGCGACGACGACCGCCATCAGCACGGCGGGGATGCGCGGCAGCCACCGTCCGAGCGCCAGGATCAACACCAGGCTCCCGACCCCGACCGCGGCGGCCGAACCGACCACCGCGCCGGAGCTCACGCCATGCACGAACGCGCGGACCTCGTCGATGAAGCCGTTGGCGTCGGTCGAGAACCCAAACAGCTTCGGCAGCTGACCGATCAGGATCGTCAGCGCGAGCCCGTTCATGTAACCGATCTGCGTTGGCTTGGAGAGCAGGTCAGCGATGAACCCGAGCTTGGCGGCCCCGGCCGCGACCATCATCGCGCCGACGATCAGCGCCATCATCGATGCCAGCGCGATTGCGCGCTCGGGACTTCCCCCGGAGCCGACGATCGGCAGGATCGTCGCCGCGATCATCGGCCCCAACGAGGAGTCCGGGCCCAGTACCAGCAGTCGCGACGGACCGAACACGGCATAGCCGAGCAGGCACAGGATCGTCGTGTAGAGCCCCGTGATCGCCGGCAGCCCGGCGAGCTCGGCATACGCCATCCCCTGCGGCACCAGGAGCGTGGTCAGTACGACTCCGGCGACCGCGTCGCGGCGCAACCACGAAAGCCGGTAGTCCGCCAGCGTGCGAACCCCGGGAAGCGTGCGCGATCTCATAGCCCGCCTGAGCGTGCCGCTCGGCGCTCAGCGGCCGGCCACGCCCCTCGCCGGGTGTGCCCGGCCGCTCATCCGGTTCGCCTCAGCCGGCCCTCCGTCGCGGCCTGCACGTCAGCTCGGCGGATCTCGCGTTGGGCGCGGCCGGCCGGCGGAGCCTCCCCATGGGCACGCTGGGAAGCGATGATCTGCTCCTGCGCCCAGGCATAGTCAGGCGCACCGGGCCGCACCGGCCGCTGGCGCAGGTGGTCGTCCAGATCCGCCATTTTGATGACGCGGGCGATCCGCCCTACCCGTCCGTTGCTGCGCGCGATGCGCGACACGTACGCGCTGTACGGCTCATCCGGGCTTCGCGTCAGGAGGCCGAGGATCGACAGCTCATCGTCGCTGAGACCCAGCTTCCGTAGCTCGTCGTCGGCCCCATCGACTTGCTCGAGCACATCGTGGAGGTAGGCGAGACCACGGGCCCGCGGAGGCACGCCGGCGGCCACGCGCTCGACGTGGTCGATCATGGGCTCCCCCGCCCGGTCCAGCTGATGCCCATGGAGCCGATAGGCGACGTGGTGGGCCATGTCAGCATTCACCGAGCCACCGCCCCGGAGTCGGTGCGCGCTCTCTGCGATCAAGAGGTGCTCGTGCCGCAGCTGACATGTCACTGGCTCGGTTTCGCCGTCACCTCGCCGGACGCGCCGGCCGCGACCGTCGACTCCGGTTGACAGTTCCACGCCGCCGGGTCTGCGGCCTCGCCATCGCGAGCAGCCGGCTCAAACGGATCGGGCGCGGCGCCCTCGGGCGCGTCTGCCTCGAGATCCCGCTTGACCTCGAACAGCGTGCGCCGCTGTTGCTCGGTGACGGTCGGGAACTGTGGATCGAGGTCCATCAACGCGTTCACCAGCACCGCCCCCACACCGATTCGCGCGAACCATTTTCGATCAGCCGGGATTACGTACCACGGAGCCCAGGCGGTGCTGGTGTGTGAGAGCATCTGTGAGAACGCCCGCTGGTACTCGTGCCAGTGCGCGCGCTCCTTGACGTCCGCGGTGGAGAACTTCCAGTTGTGGTCGGGCAGATCCAGGCGCCGCAGGAAGCGTGCGCGCTGCTCCTCCTCCGACAGGTTCAAGAACAGCTTCACGACCCGGTATCCGTTCTCGGTCAGGTAGCGCTCCCAATCGTTGATCGCGCGGTAGCGGCGCTGCCAGACGCCGCCTTTGCGCGCCGCGCTGGGGAGCTTCTGGCGGTCGAGGTTCTCGAGGTGGACCCGCACGACGAGGACCTCCTCGTAGTGCGAACGGTTGAAGATCCCGATCTCGCCGCGTTCCGGCAGCCGCTGCGCGTAACGCCACAGAAAATCGTGATCGAGCTCCTCAGCCGACGGAACTTTGAAGCTGTGGACCGCCACCCCTTGCGGATTGACTCCGCTCATCACGTGGCGGATCGCGCCGTCCTTGCCGGCGGCGTCCAGCGCCTGCAGCACGACCACCACGCCCCAGGTGTCCTGAGCGGCCAAACGCGCCTGATAGTCACACAGCAGCCGTACGCCCTCCTGCAGCAGTGCGACGCCCTCCTTCTTCTTCTTCACCCCCGCTTTGTACGACGGGTCGAAGTCCTTGGCGAGCCTGACCTTCGAACCAGGCGTGACCCGGAAGGGCTCGATGAACTCGGCCACCCGCTTGTGCCTCTTGTCAACCATCGTCGATCCCGTCACGAGCGCGATCAATCCCTCGCCACCGCCGCGGCCTGCACGCGACCGCGACGATCATGGGTCAGCCCCTACCGAGGATGCTCGTCTTCTGGCTTGCGAACTCCTCGTCGGTGAGGACTCCCTGGTCGTGCAGGCGCCCGAGCTCGCTCAGGCGTTGCGTGTCCTCTGCGGTGATCCCGTGCGCAGGAGCCGGGGGCGGCGAGGCCGATTGCTGGCCTTCGGCGTAGGCCTGCTGCTGCTGTTCCTCCTGTTTGCGTTCGCGGCGCTTGCCCATCGCATAGGCCCCGCCGCTCATAGCAGCCGCGCGCAGAAGCGGGCGCCGTCGTCTCAGCAGCGGCATCCCTACCCCTGCCCCTCTTCGTCGACGGCGAGCCCCATGGCGAGCATGATCTCCGGGGCGGCTGCAACGATTTTCGGCCCGCCGACCTGCGGTCCGACTGCTCGCAGCACGCCGACGAAGTCCTCCGCCGTCACGCCCTCCTCGAGCGCATTGGCGATCTGCCACGCATAGGAGGCCGGTGGCGCGTCGAGCGCAATCAGGGCCGCGATCTTCACGAGCGCGAACGTCCGGGCGTCCAGGCCGCTGCCCTCGCGATTGCGTTCCCGCAAGCCGATCGCCTCGTCGAGGATCTCGAGGTCGCCGGCCGAAATCGCCGTCAAAGTCTGATGCGTTTCCGATCCAACAACAGCCATCTGATGTTCCCTTCGTTGGACTGATATACCGCCGGCAAGCGACTCGCGATCCGGGCGGCTAGGAATCGGCGCCGACTGCGGCGGGCGCCTGTAGTGCCTGTTGAAGCTTGTTGGTGTCCTCATCTGACAGCGACGTGCGGATGACGGTGCCGCCGTACTGCTGCAGCGCGGCGATCGCCTTGTCGGGCGTCACCTGGTTGATCACCATGAACAGCGCCGAGGTTCCCGGCTTGAGGTAATCGCGGACCTGCTGCTGGAAGGCCTTGTCGATCCCTTTCTCGCCGAAGTGGCCGAACAGCGCCCCCATACCGGCGCCCAGCGCCAACCCCGCGAACGGGACGAAGAACAACAGGCCGAACATAAAGCCCCAGAATCCCCCCATCGCGGCGCCGCCACCCGTGCCGGCGGCTCCGTGGGCGGTGCTGGTGTGGAGCTTGCCTTCCGAATCCCGGGAAATGGCAGCGACCTGCTCGGCCTGAATGACCAGTTCCCCCTGCAACTGCTGCACAGTCTCACGCGCCTGCTCGGCGGTTCCCTGATCCGGGTATGCGATCGCCACTAGCGTCGCCATTGCGCCCTCCCATGTTCGATTTCCGGTGCTGGCCGGTCGATCCAGCCTCATCCCGAGGCTACGTCGGCGGCGCATATAGGAGGGGTCGGAGACGCCGATTCACCCAGGTGATTGTGAACTTCCAACCGCAGCTCGCCACATCAATCGTGAGAGCATTGTCGACCGGCTGTCAGACGCACGAAGGCCGGACGGGTCTGGACCATGCCGCCTGCGTCGCGGTGAACCTCGCCTCCGCGTTTGCGCGGTGAGGCGACTGCGCCTCCAGTGAGCGTCGCAGCAGCTCGAGCTGCGTGCGTAGCTCTCGGTTCTCACGTTCGAGTCGCAGGACCTTCCGCCGCTCAGTCACCAGGTCTTCCGCCAGCCGGCGCAGCGCGTACGCGACTCGGTCCCCCCTCAGGTCTCCCACTCCGGACACACTTGCACCGCGGGCACACCGAGGCAAGGGAGCTGACCCCACTGACGCCGGGAGGCTCGCACCACCATTTGCGACCAGCTCGCGTCTGCGCGACACAAGTGGCTGGCCCTCGCGGCGACCCGCAGCCAAGAATGGCAGCTGGAGCGTGCACCGAACGGCGATCGTGCTAAGCGCCCCGGCAATGGGCCACCGCCGGTATGTCTATCAGCGCTGGGCTCTGGCGTTTCACCCGGACGGGGTGATGCCCGGTCTCGGCGGGGCTGAGACGGTACCCGCATGAGCCCGGGGCCCGCGTGTCAGCCGCGCCAGTGAAGCCCGGCAACGCGTCCGGTTCGCGCACCATACTCGCGCCGCTGGTGCTCACCCAGTTCGTCGCCAGCTTCGCCGGATCGAACATGAACGTGTCGATCAACAGCATCGCCAAGGACCTGGGCACGACGGTTCATGGGGTACAGACCGCCATCACCCTATTCCTGCTCTGCATGGCTGCCCTGATGATCCCCGGGAGCAAGCTGACCGACCGCTGGGGACGCAAGCGGTGTCTGACCACCGGCCTCGCGATCTACGGGATCGGCGCGGTGATCGGCGCGCTCGCGCCCGGCCTTGGCGTTCTGATCGTCGGGTACTCCGGCTTCGAAGGGGTCGGGTCGGCGCTGATGATCCCTCCGATCTACATCCTCGCGACGTTGTTCTACGGCGACGTGCGGTCGCGGGCGCGGGCGTTCGGCGCGATCAGCGGCGCCGGCGGCGTGGGTGCCGCGGCTGGACCGCTGATCGGCGGTCTGATCACAAGCGCGCTCAGCTGGCGGGTCTCGTTCTTGCTCCAGGCCGCGATCGTGGCGACTGTCGTGGTCCTGAGTCGGCGGCTCGACGATCCGCTCCCGGCGGAGCCCACGCGCAGATTCGACGCGCTCGGCGCCATTCTGTCGGCGAGCGGGATGCTGTTCCTGGTTCTGGGGATCCTTCAGGCCGGCAACAACACGGCGCTGCTGATCGTCTTCCTCGCCCTCGGCGCTGGCCTCCAGTTGGGGTTCTTCCTGTATGTCCGCCGCGAGGAGCGGGCGGGGAAGGAACCGCTGCTGTCCACGAGCCTGTGGCGCAATCGGATCGCCAACCTGGCCCTGATCACCCAGCACATCCAGTGGCTGGTCCTGATGGGGTCCACGTTCGTTGTGTCGGTCTTCCTGCAGGTCGTGAAGGGCTACAGCGCGATCAAGACCGGGATCATCTTCACCGCCGCGACGGGCGGGGTGCTGATCGCCTCGGCCGTGCAGGAGCGGCTGGCCAAGAGGTATGCGCAGCGGAGCTTGATCGTGACTGGCTTCGTCGTCACGCTGATCGGGATCGGGCTGCTGCTCGGCCTGTACAAGCTCACTTCGAGCGTGTGGGTGTTCGCGCCAGGGCTTCTGCTGATGGGCCTCGGCATCGGCGCGATGCTGACCCCATCGGTGAACCTGGTCCAGTCGAGCTTTCCCGAGGAGAAACAAGGCGAGATCTCTGGACTGTCGCGCAGCGTCTCCAACCTAGGCTCATCGCTGGGCACAGCGATCGCCGGGACGATTGTCGTCGCCGATGCGGCCGCCGGGAACAGCTCGTACGCCGCCGCGATGATCGTGCTCTGTGCAATCGCGCTGATTGGATTGGGTGCCGCGATCTTGATTCCCGTCGATCAAGCCCACGCGCGTAAGCGAGCTCGATCAAACCAGCGATCGCCCGATCCTCAGGGCCTGAGTCAGATATCAGACGGTTGAGATTCCTGCGTCGCGGCTGCACCGCGGGGGCGGGGCGTGGCGGCAGACGCCGCCTCCATCAGCCGCTGCGGCCCGGGAGAATGGTTCGCGTACCACTGCGCGTACCGCTGCGCCAGCGGCGCCGCAGTGATCCCGTGCGCGAACACCGACAAGCCGATCGTGGCGTACGTGGCGACCAGGATCGTGTTCGTGGCCGGCAGATTGGCGTCCTCGACGACGATCACCGCGAACACGATCGAGGCGAGGCCCCGTGGCCCGAACCATCCGAGGAAGCCGACCGTCTGCCAGCTGGCACCGCTTCCGGCCATGGCAATCGCCACCGGAAGCATGCGCACGAGGGTGAGGCTGAGCATCCCGTAAACGGCGGCGGCCACGCTCAGGTGCATCAGCGCCGGGCCCAGGAGGATCGCCCCGAACATCAGGAACGTGATGCCGTCGAGCAGGTCGCCGAGCTCCTCAGACAGCCGCGACGCCTTCTCGGACTCGTGGCCGGCGAAATAGCCAAACAGGCCTCCGGCCACAAACGCAGCGATGAACCCGGATCCGCCCAGCGCCGTCGCGACGCCGTATGCGAGCGCGGCTCCCGAGACCGGTATGACCTGGAGCCAGGCTCCGGTGATCAGCTCGCGGTCACAAGCGAGCTTCACCACGCCGGTGCTGACCACGCCCGCAACCAGGCCGCCGAGGAGCCCGTAACCGAGTTGCTCGCCCACAACCTTGATCGCGTGATGCGATACGGATGCGTTCGCCTCGATCTCGGCGGCTGCCAGAGCCAGCAGCAGCAGCGGCACGCAGATACCGTCGTTGAGTCCACTCTCGACGTTTAGCCCCTGCCGAATCCGCGACGGCAGACTCGGCGCGATGACCACCGCCTGGCCCAGGGCGGCATCGGTGGGTGCCAGCACGATCGCCAGTACCACGACCTCGACGACGCTCAGCGCGTGCAGGAGCAGGGCTCCGGCCAGGGCCCCGGCGACGATGGTCAGCGGAAGTCCGACCGCCAGCAGGCGCAGCGGGACGTTGTACTCGCGGCGAAGCGCCCGGAGCTTGATCCGCGAAGCGTCCGCGAACAGGACGACTGCGAGCGTGGCCTCCGCCAGGGTGCGCACGATCTCGCTGCGCGGCGACAGCTTGACCTCGTCGGTGATGAACGGTCCGGCGATCAGACCGATCAGCACGAAGGCCATCGCGGTCGTGATCGGAGTGCCCGTCAGCCGGCGCGAGACGCCGGCCACGGCCATCACGGCCGCGGCGACGATCACGAGATCCCATTTCACACGTGACTCACGCGCCGATCAGCACCGACTTCGTGGGCGGCTTGATCGAGAACGGACGAATCTGATCGTCTCCACCGCCGGCCACGCCGCAGCACGACTCGGGTACCGGGCTCCACGCGCCGGGAAGGTCGCCCACCGGCTCGGAGACCACGAGCCGAGTGTTCTCGGAAACCTCGAACACGATCTCGCGCTCCGGATAGAGCTGACGTAGCGTGGCAACATGCTTCGTGAAGAACAAGGTCCGCGACTTGCCTTCGCTGGAGTAGCGGAACACCCACATCCGTTCGCCGTCGGTGGTGGCGATCGTGCCCTGAAATGGGTGCTTGACACCTTTCTTGTGACCGATGTCCTCGATCAGCCCGATCGCGCGGGCGACTGCGTCGAACGGATCATCCGCGAGGCCGAGCGTCAGCGCGAGGTAGAACAGCAACTCGGTGTCGGCGCCCCCGGCGATCGACGGATACAGCGATTCGTCGATCGCGAGGACGAGGTCGCGCTTGACGCGGGCTAGCTCTGCGAGGTAGCCATTGTGCATGAACAGCCAGCGGCCGTGGCGAAACGGGTGGCAGTTGGTCTGCTGGACCGCCGATCCGATCGCCGCACGGATGTGGGCGAAGAACAGGCGCGAAGTCACGTGTGCCGAGAGTTCGCGCAGGTTCTGGTCGTTCCACGCCGGTTCGATGCTGCGGAACACTCCAGGCACTGGCTGTTCGTCATACCAGCCAACACCGAACCCATCTCCGTTGGTGGCTTCGGCCCCGAGCTCCGAATGCAGGCTCTGGTCGATCAGCGAGTGCGCTGGCGAATACAGCGCCCTCTCGAGGAGAATGGGCGAGCCGGAATACGCAAGCCAGCGACACATGGGCGGCTCCCTTTCATCGACGAGGTCTCGACACGGACGGTCCCCACAGCCTGACCACGGGCTCGACGGCCGGCATCACCCAATCCGGATGATGGTCCGGCGCCGTCATCGACGAGGGCGTCCCGGAACCCGAGCGGACGCCTGACGCGATGAATCCGCCTACCGGGCGGGAACGGTCCCGCGGACCGACACACCGCGCCCGCTGCGGCAGATGACCCGCAACGTCCCGCCGACCGACTCGATGCGGTCGCGCATATTGATCAGCCCCCTGCCGCAGCGAGCCTGCCCGGAATCGAAGCCAGTCCCGGTGTCGTCGACTTTGAACTCCAGCCGTGAGCCCTCACGCCACAGGACCACGGTGGCAGTCGCCGTCGGGCCGGCGTGCTTGGCGACGTTCTGGAGTGCCTCAAGGCAGCAGAAATACACCGCGATCTCGACATCTTGCGGATACCGGCCGATTCGGCCCGCGCGAACCTCGACCGGAATCGGTGAGCTGCGGGCGACGGATCCGAGCGCCTCGCGCAAGCCGTGCTCGCTGAGCAACGTGGGGTAGATGCCGCGCGCGAGCGAGCGTGTCTCTTCGAGTACCTTGTCCATCTCCCGTCCGACCCGGGCGAGTGCTCGCTCGGCCTCCACCGGATCGTCCTTGACCGTCTCAGCCGCCGCGTCGAGCTTGATCCGCACTCCGATCATGTGCTGCTGGATCCCATCGTGGAGGTCGCGCTCGAGCCGCCGACGTTCGCCGTCGGCCGTCTCCACCAGACGGATCCGGGAGGCGGCGAGGTCGCGCGTGGAGGCTTTGAGCTCGGCTTCCAGCTGGGCCTTCTCCAGCCGGATCAGCGCCGCCGCGCCCGCCGCCTGGATGAACTGCTCTTCAGCCACGAGATCCGCGCCGTATACCACGGCCGCCACCGGCTCGTGATCGCGTTCGATCCACGTGACCGCACGGTGGCCCCGAACATCGACCGGCGTGCCCGAGGCATCGACGTAGGTGCCGAGTGCCGGCCGGCGATAGCCGATCTTCAGTGATGGGTCCTCGAGAGCAGCGGCCATCAGGGCTTCCGGGTTGGCCTCTGGTGCGCGAGCCAGCTGATTGACGAAATCGACCAGGGCCTGCCCCGTGAACAGGCGCTCCATGGTCAGGCCCACGATGATCGCCAACGGGATCAAAACGGTCGCGGTGAGGTAGGCGCCGCCCGCGGGACCGCCCAGGTCTCGCCGAGCCATGCCCAGCATCAGGTACACGACCAGCAGGACCGCGGTCGCGGTCGCAGCCAGGCGCACCGGCATGAGCGAGCGTCGCAGCGGCGCCGTGGCTGAGCGGGCGCGCCGCTCGAGCAGCATCACCGTGCCGCAGAGGAGCGCAATCAGCGCAGCCCCGAAGACAGCTCCCGGAACGACGGTCGCCGCCGGACCCAAGCGCAACGACAACATGTTGGGCGGGCAATGCGGAGTACATTCGACCAACGGATGCAGCGGGGGCTGCCGCGCCATCACCACGGCAACGAGCCATACCGCCGTGGTCGCCCCGCCCGTGATCCACAGGAAACGCCGCTCGCTGCGGGAGCGCAGGCACCCCGTCGGATACCCGAGCATCAGATAGGCCGCCAGCACCGGCATCACACCGGTGCAGAGGATCCCGACGCTGAACAGCAGCCGATCAGCCGATCCGTTGAGGAGCCACAGCGACGAGGCCAGGCCGGCCGCCATCAGCAGGCTACCCATGCGTGCGTGGATCTCGCTGCGCTGCGCGTAAAGCCCACTCAGGACCAATGTCGCGATGATCGTGACACGCACGAGCACCGCCAGATGGGCCGGCGACGCGGCGTGATTTCGCGAGGTCGTGTAGCCCACGGCGGCAGCGGCGAGCGCGCCCAGCGCCACGGTGGCAAACTGCCTGCGGTCCGGGGATACCCGAGATGCGAGCCGATCGAGGCTTGCCCCGAGCGCGCGTCGGGTCCGGGTCCCGGAGGCACGGTCGAGTAAGTCGCCATGCCGTGCCGGATGGGAGTTCGTAGCGGTCCCTGAAGTCACAATCAAGGGGCGCGGATGCTCCGCCCCATGACGCCGCCCCCCGACGGCGCTCGGTTGGTTTCCAACCTTCCCCCCTACTGTACTCCATCCGCTGTATGCCGCACCCCAATCGGCGCCACCGCGCCGACGTCGCGGATGCGACGGACACGTTTGCGCTCCGGCACGCAGTGCCCTCACGCAAGCCGGCAGCCGGTGCGACCTTCGGCAGACCTCACCCGGATCGGATGATGCTCGCGGCGAACGTTGCTCCACGATCGGCCACAGCTCACAACCGGCAAAAGGACTGACGATGACCGCCACGGCCAAGACCAAGAAATCCCGCGACGGCGGGGAGCCGGCGGCGACCCCGGTGCCCCGGGCTCCGGTCGCTCTTTCGAGCGCGTGGGCGCCGTCGCCGTTCACGCCGATCGCCAACTACGGGTTCCTGTCGGACTGCCACACGGGGGCGCTCGTCGCGCCCGACGGCTCCGTCGACTGGTTGTGCGTCCCCCGCTTTGACTGCGCAAGCGTGTTCGGCGCCCTGCTCGACCGCGGCGCCGGCAGCTTTCGCCTGGCGCCGTTCGGCATCAACGTCCCCAGCGACCGGATCTATGAGCCGGGTACCAACTCGTTGGTGACGTCCTGGAGGACCCCGACAGGATGGGCGATCGTGCGCGACGCGTTGACGATGGGTCCGCGGCGCGGCGAGGACACGATCACGCCGCACACCCGCCCACCGGCCGATGAGGATGCTGAGCACGTGCTCGTGCGGACCGCCAGATGCATCGAGGGCAGCGTCGAGATCGATCTGATCTGCGAGCCGGTGTTCGACTATGGTCGCGTGCCGGCGCAATGGTCGTTGAGCACAGACCGCCACCGCGCCGACACGTCGCACGCCGACCAGGCGCTTCGGCTGCAGACCGACATGCTGATCGGCATCGAAGCCGGACGGGCGCGGGCGCGTCACGTGCTGCACGCGGGAGACTCGGCCTACTGCGCACTGTCCTGGGACGAAGCCGCCAGCGTGCCGACCTCCTGCGAGGAGGCGTTCGGCCAGCTTGAGTCCACCACCCGCTTCTGGCGCGGCTGGCTCGCCAAGGCGCGGATCCCCGACCATGAGCTGGGACCGCTTATCCAGCGCTCCGCACTGACGATCAAGGGTCTTACCTACATGCCGACCGGGGCGACGGTCGCGGCGCTTACGACCTCGCTTCCGGAGACACCGGGGGGAGAGCGCAACTGGGACTACCGGTACACGTGGGTCCGCGATTCCACCTTCACCCTGCAGGCCCTCCACTACCTGCTCCTCGACTGGGAGGCCGACGAGTTCATGCAGTTCGTCGCCGACCTCGAGCGCAACGACGACGGCGCGCTGCAGATCATGTACGGGATCGACGGTCGCCGGGATCTGACCGAGACAGTGCGAGAGGACTTGTCGGGCTACGACGGCGCCAGCCCGGTGCGCATCGGCAACGGCGCCTTTGACCAGCGCCAGAACGACGTGTTCGGCGCAGCGCTTGACTCCGTGCTGCTGCACAGCCGCCGCAGCCAGCGCATCCCGCGTCGCCTGTGGCCGCTCGTGGAGTCGCAGGCCGAGTGCGCGATCGCGGTGTGGCGCGAACCCGACCAAGGGATCTGGGAGGCGCGGGGCAAGCCGCGCCACTACGTCTCCTCCAAGCTGATGTGCTGGGTGGCGCTCGACCGGGCATCCAAGCTCGCCGGCATCCGCGCCGACCACGCGCTCGCCGGCCAGTGGGCGCAGATCGCCGCCGAGATCAAGGCCGACATCCTCGAGCACGGGGTCGACAAGCGCGGGGCGTTGCGCCAGCACTACGAGACCGACGCGCTCGATGCCTCCAACCTCTTGGCGGCGATCTTCGGGTTCCTGCCCGGCAACGACGAGCGGCTACGGGCCACGGTGCTGACGATCGCCGACGAGCTGACCGAGCAGGGTTTCGTGCTGCGCTATCGCACCGACGAGACCGATGACGGCCTCTCCGGCAAGGAGGGCACATTCGTCATCTGCTCGTTCTGGCTGGTGTCGGCGCTGGCGATCATCGGCGAAATCGCCCGGGCGCGCGATCAAATGCAGCGCCTGGTCAAAGTGGCATCGCCGCTGGGCCTGTACGCCGAGGAGTTCGATACCGACACGGGCCGCCATCTAGGCAACTTTCCCCAGGCGTTCTCGCACCTTGCGCTGGTCGAGGCCGCGGCGCGGATCATCGTGGCCGAGCGCATGGCGGAGATCGGTGGATGAACGCGCCTAGCGGCGCACAGACGACGACTCGCGCGTGTCCGGCCGGCCGGCGCCAACGTCACGGCGCTGGCGCCTCGACGCGCTGGCGACCTGCTGCCCCGCACCGCGCCTACGTCTGCACGCCTACGTTTGCACCATGACGTCACGTTCCGTGGCCACGCATCCGGTGGTGCTGCGACGCCCGCCGCTGTTCTCGCCCGCGATCGGCGTGGTCCTCGTCGGTGCCGCCGGCAAGCACGGCCACCGGTATGCGCGTCACCGCGGTGTCGTTCCCGGGCAGGACGCGCCGTCCGAGGGCACGTACTGCTCGGCCTAAAACGGGCGACGGCTGCCCGCGAGCTCCGCGGACAGCCGTTTGCCGTTAAACGCTGCCCGCGAGCTCCCGCCGGCAGCCGTTGCCGCTAACGCTGCCCGCGGGCTCCCGCCGGCAGCCGTTGCAGACGATCCTCGTCAGGCGACGGGGACGGGCGGCTGGAGAGCGTCTTCGAGCCGCTTGGTGTCTTCGTCGGACAGCGAGGTCTTGATCACGGTGCCGCCGTACTGCTGCAAGGCCGCGATGGCCTTGTCCGGGGTGGCGTGCTCGATGACCATGAACAGTGCTGAGGTCCCCGGCTTGAGATAGTCGCGTACCTGCTGCTGGAAGGCCTTGTCGATGCCGTGTTTGCCCATGTGGCCGAACAGCGCGCCCATCCCGGCGCCGATCGCGATGCCGGCGACTGGGATGAAGAACAGCAGTCCGAACAGGAATCCCCAGAACCCACCCCACCACGCGCCGGCGCCCGCCCCCGCGCCACCGTGGGCGGTGTGGACGTGATACTTGCCTTGCATGTCGCGTGAGATCGCGGCGACCTGGTCGGCCTGAATGATCAGCTCGGATTCCAGCTCGTCGACCGTCTGCATCGCCTGCTCGGCGATCACCTGGTCGGGATAGCCGATCGCAACGAGTGTTGCCATGTCTGCTTCTCCTCTAAAGGATTGACGTGACCCGGCGCTCGCCGATCCTGCACCTAGCCGAGCCGGACGCGAAGCTTCACGCCCACGCTAAGCATCCGAAACGACGACCGGCCTCGCATCACCCGAAACGGATGAGCGCCCGCTCACGACACCCGTGTCGTCGACGGCGGTTGGCGCGAGCCAAGATACTCCGCCCGCTTCCACGCGCGGCGGGAGTAGGCGCTCGGCACTGCCGGCGCCTCGACGACGAGCGTGTGCGCCAGGTAGTCCTGGAACCCGCGGCGCCTGGAGTCGAACATGATCGGCACAAAGCCGGCGAACAGTGGCAGCGCCGCTAACAGAATTCCGGCACAGCGCACGAGGGCCCACCGCGGCTTGAGCGGCTCGCGATCAGCGGTCAGCACCCGGACCTGCATAGCGCGCGCGCCCGGGGTTTGCCCCGTCGTCGACCAGAACACGACGAAGTAGGCGACGATCCCGATGACGTAGGCGGCGCCGGCGATGGCAACCAGGACCGTCTTCAGACTCTCCGGAAGATGCAGCAGCGACAGGATCAACGCGGCGGCGACGCCAACGACCGTCGCGGCCAGGTTGATCAGCGCCGCGTCGAGAGCAAACGAGATCGCTCGCGTCGCCAGCCCGATGTAACCGATCTTTTGGTCAGTCACCGTCAAGGCCGGCGCCACGCCCCCGGCGATCCCGGGCGCTCCGCTCATTACATACCCACGTCCGGTCCCGCCGGTGCAACCCTGGGCGGACGATGGGTGAGCCGCCGCGCGGCACGCTCGACCCAGTCGTCGGCTTTGCGCGAGCGCTCGCGCACCTCATCGCCTACCTGGTCGGCGAACCCGAGACCCTGCTGCGAGACCGCGGCTGCGATGGCGGGGCTCCCGGCGATCTCGTCGATCACATGCCAGAGGCTGTCGCTGGCGAGCAGCCGCTCGAGCAAGCGGTCGACCAGCCCGCTGTCGAACACGGTGTCCACGAGTCGCCTCGCCCCGTCGCTGGCGAGGGCTCGCTGCAGCGCCAGTTGCATTCGCGTGCTGTTGATCACCGCGATCAAGACCCGCTCGACTTCATCGCTCTCGAGCACGCGGTCGACCGCCCGCCGCTCCAGACCTATCCCGGCGTCGGCGGCGGCATCAATCATCCCGCTGAGCGGTCTGAGCGTCGTTGCGGCCGCGCGGCTACCGATGTCGGCCAGCGGCCGGAGGACTCGTGGTCCGGAGCTGCCTGTCTGATTGGTGGAGTTCGGCATCGCTCAATCGTTACGGCGACAGTGCGCGGGCGGCATCACCCGAAACAGACGATGTCGACGTCGGGCCCGCTCCAGCAGCCGGCTGAGCTACGCGCCACCGCGAGATCTCCTCCGGCGAGCACCGCGCGCGGGCGTGAATCCTGGAGAGCAGTACCGGCATGACCGCCCGTGGGCGAGCGAGCCTCCGTAGACCGTTTTTCATCCAAACGGGATGATGCGTACCAAAGGCAATGCGCACACCATCCGGCCGACCAACCGTTCCACTGAGAAAGGCCTCCATTGCTGGTCTTGGTTTTGGTCGTGGTCGGCGCCTTTGCGTTTGACTTCACAAACGGCTTTCACGACACGGCCAACGCAGTTGCGACCTCGATCGCGACCGGCGCGCTGAAGCCACGCAGCGCGGTGTTGCTGTCAGCTGCCCTGAACTTCGCGGGCGCGTTCATTTCGATCAGTGTGGCGGCGACGATCGCTAAGGGAATAGTGAATCCCGCGGTCCTGGCTGGTGAAGAGGGGCTGGTGCTGGTGCTGGCCGCGCTGATCGGTGCGACCCTCTGGAACCTGATCACGTGGTATCTCACGATCCCGTCGAGCTCGAGCCACGCCTTGATCGGTGGGGTGATCGGCGCGACCCTCGTCGCCAGCGGATCCGCCGCGGTCAACTTTCACAAGCTCCTGCAGTCGGTGATCGTCCCGGCGCTGCTGTCGCCGTTCATCTGTGGGATCGTCGCGCTACTCGCCGCCTTCGCGGCATATCGGCTGATCCGCCTCCTGCGCTCCAGCGACGCGGCGAAGGGGTATCGACTCGGACAGATCGGCTCGGCCTCGCTGCTGTCACTCGCGCATGGCACGAACGACGCGCAGAAGACGATGGGGGTCATCTCGCTTGCCCTGATCGCGCATGGCGATATCTCCACTGCGCACTTCTATGTCCCGTTGTGGGTCAAGCTCGGTTGCGCGCTCTCGATCGCGCTGGGGACTGCGGCAGGCGGCTGGCGGATCATCAACACGATGGGCAATCGCCTGACGACACTGGAACCGCCCCAGGGTTTTGCGGCCGAGTCCTCGAGCGCCGCCGTGATATTGGCCTCGTCGTATTACGGCTATCCCCTGTCGACAACCCAGGTCGTCTCGGGTGGCGTCACAGGGTCTGGACTCGGAAGACGCCTCGCAAGCGTGCATTGGGAGGTTGTGGGCCAGATGGTGACGGCGTGGATCTTCACGATCCCGTCGGCGGGGCTGCTCGCAGCCGCCGCCTGGGAGATCTCAGGTGCATTCGGCAACAGCGCTGCCGGAGCGATCGTCATCGCACTGATGGCCATCGTCGGCGCGATCGTGCTCTCCGGCCTCGCGCGGCGAAGCAACATCAGCCCTGACGAGCTCGACCGGACCACCGTTGCACTCGATATTGAGCCACCGCAGCTTCGACCCCCGGCGCCGCTCCTGCGCTGACCATGGCGAGATGATCACCACCGCCACCGCCCTCATCGATTGGCACGAGCTGTGGCGGATCGTCGTGGCCGCGTTGATCGGCGGCACCGGCGTGGTCATGTTGTTCGGACTCCTGCTGCTCGGCATCTCCCGCGGCACGACCGCCACCAGACCAGCCGCTCGATATACCCTCTACGCCCTCAGTGCCCTGTGCGGCGTTCTCATCGCCGCGGTCGCAGCGGCCGGCGTCTACGCGATGACGCAGAAGCCCTCCTCCGGCAAGCCCAGCCCCAAGCCGGCCGCGGCGAGGGTGGCTCCAGCCCGCCCTGCGGCCATGTATCGGAGGGCGACCGCGCCTAGACAGGAGCCGCGCCTCACCGTCTTCGCGCGCGGCAGCTGGCTTCACCCGGCTATCGCCGCTCCGTAGAGAGAGGTGCCGGCCGGGCCCGGTGCCCCGACAGGGAACCGTTCGACCAACTTTTCAGCGCACGAACACGCGCATAGCTGCAAGGCGATGCCATGAATGAACTCGACATCCTCTGGAGCCTCGGGCGACCTGATCGGTCACAGGAGTGTCGCGCTGGATCCGTCCCGGGTAGCTGCACAGATCGTCTCGGGGATCGGCTTTATCGGCGGCGGCATCATCTTTGTTCGGCGCGACACCGTACGGGACTTGACCACGGCTGCCGGGGTATTGGACGGAATCGTGGACGTCGCCGCCGACGCCGCGGACAGATTTATGGTTTAGCCACTAGCGTTGAGCTACTAGCGCCGGCTACCGCGGTTCACAGCCCAGTCTGCGCAACGATCCGGCCCGACTTGACCGCCTCGGCCAGGTCGCGGTAGTCCTGCTCGTTCTGCTCGGCATACGACCGCGAGAACTCGACGATCGCCCGGTCGAACGCATTGCCGCCGCCGAGGTACGCGGCGATCGCGATCCGGTCGCCGCTGCGCGCGTGCGCTCGAGCGAGCGTCCAGCCGCACAGCTTGCCGTATACGGCCATGCCTCGAGGCACCATCCGCTCGATCTCCGCCGAGCCCTTCCAGTCCTTGAGCTGGCGACCGTAGAAGTCGCGGGCTCGCCCGTCGAGGCCGGCTGGCTGGTGGACCCAGCCCAGGAAGATGTCGCTGGTGGCCTGCATCAGGCGCTGGCCGACGACGACCCGCTCGCCATGGTTCTTGAATTGGCTCTTGCCGGCATGTTCCTCGAGCACCGATGCCTCGGCTTCCTTCATCTGAAGGAGCAGCGGGTCGGAGCCGTCGCGGCCGAACAGCAATCCGATCCATGCGCGGGTGCCGACGCTGCCCACCCCGACGACCTTCCGCGCGAAGTCCGCGAGCTCGAACTGCTCGAGCAGGGTACGCCGGTCGAACTCGAGCGTCTGGCAGTAAGCCCGCAACAGGGTGTGCAGCTGATCGAACAGTTCGTCGCGCTCGATGCCGGGCGCGAGCACGCCGATCGGCACGATCAGCGGCGAGTTGTCGACGATCTCGACGCGGCCGTTGACCCGGTTGGTCAGCTTCGAGAACGCTGACATGCTGTCGCGCGTCCGAGCCTTCGCGATGTTCTTCTTGGTTCGCTTGACCATCCGGCCAGTGAACTGACGCTGGTAGTCACGCAGCACCGACTCGATCTCCAGGTGGGCGTACCAGACCGCCAGGTTTTCCATCCGAGCGAACCTGCGCATCGTTTCGCGGTACGCGGTCACGGTGTCGAGCACGATCCGGTCCTGGTCCTTGGCGCTGTAACCGTTGTCTTGCGCTGCGATCAGCATGCTGACCGCCAGCCGCTTGACATCCCACTCCCATGGCGCCGGAAGTGTCTCGTCGAAGTCGTTTATGTCGAACACGAGCCGGCGTTCGGGCGAGGCGAACACGCCGAAGTTCGAGAGATGCGCGTCCCCGCAGCACTGCACCATCAGACCCGATCGCGGCGTCGCGGCCAGGTCGTTGGCCATGATCTTCGCTGCGCCGCGGTAAAACGTGAACGGAGAGACGAGCATCCGGCCATAGCGAATCGGGACCAGCTCGGGGACGCGCGTCTGCGCCTGGGCCTCGAGCAGCTCGACCGGGTCCGCGCGCTCCGCCGGCGCGTCGAAGACGGCGTGGCGGGATCTGGGTACGTCCGCGCGCGCCGCCTTGCCGCGCGCGATGCGCTGGTCGACTGTGAGGTGCTGCGTGGCGGCGGGTTTGGCCTTTGTCGTCGTTGCGGTCACGACGCGTGATCATCGCAGCCGTAGGCCGGGACTCATCACCCAATGCGGATGAAACGAACTGCCGGCCCCTCAAGCGGCGACGGGTTAGGCGGCAGTGCCTCCCGGAGCCGCCTGCCGCCGTGATCAGAGAGCGAGGTCGCGGTCCCAGCGAACCCCCCCGTTCGGGATGCTCATCGCCCCGCCGGGCATGGAGGGCCGACGCGCAGCACGTCCCGGACCCGCCCGTTCTGGGGGAGGTACGGCGTCAGAAAGCTGTGTGCGAGGCACGCGGTGAGGTGGTCGAGCGTGCCGCCGCGGGCGGCGATAGCTCGTTGGCGGTCGACGCCGTTGTTGGCCGCGAGTTGCGACACCCGCTCGAGCTCCGGCGCGCACCCGAGCTTCAGAGCGTGCGGGCGGCAGCGATCCAGCAGCGCCGCGAGGGTCTCGCGCACCGCCACCAGACGATGGGTCGCCGGATCGATCAGCCGGGCGTCCATGCCGTCGCGCGCGGCGAGGAAGCGATTCTCCGCCAGCACCTCGTCGCTGGGCTCGGCCGTCGCGGCCTCCCCCTCGAGCTCGAGGCGGGCGAGCGACTGAACGAGCGCGACGAGTGCGGCGACGTCTGCAACGACTGTCTGGGCGTCCATGATGCGTACTTCGACGGTTCCGAGCGTCGGCTGCGGCCGCACGTCCCACCACAGAAAGCTGGGATCGGGGATGGCGCCTGACGAGATCAAGACGTCGACAGCGTCGACGTAGTCGGCGTAGGACGCGAACACGCGAGGCAACCCGGTACGTGGAAAGGCTTGGAAGATCACGGTTCGCGCGGAGGCAAATCCGGCGTCGCGCCCCCGGCAGAACGGCGAGTTCGCCGACAGCGCGAGCAGGATCGGAGCGCTCCGGCGCAGCGCGTTGAGCAGCCGAACGGCGTCCTCCGGACACGGTACCCCTACGTGCACGTGGAGGGCCATGGTCGGCTCGCGCAGTGCCAGCAGGCGCATCGACTGGGCAACCAGGCGATAGCGTGCGGCGCCCGAGACCGCGGCATGGGCGCCGTCATCGAGCGGGTGCGTGCCCGACACGGCAGCGGTCAAGCCCATGTCCCGCAACTCGCCCGCCAGCTGGTGTCGCCGCCTGTCCAGTTCGGTGAGGATCCCATGAACGTCGGGCTGCACGCCGGTAATCAGCTCGAGGACCGCCGCGTGGGTCTCGGCTGAAGTATGCAGCGCGAGGTCGTCGCTGAGCCGCGCAAGGACCTCATCGCTGGACTGAGCCAGCGACCAGTTGGCAGGCTCGAGCAGCATCACCTCCTCCTCGACCCCGAGCGTGTAGCGCTGATCGAGCTCGTCGTTCCAACGCGCCCACAACGGCGGGCCGCACCGGCCCCTCGGCTCCAGAGACGAGCGCGCGACGGCCGAACCGAGCATGCGGGTCGAAGTCATAGCGAACCCCCGACGCGGAGACGTCCACCGCTCGAAGACGAAGAACTACGGATCACGCCGCGGGTCCGCTCTCGTCAACCGGCGACCTGCTCATCGCGCCTTTGCAGAGGGGGCCGAACCACCCTTGAACGCGGAGGTCGCCAACAGCTCGATCATTCGCCATGGCGTGTCCGGCTCCAGCGCCGACGGCGAGGCGCCCGGATGCTGCCGGGCGATCCTGACGCGCAGCGCCGCCGGAAGGATCCGGAATCGCAGGGGCGGATCGAGATGAGTGGCTTCGCCGTCGATCCCCGCCGCGACCGCCGAACCGGCATCGATCTCGAAAACCGGGGTGCGCCACTGCTGCTTCCCCAGCTTCCGCGACACCCGACCGTCGCCGTTGGAGGTTGCCGGAGCCAGCACGGCGACGCCGAGCTCGCCTCGGTCGAGCCGGGGCCGGGTTCCTGAACCGATCGCCCGGCCGAGAAGGTAGGCGTTGTTGGAGACCAGGATCGCCACCGCGCACTCCCGGCCTGCGGGGCCTGAGCAGTTCAGGTCCGGCAGCCCGACGTCCGGTCCGAGGACGTCGGGTACCGTGTCGAGCAGCGTGTGCAACTTGGCGTCACGGTATTCCGGGCGCTGCACCGCGTCGGCGTATAGCCCGAGTGAGACGTTGTTCACGAACACCAGGCCGTTGACCTCGGCGAGGTCGACACGCCGTTCTCCGCCGTCGACGAAGGCGTCGAGCGCACCGACGACATCGTCGCGATCGACCCCGAGGTCCAGCGCAAAGTGGTTGCGCGTGCCCGCCGGTATGCATGCATAGGGCAGATCGAGCTCGGCGGCGATCATTGCGACGATCGCCTGCGAACCGTCACCGCCGGCCATCGCCAGCGCGTCCGCGCCTCGGTTCACGGCGTCGCGAACGAGCGTCTCGAGGTCGTCCCCGGGCCGCAGCTCGACCGAGTCGATGCCCCGCCGGCGGGCCTCGTTGACCAGGTGAAATCGCTGCGCCTTGCCGCCGCCTGAGCGGGGGTTGTAAAACAGCACCGGCCTGTCCGGTCGCGGCGCCTCGGGCAGGTCCGCGTGCACCCTCAACGCTCGGCGGGTCGCCGACAAGGCGCCCGCGGCCAGCGCCAGCACCAGCAGGTCCTCGACCAGATAGCCCTCGGCGATGAGGAGAACTACCGTGCCGGCCAGCAGCACGCCGGCCGCGCCGAGGCCCATCACGCGAGCGCTGCCGCGCCGGCGGATCCCGTACCAGGCAGCGAGCACGGCCAGCATCGTGCAGGCCAGCACGGCCAGCCCTCTGGGGAAGCGCGACACCGCCACCGCGATCGCCAGGGCGAGCGCGACGATGATCAGGGCGAGGGCGGCCGCCGACCAGCCCCTGCGGACAGTCATGCCGGCCGGCCCGAGGCCATCGACTGCGCGCGTGTCGCCTCCGGCGCTCATCGTATGGATGCTCGGTTCCAGCCAAACCGCTCGCATCACCTGATTGGGATGAGGGCGACGGCGCCGGTGGCGGCTAGCCTCGCGGACGCAGCGTCTCGGTAGCCCCGCACGCGGGTAGACTCGGCGCATGGGCGACGACCAGCTCCTCGACGCCCCGTGGTTCGCGGGGCAGCGGCGGTTCACCGCGCGCTGGCAGCCCCATCTCGTGCTGGTCGTCGCCGTCGTGATGGCACTGATCAGCATGGCCGTCTGTGTAGCCGCGATCCTCGCACCGGCGCCGGCGGCGGCCCTGCCCCTGGTGGTTGCGATCTGCGTCGGCGCTCCGCTGTTCGCCGGCTGGGACGTTCCGGCCGCACTCGGCTGGGTCACGGTTGAGCGCAGGCGCAAAAAGGCGCTGGACGCGCTGCGCAAGACTCTCAACGAGCTCCCGGAGGTCGAGCACCCGCTCGGCCTCTGAGAGTCCGGACTTTCAGCCCGAGTCCGCGGTCGCTCGCCGCCGGCGCGCGTCTCATCCGATTCAGGGGATGCCCGGCGTGCACCTGCCGGCGACCATGCATTGCGATGAGCGACACCGACGTCAGCGAAGCTCGGGATCTCCTGCGGCGGCTGGCCAGAAACGACGAGCAGGCGCTGCGGGCCGTGCTGACCCCGGTACCGGAGTTCGCAGGCGGGGACGCAGAGACCAGACCGTGTCCGGAGAGGCCGACCCGAGGGCTCGTGCGTCTTGCTGCGCTGCTGACCCTGGGCGCGTGCGCTGAATCGCTGCGCTGGGCCGTCGAGCTGGCGTCGGCGACGGGCGTGGATGACGAAGCCGTCACCTCGGTGCTCATCGCCACCGGTCCGGCAGCCGGCTCAGCCCAGCTCGTGGCCAGCGCGTCGCAGCTGGCGCTCGCGCTGGAGTTGGAGCCGGAGCCGCTGGAGGACGATAAGTCCCGCCCTACTGGCCCAGTAGACCGGCGTCGGACCCGCGGGCGACGGCCTCGGACCTCGATGCGGCACCGAGCTTGCGATACACGGCATGCGCTTGGGTCTTGACGGTGTTGGCCGATACTCCAAGCTGAATCGCGATTTCCCTGAACGAACGGTGGCTCGGGAGGAACCGCAGGACCCGCAGCTCCGCGATGGTCAGCGAAGAGGGTCCGGCCAGGCTGGTCTCGGCCAGCGTGTCCAGATACGACCACGCGTCGTCGAACCACGGTTCGAAGATCACCGCGCCCGGCACCCGGCGTGACAGGCGCGACGCCTCGGCGAGCAACGTGCGGGCTCCGACGACATCCGCCAGCCCCAGCGACGCGCGCGCCAGCAGCATGCGCGCCTCGGCTCCGTACCATGGGATGAAGTCGCCGAGAGCGGCTAGGAGATTGATCCCGCGGCGGAGATCCCGTTTGGCTTCGTCGGCGCGTCCATGGTGCGCCCGTACCGCTGCGCAGGCCGCGCACGCCAGCGCAGACAGCGGGCACTCCGCGTTCCCGTGCTGCTCGATCGTACTCTCAGCTCGGTCTGTCAGATCGGCCGCAGCGTCCCAGTCGCGCCGCTCGATGGCGATCATCGCGGCCTGCGCCAGGCACAGCGAGCTGACGATCGGCGCGGTCGCGGCGCTGAGATCGGCAGCTTCCCCGAGGAGAGCCTCGGCCGCGGCTTGGTCTCCACTGAGGTGCAGCGCGGTGCCATGGAGAAACAGGTGGATCGGGCGCCACGGGCTGTCTCGCGGCTCGATGTCGCACGCGCTTGCAGCTGCCTGGGCCATCCCGGCGACGCCTGACGGAGCGACCATCGCCTCGATCGCCGCCAGCCCGGGCGCAAGCGAGGCTCGCCTGGGATCGTTTGGCCAACGCTCCATCGCCGCTGCCGCCGCCACCGTGCAGTGACGCGCCCGCGCGAGGTCGCCTGCCGCCAGGAAGCTATAAGCCGCCGAGATCGCAAGCGGCGCGTGGCCCGCCAGCTCCTCCTGGGAGAACCAGGCAAGCCAGCGCTGGACGATGTCGTTGCGCCCCTGGCTCACGTAGGCGACGATGTCGGCGCACAGCAGGTCTCCGGCGACGTCGGGATCGTGCGCTCGGACCGCATGGGAGATCGCCTGGTCGCTGTCTCCTCGGTCGTGATACCAGGAGCTCGCCCGAAGGTGCAGCGCTCGCGGCAGGTCCGGCTCGCTCCGGCACATCTCGAATTCGAGCGCGTGCCGGAACAGGCCGTGCCACCGGTAGCGCCCGTGAGCCCGATCGAGCGGTCGCAGCAGCGCGCTGCAGCGCTCCAGCTCGGTGAGCGTGCGGCCCGACCCCTGGCAATCCAGAACGGCATCGCATACCGGCGCTGACAGTTCGTCCAACACCGAGGTCCGCACCGCGAAGTTCATTTGATTTGCCGACAGACCAGGCAGGACCTCGTCGCGGAAGTACTCCGCGAGTCTGTGATCGTCTCCCCGCAGATCTGACACGGCTTCGGCAGCGTCGGCTTGGTCGCGCATCGAAAGTGCAGCCAGGTAGAGGGCCGCGGGCCAGCCCTCGGTTCGCCGCACGAGCGCCTGTACTGCGGCGGAGCCGAGCTCCAAGCCGGCCCGGCGCAGCAAAATCGACGCCTCGGCCGGCGTCATCACCAGATCGTCCACGCGGACTTCGACCAACTGTCGGTTCGCGCGCCATCTGCCCAGCGGCAGCATCGGTTCCGTTCGCGAGGCCAGAGCAATCGTCGAGCCGCCGGCGACCTCTTCCATCGTGACGTCCACCACCAGGCGCAGGACCCCGGGGGCCACGAGGTGCGCGTCGTCCAACGCCAGGACGAACTTGCGAGCCTCGCTGCGCAGTGAGCGGACCGCTGCCCTCACGGCGGTCGCGGTGACGTCCAGTCCGCGATCATGCGAGTCGCGATCGGGGAGCGCAAGCCAGAGGAACCGGCGCTGGTCACAACGCGACCATTCGCGCAGCAGGCTCGACTTCCCGTAGCCCGGAGGCGCCACGATCACCGCGAGCTTGCCGCCGGTGGCGGTAGTCAGCCGCCGGACCACGGCGCTGCGACTCACGAGGCCTTCGCCGGGTGTCTCGATTCGCGGATCCGGCTCGAGCGTGATCGCCGCTCCGGCGGTCTTCGACGTCGAGCGGAGTCGCGAGGTGGGAGCTGTGGCGGCAGGAGACATGGTTCTTGTCGGAGGGCGAAGCCAACACAGTTGTCCTCCAGCTCGACAGGTCGATCAAGGGGGCGCGCCTTTGTGTTTGAGGAAGCACACACCCCGTCCGAGGTTCGCGATTGCACCGACGACGCGTCTCGCCGCACGTCATCCGCGGCTCTGATCACCCGGTTCGGGGGATGCGCCGGATGCCGCGGTCCCTAGCCTTGCCCGAGGTGGACGATAGGGAACGTCTCTTACGCCGACTCGCGCTCAACGACGAGGAATGTGTCGGGATGGTGCTGGCCGGAGGACCGGCCGCCGCCGAGAGCATCTCCCTGCGGCCGAAAGCGACCATGCTCGTCCGGCTCGGTGCGCTGCTGGCCCTCGGAGCCGCCACTGCTTCGCTGCGTGACGCAGTGGACCGCGCGTTTGAGGCCGGCGCCACCGATGCCGAGATCGTCGGAGTGTTGGTCGCCGTCGCGCCTGCGATCGGACTTGCCCGCGTGGTATCGACCGCACCGCGACTGGCGGTGGCGATCGGCTACGACCTCGACATCGACGGGTGAGCGAGGACACCCAGGTCGTTGCCCGACGAGGCGCCACCGCATCGCCGTGTCGCCACCGCCGCGGCGGTGAGGTCGCCAATCATCGCGCCGAGCAGGGCGCCGCCCAGGACATCGCCGGGGTAGTGCACGCCTGTGTGGACCCGTGAATAGGCGACGAGCGCGGCGAGGACGTGCGCCGGAACCCCGGCGCCGGGGATCACCCGCGCGACGCCGGTGGCGAACGCCACCGCGGTGGCTGTATGCCCGGATGGGAACGAACGCGACGTCGGCATCCGGACCTGGCGAGCGCCCGGGACATCCTCCGCTGCGCGGTGCGGGCGGTGGCGCCTTCCCAGCGGCTTGACGACGAGATTGACGATCGTGGCGGTGACAGCGACCGACGCGAGCCCGGACACGGCCGCTCCGCGTCCGCGCGCCCCTCCGCTCAGCGCCAGCACCACCCCGCAGGTGATCGAAAGGCGCGAGTAGTCGGCGGCGCGTGACAGCCGCCGCATCGCCAGGTCGAGCCGTGGCGTGTCGGTGCCGGCGACCGCCGCGTACACCGCCTTATCGACGCGCTCGGCCTCGGACAGCCAAGCGTTCTTCGGCTCTGAACCCGGCAGGTGCGGTGACGCGGCCGTCATGCGCTCGCCTGCTGCCGCCGGCGCGGGCGGAGGTTGCTGACGATCACCGAGACGATCGTGACCAGGTAGATCTGCCCGAGCAGCGCCTCGGTGACCGACAGCGTATGGCCCAGGTTCGTCTTGGCCGTGAGGTCTCCATAGCCAACTGTGGTCAACGTCGCGAAGCTGAAATACAGGCATCGCGCACCGGTGGCATCGACGTCGTTGGCGAAGAACGATCCGCTGATCGTGGCGATCGCCCCGTATACCAGTGCAAAAGCCATACCGGCCAGGATGTAGAGACACAGCACGCCGGACACGGCTTCGAGCGTGACGCTGCCGCGAGAGCGCAAGCTGCGCACGACGCCAACGACGATCGCTCCGGGTGCGAGCGCGATCAGCAGGAGGTTGGCAAGCCGGGGCGCGGCACCATCGACCGTGCCGGTGACTGCCTCCACGATGCTGGCGATCACTACGAGAACGCCGAGCGCGACCGCCGGCCGCATGACTCGCGGCTTGGCCTCTGCGGCCCACAGCGCCAGGAGCAGCGTGGCGGCGAGCAGCGTCGAAACGACGATCTGCTCCCATCGGCCGGGGCTGGCGATGCCCTGCAGCGCGAATGCGGCGAGGATCGCGAGCAGCAGGACGCCGTAGCGCTTTCGCAGGTGCCGGTCCCGCGACGCGCTTCCATTTGTGTCCGGCGCTGATCCGTCCGACGTCGATGTCGGGCTCGCAACCGCCGGCGGATCAATGCTCTGGTCCATGATCGTGCTTTGCTACACGCGCGACGATGGACCCCCGGTGCCCCTCGGGCATCGTCCGGATGGGATGAGTCGCCACGGTGGCCGACCCGCGGATCCGGGTGTCGCTTCGGGCCCCGCGCCCTTGGGCCTCGCGCCCTCGTGGACGTCTCGCCAACCGCTCGGGCGGTGGTGCATGCCTGCCGTCGCAAGGGGGGCACGTGCCCTTGCCACACCCCGGCCGGCCGGGCACGATGTGAAGCGGAACACTCTAGACCCTATGAAACCGGCGACCGCGGAGCAGCCTCATCGCGACCAACGTCTACCCCCAGAAAGCCGTGCCCACGGGAGTGAGCTACGACGCGCCGCGCCGTATCGTGGCCTCGAGCCCGGCCGCGCGGCGCCGCGGGCAAACCGAGGAAGCGGCCCAACGAGTCAGGGTGGCGGTCGCCGAGGACTCCTACGTGATACGCGAGTTCCTCACGGCGACGCTCAGCGTGGCGCCGGCCGTTGAACTCGCCGCCGTCTGCTCCAACGGCAACGAGCTTCGGCAAGCGATCGACATCTGGTGTCCGGACGTCGTCGTGACCGACATCCGCATGCCGCCCTCCGGCGAGAACGAGGGAGTCCGCATCGCCAGTCAGCTACGAGAGAGTCATCCCGACATCGGCGTCGTCGTCCTCAGCCAGTATGCCGAGCCGGCTTATGCGATCGCTTTGCTGGACCGCGGTACCCGTAGGCGCGCGTACCTCCTCAAGGAGAGGATCCGCGACAAGCAGGAGCTCATCGCGGCGATCCACGCGGTTGCGCGCGGCGGGTCGGTGATCGACCCGCTCATCGTCGACGCGCTGGTCCAGGCTCGTTCGCGGGCAGCGAACTCGCCGCTCTCGCAGCTGACACCACGAGAGCGCGAGCTGCTGACGGAGATCGCTGCCGGCAAGAGCAACGGCGCCATCGCCGAGAGTCTCGTTCTCAGCAAGCGGGCCGTCGAGAAGCACGTACATTCGATTTTCTCCAAGCTCGACCTCCCCGAGACACAGGACCTCAGCCGGCGAGTGAAAGCGACCCTGATCTTTCTCTCGCAGGAGGGAGGGGAGTCCGCCTAAGCTCGGGTCTATGCGTAGTGATGAACAGCATTCTCCGTGGGAGATCTCCCCCGGAGCTCGTGGCGTTCAGCCTGTCTGCTTAGTTGCATCAGAACCGGTGCCCGAAACCGTCATCCGGGTAGCGGTCGCCGAGGACACGTTCTTGGTCCGGGCGGCGCTCAAGAGCGTGTTCTTGCGTCTCCCTGGCATCGAGGCGGTAGGGTTCTACGAAGATCGGGACTCGCTGCTGGATGCGATCGAGCGCGAGCATCCTGATGCGGTCGTTACGGACATCCGCATGCCGCCGGATGGATGCGATGAGGGAATCCAGGTCGCGGGTGCGCTGCGCGAGACTTACCCCGGGATCGGCGTCGTCATCCTTAGCCAGTACGTCGAGGCGCGCTACGTGCTCGCGCTGTTCGAGTCCGGGAGCGCCGGCCGGGCATACCTCCTGAAGGAGCGAGTGAGCGCTCCGCACGAGCTGGCCGCGGCGATCCGGGCCGTAGTCGCGGGCGAGTCGGTGGTCGACCCCAAGGTCGTCGAGGTTCTCATACAGACGCGCAGGGCGAGTACCGGCCCGCCGTGGCCCGAGTTCACCCCACGCGAGCACGACGTGCTCGCCGAGCTTGCCCAGGGCAAGAGCAACGCTGCGATCGCCGCCTCGCTAGTCCTCACCAAGCGCGCCGTCGAGAAACACATCAACCGGATCTTCATGAAGCTCGGGCTGTCGGACGCCCCCGACGTCAGCGCCCGTGTGAAAGCCGCGTTGATGTTCCTCGCCGACGCCGAGGATGCGCCTCAGGACTGACGTTTCGGGCGACCGCGCGCGCCCGGCCTGGCCGACGGCGCGTTGTCCCTGAGCCGCGCCGGGATCCGCGCCGTGACGCGCGTGCCCCGGCCGACCTGGGTGTCGATGTCGAGGCGTCCGCCCGTCGACTCGATCCTATCTCGCAGTCCCTGTAGCCCGCCGCCGTCTTGCTCCACCGCGCCGCCAACGCCGTCGTCCTCGACGTGCACAATCAGCGTCGACGTCGTGAGCGAAGCGGATACCCGCACGCGGGAGGCTCGCGCGTGCCGCTGGGCGTTGGTCACCGTCTCAAAGATGAGGTAGTAGGCGGCGGTCTCCGCGAGCTCGTCCAGCCGCACCTGCGGGAGCTCGATCAACTCCACGGGGGCGCCCGAGAGGCGCGTCATCGACTGGACCGCAGATGCGAGCCCGAATCTCCACAACGCGTCGGGATAGACCCCATGGACGATCGCGCGCAGCTCTTCGATCGCCACCTGCACGTCCGCACCAGCGGCTTGGAACGCCGCCGCGGCGCTCTCGGGAGCCTCGCGCGCCTCATCGGCCGCCAAGCGCAGTGAGACGGCGAGCGCGAGCAGCCGACCCTGAGCGCCGTCGTGCAGATCGCGTTCGAGCCGCCGGCGTTCACGGTCCGTGGCGGCGATGATCCGGCGTCTCGACGCACGTACCCTCTCGGCAAGCTGCTCTCGCTCGCAGGCCAGAGCGGCCACTGCGAACACCGTGAGAGCGGCTGCGGCCAGATAGATCTGGGCGTCGAGCAGACTGTGGCTGATCGACCGCAGGGCGAATGGTCCGAGCGAATGGGTCGTGGCCCAGATGGTGAGACCTGCGCTGATCGCGAAGGCCACGGCTGCGCCGCGCGGCCCGAATCGAAGCGCTGCCCAGATCAGTGCCGGAAACGCGAGATAGCTCCACGGCGGGCCGCCCTTGACGGCGATGAGCGTGGGTATGACGAGCGCGGCGAGCACCACCGCGGCCTCGGGGGGCCGACAACGCAACCCGGGACACGACGTTCCGCGAGCGAAGGCGAGCGCGAGCGGCACCACGATCATCGCGCCGGTGAAGTCCCCCAACCACCAGGTTCGCCACACGTGCGCGAATGCGCCACCGGCGATCACGCCTGCAAGCGACAGGGACACCGTTCCGATCGTGGCGCTGACCGCCGTTCCAGCGCACGTCGCGATGAACATGGCGACGACACCCCTGACGCTGACGAGTGGTCCAGCCCGGCCAGCCAGGCGAAGCAGCAGCGCAGCGGCAATGATGACCTCGAGCGCGTTCCCGAACGTCTGCCCGACGGCAGCGCCGACCGGCAGAGCGGAATAGTTGTTCACAAGCAGATCGCCCAGGACCACGGCGGGCAAGAACCGGAAGCCGAGCACGTAGACCCCGGCGATGCCGACGCCTACCGGAAGCCACACGATCGCGGCCACCGGGCCGGCGAACTGGAACGCGTAGCCGATCTGCGCAGTCGCGTAGTAGGCGACGATCAGGAACGCGAACTTGAGGGCGTCGCCACGCCGGAATCGGACCGCCGGGAGCGAGATATAGCCGCGCGCCTCGGGCGCTGCGAGAAGGTTCCTGGGCGGCCGAGCCCGACGGACACACGCCAGCCAGGGCATGCGCGTTGTGAATGTACCCACCTCAAACGCCGTTCCGGGGCGACGCGTCATCTTCGCGCACGCGTTCTACAAAATCAACCCGCGCCGGCCGTGATGCGGGAGGGTTCTGGTGGCCCTCACCCTGCTCCACAGCTGCCGTCACCCGAATCAGACGATGCGCGCGCCCGGGCCGGACGGAACCATGCGCCAGTGTCGGGCGAGCAAGCGAGCGAGGTTTGTGGTGGAGCAGGATCCCAATGGCGGGGCGAACCCAGCCGACGCCGGCGGAGGCGCAACGGCCCCACCGGTCTCGGTGAGCGAAGCGGCGACGCCGAAGCTGTCTCGCGGGCGGCGGCTGGCGATCAACGGCCTGATCGGCGTGGCCACCGTGCTGCTGGTGATCGGGATCTTCGCCACCTGGGCCAACCGGCTCCTGTTCAATCCTGACAATTTCTCGAAGACCAGCACCGCGCTGCTCCAGAACGCCAATGTGCGCAGCACGACGGCCAACTACGTGGTCGATCAGCTCTACGCCAACGTGGACGTGGCGGGCGCGATCAGCTCGGGATTGCCGCCCAGGCTCCAGCCGCTGGCCGCGCCCGCCGCCGGCGCGCTTCGTGACGGCGCGGTCCGGGCCACCGAGAGCGCACTGAACCGGCCTCGCGTCCAGCACCTGTGGGCGCAGGCCAACCGTCGAGCCGCCGAGGCGTTCATCGCGATCGTCAACGGCGGCAAAGGACCGGTCGGCATCGATCAGGGCACGGTGACGCTGAACCTGGCGCCGATCCTGGAGGGCATCGCGTCCCGCCTCGGCCTGCCGGCAGACCTGAGCGCCAAGCTGCCGCCAGACGTCGCCCACGTCACCGTCCTCAAATCCGATCAGCTGAAGTACGTCCAGACCGGCGGCAAGCTGCTCAAGGGCCTGGCGGTGTGGCTGGTGATCATCGTCTCGCTGCTGTACGCGCTGGCGCTGCTGCTCGCCGTCGGCGCGCGTCGTCGCACGCTGATCGTGATCGGCTTCAGTGGCGTGTTCGCCGGCGTGGCGGTGCTCGTCGGTCGTGCGGTGCTCGAATCTCAGATCGCAGGGTCGCTCACCGCCGACGCCTCGCTGAAGGCCACGGTCAGATCGGTGTATGTCATCGTCACCTCGATCCTCGCGGACGTTGCGGTCGCCGTCCTCGTCGGCGGCCTGGTGCTGATAGCGGCCGGTTGGCTCGTCGGGCCTGCTCGGATCGCAGTCAGCGCTCGCCGGCGCAGCGCCCCCTTCCTGCGCGAGCATCCCGTCGCGAGCCGGGCGATCGCCCTCGCCGTGGTGGGGTTGATCTTCGTCTGGAACCCCATCCCCGCCACCGGCAAACCGGCCGGGATGATCGCGTTCACGGTCCTGGCACTGGTGGCCACCGAGCTCCTGATTCGCCAGACCGGCCGTGAGTTCCCGGATGCGCGCGCCGGCGCCGTCGGTGAGCCGCGCGACGCCTCCTGGAGGACTCGGCGTGCCCACAGCGCTCAAAGCAGGGCCTCCTCGCAGTCGGCCGCGACGACCACCGCTGCGCAGTTGCGCCAGCTCGTTCAACTGCGCGACGATGGCGCGATCACGACCGCCGAGTACCAGACCGCCAAGGGACAGCTACTCGACGGGGAGTCGGCGGCGCCCTGACCTCCCGCGGGCCGAAGCGACCAACATCCGAGCCAGTGGCGGGGGCAGGATTCGAACCTGCGAAGGCAGTGCCGCATGATTTACAGTCATGTCCCTTTGACCGCTCGGGAACCCCGCCAGGGAGCACGCGAGTCTAGCGCCGAGGGGTCGATCGACAGCGCTGGACCCGGCTCGATCTCCCACTTCGCATACTTGGGGCCGCCGAGGCGGATGCCGTGTGTGCCGCCAACCTCGGCCGATGGAATCAGCCATCGCCGTCCGTCGGCCACGACGACGAAGAGGTAGTCGAATTTCGACGGATCCAGCAGCTTGGTGACGCCGCTCCAGCTCTGGTTGCCGCCTCGGGTACACCGACCTGGCCCCGGCCTGCCAAACCCCTCGAACGCCCCGGGCGGCTTTCACGCCCAAGCAAGAACCGCGCTACGCCCCGTCGCGCAACCGCTGCGCCTCCGGCAGCGCCTCGAGCTTCTTCAGCGTGTGGCTCTCGATCTGCCGGATCCGCTCGCGCGTGACGTTGAACGTCTGCCCGACCTCCTCCAGCGTCAGCGGCCGCTCGCCGGTCAGCCCGAACCGCAGCTCGATCACCTCGCGCTCGCGCTCGGGCAGCGCCGCCAGCGCGCGCAGCAGGTTCTCCCGGCGCAGGTGCTCTGACGCAAGCTCGAACGGCGACTCGGCGGTCGGGTCCTCGACAAAATCGCCCAGCGACGAGTCGTCCTCGTCCCCGACCGGCTTCTCCAGCGAGATCGGCTGCTGCGACATCCGCCACACGTCGCGTACTTCCCGGACGGTGATCTGGAGCTCCAACGCGATCTCTGACGCGGTCGGCTCACGCCCCAACTCCTGCACGAGCTGGCGCTCGACATGGACGACCTTGTTGAGCTTCTCGACCATGTGGACGGGGATCCGGATCGTGCGGCCCTTGTCGGCGATCGCGCGCGTGACCGCCTGGCGGATCCACCAGGTCGCGTACGTGGAGAACTTGTAGCCGCGGCGGTAGTCGAACTTCTCCACGGCGCGGATCAGGCCCATCGAGCCCTCCTGGATCAGATCCAGGAACGTCAGCCCACGTCCCAAATACGCCTTCGCGATCGAGACGACCAGTCGCAGGTTGGCCTCGATCATGTGCTCTTTGGCGCCCATGTCGCCCCGCTCGATCCGTCGCGCCAGCGACACCTCCTGCTCGGCGGTCAACAGCTCGACGCGCCCGATCGAGCGCAGGTACAGCCGCAGCGAGTCAAGCGTCGGCTCGACGGTCAGATCGAGTTCGACGCCCCGCCGCGGACGCGCCGACGCAACTCCAACCCCACCCCCACCGTCCGCACTAGCAGAATTGGACTCGAGCCCATCGGAATCGTCGGCGGCGCGCGGCGCGCTCGCCTCCAGCCGCGACTCCTCGGAGGCGGCAAGCGTCCCGTCCGCCCCGACGACCGCGATCCCCTGCTCGTCCAGATACGAGTGCAGCTCCGCGACCTGCTCCTTGGTGACCTCCACCTCCTCCAAGCAGGCCTCCAGGTCCGAGAACTGGATGACCCCCCGTTCCTGCGCGTCCGCCAGCAGCGGCTGTAGCTCAAACAGGTCGACGACGGGGGTTTCGTCGCCAAGGAGCACGATCTCATCCACGGTCACCAGGCTTCGGCTCCTCCATCCGTGTGCCTCGAGAACGCCCCGCGCAGCGGGGCAGTCTCCCTCTCCTCGCAACTGCTGCTACGTGCCGATTGATACCACAAAAACGTTACTTTCGAACCCCGCCGCCCCGGCTGCGCAGACCGCCCCGGGTCTACTGTTCGGAGCACGACGATGCGCGCGCAGCTGCTGATCGAGCAGGGACGGCCACTGGAAGCACGAACCGTCCCGGATCCCGAGCCCGCCCCCGGCCAGCTCCGCCTCGAGATCAGCGCCTGCGCCGTCTGCCGCACCGACCTGCACCTGCGCGATCGCGAGATCGACGCGCCGAAGCTGCCGGTGATCCTCGGCCACCAGATCGTTGGCACCACCGACGACGGCCGTCGCGTCGGCGTCCCCTGGCTCGGCTGGACCGACGGCACGTGCCGCTACTGCACCAGCAACCGAGAGAACCTCTGCGAGCACGCCAGGTTCACCGGCCGCGACATCGACGGCGGCTACGCGGAGCTAACCGTCGCCGACGAGCGCTTCTGCCTGCCGATCCCCGACCGGCTCTCCGACATCCAGGCGGCGCCGCTGCTGTGCGGCGGCCTGATCGGCTACCGCGCCTACCGGATGACGGGCGACCCGGCCCGGCTCGGCCTCTACGGGTTCGGCTCGGCCGCCCACCAGATCTGCCAGGTCGCGGTTCGTCAGGGCCGCGAGACATACGCGTTCACGCGCCCGGGCGACACCACAACCCAGCAGTTCGCACGAAGCCTCGGCGCCACCTGGGCGGGCGGCTCAGACGAGCCTCCACCCACCGAGCTGGACGCCGCGATCATCTTCGCCTCCGCCGGCGAGCTCGTCCCCGCCGCGCTGAAGGCGCTTGCCCCCGGCGGCACCGTCGTCTGCGCCGGCATCCACATGTCGCAGATCCCGCCGATCGACTACGACGACCTCTGGCGCGAGCGCTCGATCCGCTCGGTCGCCAACTTGACGCGCGCGGACGGCCACGAGTTCCTCAGGCTCGCCGACGAGCTGGACATCCAAACGACCGTCACCACCTACCCGCTCGACCAAGCCGAGCAGGCGCTCGCCGACCTCCGCGCCGGCGCCTTCGAGGGCTCGGCCGTGCTGACGATCTAAGCCAAAACCGTCAGCGCGCCCCCAGCGACCGACACCGTCACCTCCGAAGCGCCGCCGCGCGCCACCTCCACCGACGCCGCACACCGCTCGGCCGGAGCCCCCGTCGGCAGCCACCCCCGCCCCGGCGCCACGAGGATCAGCGTGTGCCCCTTGGAACCGACGAACGACAGCCCGCCCGGCCCGGACGAGCCCGCCCACAGCGAGATCCCCCGCGTGCCCAACTCCGAAAGCGCCGCAGAGCGATCGTCGACCACCAGCCCGACCTCGGAGATCGCGCACACCTCCGAGAACTGAAAACACCCGCTCCGCCCCGACCGGCACAGCTCCGCGTGTGCGATCAGCTCGACGATGTTGCCGGCCGGATCGACGACGTAGCACGCGAGCGCGTCCCAGTCGTCGAACACGAACGTCGTTTCAGACGATCCCGCCTCCGACCGCAACGCGGCCCGCGCTGACACCCAGTCCCGCGCCGCCTCGAACCGATCGCCCGGCACCAAAAAAGCAAAGTGGTGAAACGGGCGCCCAACAGCGGCGGGCACGAACACGATCTCCCCCGCCCCCGCCGGCAGCGACAACCCCGACGCGCCCCAGTCTGAGTAGAACGCCTGCAGTGCATCCACCGAGCCGGCCGCGACCGGCAGCTCCGCGCGACGGATCACCACATCACTCATGGCGCCGAACGCTAGCCTCACAGCACATGCCCCTCGTTCCCATGGTCATCGAGCGCACCGCCCGCGGCGAGCGCGAATTCGACATCTACAGCCGCCTGCTCAACGAGCGGATCATCTTCATCGGGTCGGAGATCGACGACATGGTCGCGAACCTCGTGGTCGCGCAGCTGCTGCACCTGGAGTCCGCCGACCCCGACAAGGACATCTCGATCTACATCAACTCGCCGGGCGGCTCGATCTACTCGGGGCTGGCGATCTACGACACGATGCAGTTCATCAAGCCCGACATCCAGACGATCTGCGTCGGGATCGCGATGTCGATGGGCTCGCTGCTGCTGACCGGCGGGGCGGCCGGCAAGCGCTTCTCGCTGCCCAACAGCCGGATCCTGATCCACCAGCCGTCGGCGGGCTTCCAGGGCCAGGCGACCGACATCGAGATCCACGCGCGGGAGATCATCGAGATCCGCAAGCGCACCGACGAGATCTACGCGCACCACACCGGCCAGTCCGAGGAGCAGGTCCACCACGACATGGAGCGCGACCGCTTCTTCAAGCCCGACGAGGCCGTGACGTACGGGCTGATCGACCGCGTGATCGAGCACCACTGATTTCTGGGGGGCGGCTGACGCCGCCTTGTTTTTTTGCGCTGTCGCGGTCCGGCGCGTCCGGGTGCGGCCGACGCCTACATCACGCGCTGGACGTCCCGGGCACAGCCGCCGGCTCGGCTCGCTTTCTGCGCAGTCGCCACGTGCGGCGGGCGGGCGCGGGCTCGTGCGCGTGGCGGTAGGCGAGATCGAGGTAGAGCAGCGTGCGGCCGCTTGAGACGTAGACGACGAGCAGCGCGTAGATGACCGCCCCGAGCAGGTTGATGTCGACGGCGGGGATGCTCGTGAAGATGAACGCGGCGCCGAGCAGCACCGCGGGGGCCTGACTGAGCACCCACAGCGCGACGGCCACCGTGCCGGTGTGCCAGCGGTGACCGCGGACCAGCCGCGTGCTGCCGCGCAGTGCGTCCCGGATCTTGCGGTCCTCGTACAGGATCTCCTGCTCGGCGAACTGCCAGTCGATGAACTTGACGATCGCGATCGGGATCCCGATGACCGTCGCCACCAGCACGGCTAGCGCCACGAGGATCAATATGTGGACGGCGATCAGCCGCCACAGACGGCGGAGCACCGCCATCGTGGTCGCGGGCAGGCGCGCGTCCTGACCTCGCTCGAGGTTGCGGATGAACGCGATCACGATCGCGGCGGCAAACGGCGTGGCGATCGTGCGCCCGATGCTGAGGGCCGGCGACGGAGCGGATGTGTAGCCGGAGTCCGTGAACGAGCCCCCGGCCCGGCGGGCGCTCAGCAGATGGCGCACCAGCCACTCCAGTGCATCCAAAAGCCCGACGGCCAGCAGCGCGACCACCGCGATCAGCACCAGTGACGCGAGGTGACGGCCGCAGAACCGGCCGGCCGCGAGGATGATCTGCCCGCCGGCGCGAGCTGTCCGCAGCGGCTCCAGTTGCACCGGCCACCAGCTGGTGAGGATCAGCGGCAACGCGACCAGGACGATGATTCCGACTGCGATCGCGATCGCGCCCGGGGAGGTCTGGGCCTTGAGGTTGATGTAGCGCGACACGGTCGCGACCGCGCCGCAGAACGTATGGGAGACCGTCGGCCCCATCAGCGAGTCGCCGGGCACCTCGGGGCTCCTCGTCCGCGTGCCGTCCATCCAGCTGAACGGCGTCTTCCAGACCTTCTTGGTGTTCGGCCCCTGCGGCCCGTCGTTGAAGCCGGCCTCGCGCTGGCCCCAGTGCCCGTAGTAGTCAAGCCAGGCGAATCGCCCGGTTCGAGGGATCGTGTCGGGCAGCAGCACGGCGCCGGGATGGGACGCGGTCAGCGGCGCGGTCGTGTTGTCGCACCCCACGCCCGAGCCGTTCTGTCCGGTCCCCAGCCACAGCGCCGAGCGGTAGAACGTGGCGTGGGAGCCCGCGGCGGAGTAGACGACCGGGTGGCGTCCCCGCTTCTCCACCTTGGAGTCGTCCCAACTGGTGTGCTCCCCGCCGCTGTGCTGGAAGACGACGATCTGGTCGGGTCCGACCGCGAGCGCCCGTGTGGCGTTCGGCGCAGCGAACGTGATCTGCATGCCCTCCCAGTCGCTCTCGTGCAGATCGTTGAACTGGTTGAAGTAGTAGTAGAACCAGTACTGCAGCGCGAAGCCCGAATGGCCCGGCTCGCGCGCGATATGGGCGTAGGTGACCGCCGGCGCCCGCCCCGCCCGGCGCAGCTGTCTGAACGCGCGCGCGTACGTGCACCCGGGCTGCAGCGGGTTCCCCGGCAGGTTGAGATAGAAGTTGCCCCCCAGCCCCGCGAGCTCCGCGGCCCCGGGCCCCCGGCCCTTGACGACCATGCGCCGGCCGACGTGCTCGAGCAACTGCACACGCGGGTTGCCCAGCACCGTGTTGACCGTCGTCGGCGGGGCGTACTGCTCTTGGGAGGTGTTGCACACGTCGTGCTGGGCGCGCAGCATCACGATCGGCGAATACGCGTCCACCAAGCGCTGCGTCGCGGACTCCGACGCGGACGCCGGCGTCGCCGCCGCGAGGCAGAGCACGAGCACGGCCACCACGACCGAGATCCGGATCGCCATCCCCGCTCGCCTGCCCCCCAGGCTCTGCACGCCTGGAAGCCTAACCGTGACCCCCGGGTGAGTCCAAGCACTGGCGCTCGGCACCGAGATGTGAAAGGCTGCCGCAATCTTGAACCGCGGATCAGCTTTCGTGTGGATCGCGCTTGCGGCGCTGCTCGCGCTGGCGCTCGCAGCGCCGACCGCAAACGCCGCGCATGCCGAGCGCACGCTCCGCGTCGGCAGCCTGACGCTTCACCGCTGCGGCACGCACCGCGGCTCCGATCACGGGCCGGGCTGGTGCACGAAGGTCAAGCGGGCGCTGGATCCGTCGCGTCCCAACGGCCCGAAGATCGGCATCCAGACGCAGTGGATCCCGGCCGCGGAGGGCCACGCCAGCGGCACGATCGTCGCCAACGAGGGTGGCCCCGGCTACCCGTCGACCGGCAGCTACGACGAGTACATCGGGATCTTCAAGCCGCTGCTACGCACGCACAACCTGGTGCTGATCGACAACCGCGGCACCGGCGGCTCGGGGATCCTGCGCTGCCCGCGGCTGCAGAACTTCACCGGGCGCACGTCCGGGCCGGCGTTCGCCAAGCTCGTCGGCGCCTGCGGCCGCTCGCTGAACCACAAATTCAAGCTCCCCGACGGGAAATGGCTGCACGCCTCGGACCTGTACGGGACCGCGTACGCGGTCGCCGACATGGCAGCGATCCTGCGCAAGCTGCACACCGGCCGCGTGACGATGTACGGCGACTCGTACGGCAGCTGGCTGACGCAGGCGTTCATCTCCCGCCACCCACGGATGGTCAAGGCCGTGATCCTCGACTCGACGTACTACCTGCGCGGGCTGTCGCCGTGGTACGCGTCGTCGGGGGTCGAGGGCCGACGCGCGATCAGGCGCGTGTGCAAGCGCAACATCGCCTGCGACATCCACGACGGCGCCGGCGCCGTCACGCGCCTGGCCAAGCTCGTGCACCAGGTCCGCCACCGGCCGATCTCGGGCACGACGCGGCTGGCGACCGGCAAGCGCGTGCACGTCACGATCACCGCGCGACAGCTCGTCGATTTGATCCAGGACTCGGGCTCGGATCCGGTGATCCTGCGCGAGGAGGACGCGTCGGTCCGCGCCGCGCTGGCCGGCGACGACGCGCCGCTGCTGCGCCTCGTCGCCCAGGAGCAGTCCTACAACCACGGCACCTCGACCGCCGTCTACTTCAACGACGCGCTGTACATGGCGGTGTCGTGCACCGATTACCCCCAGCTGTTCGACATGCACGCGCGCCCGCGCGTGCGCGCGAAGCAGTTCGCCCGCGCGGTCGCGCGCCGGTCGTCGACGCCGTTTGCGCCGTTCACGACCGCGGAGTGGGTGAGCATGAGCGGCTACAGCCAGCCCTACGACGTCTGCCTCGACTGGCCATCGCCGGTCCACCACGCGCCGGTCGAGCCGCGCAAGCGCACGGTGCTGCCAAAGTCGGTTCCGATCCTCGCGATCGGCGGCGACGTCGACGACCTCACGCCGCTGTCGGACGTGCGGAAATTCGCGCCGACGCTCGGGCGCAACGTCCGCGTCGTCGACCTGCGCAACACCGTCCACGCGACCACCGAGGGCGACACGTTCCTGTCGGCCGGCGCCGCCTGCGGGCGCTCGATCATCGACCGCTTCGCCGCTCACCCGACGCGACTGCAGCGGATGAACGTCTCCTGCGCGGCGAAGATCCCGCCGATTCACACGCCCGGTTCCTACCCGTTGACGCTCGCCGGCGCTCCGCGAGCCACGGTCGTCTCCGGCCACGCGGGCAACGTCGCCCGCCGCGCCGCGTGGGTCGCCGCGCAGACGGCCGCCGACGCGACGATCCGTTACTACTACACGTACGTCAACGGCCCCGGCCTGCGCGGCGGCGGCTTTGCGGTCAAGGCGCTGAAGTCGGGCGCCTACCGCTTCGCGCTGCACCGCGACCGCTTCGTCGGCGACGCCTTCGCAACCGGCACGTTCACGTGGGACCCGGCCAACAACGCGATCCGCGGGACGGTCGTCGTCCACACGGGCGGGCGCCGCTACTCCGTCGCGATCGCCTGGTCGCAGCGCGACACGTACGCGCGCGCGACTGTCGCTGGCGCCACACTGCGGCTCCCCACACCCGGGCCCTAAGCGGTACCCGCCCCGGGGGATAGCTGAGCTCAAACGAGCTCGCTCGATTGCCGATGCCCGCGTTGGCGGCGGCACTCGGTGGCCGAAACGACGGCACCGAAGGGGACGGGGTCCTCGGCGGAACCGCCGACATGACTTTTCTGCCAACTCAGCCCCGCTGGAGATCGGTTGGCAACGGATACATGTCAGATCTGCGCTGATCACCAACCGACGATTCGCGCGGCCAGTTTGGCGTATTTGCATGTCGCCCGCGGCCCACCCATGGCGATCGTCCCTCCCCCCTCGGCGCAAAACGCCCCGCTGAAGACTTCGCCCGACGCGCGTCGGCCCGAGCCGCGTCAGCCCCCTACATGTCTGCGATGATCGCCCGATGGGGACGAGCCTGGTCAGCCCGGTGCTGGTCGGACGAGAGGTTGAGCTTGCGACGCTGCGCGAGGGGCTCGCACGGGCCGAGAGCGGGCAGCTCGTCACCGCGCTGGTCGGTGGCGAGGCCGGGGTCGGCAAGTCCCGGCTCGTGCAGGAGCTGCTCACGCACGCGCGCGAGCGCGAGCTGCGGGTGCTGACCGGCGGCTGCGTCGAGCTCGGTGGCGGTGGCATCCCGTTCGCGCCGATCGTCGAGATGCTGCGGACGCTGACGCGCGAGCTGCCACCGCCAGAGCTCGAGGCGGTGCTCGGCGGCGCCCGCGCCGAGCTCGGCCGTCTCGTCCCCGAGCTCGAGCCCGAGCGGCCCGACGGCGACGCGGAGCGCGGCGAGCGCGACCCGTCGCGGATGCTCGAGCTCGTGCTCGGCGTGATCGGCCGCGCCGCGTCGAGCGCGGTGCTCGTGCTCGTGTTCGAGGACGTGCAGTGGGCCGATCCGGCGACGCTCGACCTGCTGGCGCTGCTCGTGCGCGCCCAGCAGGGCCGACTGCTGCTGGTCGCGACCGTGCGATCCGACGAGCTGCACCGCGCGCACCCGTTCCGGCGGATGGCCGCCCACTGGGAGCAGCAGCGACTCGTGCAGCGGCTCGAGCTCGACCGGCTCGCGCCCGCCGACGTCGCCGCCCAGATCGAGGCGATCCTCGGCGAGCGCCCGAGCGGCGAGCTCGTCGAGTTCGTCGCCGAGCGCTCGGAGGGGATCCCGCTGTTCGTCGAGGAGCTGCTCGGCGCCGTGCGTGACGGTCGCGTCGACCCCGACTACCTGCCGCCATCGCTGCGCGACGTCATGCTCGCGCGCGTCGACATCCTGTCGGAGGACGCCCAACAGGTGCTGCGGGTGATCTCCGCGGCCGCGGCCTGGGTCCCCGACGGCCTGCTGGCGGCGGTCGCGGGGCTGCCCGACGACCGGCTGCACCCGGCGCTGCGCGAGGCGGTCGACCGGCAGCTGCTCGTCGTCGAGCCCTCCGGCCGCGGCTATGGGTTTCGCCACACGCTCGCGCGCGCCGCGATCCACGACGATCTGCTGCCCGGCGAACGCGCGCAGCTGCACCGTACGTTCGCCGAGGCGATCGAGCGCGACGACCAGCTCGCGGGGACCGCGCTCGATGCCAGCTCGATGCTGGCCCACCACTGGCTGGCCGCGCACGATCTCTCGCGCGCGTTGCCGGCGGCCGTGCGGGCCGGCCGCGCGGCGGACGCGGCCTCGGCGCCGGCAGCGGCCCAGCGCCAGTTCGAGCTCGCGCTCGAGCTGTGGGCGCAGGTGCCAGACGCGCGGCAGCGCGCCGGGATCGACCATGCCGAGCT
>DASUHF010000064.1:0-4894 GCA_036273655.1 Solirubrobacteraceae bacterium | reverse complement strand
CAACGGTGATCGCCGCCTACAAAGCCAGGCACCGGCGCACGTCGCTGGCCGCCGCTACACGCAAGGGCAGGCGGCTGCTCGGGCTTGCGCCGGGCGGCGCGGCGGGACGCGCGCTGCTCGGCATCACCCCCGCCTTTGACGGGTTCTCGTTCCTGCGGGCCGCGCGAGCGCACGGGGGCCCATCGCGATACGCGGCGCGCCTCGTCGCCCGCGGCCGACCCGTGTCGTTCCGAGGCCCCCGCCTGCTCGGCGGCTGGGACGAGTACGTGAAGCTGATCACCAACGCGAAGGACGCGATCAGCGGCGTCTACTCGATCGGGAAGACCGTCTACGACATCTTCAACTGGGTCAAGGGCAAGGAGGACCGGGAGGGGCAGATCTGGGAGGCCGTGCAGCGGATGGAGAAGCAGCTCGACGCGATCCAGACGTCGCTGGATCAGATGAAGGCGCAGATCGACGAGGGATTTCGCCGGATCGAGAACCTGATCGACATCCACGCCTACAACGCGCTGGTTCGGCCGCTGAAGAACCTCGCCGGCACGGTCGCGTCCACGCAGGACGCGTTCATCGACCTCATCAACAACGCGGTCAGTCCCGATTTCAGCGCCGACTACGCGGCGCAGAAGCTCGCGCAGATCAACGCCGAGATGCCCAAGATCATCGAGCAATTCCAACGCGACAACGACGTCTTCCGCGACTCGCTGCTCAAGGGCGCGCTGTTCACGACCCCGACATACTCGTTCGCGGCCAAGGCGCTGCTCGCCACAAGCGCCCGCTTCATGACCCCCGACGACTCGGCCCAGCTGCAGAACTTCGCGGGTTACATGCTCCAGTACCAGGCGTTGGCGTTCAACCTGATCGTCCGCTGGGAGACCAAGCCCGGCGTCGTGTCCAGGACGCTCGCAAACGCGATCAAGCTGTACCTCGGCTTCGACTCGGTCGACAAGGCGCGCGAGTGGCTGGAGAAGGAGAAGCCGGAGGTGCCCGCGACCGGTGACCTGCACGACGAGCTCGCATATCTCGACACGATCCGCCCGGTCCCGGCTCACACGATCGTCGACTCGTTCGGCACCAGTGAGCTGACCGGCACCGGCCTGATGTGGTCATACGAGCCGCTGAAGGCGGTCCGCTTCGACCTTCGCGACCCGATCCACTTCCCGCCCGGGATCTACTGCGGCGGCAGCTACCAGGCGGTGAGCGGCGACTGGTGTCCGTACATGTCGGACGTCTGGAACGCACTCAAGCGCCAGCTATCGGATTACGAGGAGACGTTCGGCAAGCACGTCGGCCTCACCGGCTGGGAGGCGCCCACCCCGACGCTGGCCCAGACCGCCCTGAAGCGCATCGTCACGATCCCGGATGCCGGACCCCGGCCGTACTACTGGACCCCGGTCGACGCGACGACCGTCGACCATGGTTACCAGCAGCTGTGTGACGGCCGGGGCGGCTGCCAGCTGTGCCCGGAGAACCAGCACTGTGGCTGGTACGGGCGCTTGATCGACGGCGTCTCGGTGCCGACGCTCGAGGCGTCCGGCAACAGGGTCAGCTGCACAATCGGCGTCGGCGACAAGGACTGGCGCGGCACCTACTTCCCCGACCGTGCCAAGCGGGCCGATTGCCCGCTGCTGGCCCCGATCATCGAACGCAAACCAGGCGCCGACGAGCGCTACTGGCCGCAGCTACCCGCGCGGTAGCGCCTCCAGCGCTGGGCTGCCGCGCGCGACGCGCCCTGCGGTCGTCAGCCGGTGAGGACGGTCCCGAGACCGCGGCCGCGAGCGTATGTGTGGACGCGTTGGGCGAGAGCGAGGTCCTCGATCGCGAGCCCGAACGGATTGACGAGGATTATCTCGTCGCTGCGGGTGCGGCCAGCGCATCTGCCGGCGAGCAGCTCGCCGAGCTCGCCGTCGATTGCGCGGGCGCCCGCGACCGTGTCGCCGGGACCGCGGAGCTGGCCGGCGCGCGCCATCCGCCCGAGCAACCGCCGGTGGTCGCCTGCGACGAGCTGCCAATCGTCGACGAACACCTTGTCGGCGCTGAGAACGACGTCGGGGAGCGGGTCGTCGAGCGAGATGTTGACGATCAGGACACCGGCGGCCAGCCACTGGTGGGGTATGTAGCCGCGGCGGGTGGTCGTCAGCGGGATCACGAGCTCCGCGCCGCGAATCGCACGCTCGGGCGACTCGCAGATCACGATCCGGTCGTCGGGGATCTCGGCGGCCAGGGCGACGGCGCGCGCCGGGTCGCGGTCGTGGACGCGGATCTCCTTGAGCTTGGGGAGCCGCCCCACAAGCAGCTCGAGGTGGCAGCGCGCGAGCGTCCCGGCGCCGACCAGCGCGAGCCGTTGGATCGGGTCGGCGCCGAGCGCGGCGGCGGCGATCGCGCTGACGGCGGCGGTGCGCAGGCAGGAGATGCGCGCTGCCTCGAGGATGCAGGTCGGCTCCGCGGTCTCGATGTCGAACAGCACGATCAGGCCGCTTGCGCGCGGAAGGCCCCGACCCGGGTTGGCGGGGTTGGCGTTGATGATCTTGACGCCCGGGCAGCCGGGCAGCAGGCCCGGCATGCTCAGGCTGCGCGCGCTCTCGCTCGCGTGCTCCCACGCGAGGTGGGCCTCGGCCGGAAGGATCGTCTGCCCGTAGGCGTGCGCCCTCAGCGCCGCGGCGATCGGCTCGACCACGTCGATGCGCGCAAGCGCCCGTGCGACGACGGACGCCGAGAGGTACAGCAGCGGGTGGCGCGCCATCGTCAGGCGGCGGCGAGCGCCCGTGGCTCCTCGGCGATCGTCTCGACGGGATCGATCGTCAACCTCGCGGGTTCGATGCCGTGCGAGGCGAGCCAGTCGTGGTCGTAGATCGTGCTCGCGTAGCGCTCGCCGCGGTCCGGGCACACGCAGACGACGCGCCCGAGGTCGGGCTCGGCGGCGAGCAGCCGCGCGCAGGCGGCGAGCGTGGCGCCGCTCGAGCCACCGACCCGCACGCCGGTCGCGGCGGCGAGCCCACGGCAGAACGCAAACGCCGCGGCGTCCCTGACCTGGATGCCCTGGTCGTACATTCCCGCCGACAGAAACGCGGATGGGCGGCTCGCGCCGATGCCGGTCAACAGGCGCGGCGCCGCACGCCCACCGAGCGCGACCGAGCCCGCCACGTCCACGGCGACGATCCAGGTCGAGGGGCTTGCGCGCCGCAGGAAGCGGGCGATCCCGGCGAGCGTGCCGCCGGTCGAGACCGGCACCAGCACTGCGTCGAGCGCGCCTCCCAGCTGGGCGAGCAGCTCGGGACCGGTGCCATGCTCGTGTGCGCGGGGGTTGGCGGGGTTCGTGTACTGATCGGGCCACACGAACGCGTCCGAGGAAGCGCACAGCTCGCGGACGCGGCCAAGCCGTGAGAGGAGATAACCACCGCTTCCGTCCGGCCGCGTGACCCGCTCGACCTGTGCCCCGAGCGCCACCAGCCGGGCGTGGTTCTCGGGCGTGAGCTTCGGGTCGACGACCGCATGGAAGCGGTAGCCGCGCCGCCGGGCGATCGTTGCCAGCGCGACCCCGAGGTTGCCGGAGGTCGACTCGACGATGATCGAGCCGGATCGCAGCAGCCCACGCCGCTCGAGGTCCTCGATCAGGGCAACGGCGGTGCGGTCCTTGACCGAGCCGGACGGATTTGCGCCTTCGAGCTTCAGGTGGACGGTCCGCTGTCTGCCGGCGATCGTCGCGGTGATGGCGACAACCGGCGTGCCGCCTGCTCGTCCTATGTCATCACCGCGGTGTGCGACCGCGTCACCAACGCCGGGCGGGGACCTCACCACGCCCCCTCCTCGAGGGTGTCAGCGAGCAGCTCGGCAATGGACTCGGCCGCCAGTCGATGCTCGGTGCCGGCCGCGATCCGGACGAACGGTGCGCCGTACCCGGCGTCGGCGAGCGGATAGATCCTGGTCGTGTCAAACGCGAAGCTCGAGCCCGCAAACAGCGGCACCCCGCGCTTGGCAGCCGCCGCCACGACCGCCTCGGCAAACGCCCGCTCGCGCCCCGGCTGCTCCTCGCGCTGATCGAGGACCACCGACACGCAGCCGCCGCGAAACGGAAGCGAGGCTGCCACCTCCGAGCACGGATGCGAGCACAGTGCCGGATGCACGACCGCCACGCGTGCCGGCGCCCGCTCGCTCAAGCGCTCGGCGATCAGCAGCGCGTTGCGCTCCAGCCGCGCGAGCCGCTGCTCCAGCACGCCCCGGTCGGGCGACGGCAGCGCGTGCACCGAAGCGTCCGCGATGTTCGTGCCCATGTGCTCGCGATAGGAGTCGAGCGTCGCCGCGTCATCGGCACGGGTGACGATGACGCCGGCGTTGACGCGGTCAAGCCCGAGCTGTGCGTACTTGAGCAGGCTCTCGAACGTCACGAGGCGGACCGCGTCGCCCGCGAGCGCAAACGGCTGACACCCGACGGACAGGCCGGTGTTGTCGAGGATCAGGTACGTGTCGGTGCCGCGCAGGCACTCGATCACAAGTGCCACCGCCGGCACCGGCATCCAGGCGCTGTTTGACAGCGTGTCGAGGAACACCGCGCTCGGCTGACGCTCGGCGATCGCTGCCAGCAGCCCGTCGGTGTCGCGCTCGTCGACGTACCGGACCCGGCCCGGCATCGCCTGATCGAGCAGCAGCCTGGTCTCGTGATACAGCCCCGCGCCGGCGATCACGGGCCCTGACAGCTTGCCCTCCCCCAGCAGGAACCACAGGACGGTCACAAACGCCGCCATCCCGCAGCCGGTCAGCAGCGCCCGCAGCTCACCCGGCCCGTCGATCATCCCCTCCACGTACCGCCGTTCGTAGGCGTCGCCGTCGGAGTGCCGATCGCGCTTGTAGTCGTTCCAGTGGACCCGCACCTGACCCGTCTGACGACCGGCGGCAGGCG
>DASUHF010000063.1:0-153191 GCA_036273655.1 Solirubrobacteraceae bacterium | reverse complement strand
CTTCGTGATCGCGGCGCTCAGCGTCGGCTGCGTGCTGCTGTCGTGGGTACAGCGCTCGCGGGTGCTCACGATCGCTGGCCTGATCCTCGACCGCACACGGCTCTCGGGCGAGCTCGTCGAGGTCGAGCGCACCGCTCGCCGTGATCTCGCCGAGGAGCTGCACGATGGCGCGCTGCAGTACGTGCTCGCCGCCCGCCAGGATCTCGAGGATGCGCGCGACACCGACGACCCGGAGTCGTTTGATCGGATTGATCTGGCGCTGCGCGAGTCCGCGGCGCTGCTGCGTTCCAAGGTCAGCCAGCTGCACCCCTCGGTGCTGGAGACGACCGGGCTGCGCGCGGCGCTGCAGGATCTGGCCGAGGGCGCGCAGGCGCGCGGGCGGCTGGCCGTCCGCCTGCACGCCGACGGCTGGGACGACGGCTGGCGCGGACCGGCCCAGGAGGTGGCCTACGCGGCCGCGCGAGAGCTGCTCACCAACGTCGTCAAGCACGCCGACGCGCGCACCGTCGAGATCACGTTGCGCAACGACGACGGCTGGATCGAGCTGACGATCGCCGACGATGGCGGCGGCTTCGACGACGGCGTTGCCGACCGCCGCCTTGCCGAGGGGCACATCGGGCTCGCCTCGCAGCGGATCCGGATCGAGACCGCCGGTGGCTCGCTGACGCTGCGCTCGGGACCCGACGGCACGGTCGCGGACGTGCGGCTGCCGGCAGCCGCAACCGCCGCCGAGCTCGGCGCGCCAGCCGTGACGCAGGCGTGAATACCTGCGACGGTGACTAGAGTCGCGCGGATGCGCGTCCCCATCACCCTTGACCTCCACCTCTCGAACTTCACCTACCCCGGCGTAGACGCCGAGGCCGAGTTCGAAAAGATCGTCGCGATCGCCGAGTCGGCCGAGCAGAGCGGGTTCTCGTCGCTCTCGGTCATGGACCACCTCCATCAGATCCCGCCCGTCGGCCCACCTCAGAACTTCATGTTCGACGGCAATACGATCCTCGCCGGGATCGCCGCGCGCACCTCGAAGCTGACGCTCGGCACGCTCGTCGGCGGCGTCACGTATCGCAACCCGGCGCTGCTGGCGAAGATCACGACGACGCTGGACGTGATCTCGGGCGGGCGCGCATGGCTCGGACTCGGCGCCGCGTGGTTCGAGGCCGAGCACGAGGCGTACGGGTTCGATTTCCCGCCGCTTGGACGCCGCTTCGAGTATCTCGAGGAGTCGCTGCAGATCGTGCGCGCGATGTTCACCCAGCAGCGGGCGACCTTCGATGGCGAGCATTTCCGCGTGCGCGACGCCTACAACAACCCGAAGCCGATCCGCGGCGACATCCCGATCATGGTCGGGGGCTCGGGCGAGCGCAAGACGCTGCGGATGGTCGCCCAGTACGCCGACGGCTGCAACCTGTTCGCCGCCGACGCGCAGCGCGCGCGGCACCTGCTCGGCGTGCTCGAGGGCCATTGCGAGCGGCTCGGTCGCGATCCGGCGCAGATCACGAAGACGGCGATGGGCAACTACCTGATCGCCGAGACCAAGGAGGCGGCCGAGGCAAAGATGCGCGACCTGGTGGCGCGCGGGCTGTTGACGGCGGGGCGCGCGGAGACGTTGCTCGCCGCCGACCCCGACACGGTCGGCGAGCACGCGTCCTCGCTGAAGGATGCCGGGATCGAGGGGATGACGACGTCGATCCCGGACGCCTTCGACCCCGAGTCGGTCGCGCGCTACGGCCAGGTGCTGGGCGGCGTCTTCAACGGCTGAGACGCGCCTGCGCGGCTTGCAGGGCCTGCTCGCGCGCGCGTCGGCGACGGTCGCGCTCGGCGCGCTCGTCAGCGGCGCCGGTCATCAGCCTCACCAGCGCTGGGACGAGCAACGTCGTGACCGCGACCGGCCCGAGCACGAGCACGAGCCAGTCCCACAGCGTGTTGCCCCGATACCCGGTCCAGCCCCACCCGGCGCCGTAGCCGCCGATGATCGTCGCGGCGAACGCAGCGCCCACCAGCGTGGCTGCGACGATGTGCCGGCGGTGCACGCCGCGACCGCTCTGCGGCCAGGCGCGGGCGGCGACGGCGACGATGCTGACCGGCAGGATCAGCAGCGTCAGCCAATCCCAGAGCGAGTGGCCACGGAAGCCCGTCCACCGCAGTGGGTTGAGATAGCCGACGAGCACGAACAGGATGAACGCCGCGAGCGCGAGACCCAGCGAACGGCGCCGCGTAGCGCTCATGTAGCCCGAAAAGCGCAGCCACAACGGAAACGTCGCCAGCGCGATCGGCAGCAGCAGCAGCTGCATCCAGTCCCAGACCTGGTTGTTGCCGGCGAAGCCGGTCCACGACCACCGCATGCTGTAGCCGCCGATGAGCACGACGACGAGCGCGGCCGTGATCGCGCCGGCCGCCACCACGACTCGCCGGCTGACCAGGGATGTCTCGGGCACATCACCGGACGCGCCCTCTCCTGTGATCTCGCGCCCGACGCTGTCGGCCAGCTCGAGGTCCTCCGCGGTCGGCGGCCAGCGCATCCCCGCCGCCCCCATGCGGGCTTCGAGCCCATGCCGGAGGGTCGTCCGCAGCACGCGGTGAAACGCAGCGTGATCGTCTCCGGCGATGCCCTCCATCCTCGCCATCAGGTGCGCGCCGAGCAGCTCGTCCTCGCCCAGCTCGATGGTGACGGTCGCGCCCTCCGCGGACCTGGCCATGCTGCCTCTCTCAATGCCCGTTTGACGTCTGTCGGCGGCGCCTTGCCCGCCGTCGACAGCGCCCCGCCACCCTCTCTGCGCATGCTCGTGAAAAGCGATATGGTCCCTCCGCCTGGCGCTCGACGAGCACGGCGCACGGTCGACGTCGGAGTCCAAGCACGTTGGTGGTGAGAGGAGCGATGATGAGGAGCACGGTGTCGAGCCGGGCGATCGGCGTGGTGGTCGCGGTGCTGGCGAGCGTCGCGATCGCGGCCTGCGGAGGTGGCGGCAGCAAGTCCTCGTCGACCCCGTCCGCCGGGACGCCGACGACCGGCACGCAGTCCTCGACCGGGACCGGCACCGGCACGACGAGCTCGTCGCAGACGTCGACGGCTGCCTCGCTGTGGTCGCTGCCAAATGCCGATCCGGATGGGACGCGCAACGTCTCCAGCCAGATCAACTCCTCCAACGTGTCCCAGCTCAAGGCCGCGTGGTCGATCCCGATCGTCGGCGTCAAGGGCCTGTACGGGGTGTTCTCGAGCACCCCCGTGTTCGGCTCCAACGGCGTCGCCTACCTGCAGGATCTCGGCGACAACGTGTACGCGGTCAACGTCAAGACTGGCAAGATCGTGTGGAAGTACAAGGTGCCCGCCTCGGACACCAACGGCGAGGGTCCGAACGGCGTCACGCTCGTCGACGGCAAGATCTACGGCAACACCAACCGGCACGCGTTCGCGCTGCAGGCCTCGACCGGCGAGCAGCTGTGGAAGACGCCTGCGCTCGCGGACCCCTCGGGCCCGACGCTCAAGGCGGGGCAGGGCATCAACATCGCGCCGCAGGTCGTCGACGGAAAGGTGTTCATGTCGACGTCGGGCCAGCAGACCGGCGGCGTCGCGTACGCGCTCGACGCCAACAGCGGCAAGGTCCTGTGGTCCTTCCGCGAGACCAAGAACGCGTCCGAGCGCGGTGCCGGCGGCCCGCTGGGCACCGGCGGCGCGTGGGGCACGCCGGTCGTCGAGAACGGGACCGTGTACTTCGGCGTCGCGAACCCGTACCGGTCGATCAACGACGCGATTCACCACTCGACCCGGCTGCTGTACAACGACAGCACGATCGCGCTCGACGAGAACACGGGCAAGCTGAAGTGGTACATGCAGGCCGTCCCCAACGACTTCCACGACTGGGACATGCAGATCGGGCCGATGTACACGGCCAATGGACCCGGCGGCCAACCGGCCGTGATCGACGCCGGCAAGATGGGCTACGTCTACGCGATGAACGCCGCGACGGGCAAGCTCGAGTGGAAGACCCCCGTCGGCAAGCACAACGGCCATGACAACGACGGGCTGCTGGGCCTGCACCACAAGCTGCACGTGAGCAAGTTCCCGTACGTGTTCTGCCCGGGGATCCTCGGCGGCGTCGAGACGCAGATGGCGATGGCCGACGGCGTGATCTACGTGCCGGCCAACAACCTCTGCTCGTCGTTCAAGAACAAGAAGGAGCCGATCGCCGACCAGCAGAACCCGACGAAGGGCACCGGCGACTTCGAGGCGATCAACGTCGACACCGGCAAGGTGATGTGGGACACGAAGCTGCCCTCCAGCCCGTACGGATCGGCGACGGTCACCAACGATCTCGTGTTCACCACGCTGTTCAACGGCAAGCTGATCGCGATCAACCGAAACACCGGCAAGATCGTCTGGTCCCAGCAGCTGTCGGCCGACACCAACGCGCCGCTCGCGATCGACGGCGACACGCTGATCACCGCCGCGAGCTTCGCGAGCGGCGCGGGCCAGAAGGCCGAGATCGTCGCCTACTCGCTGTCCGGGTCGTCCTCGTCGTCGGGCCAGAGCACGCAGACCCAGACGAACACGACGGCCAGCGGCAACACGTCGACCTCAAACGGCGGCTCCAGCGCCGGCGTGTCGGTGAAGGCGGGGATGTCGGTGTTCGAGTCCACGTGCGCCAGCTGCCACACGCTGGCGGCGGCGGGCTCGACGGGCACGGTCGGTCCGAACCTCGACCAGCTCAAGCCGAGCGACGCCTTGGTCGTCAAGCAGGTGACCAACGGCGGCGGCGGGATGCCGGCGTTCGGTTCGACGCTGTCGCAGTCGCAGATCAAGTCGGTCGCGCTGTTCGTGTCCTCGGTCGCCGGCAAGCCGGTCAAGGGCAAGGTCAAGAAGACCCATAACGCCAGCCCGTAAGGGCTCGGGCAGGCCGGGTCAGACCGGCGGCTCGGGGTCGTATTGGATGCCTCGCCGGGTCTCCCGTGCGCGCTCTGAGCCGGCCAGGCGGTCGACGAGGTGCAGGGCCATGTCGATCCCCGCCGAGACGCCGGCGGATGTGACGATGTCGCCATCGTCGACCCACCGCTCCGCGTCTCGCACCTGCACGGTCGGGTCGGCGGCGCACAGCTCGTCGACCGCTCCCCAGTACGTGGTCGCCGGCCGTCCGCGCAGCAACCCCGCCGCCGCATAGACGAGCGAGCCGGTGCAGACGCTGGCCATCAGCGGCACCGAGCGACGCTGGTCGCGGATCCACTGTAGGTGCTGCGGCTCGCGCATCAGCCGCCGCGTCCCGCGTCCGCCCGGGTGCACGAGCACCTCGAGCGCCGGCCCGTCGCCGATCGACCGGTGCGCGCCGAGCACCAGGCCCTTGGCGGCCGTCACCGACTCGCCGTCACGAGACAGGAACGACACGTCATAGCCGTCCTCGGGATGCGTTTGCGTCCAGTGGGCGAGCACCTCCCACGGGCCGACCGCATCGAGCTCCTCGACGCCGTCGAACAGCAGGATGCCGATGTGACGGGCGGGCGAGCCCGAACCGGTCGCGGGAGAAGAGGAGGTCGAGGTCATGCCGTGAAGGCTGACCGACGGTCGCGACCGCGGCAAGGGGCAGAAATGCCGGTCTTCGTGAGGATGCTGCCAGACCGACGAGGTCTCAGAGCTTCGTGAAGACCGACTTTGTCTCGAGGTAGGCGTCAAGGCCGTCGGGCCCAAGTTCGCGGCCCCAGCCCGATTGCTTGAAGCCGCCGGTCGGCATCGTCACGTCCGGACTGGCGTGGACGTTGAGGCCGATCCGGCCGGCGCGCAAGCTGCGTGCGATCCGGTGCGCGCGCTTGATATCGCTCGTCCAGACGCTCGCTGCGAGCCCGTAGCTGCTGTCGTTGGCCAGGCGGATCGCCTGCTCCTCGTCGTCGAACGGCAGCGCCGCCAGCACCGGACCGAAGATCTCCTCGCGCACGATGCGCATATGCGGTTGCACCTGGGTCATCACGGTCGGCGCAACGAAGTAGCCCTGCTCGTCGAGTTCGCGGTCTGCGGTCACCATCGTGGCCCCGTCGTCGAGGCCGCTCGCGACGTAGTCGAGCACCCGTTGGCGCTGCGCCGCGGAGACGAGCGGTCCCATGTCGATGTTGGGCTCCATTCCATAGCCGACGCGCAGACCGTCGGCGATGTCCGCCACGCCCGCGACGACCTCGTCGTAACCCGCGCGATCGACCAGCAGGCGCGACCCGGCTGTGCACACTTGGCCCGCGTTTGCGAAGATCGCCGCCGCCGCGCCCGGGATCACCTCGCCGAGATCCGCGTCTGCGAACACGATCACCGGTGACTTGCCGCCAAGCTCAAGCGTCAGCTTCTTGAGGTTGCCGGCCGCCGCATGGATGATCGCGCGACCGACCTCGGTCGAGCCGGTGAACGCGACTTTGTCGACGTCGTCGTGGGCCGCAAGCGCGGCGCCAGCGCGCTCACCGACGCCGGTCACAATGTTGACGACGCCGTCCGGCACCCCGGCCTCGAGCAGTAGCTCCCCCAGCCGCAATGCCGTCAGCGGCGTCTCCTCGGCCGGCTTCAGCACGCAGGTGCAGCCGGCGGCAAGCGCCGGGGCGAGCTTCCAGGCCGCCATCGCAAGCGGTGCGTTCCAGGGGATGATCAGGCCGGCGACGCCGATCGGTTCACGCAGCGTATAGGCGTGAAACTGGCGTTGGCCGTCGTCGAGCTCGACCGCGCGCCCGTCTCGGCGCTCGACCCACCCGGCGTAGTACCGAAAGCAGTGAGCGACCTCGGGAATCGTTCCGGCGATCGCCTTGTCGACGGGCATTCCCTGGTTGCGGCTCTCGAGCGTGCCGAGCGCGCGCGCGTCGCGCTCAATGAGATCGGCCAGCCGCCAGAGGATCTGTGCTCGCCCCGATCCCGGGATCGACGTCCACCGCCGCTGCTCGAACGCGCGCCGGGCCGAGCCGACCGCAAGATCGACATCGTCTACGTCACCGGCGGGCACCTGCGCGATCACCTGCCCAAGTCCGGGGTCGTAAACGTCGAGCCGCACGCCGTTGCGAGCCTGCACCCAGGCGCCCTCGATCAGCATCTGGTCCTGGACGCGCCCGAGATCTGGAGTGGGGGCATCGGCCGAACCGCGGCCGAGCACGGCATCCGTCATCGCCGCTCTCCGTCGCCGACGCGCGCTGCAGCCGAGCCGACCCGATCGCCGTCCGATCGCAGGAATTCGCCGATCTGCGAGGCGATCAGCTCAGGCGCTTCGACCAGCACGCTGTGTCGCATCCCTTCGAGAATCGTCAACCGGGAGTCCGGGATCCGCTCGTGCATGGTCTGCGCCATATGCGGTGGTGAGCCGATGTCGTGCTCGCCGGTGATGATCAGCGTGGGCGCGTCGATCGCCGACAGCTCGTCGGCGAGATCGTTAGTCGCCAGCACACGGTAGGCGGCGGCGTAGCCGACCGGATCGTTCGCCGCTAGCTCCGCGAGCCGACGCTCGACGGCCTCGGGATGAGCGGCGATGAATCCGTCGGTGAACCACCGCGCGCCGCTGACCTTCGCCGTTCCACCAGGCCCCTCGTTCTCGACGACAGCGAGCCGAGCCAGCACCGCCTCCCGCTCGCGCTCGGTGCGGCCGGCCACGCAGCTGACCAGCACCAGCCGGTCGACCGTCTCGGGCCGAGTGAGCGCGATCGCCTGAGCGATCATGCCGCCGAGCGAGAAGCCGACGACGTGGCAGCGCTCGATCCCGAGCGAGTCGAGCACGGAGACGTGATCCGTGACGAAGTCGTCGAGGCTGTACGGGCCGGGCGGCTTGTCGGAATCACCGTGTCCGCGGAGGTCGTAGGTGACGACGTCGAGGCCCGGCGGCAACCGGTCGATCACGCCTCCCCACGATTCCGAGCGATCGCCGACGCCGTGGATCAGCACCACCGGTCGTGCAGGCTCGCGCGGGGCAGAGCCGGTCGTCGTTTCAGAGAGGTGCAGCCGGGGTTGCGGCATCTCAGGCGACGAGCTGGGTGTCGAACGCGGGTAGCACCTCGCGGATGAAGAGCCCGAGCGACTTGTGCATCAGCCGATGATCCAGGCCCCAGCAGGCGCCATACAGGAAGTAATCGACACCGACCTCCTCGTAGCGCTTGAGCTTGGCGATCACCTCGTCGGGCCTTCCGAATACGAGGTTTTCGCGGATGTCAGCGGTCCGGTAGTTCGCTCGCCGTTCGAGCGCCTCCAGATCCGCCAGGTCGGGAAAGCCGTTCGTGACGCCACCGACGTCACTGAACAGGGTCTCGAACTGGCGAGCGTGGATCTTGATCGCCTCGACCGGTTGCTCCCAGCCGTCGGGTCGGTCGTAGACACACGCATCGCGCAGGACCATGAATCGCGGCCGAGGCTTGTCGGGGTAGGTCGCGCACGCCGCGTCGAGGCGGTCGCGGAGCGACACGACCTCGTCGAACGGGTCCGACAGCGGCGTCGCCATCACATCGCACTCTGTCCGCACGGCGAGATCGAACACCGACGGATGCCGTGCCGCCAGCCAGATCGGCGGTCCCGGCTGCTGCAGCGGCTTCGGGGTCGCGGTCGCGGTCGGAAATGCCCACGCCTCGTAATCGGAGCTGTGGTCGCCTGCCCACAGCTGTCGCAGCAGCGGGACCATGTGCTCGAGCCGGTCGCGGCCCTCCTCCGGCGAGAGGCCTCCTGCCATCCGGTCGAACTCGTACTTATAGGCGCCACGGCCAAGCCCCAGCTCCAACCGCCCGTCCGACAGCACGTCGAACAGCGCAGCCTCGCCGGCGAGGCGGATCGGGTGCCAGTATGGAACTGCTAGCACCGCGGTGCCGAGGCGGATCCGCGAGGTGATGTCGGCCCAGTGTGCGAGCTGAATGAACGGGTTGGGCCCGATCGTCATCTCGAGCGTATGGTGCTCGGGCGCAAACAGCATGTCGAACCCGCCCTCGTCCGCCATGCGGACGAGATCGTCGATCTCGCGCACGATCGTCTTGATGTCGGCGCCGGGAGCCTGGCGCTCGAGGTTGAGGCTGAGGCCGAATCGCATCGTTAGCTGCTTCCTCCTTGCACTGGGGTTTCATTCGCCGTCGGCAGCACCCGCGCGACGTGACCGCGCTCCAGCGACCCGGCGTAGATCCCGAAGTGGCTGGTCGCTCGTTCGCTGAGATATCGCCCCAGCGTTTCTGCGAGGTGCGGCCGGTGGATGTCGGGCCACGGGATCGCGTCGATGTCAAACATGCACAGCCCAGGTCCAGGCGCGGGCGGACCGTCGCCGAGCGCGCGATACACAAGCGTCAGCACCCCGCGCTCGTGGTCATCGAACACCGAGAACAGCGACTGGACGTCGCCGTCGATTCCGAGCAGCGTGCGAAACGCCGTTGCCAGGCCCTCGTCGTCGAGGCGGTTGCGCCGCCACGGCGCGGTCGGTAGGTCGTATCCGTCGTCGGTCTTGCCGAGCACGATGCGGCCATCGCATTCGACCAACCAGCTGACGACGACGCGCTCGCTCGAGCCACCAATCGCCTCGATGCTGTCGGGCGCAAGCGACACGTAGCCCCCCTGGCAGAACGCAAGCGGCTGACGGACCGTGGTGGAGAACTCGACGACGCGGCCGACGACGATCATGTGGTCGCCGACCGCCTCCCGCGAAACGGTTCGGCACGAAAGCCACGCGGGACACGAGTCGAGGATCGGCGGCCCGGGTCGCGCCGGGTCGATGCGGACGTCTGCGAACTTGTCCGGGCCGCTGGAGGCAAATCTGTTGGCCAGGTCGATCTGGTCCTCCGCGAGGATGTTGACCGCGAACTCGTCGGTCTTGACGAACACGTCGTAGCTGGCGGTGCGCCGGTCGATGCAGACGAGGATCAATGGCGGATCGAGCGAGACGGAGGTGAACGAGTTCGCGGTCAGGCCACGCCTTCGGCCCGAGCGATCAACCGCGGTCAACACCGTCACGCCCGTGACGAACTTGCCGAGCGCGCGCCGCAGCGCGCGCGGGTCGATCGGCTGCGGAGCTTGTACTGCTGACATGTCAGCTATCATATCGTCTGCTACCTGTTCTCACAATCGCGGCTGGTACGATGGGAGGCGGTCATGAGGAACGCGGAGGAGAATGGCCTCGCCGGGATGTCGGTGGTCCGGTCTGACCCGGTCCGCCTGCAGGTCGCGGCGAAGATCCGCGAGGGCATCACCGAGCTGCGCTTCCGGCCTGGGCAACTGCTGATTGAGCGCGAGCTGTGCGAGGCGACCGGCGCCAGCCGCGCCTCGGTCCGGGAGGCGCTGCGACAACTGGAGTCCGAAGGTCTCGTGCACTCGGTCCCTGGGAAGGGGACCTCGGTCGCCGGCGTCTCCCGCCAGGAGGCGATCGATCTCTACGAAGTGCGCGCAACTCTCGAGTCGATGGCCGGCAGGCTGTTCGCGCAGCGCGCGTCGGCCGAGCAGCGCGAGCAGCTGATGGAGTGCGTCGAGCGCTTGAAGCGCAACACCGACGAGACCGCGCGATTCATGGCGATCAAGGACGAGTTCTACGCGGTGCTGTTCGCCGGTGCCGGCAACTCCGAGTTGCTGCGGATCGTTCAGACGCTGCACCGGCGAATCACGGTGCTGCGTGCGACCTCGCTGTCGGTCCCGGGACGGCTCGGGGTCTCGACCGAGGAGCTCGAGCGTGCAGCGAAGGCGGCCTGCGACGGCGATGCCGAGACCGCGGCACGGCGACTCGTCGAGCATGTCGAGGCGGCGGCCGACGCGGCGTTCTCGGTCCGCGACGAGGCCGACGCCGCGCCCGCCTGAGCAAGGCAAGGCGTCAGGCACCGGCGACGGGGGCCGCAAGCTCCACGGGAGCGACGTAACTGCCGGCGCGGATGTCGAACCTGCCGCGGCCGCGCCCGCTCAGCCACGAGATCGCCGGCGACCGCCAGCTCTCGATCGCGATCGGCCAATAACGCGTCGTCCAATCGATCAGCGATGACCACCGTTGGCTGGCGTCGGTCACAGGGCGGGTTCGACGCTCCCATCGCGCCAGTCGCTCCGCGATCGGTCCTCGGTCCTTGGTCACGAACTCGACCAGCGAGCAGGCGTTGACCATCGCGAGATTGGTGCCCTGCCCGAGCGTCGGTGCGAGCGCGTGTGCGGCGTCGCCGAGCAGCGCGGCATTGCCCGACGACCAAGCGCGGCAGCGGACCAGCCCGTACCTCCCCACGTAGGGCTCGTGCGTACGCAGCTCGTCGAAGAGCGGCATCAGGACGGGAAAGCTGTCGCGCCATGTATCGAGGTAGGACGGCCCGCTCCACGCTGACTCGTCGCCGTGCGGGCACGCGAAGTACACGTACGTCTGGGTCGGCGAGCACGCTGTCACCGCGACGCGACGGGGACCAGACCAGTACTGGCGGGTGACGTCATCTCCGCACAGCTCACGAGATGGCAGCAGAAACCGCAGCGAGACCGTCCCGAGGTCGTGGGCGGTGCGCTGCAGCCCGAGCGTTCTGCGGACGGTCGAGCGGTAGCCGTCGGCGCCGATCACCAGATCTGCCCGTACCGTTCGGCCGTCGCCGAGCCGCAGCGCATCCGGCGTGGCCGACACGATCTCCGACGACGTCACGATACGAGCGCCGGCGCGTTCGGCGGCGGCGTGCAGCGCGTCGATCAGCCGCTCGCGGGGAAACAGCCACGTCCTCCCGCAGCCCGTGAGCTCGACGTCGGTTAGCGTCCGGCCGTCACGATCGAGCGCCACTGCATGCGTGAGTTGCGCGCCGTGCGGGGCGAGCTCGTCGAGCAGCCCGAGCCGCTCGATCGCTACCAACCCGTTGTGGGTGATGAACAGGCCGGCGCCGATCTCTCGGATCGCGGGAGCGCGCTCGTGCACGGTCGTGTCCCAGCCCGCACGCGCGAGCAATGTCGCGACCGTCAGTCCCGCAAACCCTCCGCCCGCGATCTCCGCACGCGGCATCGCCTAATCCCGGCAGCGACGAGTCGTGTCGGGCACGGCGATCACGCCGGGCTCAGGCGCCACGGAGCGCGGATCCTGAACGGACGGCGTTCGACCCGAAGGGCCCACTCGGCGATCCCGCAGATGATGCTCAGCGGGATCACCATCACGAGATACACGAGGCAGATCCCGACCGCAGCATTGAGGAACGTCGAACCGGTCGAGCTCGAGTTGAAGATCAGCTGACCGCGGAAGATGATGTCGTGCACGTCGATCGCGGACGCCACCGATGACAGGTTCAGCATGCCAATCAGCATGTTCAGCATCGGCGGGATCGCAAACCTGACCGCCTGCGGCACGATCACGTCGGTGAACACCCGCATCCGATCCAGCCCGATGCTCTCGGCGGCGTCGCGCTGACCGGCGCGAACGGTCGTCAATGCGGCACGGTAGATCTCGGATACGAACGGCGACTCGACCACCCCGAATGTGAGGATCGCGGCGGTCACGGGACTCATCGGGATCGTCCCCTGCAAGCCGAAATAGACGACGAACAGCGCAACCAGTTCCGGCACCCCGCGCATCGACATCGTGAAGGCGTCGGCGACCGCGCGCAGCACCCTGAACCTCGACCGGCTGGCGGCCACAACGGGGACGGCGACGAGCGCGGACAGCGCCCACGCTCCGATCGCGACCAGGAACGTCAGCGGGATGCCCTTCAGTAGGAAGTTGAAGATCGTTCCCATTGTGTGTTCCTACGTCAGTCGCAGGTTGCGCATCAGTGAACCGGTGACGGTGTTCTGGGACCGGTGGATGATGTCCTCTGGCGTGCCCTCCTCCAGCACCTTGCCGGCATCGACGACGAGGATGCGGTTCGCGATGTCGCGCGCGAACGTCACCTCGTGGGTCACGGCGACCATCGTCATACCGCCCTCCGCGAGCTTCAGCATCACCGCGAGGACCTCTCCGATCAGCTCCGGATCCAGCGCCGAGGTCGGTTCGTCGAACAGCAGTACGCGCGGCTTCATCGCCAGCGATCGTGCGATCGCCACGCGCTGTTGCTGGCCACCGGAGAGCTCATGTGGGTGGGCGCCGGCGCGATCGCGCAATCCGACCAGCTCGAGTTGCTCCAGGCCCCACTCTCGGGCCTCAGTCTTGGACATTCCGAGCACGCGCCGGGGCCCGAGCGTGACGTTCTGCAGCGCTGTGCGATGCGGGAACAGCTCGAACCGCTGGAACACCATCCCGACGTGCGCTCGGTGGCGCGAGAGCGACCTGCGATCCGGGGTCCTGGACCGGCCGTGCTGGGTGCCCCAGCAGCCCAGTTCGACGCCCTCGTAGCAGAGCACGCCGGAGGTCGGCGTCTCCAGCAGGTTCAGGCACCGCAACAGCGTCGTCTTGCCCGAGCCGCTGCGGCCGACGATTGCGAGGCGCTCGCCAGGGGTGATCTCCAGGTCGATGCCGTCGACCGCCCTGCGCTCGCCGAAGTCCTTGACTAGCTGCCTGACCTCCAGCACCGCATCCTGCGATGGTTCGACGGCATCGGTCGGCGTCGTCTCGACCACGCTCCCCTCATTCATCAGATCAGCTCCAGTCGGATACTCGTCGTTTCGGTGTTCACCGCAGGCGGCTTCCTGCGTCGAGCCTCGCTCCGAGGTGCCGTTCCGCGAATCGCCCGAGGTAGCCCAGCGGGATCGTCACGACCACGTAGAGCAGCAGCAAAAACGCGTAGGTGGACAGCGGCTTGGCGTTGATGTTGATCAGCGAGGTGGCGCGCAATGTCATCTCGTTGACCGCGATCAGCGAGGCGAGCGTCGTGTCCTTGATGATCCAGATCACAGCATTGACGGTCGGCGCGACCGCCGGCATCACCGCCTGCGGGAGTACGACGTCGAGATAGCTGCGCGTGCGCGAGAGACCGATGCTCGCCGCTGCGTCGCGTTGCGGGCGCCCGACCGAGGCGAGCGCGGCGCGGTACACCTCCGCGGTGTAGGCGCCCTCGGTGATCCCGATCGCGATCACGGCGCACCAGAAGCCGGAAAAGCGAAGCGTCGGAGACAGCACCGGCAGCCCGAAGAACACCAGCAGGATCATCGCCAGCAGCGGCACGCTGCGGAACACGTCGACGTACACGCGTGCCGCACCCCGCACCGCCACGAGCCGACTCTCGCGCGCCAACGCCATCACGATCGCGACGCCGATCACCGCGACGGCCGAGACCGCGGTGATCTTGAGCGTCAGCGGGGCGCCCGGAATCAGGAACCCTGGAATCGACGATGCCGTCTCGATCAAGGGACGCGACCCCTCCCGCTACTGGACGATGACGCCCCGGTCACTATGAGGTGCACAGGCTCTTGCGGACCAGCTTCTGCGCGTAGTACGTGCTGGACTCGTTGTACTTGGCGAAGATCTGCTTCATCTGCCCGTTCTTGCGCAGCGTCTGCATCTCGTCGTCAATCGCCTTCGCGAGCGCGCTGTTGCCGCACTTGACGAACATGTTGTCGGTTTGTGTCGTGACCGAGGCCGGCTGGTCGAGCTGGCCGGTCTTGAACGTCACGTACTTGAGAGAGCTGTCACCGCGCGTGTAGTAGGTGACCTCGCCGCCGGTGACATACGCGACGGTCCGTCCGGTCTTGACGGCCTCGACGCCGGTTTGGTCGTTGGAGAACTGCAGCACGTGATTGGAGCCCAGCGCCTTCTGGATGTAGGGCACCTGCGCATACCCGGCCGCGACTCCGACCGTCTTGCCCTGCAGCCATGACGGGCCCGTGTAGTCGGCGCTCTTGGGGAGGACCATATAGCTCCCGTCGTGTGCGTACGGCGAGGTGTACAGCAGCGCCTTGGCGCGCTGGGTCGTGTAGTAGATCGCTCCCCCGACGTCCGCGCGTCCGCCTTCGACGGCGGTTAGGGCGGCCGAGAACGAGTAGATGTCGTACTTGGTCTTGAGCCCGTATTTGTCGGCGAAACGAGTGAGGATGTCGGGCACGATCCCGCTGACGCCGCCGGTCGCCGAGACGATGAAGTCCGGTGGTGTCGCTGATGCCGCGACCGTGAGCGTGCCGGGGGTGACCAGCTTGAACGGCACCTTCGCATTGGCGTTGGCGCTGCCGCCTCCGCCGCTGCCGCCGTCGGAGCCGCTCGAGCTGCCGCCGCACGCGGCGATCACAAGCGCCGCGACGATCGCGATTGCGACGCCGACGGCGACGCGTCCACGCCGCGGTATACCGACGGTCCTCAACAAGGATTGCTGGATGTGCTTCATGCTCTTCCCCTTGTGTCCAAGGCTGGTTCGTGCTCGGTTGCCCTACGTCGCGTCGTCGTCTACGGGACCGACTCGGCCGGCACCCGAGATGTCGACGGCGCCGTCGCTTGAGCTGCGGTAGTCGCGGAGCACGTCTTTGGCGATGCGGAACGCGCTCACGCCGGCGGGAATCCCGCAGTAGACGGCAATCTGGACCAGCGCCGCCTTGAGCTCGTCCTCATCGAGCCCGTTGCGCAACGCGCCACGGAAGTGGAGCTCGAACTCGTGCATCCGGCCGGAAGCGGCCGTCATTCCGAGATTGAGGATGCTGCGGGTCTTGCGATTGAGGCGCTCATCGCCCCAGCACACGCCCCAGCAGTATTCGGTGACGAGCCGTTGGAACTCGCCGTCGAACCCGTCCGCATCAGCCATCGCGGCCGCGACATGCTCGGCTCCAAGGACTTCCGAACGCGCGCTCATGCCTCGGTCGAACAGGGTGGGTCGATCGGCGTTCGTCTCCAAGGGTTCTCCCATCAGTCGTGACTGCTTGGCGGCCGTGTATGCACCGTACGGGTAGCAGCCGCTGCCCTACCCGACCGCAAGCTAACAGTTGGTCTGTTGTCTGTCAACAGACAGAGACCGATAGCGGCTCTGCCCGACGCATCGCGCAGGCTCATCGCATTCCGCGATCGATGAGCCGTCTGCAGCGGCCGCCCGCCGCCGAGCTGCCGTTGATGGGATACTTCCCGCGTGCAAGCTGTTGCTCGGACCGGGCGAGCGCACTGAATCCACCCGCGATCGCGCAGATCGCGGCGTCGCCGGCGGGACCGAGGTCCCGACGGCGCCGAGGCCGCCGCGCGTTCGGAGCGCGAGGCCGGAGATCGAGCCGACCACCGAGCACAGCCGCACACGCCCCCCAGTCATCAACAGAAACGGAACCCAACGCATGAAGCTGATTGGAGCCGGACTGCCGCGCACTGCCACGTCGACGCAGAAGGTCGTCATGGACATCCTCGGACTGACCCCCTGCTACCACATGCAGAACGTCTTCGCCGATCTCGACGAGGCTCGCCGTTGGCGGGCGGCGTTGACCGACACGGCGGCGCTGCAGGAGATCGTCGAGCCGTTCGAGTCCACGATCGACTGGCCCGGCTCCTACCACTACCGGACGTTGGCCGAGCTCTACCCGGACGCCAAGGTTCTGCTTAGCGTGCGGTCCGGCGAGTCGTGGGCGCGCTCGATGCAGGAGACGATCTGGGGGATGCTGTTCGGCGGCGGGCTGCTCGAGCACATCACCTCCGCGCACTGTGACGTCGATCCCAGGTACCGGCTGTTCATCGAGTTGTGCCGCGACATGTGGCTGCACGGCGGCATCGAGGGCGGGCTGATTCCGAACGGCTCAGACGCGACCACCGAGCAGCTCGCCGCGGCGCACGACCGCTACAACGAGGAGGTCATCGCGACGATCCCCGCCGATCGGCTGCTGGTCTGGAGGCCGGCCGACGGGTGGGAGCCACTGTGCGAGTTCCTCGAGCTGCCGGTCCCCGACGAGCCGATCCCGCACGTCAACGACACCGAGGCGTTCAAGGAGGGCATCGTCCGCGGCGGCCTGGCGGCGGTCGAGAGCTACCTGACGCACGGGAGCGGCTCGGTCGCGGTCGCCCACCCTGGCGCGCGTCCCGACCGGCAGCCGGCGACGTGACGACCGCGCCGGAGCCACCGTTCGACTGGGACGAACTCGGCCGCTACAAGGCCGGCGGCCGGTTCCTCGACGGCTACCCGGCGGACATCCGGACGTTCTATTCGCCCGTCGACGACGTTCACGGCGTGCTCGTCGCGCTGCTGTCCTCGACCCAGAAGTCGCTTGTGCTCAACATGTACGGCTACGACGACGATGAGCTCAACGACATCATCCTGGCCAAGCTCACCGACGAGCACATCTTCGTGCAGATGAGCTTGGATAAGTCGCAGGCCGGCGGCGTGCACGAGCGAGAGCTGCTGGCGAAGTGGCAGAACGACCTGATCGGCAACTCGATCGCGATCGGCGAGTCGACCAGGGGCGCGATCTCACACATGAAGATCGTCATCGTCGACGGCGTCTACACCGTCCGCGGCTCGACGAACTGGTCGCTGGCCGGCGAGCAGAAGCAGGACAACGAGCTGACGATCCACAACAACGCCGTGATCGCCGCCGAGACGCGCGCCGAACTGGATCGCAACCACGACGCGATGCTCAAGCAGATGGCCGCCAAGCGCGCGGCTCCGGCGGGCGCCTGACAGCCCCCTTGAAACGCACGTGGGCCGGGTGATCGCAGCCCGGCTCTTCGACGAGTGCGCATGGGTGACCGGCGACAACCTCGCGGTCTCCGGCGGCCTTGGTCTTTAGCACGCGACGAGCGCTCAGCGGCGGATCTCACGGAGCCGCTCCTCGTGGCGTTCCATCTGCGTGTCCGAAACCCGCCACAAGTCGTCGGCGCTGGCAGTGCTGCTGATGATGCTCGTCATGTACCAGGCCGACGCGACGATCGTCAACGTCGCGACCCCATCGATCCGCGGCGACCTGGATGCCTCCGGCGCCGAGCTCGAGCTGGTGATCAGTGGATATCTGCTGGCTTCGGCGACGCTGCTCATCACCGGTGCTCGGCTCGGTCACATGGGCGGATACCGAAGCATGTTCCTCGCCGGCCTGGGCGTGTTCGGGACGGCATCACTCGCCTGCGGGCTCGCGCCTGACCCGGCCGTCCTGATTGGCGCGCGCGTGGCCCAGGGGGTCGGCGGGGCGCTCGCGTACCCGCAGGTACTGACCGGGATTCAGCTGAGCTTCGACGAAGGCGCCGAGCGAACGCGGGCGCTCGGCCTCTACTCGATCGCGCTCGCGGGGGGCGCGGTGCTCGGACAGGTTCTCGGCGGGTTGCTGGTGTGCGCCAACGTGCTCGGGCTCGGATGGCGGCCGATCTTTTTGATCAACGTGCCGATCGCGGCTGCGGTGATCCTCGCCGGCCGTCACTTTCTGCCGGCCGTCCGCCCAGCCGACGCCGAGTTGGACCTGCCAGGAGCGGGGATCCTAGGAAGCGCGGTGCTCTTGATCATCGTGCCGCTCAGCCTCGGACGCGGCGCTGGCTGGCCGGCATGGACGTGGGTCTGCCTGGCCGCAAGCGCGCCGCTGCTGGCGACGTTCATCGCGATCGAGCGCCGACAGACGGCCCGCGGCCGGTCCCCCCTCGTCGACCTGCACGTCATCAGCCGTCCGGCGATCGCGTGGGGACTGTGGCCACCGGCGCTCGCGGTCGCGACTTACTACGCGCTGCTGTTCACGCTCGCGCAATACCTCCAACGTGGTCTGGGCGACAGCGCTCTGGTCTCGGGAGTCACGCTCGTCCCATGGGTCATCGCGTTCGGCATCCCCGGCCGCGCGCTCAGGCGGCTGCCCGCGCGCTCTCAACCGCGGCTGCCGCTGATCGGCTGCGCCATCCTCGCGGCCGCCTACGCGGGCATCAGTGCAAGCATGCTCGCCGGCGAACGCTCCGAGACGGTGCTGCTCGGCCTGCTCGCGCTCGGCGGTCTCGGGCTGGGGACCACATTCAGCTCGATGCTCGTACATCTCACCGCGGCCGCCACGCCGCGCTACGCGGCCGACATCAGCGGCGTGTTCACCACCGTCATGCAGATCGCCGGAGCGATCAGCGTCGCCGCCCTGGGAACCCTGTACATGAGCCAGCTCACCGACTCGACCGCCGCCACCGCGAGCCATGCCTTCGGTGTCGTCACCGCCGCCTTCGCGGTCGTGTCGGTGATGGCCGGCGCGACCGCGTATCGGGCCACCTACACGCCGGCGCGCTGTGCGGGCGCCGCCGCTACAGCTCGAACGTGACCTCAGTCGCCGCCGGCGGGCCGCGCAACGCCCGCGGGGCCCGGCGAATCGCCGAGCCCCGCGGGGTGCCTGCGTATTGCCCGCTGTCAGCGGACGCGAATCGTCCGGCGCATGACGCCAAGCGTGCCGCCGGCATCGATCGACAGCACCATCCGGTACGAGCCCGAACGACGCTGGCCGAGCGCAACGTTGAACGTCGCGCGGTGGTTGCGGACGGTGACCGCGTGGTTGGCGACGAGATGTCCGCGGTGGTTGACGCGCAGCCGCAGTTGCGTGCGGACTCTGGTGCCGCCCGTGGTCCGGAACGCGATCGTCAGCTTCCTGGTGCCGGCCTTCGCCTCGTAGCTCACCTTCGGGAGCTTGATCGTGACGTGGTGAACGGTCCGCTTGGTGGCGCCCGAGCTCGAGGGCGAGCCCGAGCCACCTGGCGACGGCGCCCGCGCGGTCGACTGGCCGCCCGAGGCCTTGGCCGGGATCGTCCGGGTGATCTCACCGGTGTCCGGGTTCATGATGATCGCCGGCGCGTGGCCGTAGCGCTGGTCGAAGTCGAACGCGTTCATCAGCGAACCGGCCGCGGCATCGGCCGACTCGGAGCCGATCCGGCCGAGGCTCCAGTTGTCCTCGATGAACTTCGGGATCGAGGCCTGCTCGGTGAACGAGTTGTCGACGTAGTTCTGCTTGGCCCACGGGGAGATCACGAGCAGCGGCGTGCGCGGACCGACGCCGCAGCGATCGGCCGTGCCGGGGTCCGAGATCGTGGTCGAGCCGCATCTGCCGGGCCCGTTGAGGGTGTCGGCGGCGTCCTGTGAGCCGCGGATGATCGGCCCCATCTGATGGTCGTACCAGCCGTCGGAGTCGTCGTAGGCGATGAAGATCGCGGTGCTCGCCCAATCCGGGGACTGCTCGATTCGGTTGATCTCATCGACGATGAACCGCTGCTCGTCGAGCGGGTCCGAGTAGCCGGCGTGACCGTCCTGGTACTCCGGGGCCTTCAGGTAGGAGACCGCCGGCATGTCGCCGACCTTCAAGGCGTCGTTGAACCAGGTCAGGTCGTACTGGTGGTTGACGCCGCTCGGGGCGCCGGTGCCGACCTGCGCCACGTTCGCGGGCGACAGGTGCAGCGGGTTCGAGGTGCTCTGGTAGTACTGGAACGGCTCGTGGTGCGGGCTGTAATCCGCGACCGACGCGCCGCCGACATTGTTGTGCGCTGTGGCGCAGACCGGCTGGCTGCCGTTGTAGGAAGACGGGGTGAAGCCACCCTGGAACCAGCCCCAGGTCAGGCTCTTGCCGTTGAGCAGGTCGCCGATGTTGGTGCCGGTCAGCGCACCCGTGACACCACCCGCCTCACCGGGGCCGCTCGGCGTCGCCGAGCTGTTGGAACACTCGTCATAGTACGGGTCGATATCGCCGTTCATCGTGCCGTTGGTGACCGACGTGCTGGACCCACCCTCGGCGGTCGCGCCATGGGTGTTGCCGCTGATGACGTTCAGCGCGCCGGGCGTCGACGGGCCGAATTGCGTGTCGTAGGAGTTGTCGCTCAGCGTGTAGTGCTGAGCGAGGTTCCACAGCGCGGTGACGGTGTTGCCGTCGTAGTAGTCCATCACGATCCCGCTCGGGCCGTAGCTGCCGCTGTCGGGACTGGTGGACTGCTTGCAGCCGTTGCCGGTCGTGTCCTGGACGAACTGGTCCGTGAGACCACCGTCGTACGCGGACTGCTCGGGTGTGTACGCGTGGTTCTGATCGCAGGTCAGCGCCTGGTCGGGCGACAGCCGCTGGGGCTCGTCCGCGTTGGGGTTGGCGGTCAGCAGCGTATTGCTGAGGCCGTTGACGTTGGGGGTGTTCGGGAGCGCGTGGAACGGCGGCTCCCCGGGCTTGTTCTCGGCGTACGGGTAGGTGCCGAAGTAGTGGTCGAACGAGACGTTCTCGCCGAACAGCACGACCACGTGTTTGATCGGGGTCATCGTCTTCGCCGAGGACGCGACGGCGCCCGTGGCTGCAACCGACGCTCCGGGCGTGTTACCGCTACCAGAGCTCGCCGAGGACACGGATATGCCGATCACGGCGGCCCCTACTGCCGCGGCCGTCATGGCCCCGGTGAGCAATCGCTTACCAGTGTGCAACTAGAGCTCCTTTGTGCTCACGGGCGGCTGCCTAAAGGGCGCATCGCGGCCGCCGTCACGGATGCGCCGGGATCCTCCGCTCGCTGCCGCTGGCTCGTGTGAACCTTGGGTCACCACCGCGTGAACCATCTGGTGACGCCCCGTCCACAACTTGGTAACACGAGTGACGCCGGCGCTGGCATACGGTGCGAGCCGCACCCGGGCGGCCGGGCGGACGCCGCGCCCCGACGCGCGCCATGTCCGACAGCTCTCCCAGCACAGCTCTGCCCCGCCCAAGGGGACCCGGCCGGCTCGGGCCACGGCGCCCGAGCCGGCTGGTCCTGTGGTTCGGGCTCGTCCTGCTGCTCGCGGTAGCGGCGCTCGCGGCGGCGGCGCTGATCCCCGGATCGCACCGATCCAATGACGACAGCCTCGCGCGGCGGAGCGTCGCCCCGCCGTCTGCCGCGTCCCAGAGCACCGGCCGGCACCTCACCACGGTCGTCGACTCGTCGATCCCGGCGCGCAAATACGGCTCCCAGGTGGCCGCGATGGAGAACGGGGTCGATCGCTCCGGCCGATACGTCTCCGACCTCTCGCCGCTGCCGGCTGCGTCGTTCGACCGCCCGGTCGCCGCCTACCGCCGGTACGCCGAACGGTGGGCGGCAGCGCTCGGGCACCAGATCACGCCGCTGACGGCTGCGCTGCGCGCCGGCGATCGCGCTCGCGGCCGGCGCGCCTGGGAGACGGCGTTCTCGGATTACCTGCAACTGGGCGCCGTCTACGGGCTGTTGCCGGGCGATCTCGAGGACCGCCTCGCGGGACTGCCTGGCCTCACCGGCGACCGCCACTTCGTCGGCTTGCACCGCATCGAGATGGGACTGTGGACCGACGAGCCGGTGCGCTCGCTGGTCGGTCTCTCCACACACCTGAGCGCCGCCGTGACGCGGCTGCGCGCGGAACTGCCGACGCTCGCGATCAACCCGCGGCGCACCGGTGTGCGCGTGCGGCGGGGGCTGGTGGCGGTCAGGGTCGACCCGCTGGACTACGTCACACGCGCGCACGAGATCCTCGAGGACGCGCAGCGTGACCTGATGTCAGGCGTCGACGTCCCGTGGTCGGGCCAGGGCGTGCTCGGCACCGCCGCCGGCGTCGCGGCGACACGGGAACTGCTGTCGACGCTCAAGCCGCTGATGGCCGGACGCGGGAACGCCTACGGCACGTCGGAGTACTGGCTCGTGCGCCTGAACGCGGCGCTCCACAGCGTCCGCCTGCGCAACGGCTCCTGGCCGACGCTGGGCCAGCTGAAGCCGAGGCAGCTGCAGCGGATCGACGGAATGCTCGCGGGCACGCTGAGCGCGCTTGACCAGGTTCCGGGCACGTTGGAGACGAACGACCTCCCCAAGATCCCGAAGGACCCCGCCTCCCGATGAGCTCGCTGGACCGCCGCCGGTTCCTGACCCGTTCCGTGGCGACGCTCGGCGCCGGGGCCGCCGGCGGCGCTATCGCGCTCAAGGTCCCCGGCTCCGCGCACGCATCGGCCTCGGAGCCGAATCTGGCGACCCAGTCGCTGCGTGTCGGTCGGCGCGAGCTGATGGTCCGCCACCCGTTCGACGGCGTGCACCAGTCTGGGATCCTCACCCCGCGCCAGATGCAGACCGCGTGCGTGTCGCTCGACGCGGTCGCGCCCAGCCGCGACCAGCTGTTCCTGGCGCTTGCGCAGCTGTCGACCAGAGCGCGCCAGTTGACACAGGGCACGGCGGTCGGCGTCGTCGAAGTCGACGACCCGCCGCCGGACTCGGGGATCCTCGGCTCCTATGACGCGCCCGATTCGCTGACGGTCACGATCGCGTTCGGGCACACGCTGTTCGACGATCGCTACGGGCTCGCCCGCCTGCGGCCGGCACGGCTCACCGAGATGCCGGCGTTCGCGCATGACCGGCTGGACCCGGCGCGCACCGGCGGCGACATGCTGCTGCAGATCTGCGCCGGGCAGCGCGACACGGTCGTGCACACCGTTCGCGAGCTGATGCGCACGCTCGCGGGATCGTTTACGGCGCGCTGGGCGCTGGACGGCTTCCAGACCGCGCAGCGCGACCCCGATCCCCATGCGAGCACCCGCAACCTGTTCGCGTTCCGCGACGGCACCGCCAACCCCGACGTCGCCGACGACGCGCTGATGCGCCGTCTGGTCTGGGTCGGCGACGGCGGCGAGCCCTCGTGGACGCGCGACGGGACCTACATGGTCGTGCGCGCGATCCGCCAGCACGTCGAGTTCTGGGACCGCGTCGGGATGCTCGAGCAGCAGCAGATGATCGGCCGCTACCGGGTCTCGGGCGCACCGCTGGGCGGCTCGGACGAATACGAGAACCCGGACTACCCGTCCGACCCGAAGGGCCAGCGGATCCCGCTCAACGCCCACATCCGTCTCGCCAACCCGCGCACCGCGCACACCGCCGACCAGCGGATCCTGCGCCGCCCGTACAACTACAACCGCGGCTTCGACGAGGCCGGCGACCAGGACCAGGGGATGCTGTTCCTCGCCTTCAACCAGGATCCCCAGCGTCAGTTCGAGCAGATTCAGCAACGTCTGGAATCCGAGCCGATGACCGACTACATCACCCCGGTCGGAGGCGGCTACTTCTTCGCCCCGCGGGGCTCGTCGGACGCCGGCGACTGGGTCGGATCCGGGTTGTCGAGCGCGCCGGGGTAGATCGGCGCCCGGCCACACCTGGCGGGATCGGCAATACGACCCGCAGCGGGCTGCACGAGGGCGGGCAGCATCCGCCCGACCGCGCCTCGTGGCGACGGTTCGAGCACCTCAGATATGAACTTTGCGTCCATATGTGCTTATATGGTCGCTTCGTTCATATCGACAGTCAAGAGGACCTCATGGCAACCACCCACACCACGAACACACGCGTCGCCCTGGTTACCGGCGGCTCAGGCGGCATCGGCTCAAGCGTCGTGCAGCGCCTCGCCCAGGACGGCTTCGCGGTCGCCGTCCACTACGCCGGCAACCCGGAGCGCGCCGAGGATCTCGCGGCGCGGATCCGCGCCGGCGGCGGCCAGACGATCGAGGTCGGCGGCGATGTCGCCGACGAGACCGCGATGGCGGCCGCGTTTGACGCGACCGAGGCGCAGTTCGGCGGCGTCGACGTCGTCGTCAACACCGCCGGGATCATGCTCCTGGCGCCGATCGCGACGCTCGACCTGGCAGATCTCGACCGGATGCACCGCACCAACATCCGCGGCACGTTCGTGATCTCCCAGCTCGCGGCGAACCGCCTGCGGGCGGGTGGCGCGCTGATCAACTTCTCCACCACGGTCACGCGGGCGCAGTTCCCCAGCTACGGCGGGTACGTCGCCTCCAAGGCCGCGGTCGAGGGGATGACCCTGATCCTCGCCCGCGAGCTGCGCGGCAAGGACATCACCGTAAACGCCGTCGCTCCCGGCCCGACCGCCACACCGCTGTTTCTCGACGGCAAGGACCAGCAGACGATCGACAACCTCGCCCACGCGGCGCCGTTGGAGCGCCTCGGCACCCCCGATGACATCGCCGAGGCCGTCGCGTTCCTCGCCGGCCCGGCCCGCTGGGTCAACGGTCAGGTCGTCTACGTCAACGGCGGCCTTGCGTAATACGGTCGCTGCCGACGTCCGAAGAGCCACGGCGTGACCAGTCCGGAACGGCCGTCCGCGGCGCTTCCCGAGCGCCGCGGTCGCGGGCGCCGGCCGGCCGACGAGGTCAGGGCCGACGTCCTGGCGACGGTCGGCGAGCTGCTGCTGGCAGAGGGCAGCGCCGATCTCACGTTTGAGCGCGTCGCGAGGCTCGCCGCCGTCAGCAAGACCACCCTCTACAAATGGTGGCCGTCAAAGGGCGCGCTCGCGCTCGACGGCTACTTCCACGCCGTCGAGCAGACCCTCGCGTTCCCGGACACCGGCGACATCCGCGGCGATCTGATCAGCCAGCTGCGGGCCTTCGCAACCGTGATGACCACCACCCCCGGCGGCCGGATCCTCGCCGAGCTGATCGGCCAGTCCCAAACCGACCCGGACCTCGCGCAGGCCTACCGCGAGCTGTACTCCGCCGAGCGTCGCCGGCTTGCCGGCGAACGGCTGCGCACGGCCCAGGACGCCGGCCAGATCCGTCCAGACGTCGACGTCCAGGTCCTCGTCGACCAGCTCTGGGGCGCCGTCTACCACCGGCTGCTGATCCCCGACGAGCCGGTCACCGACGACTTCCTGGTCGCCCTCGTGTCCAACCTCATCGACGGGATCGCGCCGCGCTGACGAACCACCGTGCCTCGACCGCGCCGCCGGAGGCGGTCACAGCTCGAGCGTGACCTCGCTTGCCGGTTGCGCGCAGCACATCAGCACGTGCTCGGCGTCGGGCGCGTCCAGCGGCTCGGTGACGTAGTCGACCGAGCCGGTGAGCAGGCCGCTCTCGCAGTAGTGGCAGACGCCGGTGCGGCAGCCGAAGCTGACCGGCACGTCGCACGCCTCGGCGAGCTCGAGCAGGTTGCCGTAGCTCGGGTCCCAAGCGACGGTCAGGCCGCTGCGGCTGAACGTGACCGCCGGGCCGGTGCCGGGCTCCCCGGCCGGGGGATGCGGCGGCGGTTGCTCCGCCTCCATCCCCGGCGGTCGCGCGCCGGCGGCGACCGCGCCGAATGTCTCCCTCGCGACCCGCTCGGGCGCGACGCCGTGGGCGACCAGCGCCGCCGACAGCGACGACATGAACTCCGTCGGCCCGCACAGGTAGTAGTCGGCGTCCCGCGGCACCCCGGCCTCGGTGATCGTCTCGACCGACAGGCGCCCGACCGCGTCGAAGTCGACACCTGGGATCTCTCCGGGCCGGGGACGGCTGTAGGTGACGACGCGGTGCGCATGCGGGAGCCGTCCTAACAGCTGATCGACCTCGGCGCCGAAGGCGTGGCTGGCGCGGTTGCGCGCGCCGTGCAACCACCACACCTCGCGCTCGTCCCCCGACGTGGCGAGCGCCTGCAGCATCGCCAGCACCGGGGTGGCGCCGACGCCGGCGCTGATCAGCGCGATCGGGCGCGTGCCGTCACGCAGCGTGAAGTCGCCGCGGGGCGCGGCGGCCTCGACCGTGTCCCCGACGCGCACCCGCTGTTGCAGAAAGCCGCTGCCGAGCCCGTGCGGCTCGAGCTTGACGCTGATCCGGTAGCGGTTGTCGACCACGGCCGACAGCGAGTAGCTGCGGACGACCGCCGCCGCGTCGGGACCGTGGGGACGCAGGCGGAACGTCAGGTATTGGCCGGGCTTGACCACCGAGGCGGCCGGCGCAGAGCCGTCGGCCGGCGCGAGCGTGAACGAGACGATCGCGTCGCTCTCGCGATGGATGTCGACGATGGTCAACCGCACGAACCCCGGCCACGCGACCCGCTCGGGAGCCTGGGCCTTGCCGTCGTGCTCGAGTAGCTCCTGGAACGATCCCCGCCACCCCTCGCTCAGCGCCGGGATCCGCAGCGCTCGCTGCAGCGTGCGGCGCGACTTGTTCGGCAGGTACAGGAGCGCGTCGGTCTCGGCGACGCTCAGCCGCTCAGGCCCCTGCTGAACGAGCACGATCTCGTCCCCGGCCTGTACCTCGCCCTCCCGCAACACCCGGAAGTAGAACCCGGGACGGTGATGGGCGACCAGCAGCGACGGCATCCGCGGGTCGTCGAGACGGATGCCGACGCGAAAGCAGGTCACGCGCGGCTGCGTGACCTCGAACACCGCGTCACCGATCCGGTACCGGTCGCCGATGCACACGTCCTCGTCGGACAGGCCTTCGACGGTGAAGTTCTCCCCGAACTGGCCGTAGCTGAAGTCGTCGCGCCCGAGCTCGCGCTCCCAGTAGCGATAGGACTCGATCTGATAGACGAACACGGCGCGATGCTCGCCGCCGTGCGCGTTGCGATCGGCCTGGTCGTCGCCGTCGATGTTGATCTGCCTGACCATCCGCGGCCCCTGCACGGGCGACTTCCAGATCGCGGTGCGAACCGCGTTGCCCTGCCACTGCACCTCACGGGGCCCGCCGACGTTGACAGACAGCAGCCGCCCGACCTCCGTCTCCGCTGCCTGGACACGGCTCATGCGGTCACCGCCAGCGCAGGCGCGCCGTCGACGGCCGGCGCCGCGCCGGCAAACTCTCGGAGCCGCGCCGTCACCGTATCGCTCAGCGCCTCGAGCTCGACCGGCCCCTCCCAGCGGCGGCCGTCGATGAACAACGCCGGCGTGCCGGAGACGCCGCTGGCGTCGGCGCCGCGGACGTCGCTTGCGACCCGCCCGGCGTACGTGTGCCGGTCGAGATCGGCGAACAGCCGCTCGAGATCGAGCCCCGCCCGGCGGCCGACGCGGTAGACGGTCGCGAGCGTTCCCGGCCCGACCGGTCGCACGAGCGCGTCGTGCATCTGCCAGAACGCGCCCTGCGCGCCCGCGGCCTCCATCGCCTCGGCCGCGAGCCCGGCGCCGGGATCGACGTCGGTGAGCGGCAGGTGCCGGACGACGTAGCGAAGCTGATCTCCGAAGCGGTCCAGCAGCTGCGCGATCACCGCGTTGGCGGCGACGCAGTGGCGGCAACCGAAGCTGACGTAGCCGACGACCGTCACCGGCGCATCGACCGGGCCGCGGATGTGGTCGCGAACCGGATCGACGTCGACGGCCAAATCGGCGATCGAGACGGCGTCAATCCCGCGGGCGAACGAGGCGCCGCGCAGCGGCCGGAGGCTCACCGCCGCCAGCAGCGGCGAAACCACGATCGTCACGAGGATCGCGACCTTGGCCTGCTCCAGCGACGACCCGTCGAACGCGCGCGCGGCGATCAACAGCGACGCCGTGAACGCGATCCCGGCCGAGTTCGCGGTCCCCCACAGCTCGCGCCAGCTGACCGGCAGCTTGCCGGCGCGCGGCGCGCCGCGGGCGGTGACCCAGGCGGCGGCGAGGATCCCGAGCGGCTTGCCGGCGATGAACGCAACGGCGATGCCCCAGCTGACGGGCGAGGTCAGCGCCGCGTGCAGCGCCTCGCCGTCGAGGCGGACGCCGGCGTTGGCCAGCGCGAACAGCGGCACGATCACTCGGCTCGTCCACGGATGCAGCCGGTACTGCAGTCGCTCGTTGGGCGAGATCACGGCGGCGAGGCCGGCGCGGGCGCTGTAGGCCGCCTCGGGCGTCGGCCGCTCGCGGAAGCTGTGCACGAGCTCGGTGCCGTGTTCGAGGTCGGAACGGCGCGGCGTGTAGGCGCTTGTCAGCAGGCCGATCACCAGCCCCGAAATGACCGGGTCGATCCCGGACTCAAACAGCGCCAGCCACAGTCCGACACCGACCAGCACCGAGATCCCGAACAGCACGAACCCGGCACTCTGATCGTCGCGGTGGCGCAGACCCAGCCACCGGAGACCCAGCAGGATCGCCATCAGCGCGGCAGCGGCGGCGAGCGCCACCGGGTGCAGCCGCGCCGGGTAGACGAGCGTGATGATCAGCAGCGCGACGACGTCGTCGACGACCAGCAGCGTGAGCAGGAACACCCGCAGCCGGTTGCCGCGGTCACCGGCGATCAGCGTCAGCGTCCCGAGCGCGAGCGCGGTGTCGGTCGAGGCCGCGACGCCCCAGCCGCTCGCGCCTCCCCGCCCCGCCGTGAGCGCCAGGTAGAGCGCCACGGAGACGATCATCCCGCCGACGCCGGCGAGCACGGGAACCGTCAGCCGTCGCCGGTCGCGCAGCTCGCCGAGGTCGAGCTCGCGCTTGGCCTCGAGCCCGACCACGAGGAAGAACAGCGTCATCAACCCTTCGTTGACGGCGTCGCGTAGATCCATTGCGACGAGATGGCCGGCGAGGTCGATCGAGATCACGCTCGACCACACCGACCCGTAGCTCGCGCGCCACGGGGAATTGGTCCACACCAGCGCCGCGAGGATCGCCACGACGAGCAGCGTCGCGCCGCCGCTCTCGGTCGTCAAAAACGCACGAATCGGGGCGGTCATCCCGTGCGGCCACGGCGTCCGATTCGCCACGGAAGAGCGACGCGGGCCGCGAATGCGATGGGCTATGTCGGTCAGATACCGCAGCTTGGCTCCTCTCGTGAGTCGGCGCAACAACGCCGTCACCACGGTCAGCGGCGAGCGCCGACGCGTTCTTACCTCGCAGGCGCGCCGGGAGTGCGTGACGCCGATCCGCGCCCACCGCGAACTACTCGGCACGCGAGCGTCGCATCAGCTCCCGCGCGCGACGGACGTTCTCGGTCACACCGCCTGCGTCTGCAGGCGCATGAACCCGACGATCATCTCCGCGATCTCGGCGCTGTGGGTCGCGGTCGCGAAATGGCCGGTGTCGAGCAGGTGGATGTCGGCGTCGGGCAGGTCGGCGAGGTAGGCCTCGGCGCCCGCCGGCGGGAAGAACGCGTCGTTTGCGCCCCACGGCAGCAGGGCCGGTGGCCGGCGCGTCCGCAGGTACTCGTGCCACTGCGGGTAGGCGGCGACGTTGCTCTGGTAGTCGTAGAGCAGGTCGCGCATCACCTGGTCGCGCCCGGGCATGTCCATGTAGTGCTGATCAAGCTCCCACAGGTCCCGGTTGACGCCCGCCGGCTCGGGTACCCCGTCAAGGTACTGCGAGCGGGTCGCGCCGAGCGTCGAAAACCCGCGGATCGCCTCCTCGTGGGCGGCGCGATCGCGCCAGTACGGCGCAAGAGCCTGCATCCCCGGACCGAGGCCGGCCTCGTACGCGTTGCCGTTCTGCAGGATCAGCCGCTGCACCCGTTCGGGGCGCCTGACCGCGATCCGGAACCCCACAGGCGCACCGAAATCGAACATGTACAGGCTGAACCGCTGCAGGCCGACGGCGTCGGTGAACGCGTCGGTCACGTCCGCGATCCGATCGAACGATCTGACCCGTCGCCGACGTGAGCGGTGCGGCGGACGCGGTTCTTACCGCCGTGGGCCGCCGCGCCGCGTCGGTGCGGTCGGTGCCGCCCGTCGCCAGTTCCCGGCCAACTCGTAGAGTTCGCGCGTTGCCAGCCACGCCACGACCACCCCGGAGCCGCCATGACCACTGAGCCCATCCCACCGGTCGACGCCTCGAAGATCCCACGGTTCGCGGGGGTCCGCACGTTCGCGCGACTTCCCACCCGCGATCAGGCGCCGACGGTCGACATCGCGGTCCTCGGTGCGCCCTTCGACGGTGCGACGACGTTCCGGGCCGGCACCCGCTACGGGCCGTCCGGCATCCGCGAGGCATCGCTGCTGCTGCGGCCCTACAACGACGCGGTCGACGTCAGCCCGTTCGCCGTCTGCCAGGTCGTCGACGCCGGCGACGCCGCGCCCAATCCGGTCGACATCACCCAGGCCCACCTGTCGATTCAGGAGGCCGCGGCCGAGATCCACGAGGCCGGCGGCCGCGTGCTCGGCCTCGGCGGCGACCACTCGGTGTCGCTGCCGTTCCTGCGCGCCGCGGCCGCCAAGCACGGGCCGCTGTCGCTGCTGCAGTTCGACGCCCACACCGACACCTGGGACTCCTACTTCGGGATGAAGCTCACGCACGGGACGATGTTCCGCCGCGCGGTCGAGGAGGGGGTCGTCAACGGTGACACGTCGGTGCAGATCGGCCTGCGCGGGTCCACATACGAGCCCGACGATTACAAGGCCAACGCCGAGCTCGGCTTCACGACGGTGATGGCCCGCGACTTCGACGCGACCGGCGTCGACGGCGCCGTCGAGCTGGCGCTCCGGACGCTTCGCCCGCCGGTCTACATCACCGTCGACATCGACTGCCTCGACCCGGCGTTCGCGCCCGGCACCGGCACCCCGGAGGCGGGCGGCCTGACCAGCCGCGAACTGCTGGCGATGCTGCGCGGCCTCGCGCGGCGCATCGACGTCGCCAGCGCCGACGTGGTCGAGGTCTCGCCGCCGTATGACCCGACCGGAAGCACCGCGATCGCCGCGTCCAACGCCGCGTATGAGCTGATCAGCCTGATGGCGCTCTGCCACGCTGGGACTGGCACCTGACCTGGCCGTAAACCATCGCCAATCGTGCCGCCCGTCGGCTGACGTGGCCGATCTCGGTCGCCAGAGCCGTCGGAGATCACCAATCTGTCGTGGAGCTCCACGTTGGCGATTGCTCACGGTGGCGCCACCGCGACGGCCGTGCGCCCCCGGCACGAGCGTCACGGTTGTGCCCGCCCGCGTCGGGAGTGATCGGGATATGTATCGAAGGGTGATCTCGATCCAGCACGGCCGGCACAAGCCGTGGGCGGCAGGGCGCGCCGTCGCCGGCCCGGATCCGGGGCGACGGGCGCGGTCGCAAAAGTCCCACCACGCCGCCGCGCGCACATAGACTGGCCCCGTGTCACGGATCGCCGGGAGCCCGGCTGGGGCAGACGGGGCCGCGGCCCCGTCGCGTGTTGCTGGCAGCCTCCCGTTCCCGCACCGGGCGCCGGGGACCGTCAATGACGACATGCCGTTCGACCACCTCGTCGTCGTGATGATGGAGAACCACTCGTTCGACAATCTGTTCGGGGACCTCGGCCGCACCCGCACCGACGTCGACGCGCTGCACTTCGACGCCGCCGGCACGCCCACGGACCACAACCCCGGTCCGTCGGGCACGGTGCCCGCGTTCGCGTTCGCAGACACCGCCCAGAGCACCCACGTCACGCAGAGCTGGCGGGCGACGCACGCGCAGATCAACGGCGGCGCGATGGATGGGTTCGTCCGCTCCTCGAGCGGCGCCCGCGAGCCGATGGGTTACTACACCGCCGCGGTGCTGCCGTTCGCCTACTCGCTCGCGTCGCAGTTCACGATCGGCGACCGCTGGTTCAGCTCGATGCCGGGGCCGACGTACCCCAACCGCCGCTTCCTGCTGGCCGGCACCGCCTACGGCGCCACCGTCACCGCCGTCGACACGCTGCTGGACCCTCCGCCCCCGCACGGGACGATCTTCGACGCGCTGTCGGCGCACGGCATCCACTGGTGCGACTACTTCACCGACCTGCCGATGACGTCGGTGATCCCGTCGATCATCCTCAAGCATCCGGGCAACCATGCCCCGATCTCGAAGTTCCTTCACGACTGCAAGGCGGGAACGCTCCCCGCGGTCAGCTTCGTCGACCCCGGCATCGGCGTGCTGTCGGACATCGGCGCACCGCTCAAGTCACTGCCGGGCGTCGTCCGGTCCGCGCTGGAGGTGCTCGGCGCGGACTTCGCGCGCGACGATCCCGCCGAGACGCAGGAGGATCCGCAGGACATGTACTGGGGCGAGCTCTGGGCCGCGACGCTGGTCGAAGCCGTGCTCGCCTCCAAGGCGTGGAACCGGACGCTGCTGATCTACATCTACGACGAACACGGCGGCTACTACGACCACGTCGGGCCACCGGAGGCGATCCTGCCCGACGGAATCGCTCCCACGCTCGCACCCGGGGACCCGCACGGCGGCTACGACATGTACGGTCCGCGCGTGCCGGCGGTCGTGGTCTCCCCCTACTCGGCCCCCGGCGGGGTGACGAATGTCGTCCACGATCACACCTCGGTGCTGGCGACGATCGAGGCCAAGTGGAACCTGCCGGCGTTGACCGACCGCGACGCGAACGCAGCCACGATCATGGACTTCCTCGACCTCGAGCTCGCGCCGCGCACCGGGATCCAGGTGAAGCTGCCGTCGCAGACCGGGCCGTCGGGACCGGTCACGCCTCGGCGCGCTCCCGCCGGCGCCGGCGGACCGCCCTGACCGAGTGCGGGCCTGCATGAGCGCCGACGGTCTGATCACGATCCCCAGCTCGCATCCGGTCGGCGAGACGATCGATCGCCTCACCGATGCGGTGACCTCGGCCGGCTTGCGGGTCTTCGTCCGCATCGACCACCGCCTCGGTGCCGAGGCGGTCGGGATGCCGCTGCGTCCGACCGAGCTGCTGGTCTTCGGCAACGCCCGTGGCGGCACACCACTCATGCAGGATCGGCAGAGCATCGGGATCGACCTGCCGCTGAAGGCGCTCGTGTGGCAGGACGAGCAGGACCGAGTGTGGCTCAGCTACAACGATCCGGCCTGGCTCGCCCGCCGGCACGAGTTGAGCGCCGATGCCGAGGCGAGCGTTGTGGCGCTGGCGACACGCCTGGCGCAGCTGGCCGCCGCGGCGACCGGCGCACGCTGATGATGCACGCAAGCACCGCGCGGTGAAACCGGTCAGAAATCGAGAAGCCAGGGCGCCGGCCGCGGCTTAGCCTCGCTCGCATGACTTCCATCCAATCCATCACGCTCGAGGTGACCGACACCGCCGCCGCCGAGCATTTCTACACCACCGCGTTCGGATTCGACGGACAGGTCCGGCTGCGCGTATCTGACACTCCGTCCAGCGGCTTTCGCGGCTTCACGCTGTCACTGCTGGTGTCACAGCCGAGCAACGCCGACGCGCTGCTCGACGCGGCTCTCGAGGCCGGCGCGACCTCGCTGAAGCCGGCGGCGAAGTCGTTGTGGGGCTACGCCGGCGTCGTTCAGGCGCCGGACGGCGCGATCTGGAAGATCGCGACGTCCTCGAAGCGCGACAAAGGCCCGGGCACCCGGCAGATCGATGACATCGTGCTCCTGCTCGGCGTCGATGACGTGCCGGCGAGCAAGGCCTTCTACACCCGGCACGGGCTCCCGGTCGCCAAGAGCGTCGCCCGCAGCTACGTGCAGTTCGACACCCCGTCGAGCCCGATCAAGCTGGGCCTCTACAAGCGGCGGGCGCTTGCCAAGGACGCGGGCGTTCCCGCCGACGGGACCGGCTCGCACCGGCTCGTGATCGACGGCAACGCGGGAGCGTTCACCGACCCTGACGGCTTCGCCTGGCGGACGGCGTCCGCGTGAGTCGTCGACAGCCGACAGCCGCGGCTCACAGCGGCGCCGGGCGGCCATAGGCTATGCCCGACGCACGCTGTGGAGTTCGCGCGCACGACCGATCACGATCGAGGGGAGCCATCGATGGCCGACACCACCCAGGATCCGTCCAAGCGGATCGACGAGCACATCAGCAGGCTCGGCGACTGGCGCGGCAGGGCGCTGGCCGAGGTGCGCAGCATCATCAAGGAGGCGGACCCCGACGTCGTCGAGGAATGGAAGTGGGAGAAGCCGAGCAGCGGCGGCGTGCCGGTCTGGTACCACGACGGTGGTATCTGCACCGGTGAGACCTACAAGGACAAGATCAAACTGACGTTCTTTCAGGGCGCGGCGCTGGACGACCCTTCGGGCCTGTTCAACTCGAGCCTCGGCGGGAAGGTCAGACGGGCGATCGACATCGCGGAGGACGACACGATCGACAGGCCGGCGCTGACGAAGCTGATTCGCGCGGCCGTCGCGTTCAACGTCGGCACGTAGCTGCCGCGCGGTCGCCGGGGCCGGGGAGCCGCCGGAAAGAAATGCCAATCAGCAGCCGCCGCTTGCTTGTCGCTCGAGTAAGGTCGGCGAGATGACGCCCATGTTTCGCTTCGGCGCCATGGTCGACCCCACGAAGCCCGCCGACGCGGTGGCGACCGCCCAGCACGCCGAGCACCTGGGGTTCTCGACCGTCGTGATACCCGACGGCATGCAGCTGCCATCGCCGTTCGTGTCGCTGGCAGTGATCGCTCGCGTCACCACCACGCTCCACGTCGGCACGTTCGTGCTGTCGGCGGCCCTGCGGCCCCCTGAGCTCGCCGCGTGGGACGGGCACAGCCTGAGCGCGGTGACCGGCGGCAGGTTCGAGTTCGGCATCGGCGCCGGCCATCCCGGCACCGTCCGCGACGCGGTGCAACGGGTGGGTCTGGCACCGACCACCGGTCGCGAACGCCTGCAACGAGTCGCCGACACCGTCCGCCGGCTCCGTGCTCTCGACGGCGACGCGCGGACGCCGGTGCTGATGGCGGCCGGTGGGCCACGCGGGATCGCGCTTGCCGCGCAGATCGCCGACATCGTCACGCTCGCGCTCGGCCCCACGGCCGGTCGCGACGAGGCCGCCGCCCACGCCGAGCGCCTGCGGGCGGCGTGCGCGGACGCGGCGCGCAGCGTCGAGCTCGCCCAGAACATCTTCGTCGTCGGCAGCGAGGTCCCGGACTGGATGGAGCGGTCCTTCGGACTCGATGCGCAGGCGATGATCGACAACGACTCGCTGGCGATGCTGCGTGGCTCGCCGTCCGCGATGGCCGACGAGCTGCGGCGCCGGCGCGACGAGCTCGGCATCTCCTACACGATCGTCAACGCCCTGTTCATCGACCAGATCGCGCCCGTCGTCGCCGAGCTCGCCGGGCAATAGCGGCACCGGCGGGGCCGCTGTCAGCTCGCGTGACCAGCTCCCGGCCCGGGCAGCAGATCGACGTCGCGTGCGTGCATCGGTTCGCCGCAGTGTGAGCAGCGCGCGTCGACGTGGCTGATCTCGCCACACGCGTGGTGGCGGTAGAGCACCGGCGGGCCCGCCTCGCCCGCGAGCCACCTGTCGGCCCAGCCGACCATCACCATCAGCACGTCGAGCAGCTCGGTCCCCTTCTCGGTGAGGACGTACTCGTAGCGCGGCCGGCGGTCGTAGGGCCTGCGCTCGAGCACCCCATGCTCTACGAGGTGGTTCAGCCGCTCGGTCAGGACCTTGCGCGAGATGCCGAGGTCGGACTGGATCTGATCGAAGCGGGTGAAGCCAACCCACACGTCGCGCAGGATCAGCGGCGACCACGGCTCCCCGACCACGTCGAGCGTGCGCGCGATCGAGCACGCCATCTCGCCAAAGTTCGTGCGTTGCATGAGGGCAGCATAGCGATTGGGGTTTCCTCAGGGAACTTTGTGTGATACGGTGCCAGCGTCTCTTCAAGGAACTCCAATCTCGGAGGAGTAGGTAATGAGCAAGGTTTTGAGCGCCCACGCGGTGTCGGTTGACGGGTACATCAGCGGTCGCGATCTTCCCGACGGCGACGAGGTCGGACGCGGCCTCGGCGACGCGCCGATGCTGTTCGACTGGTACTTCAACGGCGATACGCCCAGCCAGGTGTTCAGCGGCTTTCGCCTCAGCGAGCGCAGCGCCGCCCTCTTCGACGCGGCCGCGGCGAGGGTCGGGGCGGCCGTGGCGGGCCACACCACCTACGTGCACTCGAGCCATTTCGGCGGCGGCAGCCCCCATCCGACGGCGCCGCTGGTCGTCCTTAGCCGCGGGCCGGTTCCCGAGATCAGCGAGCGCCAGACGCTCGTCACCACCGGGATCGCCGACGCGATCGCGGCAGCGCGCGAGCTGGCCGGCGACAAGGACGTCGCTCTGATGGGTGGCGGCGTCGTGACCGCGGCGCTGGCGGCCGATCTGGTCGACGAGCTGATCCTGCACCAGGTGCCGATCCTGCTCGGCGGTGGTCACCCCTTCTTCCGCGCGCTTCCCGAGCACGTGCGCCTCGAGCTCGTCGAAGTTGTCCCGGCGCCAGGTGTCACCCACCTCCGCTACAAGGTCACACGCTGAATCTTTACCTGATAGGAGAACTGAGATGCTCGAGCCCGACGTTCGCCGCGCCCTCGAGGGCACCTCGCTGGCCCACCTCGCGACCGTCCTGCCGGACGGCTCGCCGCACACCGTCCCGCTCTGGATCGGCACCCGGGGCGAGCAGATCGTGTTCTTCACCGGCCCGGGCTCGCGCAAGGCCCGCAACCTGCGCCGCGACCAGCGCGTGGCGCTGTCGCTGACGCCCGTCGACGACCCCTACACGCCGATCGTCGTCCGCGGCCGGGTCACCGAATGGATCGAGGGTGACGCCGCGTGGGAGATCATCGACGAGATCGCCGTGCGGTACACCGGCGCGCCCTACCCGCGAGACGACGAGCGCGTCGTTGCGGTGATCGAGCCCGAGCGCCAGCGGGTGGGCATCGGCTGATACGTCACGATCAGGTGTCTTTTGGACCTCAAACGCGAAAGTGATCGAACGATGAACATCGGCGGGGAGCTGCTCGTTCCCGGCGCGGCCGGGTATGAATCGGCACGCCGCTCACAGATGGCGCGCTTCGATGATGTGCGCCCCCATACGGTGGTTCGATGCCGATCTGCGGAAGATGTTGCGCAGGCGCTCGCCCTGGCACGACGCGAGGGGCTGCACGTCGCGCTGCGAAGCGGCGGCCATTGCTTTGCCGGGCGCTCGTCGACCGACGGCATCGTGATCGACGTGAGCGCGATCGATCACGTGTCGGTCGCCGACGGCACAGTGACGGTCGGCGCGGGGGCTCGCCTCGGTGACATCTACGACAGGCTCGCCGCCCGGGGTCGGACGATCGCCGCCGGCTGCGGGCCGACGGTCGGCATCGCCGGGCTCGCACTCGGCGGTGGCCTCGGCATCCTTGGCCGCTCGCAAGGCCTCACCGCCGACCAACTGCTCGCGGCGCGCGTGGTGCTCGCCGATGGGCGGATCGTCGCGTGCGGCGAGCATCAGAACGAGGATCTGTTCTGGGCGCTGCGCGGTGCCGGCGGCGGTCAGTTTGCGGCGGTCACGGAGCTGACCCTCCGGACGCTTCGGGCGCCGGATACAACCGGCTTTCATCTCGTGTGGCCGTGGAGCACGGCCGCTGCGGTGCTCGGCGCCTGGCAGTCGTGGGCGCCCGACGCGCCGACGGCGATCGCGGCGAGCCTCGTCGCGCGTGCGCCTGCACACGGCGACCTCCCCCCGCTCGTCACCGTCTTCGGCGCCGTGCTCGACCGCGAATCGAGGGCCCGAGCCGCGCTCGAGCAGTTCGTGACCGGCGTCGGCACGCCGCCGACGACCGCGAACTACGCGCCCGGTTCCTACCGCGAGGTCAAGCGCTACCTGGCCGAGTACGACGTCGGCTCCGCCACGCGCCGGCCGGTCGAGCGCGAGGCAAGCCACTCGTATTCCAAGTCGGAGTTCTTCCGGCGCGAGCTCCCGGCCGATGTCATCGCCCAACTGCTCGCGCATCTCGCCGACTCGCGGGGCCCGCGAGCGGCCCGGGTGTTGGACTTCACCCCGTGGGGCGGCGCCTACAACTGCGTCCCCGCCGACGCCACGGCGTTCGCCCACCGCGCCGAGCGGTTCCTGCTCAAACACGAGGTGCTCGTCGACCCCGCCGCATCCGCCTCCGAGCGAGCAGCCGCGGTCAACTGGCTGTCACGTTCGTGGGCGCTCGTTCACGCCTGCGGTTCCGGCGGCGTGTACCCGAACTTCCCGGACCCCGAGCTCGATCACTCCGACCGCGCCTACCACGGCGCAAACCTCGCCCGGCTCAGACGAGTCAAGGCGGCATATGACCCGCAGAACGTCTTCCGCTTCGATCAGTCCGTCCGGCCCACCACGGCCTAGCTGCTTGCCGATGGCGATCGGTCTGCGGACACGTTCTCCATCATCACCCACCCGTTGCGATCAAACTTGACATTTGTCTAGTTTGCTGCGAGGTTGCCGGCGATGAAGATCGACACCTTCGCCCACATCCAGCCGCCGACATACAGCAAACGCGTTCGTGCCGCGCTGGAGCGCGGCGCCGACCGCGACGCGCTCCACGAATGGGACCTGATGCTCCGCGAGGACCCGGCGCTGCTGGACCTCGACGCCCGCTGGCACAGCATGGATCGGTTCGACGACTACCGGCAGATCCTCGTGCCCGGCGCGCCCGCGATCGAATCGCTCGGCACTCCGCAGGAGGTCGCCGCGATCGCGCGTGACCTCAACGACGAGCTGGCAGCGCTCGTATCCAGTTACCCGGAGCGCTTCGCCGGGTTCGCGGCGGCGTTGCCGATGACCGACGTCGAGCTGGCGCTCGCCGAGCTCGATCGCGCCGTCACCAGGCTCGGCGCGCTCGGCGCGCAGGTCTACACCAATGTGCTCGGCAAGCCGCTCGACCTGCCCGAGTTCGATCCGATCTTCGCGCGCGCGCAGGAATTGGACAGGATGCTGTGGCTCCATCCGCAGCGCAGCGAGAGCCGCTCGGATTATCCCGACGCTGGCGAGCTCGAGTCACGATACGAGATCTACTGGACGTTCGGCTGGCCGTACGAAACCGCGACGGCGATGGCACGGCTGGTGTACAGCGGTGTCATGGAGCGCTACCCACAACTGAAGATCATCACCCACCACGGCGGCGGCCTGGTGCCGCACATGCGCGGCAGGCTGCGGGAATGGCCCTGGGGTGACGAGGCAGCGGCGGTGCGTGAACGGCTGCGCAAGCACCCGGTCGAGTACCTCAAGCAGTTCTACGCCGACACCGCAATGATGGGCGCAAGCCATGCGCTGCGCTGCACGCTCGAGTTCTTTGGCATCGATCACGTGCTGTTCGGCTCCGACTTCGGGTTCGGCAACGACTACCTCGCCAAGACAATCATCGACATCACCGAGCTCCATCTCGATCCGGTGATCCAGGAGCAGCTCTACCACGGCAACGCCGAGCGGCTGCTGCTTGCGCCGGCATCGGCCGCCGCGGTCTGACGGCGCTCCACCGTCGGCCCGGAGTCGGTCAGCGTCACGCAGTCGAGATCCCGGCCGACCACGAGCTCGCCCGTGAACCCGCCGGCGCGCACGCGCCTGGCGTAGAGCTGCTCCTCGTCGACCGTCCTCGGCGGCGGCAGCAGGTGTGTGAGCATCAGCACCGGCGTTTGCAGGCCGGCCGCCATTTCGCCGAGTTGCACCGCGTCGGCGTGGTATTCGATCACCGGTAACCATTCGGGATCGTCGGGCAACAGCTCCTTGCACATCGCCTCGTGGATCACGACGTGCGCTCCCCGCGCGAGCTCGGTGAACTCGTCGCAGACGCGCGTGTCGCCGCTGATCGCGATGTCGCCGGCGGGGGTACAGACGCGATACGCGACCGATGGGATGACCGGCTCGTGGTGGACGGTCACCGCGCGGATCGAGACTGCGCCTGCGCGCCAGATCGTGTGCGGAGTGGATGCTGCCTCGAAGCTCTGGACAAGTGCCTTGGGCCCTGTTTGTTGATGCTCGTTTGCCTGTCGAACCTCGAGGTCGTCGTCCCAGCGGTCGAGCATCCGCTCGCAGAAGCGCACGCACGGCCCGTCCGGGCAGATGATCGCCAACTGACCACCCGGGCCGGGATCGTCGAACCAGCGCGTCATCAGCAAATCATCGAGGCCGATCAGGTGATCGGAGTGGTGATGGGTGAGGAACACCACGCTGACATCGGTGCACGCCAGACCCAGAGCTGCGATCCGAAGCGTGGTCGCGCGGCCGGCGTCGAACTGCAGGACCAGGTCGTCCGTGCGCACGAGCACGCCGGCCCCGGCGCGGAGAGGATCGAGCGGAGCCGGGATGCCGGTGCCGGTGATGACAACGCGTGTGTTCGCGTGCGCTGTGTCGATGCCGTTGTCGAGGGGCGCCATGCCGGTGGCGCAGTCAATCGAGCCACGGTCCGCGGACGCGCGGATCGATCTTGGCGTCGACCACCAGCGGGGCGCGGCGGTGCTCGAGCCATCGACGTACCTGGTCCAAGTCACCGGGATTGCGCACGGTCACTCCGTCGGCGCCGAACCCACGCGCCACAGCCGCGAAGTCGTCGTCTGCAAACCGAACCGTGTCCAGTGACCTGCCGCTCCCGGCGAAGTCATGCACCTCGGCCCCGAACGCGGCGTCGTTGTAGATCACGACGAGGATCGGCAGCCGGTGTCGCACCGCGGTGTCGATCTCGCCGATGCTCATCCGCGCGCCGCCGTCACCGAGCATGGCAACGCCGAGCCGGTCGCGACGCGCGACGATCGCTCCAAGACCTTCGGCCAGCGCCAACCCCATCGACATGAACCCCTGCGCGAGCAGAAACCCGGCTGGGTCGAGCGGCTCCATCATCGATGCGGGAAAGATCATGAAATGCCCGGAGTCGATCGAGAGGGTTCGCTCGGCGGGCAGGATCTCATCGAGCAGGCGCGTGAGCTTGCGCGGATCGATCACGTTCGGACGGTCGACCTCCGGCTCGATTGCGCGCTGGCGCATGCCGGCGGTCGGTGCGGGCGGCGCTGCCGTGCGGCCGCGCAGGCCCTCGCACAGCACTCGCGAGACGACCGCGCAGTCGCCGACGATCGCGACCGTCGCGGCCGGCCCCGAACCGAACGCGCGCGGATCGGCATCGACCCGGATCAGCTGGGCGTGCGTGGTCAGCCACCGGTTTGCCGCCAACGTCCACGGATTCAGAGAGCAGCCGAACGCCGCCACGACATCGGCGCGCGCCAGCGCCGCACGGGCGCGTGCTGACCCGAACCCACCGGCCAACCCCAGCGACCGCGGGTGGTCGTGAAAGAGCCCGTTCGCCTGGCTCGACGTGAGCAGCGTTGCGCCCAGTCGATCGGCCAGGTCGGCGAGGCTCGCCGCGGCCATCGACCGGTATGCGCCGCGCCCGGCGAGGATGACCGGGACGCGGGCGCCGTCGAGGAGTTCGAGCGCCTGCTCGATCATCGCCGGGTCCGGCAGCGGCGGTTCGGGTACACGGGTCGGATCGGTGGCGATCGGCCTCGGATCGACCGCCTGCTCCTGGAGGTTGATCGGGACCATCGTCACGATCGGCCGTTGCTCTGCGAGCGCGCGCCGCATGCTGCGAACGACGGTGTCGACCGTGTCCAGCGCGTCGGCGATCGTCTCGGTCCCGGCACCCAGGCTCTCGGCGAATGCGCGCTGGTCGAGATATTGATTGTGCTCGTGGCAGGCGGCCGGAATCGTCGCGGCGTACACCACGATCGCGGTATTCGAGCGCACCGCCTCGCGCAGCGCCGTCGCGGCGTTCGTCAATCCCGGGCCCTGGTGCAGGGTGGCGACGCCGAGCTTGCCACTGGTCCTCGCATACCCGTCGGCCATCGCGACGCACGCCGCCTCGTGCGTGCCGGCGTAATAGGTCAGTCCAGCATTCGTGAGTTCGTGGGTCAGATGGAAGTTGCCGCTGCCCGACAGCCCGAAGAACGCATCGGTCCCCGTCTGCGCGGTGACCCGAGCGATCTCGGCCGGCACCGTCGTCGATGCGGCCTCCATGACGCCCGACGTGCGAGCGCGCGCGGTCAGGACGTCCCGTCCGAGACCCGGGACGGACGAGACGTGGCAGACGCGGCGGGTTCGCCGGCGTCCGACCGCGGAGCTTCGTCCAGCAACGCCGATCGCAGACGCGGGGCGGCGTCGAGTAGTTGCGCGGTGTACTCCGTCCTGGGACTGTCGAGCAGCTGCCGGACAGGGCCCGTCTCGCAGATCCGGCCGCGCTGGAGCACCGCGCCGCGGTCGGCGATGCTCGACACCACGCCGAGATCGTGGGTGATGAACAGCATCGACAGCCCCAACTCCTGACGGAGCTCCTCGAGCAGCTCGAGCACCGCGGCTTGGACGGAGACGTCGAGCGCGGACGTGATCTCGTCGCAGATCAGCAGATCCGGCTCGGCCGCCAATGCGCGCGCGATCGCGACGCGCTGACGCTCACCGCCCGACAGCTCGGCGGGAAACCGCTCGGCCAGACCGAGCGGCAGTCGCACGCGCTCGAGCAGATGCCTGACCTTCTCCTCGGTCGCGCGCCCGTCGAGACCGAGCAGCGTCTCGGCCGGGCGCCCGATCTGGTCGCGGACCGTTCGCCGCGGGTTGAGCGAGTCGTACGGGTTCTGGAACACGTACTGGATGCGTCGCCGCGCGTCATCGGACCGCCGTTGGGCGCGCGCGGCCAGCGCCGCACCGTCGAACGTGATCGTCCCCGCCGCCGCGGGATGCAAGCCGGCGAGACAGCGCGCGATCGTGGTCTTGCCGCTGCCCGACTCGCCGATCAGCGCAAGACACTCCCCACGGTGAAGCGCGAACTCGACGTCGTGGACGACACGGACGGCGCGCCTGCGGCTGCCGTGCTCGATGCACAGCCCCTGCACCTGCAGCAGCGGCTCACCGCTGGACGTCGGAAGTCGAAGGTCGGGCAGCTCGGGCTCGGGCTCGCGCGTCTGCTCTGCATGGATGCAGCGCACCAGATGCCCGGCGGCGATCGCCCGCAGCTCGGGAAGCTGCGCACGGCACGCCGCGGTCGCCAGCCGGCAGCGCGGCGCAAACGCACAACCGTCGGGCCGGTCGCCGACCCCGACCGACACGCCCGGTATGCCGCGCAGCCTCCGAGCCCGTGCGGGATCCGGAATCGCGCCGATCAGCCCGCGCGTGTATGGGTGGCGCGGCCGGTTGAGCACGACCTCCGTCGCTCCCTGCTCGACGACTCGGCCGGCGTACATGACCGCCACCCGATCGGCGACCTGGGAGACGACCGCCAGGTCGTGGGAGACGTAGATCAACCCGATCCCGCGCTCGCGTCGCAGCCGTTGCACCTCGTCGATCACCCTCGCCTGGGTGACGACGTCGAGGCCGGTCGTCGGCTCGTCCAGCACGACGATCGGCGGCTCGCACACGACCGCGACCCCGATCGCGACGCGCTGCTGCTGGCCTCCGGAGAGCTGATGGGGGAACCGCCGCGCGAACTCCTCGGACTCGGGGAGGTGCACCTGGCTCAACGCCGCGCGGATCCGCTCGCGGGTCGGCTTGCGGTTCAGGTGCGTCTCGATCATCGCCTCGATCGCCTGGCCGATCCGGCGCGCCGGATTCAGCGACGTGGCCGGGTCCTGCGGCACGTAGGAGACGACGCGCCCGCGACGGGCCCGGACTTGCTTGGTGGACAGCTCGAGCAGCGACTCGTCGGCGACGGTGACCGTGCCGTGAGTGACCGACACACCCGGCGCCGTGTAACCCAGCAGCGCGAGCGCCGTCGTCGTCTTGCCGCTTCCCGATTCGCCGACGAGCCCGAGCACCTCGCCGGGTGCGAGCTTGAGCGACACGCCGTCGACGATGTGCTCGCCCGATGCGAGCGAGATTCGGATGCCGTCGACGCTGACACCGGCGCCTGGCGCGGGCGCGGTCATCGCGCCCATCCGGCGGTGCTTCGCCCCAGTGAACGACCGATCGCGTCGCCGATCAGGTTGACGCCGATCGTCAGCAGCGCGATCATCGCGATCGGCGCCGCCACCGACCACGGGTTGATCGCGATGTACTGCTGGTTCTGACTGACCATCAGCCCCCAGTCGGAGGTCGGGGGCTGCAGTCCGATCGTGAGGAAATTGGCGGCCGCGATCAGCAGCACCGAGAACGTGTATCGCAGGCTCGCGTCGGCGATCAGCGCCGGCGCGATGTTGGGCAGGATCTCGCGGCGGAGGATCGCCGGGGTGCCCTCGCCCCTGGTGACCGCGGCCTCGACGTAGCCGCGCACGCTCGCCTCGAGCGTCACCGTGCGAACCAGCCTCGCGATGCCCGGCGCCTGCACGAGCGCCACGCCGATCACCAGCGCGGCCACGCTGGTCCCCGTCGCGGTGATCAGCACCAGCAGGAACAGCAGCGGCGGGAACGCCAGCAGCACGTCGACGCCACGCATCAGCACCGGATCGACCCAGTTGCGGACATACCCGGCGACGAGACCGACGATCAGCCCACTGGCGTACGCGATCACGGTCGCAGCCAGCGCGAGCAGAACCACGGAATAGCCTCCATGCAGCACGCGCGAGAGGACGTCGCGGCCGATCTCGTCGGTGCCCAACAGATCGTGTGCGGATGGGCCGGCGAGCGGCTCCCCGACTGCGGCCGTCGGAGAGTAGGGAGCGACGAACGGGCCGACGAACGCGACCAGCAGCACGAACGTCAGGATCACCGCGCCGATCGCACCGCCCGGCGAGCGCAGGAACCGAAGCCGGGAGCTCATAGTGCCGTCCGCAGCTTGGGGACGAGATACACGACCAGCAGGTCGGCAAAGATGTTGATCGCGATGTACGCGGCGGCGACGATCACCGTGATCGCCTGCACCTCGGTCACGTCGCGGCCGAGCACGGCCGACACCAGCTGCGTCCCGAGGCCCGGGTAGCTGAACACCGTCTCGGTCACGATCACGCCGCCGACGAGGTACTGGATCGAGAGCGCGAACACCTGGATGCTCGGCGCCAGTCCGTTGCGGACCGCGTCGCGCCATACGACGCGGCGCTCGGGCAGCCCGTTCAGGCGCTCGGCGCGGATGAAGTCCGAGCGCAGCACCTCGAGCATCCCGACGCGCACCAGACGCGTCGTCCACGCCAGCGATGTCAGCAGCAGCGTCGCGACCGGCATGATCAGCGCGTCCGGATGGTCGAACGGGCTGGATCCGGTCGGCACCAAGGTGACCGGTGGCAGCAGGTTCATCGCGCTGAAGAAGATCAGGATCAAGATCGAGCCGACGACGAACTCGGGCAGCGACGTGAAGATCAGCGTCAGCACGGAGATCACGTGATCCGGGAGGCGATCGGCGTACTTGGCGCTGAGCACGCCAAGCAGGATCGACAGCGGTATCAGCAGCGCGATCGTCAGCCCCGCCAGGATCAGCGTGTTCGTCAGCGGCTGGGAGATCAGGCTCGAGATCTTCGGGTTCGGCAAACCCTGCGCCAGCGCCAGCGTCGAGTCGCCGAAGTCTCCGTGAACCGCGCCGCCCATCCAGTGGACGAACCGCTCAAAGAAGGGGGTGTCGAGATGGAGCCGATGATCAAGCAGCGCCACCGCATGCGGCGTCGCCGCGCGGCCGAGGACGATCGAGGCGACGTTGCCGGGCAGCAGCTGCAGGGCCGCGAACGTCACCAGCGAGACGGCGATCAGCGTCAGCACGCCGGCGAGCACGCGTCGCGCCACGAACCGCAACGCGCCGTGGCTGGAGCCACGTTGAACTTCCTCGCTGGGGTCCGGCAGCAGCGCCGGCAGTGGTGATGCCTCTACGCTCACGCCCTCAACTCGTGAACCACACGTTCTTGAACTGGAAGTTCCCCAGCTCGTAGATCCCGCCAGGAGTCAGGCCGGCGACGTTCTTGGCGCCCGCGTCGATGTTGTTGGGCTGGGCCCAGATGAGGTTGCCGCCTTGCGTGTATTGGTACTCCTGGACCTGGTTCCAGAGCTTCTGCTGCTGGTCGGGATCGATCGCGGCGATTGCCTTGCGCAGCATCTTCCCGAAGGCGGGGTTGGATTCGTGTGACTCGTTGTAGGTGGCGCCCGGCACGAGTGCCTGCGTGTAGAAGGACTGCAGCGTCGGGATCGGCCATTTGTCCTGGCCGAACTGCAGCTTGAGATACACGCCGCCCGGCGGTGGCGTCAGGTACTGGCTCGGCTGCACCTGCTTGAGCGAGACGTTGAAACCGGCCGGCTTGACCTGCTGTTGGAGCAGCGTCGCGGACTCCGGGAACCCGGCGAAGATCGGCGACGTCGTGAGCGTGACGTCGACGGTCCCGTGACCGGCCTGCTTGAGCAGCGACTTCGCCTTGTCGATGTCCTGATGCTTCTGGGGCAGGCTTGAGTCAAACAGCGGCACTCCCCTCCCGGGAATGTCGTTGCCCAACGAGCCGAAGCCGTCGAGCGCGTTGTCGATCAGCGCCTGACGGTCGATCGCGGACATCATCGCCTGGCGGACGCGGACATCGTTGAACGGTGCGGTTGCCTGGTTCATGTAGAACGTGTAGAACGTCGGCGTCTTCGCGTTGTATAGGTTGATCGAGCCCGACGGGGCCGCAAGCTCGGCCTTGGCGTCCGGGAACGCGACCGAGTCCATCATGTCGATCTGTCCCGACTTGAGCGCGTTCAGACGGGCGGTGGGGTCGTCGATCGAGATGATCTCGAGGCTGTCGAGGTACGGCTTGGGGCCCTGCCAGTAGTCCGCATTGCGGTTGAACACACTCTGGCGGCCCGGGGTGAAGGACTCGAACTTGAACGGTCCGGTACCGATCGGCGGTGAGAACTTCTTCTCGCCGTCCTGGATCATCACCTGGTTGAAGTAGGCGAACAGATCCAGCAGTCGGCCGTTTGGTGACAGCAGCGGCACCTGCAGTTCGTAGTCGTTGACCTTCTTGAGATCCTTGAGGTTGACGGTCGTGACCGACGGGTGGGCGAAGTTCGCTGGGCTCCCCATCGCGCGCAGGCTGTAGATCACGTCGTCGGAGGTGAACGTCTTGCCGTTGTGCCAGGTCACGCCGCGGCGAAGCTTGATCGTCCACAGGGTCCCGTCCTTGTTGGGGGCCCAGTCGACCGCCAGCAGCGGCCTGAGCTGATTGTGCAGGTCGGTCCAGACGAGCCCCTCGAACAGGTTCAGGATACGAGCCGCGTCGATCGCGACCGCGCCGATCGTCGGGTTGACGGTCTCGGCGGTGCCGTTGCCGGTCATCCCTACGCGGAGATGACCGCCACGCTTGGGAGCGCCCTTGGCCGTAGTGGACGAGGTGCCCTTGGTCGTCGACGACGCGCCGCAGGCAGCGAGCAGGTCAGCGCCGGCGAGCACCGCGCCGCCCAGGGCCGCGCGCTTCAGCAGCTGCGCACGAGTCAGGCCCCGGTCCCCGGCGCCCGAAGTTGCTTCGGTCATTGCTCTCCTCGCTTCCATTGAGGTGGTCCCGAGTCTCGGCCACACACGAACACCGCTCCACAGGCCCTCTTCTCCGCCGGAACATACTGCACAAGCGGAAAGCTTGTCAAATGGAAAGATCGGTGCCGGGTCCGGTAGGCTTCCTACCGATGTCTGAACCCGCCAACGCGACGCGGCCGGCATACGGGAAGGGCCGCGACGCCCTGTTGATGGCGGCGATCGAGGTCGTCGCGGCGCGCGGTCTGCGCGGGCTGACGATTCGCTCGGTGGCCGAGCAGGCGGGCGTTTCCCACGGCCTCATCCGCTTTCACTTCGGATCCCGTGACGGCCTCGTGGAGGCGACCCTGATCCGTTCGGTCGAGCTTGCGATCGACACAACGTCACTGGAGCCGGGAACCGGCGCAATCGACGACATGGCCGCCGATCTCGGCGACTGGGCCGAGAGCGAGACCGAGCTGACCGCGTTCCAGTACGAGTGCCTGCTCGAGGCCCGCCGTCAGCCGCATCTGCTCCCCTACGCCCGCGAGATGTATGACAACTTCATCGAGGCCGCACAGCGCGAACTCGACCGTGCCGGCCTCGGTGACGATCCCGACCTGGCGCGCGCCGTGTTCGCAGCCCTTGACGGCCTCGTCCTGCAGCAGACCGTGTTCGGAGGCTGCGAGCGCACCAAACGCTCGGTCGCTGCCGTGCATGAGATGGTCCACGCGGTGCGCGATGCGCGCGCGGCCAAGCCCGCCGGCAAGCCCGCGCGTAAGCCGCGCAAGCGTTGATCGCAGAACGGGGCGCGGGCGCGTGTGCATCGCCGGTCGGCCGGGCTTGCGGCACGCGCACGATGACGCTCAGCCGACGGCGACGTCCGCGCCGGCCCGGATCGCGACCGCATCGAGCGTGTAGTCGCCCTCGCCCGCGCCGATCAGGCGGCGCTCGCGGATGAACGGCAGCGGCGTGGCCGGATCGTGAGAGTCGATCTCGCGCGCGAGCCGGTGGCCTGAGAACACCGACTGCGCGATCATGCCCGGCGACCACGCGTCGCCGATGCAGTAGACGCCGGCGATGCCGACCTCCTCCAGCCGCGCACGATCGGCCTTCAGCGCGTCGTACAAGGCGCTGCGGGAGTTGCGCTGCGTGGTGAGCATGACGCTGTCGATCTCCACCTCGCGTTCGGCGCCCGCCCAGTGCTGCATGAGGCTCGCTCGTCCCGCCTGCACCGCGAGCACGAGCGTCTGGGTCACGATCTCGACACCGAGCCCGATCAGTCGCTGATACTGGCGCTGCTCCTCGAGCGTGAAACGCGTATACGGAGCCATCGTGTCGTGTGGGGTCACGTACGTGACGCGTTTGCCGTCGGCGGCAAGCCGCTCGGCCATCGTCACGCCCATGTAGTAGCCGTCGGTGTCGTAGACGAGCACGCGGTCACCCGCCGGCTTGTCCTCGAGGATCAATTGCTCGGGCGTCAGCACATACGCGCTGTCGGGAGTCACCCCGTCGATCGGCGTGTGGCTTGCGCCGTTGAGCCCATGGCCATCCCACTGCGCGCCGGTGGCGACGACGACGATCTCGGCCCCGTACTCCAGCACGGCGTCGAGATCGAGGTGCGTGTCGGGAATGAACTGGACGTTGCGGAGCTTGCCGATCTGCGCCTCGCGGTACTGGATCACCCGCGCCCAGGTTCCGAGCCCCGGCAACGTCGTCACCCACCGCAGATGCCCGCCCAGCTGGGGGCCGTCGTCGACGAGGTGCACGCGGCGCATACCACGCTTGCCGAGTACCATCGCGCACTCCATCCCGGCAGGCCCGGCGCCGATCACCACGACGTCGTTGTCCCTGTTGCTCGCCTTCTCGAACCGTTCCGGGTGCCAACCGCGCCGGTACTCCTCGCCGGAGGTCGCGTTCTGCGTGCACCAGATCGGGGGACCCCCCTGCTCCCAGCGGGAGACGCAGACGTTGCAGCCGATGCACTCGCGGATGTCATCGAACCGTCCCGCCTCGATCTTCTGAGGCAGGAACGGGTCGGCGATCGACGGTCGCGCCGCGCCGATGATGTCGCACTGACCGGAGGTGATCGCTTCCAGCATCACGTCCGGGTCGGTGAAGCGTCCGACGTTGACGACCGGTTTTGTGGATTCCTCCTTTGCGACTCGCGTGTAGGGCGACTCGTGGTTCATCTTGAAAAACCGCGACGAGCCGGCGTCCTCGCCCCAGTTCAGCGTTCCGATGTTGACGTCCCAGTAATCGACGAGCTCGTCCAGGCGTTCGATGAACCGACGGCCCTCGCCCTCGGCCCGGATCCCAAGGTCGCCGTAGCCGTACGGCTCCTCGAGCGTGTCGATCGAGAACCGCGCACCGATCGCGCAGTCGTCGATCGCGGCGCGGATGTCCTCGAGCACCTCGACCGTGAAGCGGATGCGATTGTCGAACGAGCCGCCGTACTCGTCGGTGCGGCGGTTGTAGAACGGATACAGGAAGTAGATCGGGAACGTGCCCAGCCCACAGAACAGTGAGATCAGATCGAAGCCCGCTTCGCGTGCCCGCAGCGCCCCGTTGACGTGCTCGCGGCGCAGCGCTTTGATCTCGTCCTTGTCCAGCGCGCGGCCGTTGGCCATGTAGTTGATGTCGCTGGGCATCTGCGACACGGTGAACGTCGGCGACCTGCTCTCGGCGCAGTCGGCGAGGCCGCCGCTGTGCAGCAACTCGACCCCGGCCAACGCGCCGTGGTCGTGGACGCGGTCGCACATCAGCGACAGGTTGCGGACATCGCCCTGGTCGCACAGCTTGGCGCTGACCCACGGCAATACGTCGCCTGCGTGGTTGATGTTGCAGACCTCCGTGAACACCGCGCCCCATCCGCCCTCGGCCTTCATCCCGCGAAACGCCGCCTGCATGCCTGGCTTGTCCGAGCCGGCGCCGTTGCAGTGCGGAACCTGCCAGAAGCGGTTGCGAAGCGTTTTTGGTCCGAGCTGGATCGGATCGAACAGGATGTCGTACTTGGGATCGCGGGCCATCGCCTTCCTTTCAGCTGTGCACCCGGGTGCGCTCGGGGTCATAGACGGGGGTTGTGACGACCTGGCCGGCGACCTCGTCTTCGTCGACGACGGCGACGATGCCCGTGCCGGGCTGCGTCCAGCGTCTGTCGATCCGCGCGAGCGCGAGCGTTTTGCCGCCGAGGTACGGAGACGGCGTCGACATCGTGACGTGGCCGATGTGCTCGCCGTCGAGGTTGCGCACCTCGGCACCGGTCGCGGTGTCATCGCCGCGCTCGAGCACGATGCTGACGATTCGGCCGGGCCGTTCGTCTCGCAGCCGAATCGCGGCGTCGCGGCCTCGCAATGTCTCCTTGTCGAGGTCCACGGTCCAGCCGAGCGCGGCCTCCCACGGTGAGATGGTCGCGTCGTACTCGAACTCGCCCATCACCATCCCGGCTTCGATCCGGATCATCATGATTGCCGCGACGCCGACCGGCCGGATCCCGTAGCGCGTGCCGGCGTCGACGACGGCGTCATAGAGCTCCAGGGCCCGGCTGACCGGTACGAACAGCTCGTAGCCCAGTTCCGCGGTGAAACCCATGCGGGTGACGAACACGTCATCGACGCCACCGACCCGCACGAACTCCTTGAAGGTGTAATACGGGAACGCAGTATTGGACACGTCGATCCAGACCAGCCGCGACAGGACCTCGCGGCTGCGCGGCCCTTGCAGGTTCAGGTGTGCGAGCTCGCCACGGCGCTCGGTCGCCGCGAGGCCCTGCGCCTCGGCGTATGGGATCACCTCGCCGGGCATCTGCGGCCCGCCGACGATTCGCAGCCGGTCGTCGGAGCGCACCATCACGGTCGGGTCGTCGACGATCCCGCCGTCCTCGTTGAGGATCGTCCCGTAGGCGATCTGCCCTGCCGAGAGCTTGGTCAGGTCCCGGGAATGCAGGCCGTTCATCTTCGCCACCGCGTCCGGGCCTTCGATGTCGACCTTGAACAGCGGAGAGAAGTCGAGCAGGCCGACGCCCTCGCGCACCGCCGCATACTCGATCAGCGGATCCTCGATCGCGACGGGCTGCGCCATGCCGTAGATGTCCTCGACCTCTTGGCCCTCGCGGGCGGTGCGCGCAGCGAACGGACTCAGAAGCAACTCGGATGCCTCGGACACGTCTCCTCCTCATTCAATGGTCTGGCAGCGAGGCATGGGGCCCGCTGGCGCGACACTACGGTCCCGGCAAGAACTTGTCAAGAGGATAGTTTGCCGTCCGCGGGCTTGACACCAAATGTCACCATGCCCGCGTCGACGACCGCGGCGCCCCCGTCCACGGTCACGATCGCCCCGTTGACGTAGGAGGCTTGCGCCGACATCAGCCATGCCACCGCCGCCGCGGCCTCCCCGGCGCTACCGGGGCGGCGGGCGGGCACGTACCGCGTCACACGCTCGTACGTCTCGTCAAGGGTGGCGCCGCTCGTCCCGATCAGTGCCTCCATCTCGGCGTCGGCCATCTCCGTCCGGATCCATCCAGGGTTGACGGTGTTCGCGCGCACACCGGCGGGGCCGAAGTCGACCGCGATCGACTGCATCAGCCGCAACAGCCCGGCCTTGGCGACACCGTAGGCTGCGAGCTCCGGACCGGCCACGGTCGCTGCGATCGAAGCGACCGCGACGATCGCTCCGCGCGAGCTCCGCAGAGGCCCAAGCGCCGCCCGGCAGAGCAGGAACGGTCCCGTGAGATTGGTGTCGAGCACGAGCCGCCACTGTTCCGGCGACGTCTGGTCGACCCGTCCTGGGAGCGTAATCCCGGCGTTGAGCACGACGCCGTCCAGCCGTCCGTATGTCTCGATCGCCGCATCGACCAGCGCGGTGCAGTGCGTCTCCGACCGCACGTCCCCGGGCAATACGATCGCCTCGATCGCATCAGCAACCGCGTACAGCGGTCCAGGTCGGCGGCCAGTCAACACCAGCCGCCAGCCGTCGTCGGAAAGCTGCCGCGCGACCGCCGCACCGATGCCGCTGCCGGCGCCGGTGATGATCCCGACCGGAGCACTGGTTCGATCGTGCATGTTGGTGGCCGCTGTTGACCTGGTCAGATCAGGCACCGGACCTCGAGGACATCCTCGAACGTCCGACTCGCCGGGACGACGATCCGTCGCACGCAGGCTCTCCTGGTCGACGTGCTCGCGGCCCAGTCTGAACGGGCCGGTGTACCTTGTCAAGCGGACAGTTTCTGCTTCGGTCGCTGAGACCCGCGGGCGCTCATTACCTATCTTGTCGACAAGTTCAGTGCCACCCCCCGATTCCAACCACCCAGCGGCGACGAGCTCGACCCGGCCCGTTCCCCGGTTGGTCATGGTCCTGACCGAGAACTGGACGATCACGTCCGCGCGCGACCTGCGCGGACTCGTTCGCCTCGCTCAGGTCGCCGAAGACGAGGGGATCGACGCGGTCATGCTCAGCGAGCACATCGTCCTCGGCGCGAGCGCCGGCGCGCGCGGACGACCGCATAACCCGAAGGACTACGCCGCGCCCGGGAACCAGGATCCGGCGACACCGTGGCCCGACAGCATCGTGTTGATGAGCGCGATCGCCGCCGCGACCGACCGGCTGCGGATTGCCGGCGCGGCGATCATCGCGCCGCTGCGCCATCCCCTGCTGCTCGCCCACCAGCTCGCAGCGCTCGATCTCCTCTCGGAAGGACGGCTCGTGGTGCAGCCGACCGTCAGCTGGCACGAGGATGAGTACGCGGCGCTCAACGTTCCCTTCCACGTTCGCGGCGAGCTGCTGGACGAGCACCTTGCCGCATGGCAGGCGGTGTGGCGCCGCAGTCCCGCGTCGTTCTCCGGGCGGCATTATCGGTTCGCTGACGTGTGGCTCGAGCCCAAGCCGTATCGGCCCGATGGACCTCGAATGTGGTTCGGCGGGATGAAGATGAGCCCGCCGCTGCTGCGCCGGCTGGTGGCGTATGGACACGGGTTCCATCCGTTCGGTCCGGCGTCCGGCGAGGACTTCGCGGCGATCCGTGAAGCGTTCACGGCGGTCGGTCGCGATATCTCGGACCTCGAGATCGTCGGCGGGATCCGCCCGCGCTTCACGACCACCGACGGTCCGGCGGACCTCGACGAGGCGGCCGACGCGATCCCCGAGCAGCTCGAGCGCGGCTACACGTCGATCTGCTTCAACCCATCCCAGTACGTCGATGACGTTGCCGACGTCGCGTCGGTGTGCAGGCGTCTCGTCGCGAGAGCGAGCTGACCCCGCCGGCGCCTGGGCGCCGCCACCCGAACCATCAATAACCGCTGTGCTGCATGCGATTGACGCGGAAGCGAACCCTCGCCTCCGGCACGTCGAGGGCCTTGGCGATCGCCCGGTAGGTCGCGCGCCCGTCCTGCTGCAACTCGGCGATGATCGCCCGATCGAGCCCGTCGATCTCCGTCGGCTCGGCGCGCCCAGGTTCCGCCGACTGCGCGTCGGTTGCCGTCGTGCCGCATCTCACGGCTGGCGTCGCGGCCCAGCCCCCAACCGCGGCGCACGGCGCTCAGTCGACGACGGTGAGCTCGCGGTCCAGGCGGCTGAGGCTCACCGCGCCGTCCGCGGTGCACTCGACCGTCTCGCCGAGCTTGATCCCGAACCCTTCGTCCTGGAGCGCGAGGTTCGGCTCGAGGCTGAAGCTCATCCCGGGCGCCAGCACGTGCTCGTCGCCGGCGACGAGCGTCATCGGCTCAAGCCAGCCGGGCGGATAGGCGACGCCGAGGCTGTATCCGATCCGGTGACAGCGACGGCGCACGAGGTCGAGGCGCTCGAGCACCGCGTTGCAGGCGTCGTCGGGCTCGGGGGCACGCGCGCCCGGGCCGGCTGCGCGGATCGCTGCCTCCAGGCCTTCGCGCGTGCAGTCGTGGACCTCGCGCAGCCGCTGGCTCGGGGAGCCGATCACCGCGGTGCGCATGACGATCGCGTGGTAGCGGTTGACGGCCGCGCCGAGCTCGATGCAGACGACGTCGCCGCGGGCGATCGCGACCCGCCGCGGCATCGTGTGCACGAGCGCCGAGCGCCGCCCGGAGGCGCACATCGGCGGGATCGCGGCGTACTCCGAGCCGGCGTCGCCGAGCGCCTTGGCGGCGATGCCCGCCACCTCGACCTCGGAGACGCCGGGGCGCAGCGCCTCAAGCGCCGCCTGCATCGCGGCGTCGGCCATCTCGGCCGCCTGGCGCTGGTAGGCCAGCTCCGTCGGCGACTTCACGACCCGCGCTTCGGCGACGAGCCAGGTCGTGTCACGCCAGCCGGCGTCGGGCAGGCGCTCGCGCAGGCGGTCCCACTGGCCGGGCAGGAACGTGAACGCCTCAAGCTCGACGCCCAGCTGCGCGCCGCCGACCCCGAGCTCACGCAGCGTGTCGGCGATGACGTCGACGACATCCTCGGTCGCGATGTCGTAGAACCGTGCGCTGCTGAGGATCGAGGTCTCATTGAAACCGGGCTCCTCGCTCGTGCGCGTGATGAAGCGCGGCTCGCCCTCGGCCGGGATCACCAACGCCTGTGTCCACAGATAGCCGATCGTGTCGTAGCCGGTGAGCCAGTGCAGCGAGTCCGGGAGCGTGACCAGGAGCGCCTCGAGCCCCTCGGCCTCAAACGCCCGTCGCACGGTCTGCAGACGCTCGCGGTACTCGTCCTCGTTGAACGGCATGAACACGGTCGCTTCCCCTCTCGCCGGCGGTGATCAAACGTTGTAGCGTCCCGATCGTAGTCAATCGTTTGAGCAGGCAGTCGATGCCAGTGCAACGAGTCACGATGAGAGATGTGGCCAAGGCCGCCGACGTGTCGGTGAGCACGGTCTCGCTCGCCCTCAGCGGCAAGGGCCGGCTCGACGACGCGACACGGACGCACGTGCTCGCCGTCGCCGAGCAGCTGCAGTACCGCGTCAACCACGCCGCACGGAGCCTGCGCCGCGGGCGCAGCGGGATCCTGGTCGTGTCGGTGTCGCTGCCGCCGAGCCTGCTCCAAGCGCTGCCGAGCCTCGAGTACTACGTGACGATCTGCCAGGCCGCGACGCTGCACGCGGCTCAACGTGGCTACGTGCTGCTGATGGCCCCGTTCGGCACCGACCCGGCGTCGCTGAGCGCGCTGCCGCTCGAGGGCGGCATCGTCCTCGATCCCGGCCCCGACGACCCGCTACTCGTCCAACTTGCCTCCCAACGCGTCCCGATCGTGACGATCGGCCGCGACCTCGCCGCCGAGCCCGGGTCGGGGTGGTGGGTCGACAGCGACCTCCCGACGCTCGTCGGCGAGATGCTCGACCACCTCGCCCAGTGCGGCGCCGAGCGGGTTGCGCTGCTCAGCACCGAACAGCGGCGCAGCTACATCTCCGACACCGAGCGCGCCTACGAGGACTGGGCCCGTGCGCGCGGCGACCGCCCCCGCATCGTCCGCGCCGCCGCGACGATGACCGAGCAGGACGCCTACCGCGCCGCCACCCGGCTGCTGCGCAGCCGCGCCCGGCCCGACGCGATCTACACCCCGGTCGACCGCTTTGCGGTCGCGGCGCTCAACGCGGCGCTCGCCCGCAACTTCAACATCCCCGGGGACCTACTGATCGCCTGCGGCAACGACACGACGCTCGCCCGTGCCGCCGCGGTCCCGATCAGCTCGCTCGCGCTGCCCGCCACCAAGCTCGGCCGGCTCGCGACCGAGCTGCTGCTGGACCGCCTGCGCGACGACAGCACTCCGCAGACCCGGGTCGCGCCGGGCGAGCTGCGACTGCGCCGCTCGACCGGAACCGAAGCGCGGGGCGCGGCGTCGCCGCGCCGCCGGCTGAGAGCGTCCGGCTGACGTTTCGACGACCGGGACAGGCGTTCTCGTGACATCACGGACGGTGCGCCGCTCCACGGGCTTGCTGGATGGCGCACCGGGTCCGCTCGCGCAGCTCGGCGGGCGCCGGGGTGTCCAGCGAGCGGACCAGCTCGACTGCCAGGATCTGCTGGGCAAGGGCCCGCGCGAGCCTTGGCGATGCGGCAACCTTGCGCAGATGGGGCAAACGGCGCTCCGCTGCGAGCGTTCCATCGGCCAGAGCGGTCAGCTCGCGGTCGACCCGGCACGTCACCGCTCGACGACCGGCAGCGTCGCCGTCATCGCCGTGCCGCGCCGTTGGCTCGTCAGTTTGACGAACGCGATGTCGCGGACGGGGACGGGCGTGGCGATGCCCCAGGTCCCGTTGATCAGCCTGAACGGCGGCAGGGTCACGGTTCTGCCGGAGCGCGTGACGACCTGCTCGTTGTAGCGCCCGCTGCGGTACCGGCCGTGGAGCACGTAGAAGAGCCACGAAGGGGAGCCCTGATAGGCGAACACGATCCCGGTCAGCGGCCGTGCGCCTGCGTGCAGACGGGCTGATTGAAAGTACTTGCCGTGCGCGCCATGCAGCGCCGCGCGGTATTGGGAGGCCAGCTTGCGATCGGAGCTGTAGGAGATCGTCATCGCGAGTGCGGTGGCGGCGGCGACGGCGGGCACGGCGGCAGCGAACGCCAGGCGCCGCACACGCCGGTGCCAGGTGGCACGGCGTCTCGGCTGGCAGATCGCGAGGCGGTCGAGCACGCGGTTCTCGAACCCGGGCGGGGGTTCGCGCTCGGGCGCGAGCGCGAACAGCTCGTCGGTGAGCGAGGAGAGCTCCTCGAGCTCTCGGCGACAACCCGAGCACTCGGCGATGTGCTCGAGCGTGCGCGCTCGCTGCTCGCCGTCGGCGATCCCAAGCGCGAGCTCGGGCAGCGCATCGCGGATCGTCGCGCAGTCGGGGCTAGACGGACCCATCTTCTACCTCCATTCGGCTGCGCAGCTTGAGCAGTCCATCGCGGATGCGGGTCTTCACCGTCCCCACCGGGGTGCCGTCGAGCTCTGCGATCTCCTTCGCGGTGCGCCCAAAGTAGGTGGCGAGCACGAGCGCCCGTCGTTGTTGGGGCGGCAGTCCGAGCACCAGCTCGCGGAGCTGCTCGCGCTCGGCAATCCGTGCCGCGTCGTCGATATGGACCGTGCTTGCCTGGCGCGCGAGCCGCGACGCGAGCACGTCGGGATCCACCGGCTGTGAGCGCTTGAGTCGGGCCCGGTCGAGCGCGAGGTTCCGGGCGATCGCAAGCAGCCAACTCGACACCGCCCCGCGCCGGACGTCGTACGTGCCGGCGTGCCGCCACGCTCTGACGAACGTCTCCTGCGCGACGTCTTCGGCGGCAGTGGCGTCGCCGACGATCGTCACCGCGAGGCCGTAGACGCGGCTCTGGAAGCGGCGCACGAAATCCGCCGTTGCATCCGGATCGCCAGTCGCCAGTCCAGCCAACAGGGCCTCGTCCGAGACGGTCGACACACCCATACATACCGTTGGGACCCCGTCGCGGGATTGGTCCTTCCCGAGCAATCCCTAGCCGCTCCTCCGGGAGTAACCCGGTGCAGATGGAACAACCTCGACACCCTGGAGGACGAGCGATGCGCCTGTCGGCCCGACCCCACGGAGGCGTCGCGGAGAAAAATGGCTCGGGCCGCCCCGAACTCTTCGACGCCCTTCCCACCCGACGCCGCTCGCCGGCCGCGAGCCGTCCGCCCGGTTGGCCGTGGCTCGGTGCGCGGCTGGTCGGCGCGCTCGCCGTACTGGCGATCGGCGCCGTCCACCTCTACGAATTCGACCACTTCTACTCCCAGATCCCGACCATCGGGACGCTGTTCTTCCTCAACTTCCTCGGCGCGACGGCGATCGCACTCGGCCTGCTCGCTCCGGTCGAGCGGATCGCCGGCCGCTATGGCAGCACGCTCCTGCTGGCGTTCGTGCTGGCCGGGATCGCCATCGCCGGAACCGCCTTCGCGTTCCTGCTGATCAGCGAGCAGACACCGCTGTTCGGCTTCCAGGAGCCCGGCTACGACCCCAGCGGGATCGCTGCCGGCCGCGGAGCCGAGATCGCGGCGATGGTCTTCCTGACCGCATTCCTGATCGGGCGGCTCGGGCTCAAAGCGCCGATGCGCCGGTGGTGATCACCCTCGAAGGAGGCAACACGATGAAGCGATTGATGACACTCGGACTCGCACTCCCCGCGGCCGTGGCGATTGCCGCCTGCGGCGGCGCCAGCGGTTCCAGCGCGTCCGGCTCGAGCGCCCACTCCAACACAGTTGCGGTGCAGCAGCTGGCGGGCGTCGGCCGTGTGCTCGTCGACCAGGCGGGTAAGGCCCTGTACAGCTCAAACCTCGAGGCGAGCGGCAAGGTCGTCTGCGACGGGCCGTGCAACGCCTTCTGGAAGCCGCTCACGCTCAGCCACGGCAAGCCGACCGCGTCCACGGACGCCGGCACGCTCGGCGTTATCGCGCGACCCGACGGTTCACGACAGGTCACCGACAACGGCAGGCCGCTCTACACCTTCTCTGAAGACGCGCCCGGCAAGGCCACCGGCAACGGCTTCACCGACGACTTCGCGGGCCATCACTTCACCTGGAAGCTCGTCCGTCCGGGTGGCTCGACGACGAGCGCGGGCGGAGCAGGCAACGGGGGCGTCACGTCGGGTAACACCGGCGGGTACGGCGGCGGCTACTGACGCCCGCTCGAACACCGGCCTCGTAGGAGGACGCTCAATCCGCGGTTGAGCCGCCGGTCCGGTCAATGCGCGGACCCTCGATTTTTTCGCCAACCGATGGACGCATCGGGCGATCTTGGCTGGCGACCAACGACGTACATGCAATCGAAGCCAACCCGATCGTCAAGCCAGCAGACTGGCGAAAGCTTTACGTCCGAGCAAGGCATCAGACGGCGGAGGCGATCTGCGAAGCCGAGCACCGACGGTGTCAGCGGGACGGGCGTGCCGACCGGCGGGTTGACATTCACGCCCGACGGGCGGCGAGTCGGGGCCGGCCCGCGCCCGCGAGCGCGGCTGCCAGCAACGCGCACACGCACGACAGCACGAACGCGGCTTTCGGGCCCAGCGCGGTCACGAGCAGACCGGCGGCCGCCGAGCCGCCGGCGACACCTGCAACCAGTGCCGCCGTATTCCAGGTGAACGCGGCCGCGGTCGCGGTTGGCGGCGCGTGATCGCCGAGTAGCGAGTAGACAGAGGCGAACATCGGCGCGCCACAGATCCCCGCCAGCAACGCCAGCACGAAGGCGGACGGCAGGTCCCAGGCCGCGATCAGCGGCGCGGTCGTGGCTGCCGTGGCGAGCAGCAGCACGAATAGTTTGCGCTCAGATGGTGCGTTCCAATTTCGAGCGCCGTACACGACCCCACCGATCATGCTGCCGATGCTCCACATGCTGAGCAGCAACCCGGCGGCTCCCCGCGAGCCCTCGTCCAGGGCCAGTGCCGGGAGTCCGACCTCGGTCGCCCCCAGGCACAGGCCGATCAACACGTCGATCGTCAACAGGATCTGCAGCGCCGGGCTGAACAACAGCTGCAGCCGACGGTCGCCGGCGGCCTGGCCAGACGACCGCAACCGTGTCGCCGGCGCCGAGACGAACAGGCTCGTGCCGGCCACGGAGACGCCCGCGGCCGCGAGCACCGCGACCCGCGGCGACACGGCGCCCGCCAACACGCCGACGATCAGCGGGCCCGTCGTCCAGACGATCTCCTGGGCCGTCGCGTCGAGCGCGTACGCCGAATCCCGTGTCTGGCGATCAGGTGTGATCAGCGGCCACAGCATTCGCACGCATGCGGATACCGGCGGCATGCACGCGCCCGCGCCGGCGGACAGGAGCACCAACACCACGTCCGGGGCGTGGCCATCGCTCGCGAGCACGAGCGCGACCAGCAGCGTCGCCTGTCCGACGGCGCTGGGAACGAGGATCGCCGTCATTCCGATTCGGTCGATGAGGCTGCCGATCACCGGCGCGATCGCTGCCTCGGAGACCGCAAACGCACCGACCGCCACGCCGGCGACCGAGAACGAATGCGTCGACGTGCGCAGCAGCAGCAGAATCGACAGCGACGCCATGCCGAGCGGCAGCCGACCTGCGACCGCTGAGATCAGCAGGCGCACGAACCCCGGAACCGCAAGCAACGCGCGGTAGCGGCCGGGCATCGTCAGCCAAGCTCCGAGGTGCCGACCCGCGACACAGGCGACATCGTCGGCATCGAGCCGCGCGGGCGCGTGCCGACCCCTGGGACCTCAGACCAGCGCTCTCGCTCTGCAACCATGGGGCCTCCCCAGGGGGTCGACGTTGCGCGCAGCTCGGATCGGACCAGCCTGCGCCGTAGCTATGACGTGACGCCGACAGGCGGGCTCACCGCGTCGGATCTGCGTCCCATCCATATCTAGCGCGACGTCGGTCGTCGCGTATGACCGCCGCGGCCCGGCGGCCTACGTGCCGCGCGCGAAAGCGGCCGGGCGCGGCATTGGTCACACCGCCGTCTCGGCTCGCGGGCTGCGCCGCGACGGCCTCCAACCGCGGCCGGGCATGCTCGCCCGCAGCAGCAGCGTGCAGGGATCCCCCGGGGTGATCGAGGATCTGCGCGGCAGGCCCACGCTCAACCGCCGGTCGGGTGCTGCTTGACCAGCGCCTGCTCGGTGATCTGGCGCACGACCGCGAGGTCGTGGCTGATGAAGATGTGGGCGATCCCGGTCTGCTCGCGAATGTCGGCCAGCAGGTTGAGGATCTGTGCCGTCCCCCCGCCCCGGTGGACGCCGGGTGCGCAGACCATCGTGGCTCGAGCGATCTCGAGGTGTCGACGCTGCGGTGCTGAGGCGCTCGTCTCACAAACACCGCGAGCGCGCGCCGATCGCTTAGAGGATCCGCTCGGGTTCGAAAGGTCGTTGACTCGGTACGCGGCCGCCCGTCGCACGCCGGGCGACGACATTCTCGCCCTGGCGGATCAGATACACACCCAGCGCCCGCGCTAAGTGAACATGGCGTGCAGGCGCGGCTTCCTGGAGCTGCTCACGGGTGTCCCTCCCGGTCCCCGGCACGAGCGTCCGTGCCGCCCAGCGCTGTCCGCAGGCTGCGCTCCGCGGCGACTGCCATCCGCGCCAGGATCTCCCCCACAGACTGCACTTCGGCTATCAGCCCGCTTCCCTGCCCGGCATACAAGGCGAGTGCCTCCAGGTCGCCGGACATGCTGTCTGTGGGTTCCATGAAGCTGTAGCGTGCGACCGGGTCGCCATCGTCGGTGCGCGCCACGATGTCCGAGGCACCGGCCGGCGGTGGGGCCTCGTGCTCGTAGCGGTCGACGGTGGAATTCCGAAGCACCCTGTGCGGGGCGTCCGGCCACCCACCACCGAACGCAGTCGTACGTACGGTGTCCGTCTCTCGAGCCGACACGATGCGCTGTTTGTAGTACCCGTGGAAGGCGCCCTCGGCGCTCGCGACAAACCGCGTGCCGACCCACGCGCCGACGGCTCCGAGCGCCAGGGCGGCCGCCAGGCCTCTGCCGTCCGCGATGCCTCCCGCGGCGACCACTGGGGCCGGGGCGCTGGCGTCCACCACCGCCGGCAGGAGCGCCAGCGTCGCAACCTCGCCCCAGACATGACCGCCCGCCTCCCAACCCTGGGCAACGATCACGTCAACGCCGGCGTCGAGCGCCTGCCGCGCCTCCGCGGCCGAGCCGACGGTGAACGCCGCCAGCGCGCCAGCCGCGTGGATCGCGTCGATATACGGCGCCGGCTCGCCCCAGAACAGCGAGACGAGCGGGACGCCCGCGGCGAGTGTCGCGTCGACGCGTTCGTGCTGGGGCTCGGCGATGACGATGTTGGCCCCGAACGGGCCATGGGTGATCTGTCGTGTCTGCGCGACGAGCGCACCGATCTGGTCGACGGGGGTCCAGGTGAGGCCGAGCATCCCGAAGCCGCCGGCGTCGGCAACTGCGGCGGCCAGGCGCGGCGAGGCCGCCACGGGCGCCTGGATGACCGGAACGCGGATGCCGAGCAGGTCACACAGTGGGGTGGTCAGCATCGCGGCTCGCTCTCCTGCGGGGATCGCGGCTCGCACCAGCAAGCTCCCGCATGCGCGCGCGTGGGCTGGTGATCGAGCAAGCTCACGCCTCCAGGAGTCGCTCCGCGGCCACCCGGGCGAGCACCGTTGCCGAGGCATGCAGCGCGGCGATCGGCAGGTGCTCGTTGGGACAGTGGCACAGTGAGACGTCGCCGGCGCCGAACGTGATCGCCTCCATTCCAGCGTCGTGGACGAGGTTGCGCACGTCGCTTCCGTACGGCGTCCCCACGATCGGAACGGGCCGGCCGAGCTCGTCCTGGGCGATCCGCTGGGTCTGCAGCGCCAGCGGTGAATCGGCATCGATCTCCACCGGCCGGAACGGGTGATGGAGCTGCTGCACCGACCAGCTGTAGCCGTCGGTGCCCGCAAGCGCGCCGTCGACGGTTGCGCTCAACTCCTCGCGCACCAATTCCGGCGTCTCGCCGGGAATCATGCGCCGGTCAACGGTCAGCTCGGCCACGTCCGGAATGGCGTTGTGCTCGATCCCCGCGCGCACCTCCGTGACTGAAGCACGCGGCGATCCGATCAGCGCGTGGCGACGGCCACGCAGCTCGGCGTCGTAGCGGCCGACGGCGTCGATCACGCGCGCCAGCGCCTCGATCGGGTTGCGCCCGGCGTCAGGCGTCCCCGCGTGCGTGGCGGTGCCGACGATTCGGATCGTGTGGTAGACGACCCCGCGCATCGCGACCGCCACCGCCAGCTCGGTGGGCTCGGTGACGATTCCGGCGTCCGCGACGAAGCCGCGCTCGATCAACGACAGAGTCCCGGGCTCGCCGCACTCCTCGCCGGCGGCAAAATGCAGCAGCAGCCGCCCTCGCAGCCGCCGGCGATGCGCCGCCAGCACCCTGGCACACGCAATCTGTGCGGCCAGCCCCCCCTTCATGTCGAGCGCTCCGCGTCCCCACACCGCCCCGTCGCGAACCACACCCGCGAACGGATCGTCTCGCCACAGCGATCGATCGCCTGCGGAGACCGTGTCCATGTGGCCGTTGAGCAGCAGGCTCGGTCCGTCGGCGTGGTCGCCGAGCACGGCGGCGACCGATGGTCGTCCAGGCGCGAATTCGACCACCGTCACCGAACAGCCGGTGCCGTCCAGCTCCCGGCGCACGCACTCCGCCATCGTGCGCTCGAAGCTGCCGGGATTGACGCTCTCGGCGGCGACCAGGTGGCTGAGCGTCTGCGCCAGCGAGCGCTGGGACAGCGCCTCGTGGCCCGCGAGGTCAGGCGGCAGCGGCCGTGTCTCGGTCACGGCCGCACCTCGCGCAGCAGCGGTCGGGTGTTGCAGGTCGGGCCGCTGACCCGCAGGACAGAGATCTGGTCGCCTTCGTACTCGGTCACCTCGATGCCGTGCTGTCGCAGGCGGTCGGTCACGATGGGGTTACCGGCGCACATCACGATGTGACCCGGCTCCAGGGTGAGCGCATTGCAGCCCTGCGAATCGAACTCTTCATCGGGGCATTCGACGAGTTCGAAGTCACGCTCCAGCAGCAGGCGGTGGAGGCCTGAGGGCATCGCGCGCGGGTACACGAGCGCGACCCGCTCGGCGACCAGGTTCACGACCGACATCAGGTGCAGGACCTGCGCGGGCCCGCGCCAGTGGGGGAGCTCGAACGTGTGAAACGACTCGACGATCCCGTCCAGCGAAGATCGCAGCTGCCGAAAGCCCTCCTCGTTGGAGCGGTATCCCCGCGCGACGAGCAGCGTCCTCGAGTCCAGCCAGAGCGTGTCGCCGCCATCCATCTCGGCGTCGCCGCGCAGCCAGCCGAGGATCGGGATCTCGAGCTCGAGCAATCTTCGCGCCATCGGCATCGCCTCGGCGCGACGTTCGCGGCGGCCGCTGCGGAGGATGATCGCGCCCTCGTCGCAGATCAGCGCCGGGTCATAGACCGCGGTGGACTGCACCGACGTGCCCTGGTCGAGGTACTCGACCTCCGCCCCGTAGCGCTCGAGGATCTCGATGAACGCACGGTGCTGTGCGAGCGCGAGCTCCAGATCGGGCTCGCCGGCCAGTCCGTATCCGTGCCAGCGCTCGCGCGTGTATTCGTCGCCGGGGAGGTGTACGAGCACGCGCCGCAGCGGCGCGATCATCGACTGACTGCCGAACCTGCGCGTCGCTCGGCCTATGGGTGTCAACGTGGTGGTCATGGGTGCTCCTCGTGGACGTGCCTTTAGTGGTTCGTCTCAGCTCACCGTCTGGCGCGCGTCCTCCTCGAGGCTGCGCTCGCCCGGGATGACGGGAATCGCTGCGAGCAGAGCCCGCGTATAGGACGATTGCGGGCGCTCGAAGACCTGGTCGGCGGGCCCCTCCTCGCAGATCGCCCCATCCTTCAGCACCACGATCCGCGCGGCCACCGTTCGGACCACGGCGAGATCGTGACTGACGAAGATCATCGCCGTCCCCTGTGAGGCCGCGAGCTGGGACAGGATCTCGATCACCGTTGCCTGCACTGAGACGTCCAGTGCCGACGTGATCTCGTCGCACAGCAGCACCGTCGGGCGCGCGGCGAACGCCCGGGCGATCGCCACCCGCTGCTTCTGACCACCGGACAGCTCGTCGGGGTAACGGTCGATGAACTCGGGTGGCAGGCTGACGGATTCGAGCAGGGCGACGATCTCGCCCTCCTCGTCGGCGCGCGACAAATCCTCGCGGAACAGCCGCAGCGGCCGGCGGACGATCTCACCGATCGTGTGGGCGGGGTTGAGCGACGAGTCGGGATTCTGGAAGATCAACTGGATATTCCGCTTGGCCGCCGACGGCCGACGCTGTATCGAGCCGGCGAGGACGTCGCCGTGCAGCCGGATCTCCCCGGATGCCGGGCGGTGGGAGCCCGCGATCGCGCGCAGCAGTGTCGACTTGCCGCTCCCGGACTCGCCGACCAGCCCGAGCGTCTCGCCGGGCGCCACCCGCAGCGACACGTCGCGCACCGCATCGGAGCCGGCCGCGCGGTAGCGGCAGCAGACGTGGCGCACCTCGAGTGCCGGCTCGGCCTCGCTTGGCGGCTGTCGATCATGGGCCAGCGAGGCGGCCGGCGAGGAGAGCGCGATCTCGCCGTGGCGGCGACAGCGGACCGCCCGCCCCGCCTGAAGCTCCGTGAGCCCGATCGCCGTCGTGGCGCACTCCCGCTGAGCAAAGGCACAGCGATCGGCAAACCCGCAACCGACCGCGGCGACGCGGCCGGGAGGCCGTCCCGGGATGCCGACCAGCCGCCTCGGCCTGGCGACGGACGGCACGGCGTCCAGCAGCGCCCGCGTGTACGGATGGCGAGGCGCGGCGAGCACGCTCGCGGTCGGGCCACGCTCGACGATCTCGCCCGCGTACATGATGTTGATCCGATCTGAGATCTCTCCGAGCAGGGCGAGGTTGTGGCTGACATACAGGGTCGCCAGCTCGTCCTCGGCCACCAGCGCCCGCAGCAGTGCCGAGATCTGTTGCTGGGTCTGGACGTCCAGGCCGGTGGTGGGCTCGTCGAGGATCAGCACCTCCGGGCGGCAGGCAACGGCGATCGCGATCGCGATCCGCTGCAGCTGGCCGCCCGAGAACTCGTGCGGGTAGCGGCGGAGCGCTGCTCGCGGGTCGGGAATCCCAACGCGCTCCAGCAGCTCGATCTCGGCCGCGAGCAGCGCTGATCCGGACAGGTGCTGGTGGATGCGCAGCACCTGACCCAACTGCCGACCGATCCTGATCGACGGGTTCAGCGCCTCGTTCGCGCTCTGGGCGACGTATCCGATCCGGGCGCCCCACAGGCGCCGGCGTGCGGAGAACGAGATCGCGTACAGGCTCTCGCCTCCAAGCGCCGCGGACCCGGAGACCATTCGCATCGGCGGTACGGCATAGCCGATCGCCGCCAGCGAGAGTGTCGACTTTCCCGAGCCCGACTCGCCTGCGAGCCCGACGATCGATCCCCGCTGAAGCGAGAGAGTGACGTCGCGCACCACGACATCGTCGCCACCCTCGACGAGGTACGCGACGGTCACCCCGGCGAGCTCGAGCGCTGCGGTCACACCTCGCCTCCCCCAACCTGGATGCGCCGGGAGACCTGGCGGATCAGCGCATCGCCGAGCAGCGTGAACGACACCGCCATGGACCCGATCCCGAGCGCCGGCACGAGCGTCGCCCACGGGTTGACGCTGATGAACTGCCGCGAGCTCGCGACCATCAGACCCCAGTCGGAGCTCGGAGGCTGGGCGCCCAGTCCCAGGAAGCTCAACGTCGCCACGAAGATGATCGAGTAGGTGAGGTAGAGGCAGAAGTTGGCGATGATCGCGGGAGCGGCGTTGGGCAGCAGCTCGCGCGCCACGACCCACCGAGCCGACTCGCCACGCAGCCGCGCGGCACTCACGTAGTCGTTGCCGACCACCGCCTGCGTCGCCCCACGAACGATCCTTCCGGCGCGCGGCGAGAACACCAGAGCCACCACGATCACGATCGCGGGCCACGAGGTGCCGACCCGGGTGATCACGACCAGCACGATCAACAGCGAGGGGACCGCGATGAACAGATCGAACAGCCGTGACACACCTGAGTCCAGCGGGCCACCGCGGTAGGCGGCGAGCATCCCGCTCATCCCCCCGATCAGAAACGCCAGCACGGTTGCCGCCAGCGGTGCCAGCAGCACCGTGCGCCCGCCTGACAGGACGCGGCTGAGCACATCGCGGCCGAGCTGGTCGGTACCCAGCGGATGCGCAGACGACGGGCCTGCCAGCGCCGTGCCGGTTCCCAGCGCATTCGGGTCGTGCGGCGCGACGTACGGGCCGATCACGACCACGGCGATCACCACCAGGCCAAGGCACAGCCCCACCCGCCCCTCGACGGTCTGCAGCATCGAGCGCCACACCCCCGCCCTGCGGCGCGCGCGGACCGGGGTGCTGATCGCATGCGTGGCCATCAGCGTCCGGCGCGCAGCCGCGGGTTGAAGTACACGACGAGCGTGTCGGTGAGCACCGACACGAGCACGAACGCTGCCCCCATGACCAGCCCGATCGCCTCGACCGTGATCACGTCGCCGTTGCCGATGGCCTGCACGAGCGCCTGACCGGCGCCGGGAAAGCCGAACAGGTTCTCAACCACGATCACGCCGCCCAGCAGGTAGATGAAGTTCAGCGCGACGGCGTTGGCGATCGGCACCGCGGCGTTGCGCATCGCATGGTTCCAGGTGGTGGAGCGGCGGCTGACGCCGCGCAGCGTCGCAGCGCGTGCATACGGCGCCAGCAGCGCCTCGCGTGCCGCCACGCGGGTGACGCGCGTCAGGTAGGGGATCGAAACCAGCACCAGGGTGAGCACCGGCAGGATGAACGACTGGATCTTCTGCGAGAGGTCCCCAAACACCAGCGCGGTGCTGTTGGGCGGCAGCAGGCCAAGCCACACCGAGAAGATCAAGAGGACGACGATCCCGACCACGAACTCCGGCATCGCGGAGAGGACCACCAACGCGACGTTGACCGACAGGTCGGCGCGGCGCCCGTAGCGGCGCGCCATCATCACGCCCAACCACAGCGAGATCGGCAGCGCGATCAGCATCGTGATGGCCGCCAGCGCGAACGTCCGCCCCAACTCCGGCACGACGCTCGGCCGCACAGCCGTCCCGGTGACGGCGGAGACGCCCCAGTTGCCCTGGACGAAATCCCCCAGCCACCGGCCGTAGCGCACGATGACCGGCGCGTCGAGGCCATGGGCATGCGCGTAGGCGTTCAACGCCTGGATGCTCGCGCCGTGCCCCAGCGCTTGGCGCGCAACGTCGCGCGGCGACTGACCCAGGTTGACCGCGAAGAACATCACCAGCGAGATCACGAACAGCGTCGCGAGCACGAACAGAAGCTGCCCGGCGACGAACCGAAGCCGGCGACGCCTCACCGAACTGCTGAGATCGGGCCCCGTGCTCAGTGGATCGTCCGCCGTGCTGAGTGGGTCGTCGGCGACGCTCATGCCTGGCTCAGTCCCCCCGCACCTCGCCGTCGGCGGCATCGACGACCGCGCGCGCGAGGACATCGACGGCGGGGGCGATGCGCTCGGGGTCGACGTCCTCGTGCTCGTTGTGCGTGATTCCGTCCACACAGGGGGTGAACAGGATTGCCGTTGGCGACACGCCAGCCAGCAGGTACGCGTCGTGCCCCGCCGAGCTGGTCATGTCGGTGGTCTGCACCCCGAGCAACCGCGCGTTGCGCCGAACCAGGTTCGCCAGCTCCGGGTCGAACGTGACCCGGTCGCCGAAGCTCCAGTCGCCGAGCCGCTCGCACTCGAGGCCGTGGCGATCGCAGGCATCGCGGACGAGCTCGTCGACGTCGCGCCTCATTGCTTCCGCGCCGGCCGTGGTGGGGTGGCGATAGTCGATCGAGAGCACGGCCTCGCCGGCGACAATCCCCGGACGGTTGGGCCACACGGTCAGGCGGGTGGTGGTCGCGCGCGCGTCGGAGCCGTGCGCACCCGTGAGCCGGTCGAGGCCACAGCAGATCTCCGCTGCCCCCGCGACCGCGTCACGCCGCCGGCGCATGGGCGTGGCGCCGGAGTGTGCGGTGGCGCCGCGCAGCCTGAGCACGGCCGCGTGGGCCGTGAACGCACCCGTCACGATTCCGAGCTCGAGACCGCGCCGATGCAGCACGTCATCCTGCTCGATGTGGAGCTCGAAGTAGGCCGCGGGCGGCGCCCCGGGAACCGGCGCCGCGCCGGCGTACCCGATTCGCGCGAGCTCGGTGCCGAACGTCGCGCCGTCGCCGTCCGGCGCGGCGAGCGCGCGCTCAAGCGGGAGCGCGCCGGTGAACACCGAAGCGCCGAGCATCGGCGGCGAGAAGCGCGCGCCCTCCTCGTTTGACCACGACACCACCTCTACCGGGCGTCGTGTCTCGATGCCGCGATCATCGAGCGAGCGCAGGATCTCCAGGCCAGCCAGAACGCCGAGCGCGCCGTCGAAGCGACCGCCGGCCACCTGCGAGTCCAAATGGCTGCCGATCATCACCGGCGCCAGCTCGGCGGCCCCCTGACGGCGGGCGAAGATGTTCCCGATCCGGTCGACACGCACGTGCAGGCCTGCGTCGCGACACCACGCGCAGAACGTGTCACGCATCCGACGGTCGGCGTCGGTCAGCGCCAGGCGCTGCACCCCGCACGAGCGCCACCGGCCGATCTCCGCCGCCGCGCCGAGACTGTCCCAAAGGCGATCGAAGCTGATCGCTTGAGGCGACTGGTCGCCCACGTGCTCGCGGTCGAGCACGGACGCTACACCGGGTCGCGCCGCAGCGGCTGGCACATGCAGTGCACGCCTCCGCCCGCGAGCTGGAACTGGCTGATGTCGGGGTCGTAGACCTCGAAGCCGTGGGCGCGCAGCCGCTGATTGAGCTCGGGCGCGGCCGTGGTTGAGAGGATTCGGTCGTTGCCGAGCGCGACGACGTTGCACCCGAGACCCATCGTCTCCCGGAACGAGGCGGGAACGATCTCGATCCCCCGCCCCTTCAACCACCGCACGATCTCGGGGTCGGTCGTGTCCAGGCACACCGCGCACAGCTTCTCCGCCAGCATGCAGACCATCAGGTCGATGTGGACGTAGTACTCGTCGATCGGCGCGTAGCGGACCTCGAGTCCCTCCGCCTCCATCCACGCCCCAACCTGACGTGCCGAGACCTCCTCGGTGCGCAAGCCGCTGTAACCGATCAACACGGCGCCCGGCTCGATCATGTTGAAGTCGCCGCCCTCGAAGTTGCCGGCGCTGACCAGATCGTAGACGGGGATCTCGTGATCGAGATAGAAGCGGATGACATTCGCGTACTCGCCACGCCGACGCGGGTTCGCCAGCTGCGTCGCCACCGCGCCGAACGGAGTCATGAAGTTGGAGTCGCGCGCATAGACCGAGTAAGGGAGCTCTGCTCGCGCCTGCAGCATGTGGACAGCGACGCCCGCCTGTCGGTACACGTCGACCATCTCCTCGTGCTGGCGCAGGGCCAGGTCGCGATCGAACCGATGGCCCTTGCGCATCGTCTCGCGCACCAGCGCGCTGTACTGAGCGTTCTCCTGTCCGAGCCATCGGAAGCAGCCGGGGTCACCGAGCAGCACGTCGCGCAGCGTGCCGTATTCCGAATTGACCCCCCAGCGGTCGTTTGGCGCGGTGCCGCCCCCGGGCGCTCGGGCCTGCAGGCTCAGCGGGGCGATTGTGGTGGTGTCGTCCATAGTGGTTCCCCTTCTGTCGTCAGCACGGAGCGCTTTTGGGACCCATGCTCACGTGCAAGGTACGTGGTCTCACGTCGTCCACCTTCATGCGAGCGACACCCGGCTGAAATCCAAGGCACGCATGTTCCACCACTGCAGCCCGCGAACGTGTTGCTTGGTCGCGAACACCCAGTTGGGGAAGGCCGGGCACACGTACGCCTGGTTGTCGGCGATCCAGGTCAGCATCTGCCCGATCAGCTGCTGCTGGCGCTGACCGTGCGCGCTCACCGCCCGCTTCAGGAGCTGATCGACGGGCGTGTGCAGCATGTGCGTCTCCTGCCAGGCGGCGTCGGTGGTCATCGTCATCGGCACCCGGAGCACCGGATGTCGGAGCGAGATCCACGAGCAGTACATCGGCTTCTGCAGCCAGATCTGCTCGAAGTAGGTGGCCGCCGGATGCTGTGTGATCTGCACATGGATGCCGGCCGAGGCGACCGTCTGGGCGAACGCGGTTGCCATGTCCACCATTCCGCCAACGAGGTCCGACGTGTAGAGCTGCAGTTGTAGCCCAGAGCTGTAGCCGGCCTGCGCCAGCAGCTTCTTCGCCTGCGCCGTGTTCTGCGCACGCACGCCAAGCCCGCGCGGGTAGAGTGAGTCGCTCGACGGCAGCGGCGTGTCGCTGGTCGCGATCGCCTCGCCGCCATATGCGGCACTGATGATCGTCTTGCGATCCATCGCGAGCTTGATCGCCATCCGCACGCGGTTGTCGTCAAACGGCTTGTGCCTGGTGTCCATCGCGATGTACACATCGTGGGAGCCCGCCACACGGAACGCCGTCGCCTGAGTACCGCTCAGCGTCGGAACCTGCGAGAAGTTGATCGAGGTCGACACGTCCGAGCTTCCAGTCGACACCGCCTGCACCATGCCGGTCGGGTCGGGAATCGCCACGCCCCGGATCTCATCGAGATACGGCAGCCCCTTGTTCCAATAGCCGTGATTGCGCGCGACCGCCCAGCTCTGACCAGCGACGAACGACTTGATCGTGAAGGGGCCGGTCCCCACCGCATTCGCCACCTTGTACTTGGTCGGGTCGCTGCCGTCCTGGATCATCTCGGTCCCGGCCTGGGCGAATGTCAGGGGCAGCAGGTCGTGGGCATAGTTGAGGTGCAGCGCGAGCGTGTGGTCGTCGACGACCTTGATCCCAGACGGGTGCAGCACTGGGCTCAGGACGCCGTAGATCGGAGACCCGTATTTGGAGTTGAGCAGGCGCTTGATGCTCCATGCGGCATCGCGCGCCGTAAACGGCTTGCCGTCGTGCCACTTGACGCCAGGCCGCAGGTGAAAGGTCCACACGGTCGAGCTCGTGTTCGGCTCCCAGCTCTTTGCCAAGAGCGGGACCAGGCTCCAATCCTGGCGGCACAGCACCAAGGTCTCCCAGACCATCGGGGTGTAGAAGAAGTCATGGTTCTGATTCCAGGTGCGCTGCGGATCGAGATTCTCGCTCGTCGCCGCATCGCCGGCCGCGACCGACAACGTGCCTCCGCGCTTGGCCGGCCCCGTTGTGACGCTGTTCGACGCCGCTTGAGACCCGTTCGAGGAACTCGACGACCCGCAGGCCGCCAGCATCTCGGCAAGCGCCCCGGACGCCGCCACGCCCGCCGTGGCGTGGAGGAAATTGCGCCGAGAGAGCAGCAGTCGACTTTCGTCCCGTTGGTCGCCCATTGTGTCCTCTCCTGTCTGGTCCTGCTCCGACCCGATGTGCGGCGGACAGCCCAAAAATGTCGCCTGAGCCTTCCCGCGTTCGGCACAAGTGGTTGTAGCATATATCGCGCCACTCGGACAGTAAATCTTGCATACGGCAGTCCAAATGGACGCCCAGCCTCGCACCTAGCGCCTGGCACGGCATCCATGGCTGCTTGCATTCGGGTAGCCTCGGACGGTTCAACATTTACCCCTCAGTTTGCTACCTGTGCGACCGATATTCTGCGCAATATGACCGGCAAGACGAACACAGAGCCCGAGCCGGGCGAGGATGCGTACGAGCCCGCCGAAGCGGACGCCCAGAGGACGCGGCGGGCGATCGGGCGGCGGCTGGCAGCGGTCCGCACTCGTCAGGGACTCTCGGTGCGCCGAGCGGCCGAGCTGGCGGGGCTATCGCGCTCGTTTGTGACGATGGTCGAGAAGGGCGCATCGGAGATCGCCGTGTCACGCCTGATCCGCCTCGCCAACGTCTACAACCTCGGTATCTCCGATCTGCTCGACGGTCCCGCCGCGCTGTCGCCCGAGTTCATGCCCGCGAACGCGACACGTGTCTTCCCCGGCGACGGCGAGGCGGTCCGGATCCGGTATCTCTCCAGCCCGTCGTGGGAGATCCAGCCGTTCTTGGTCGACCTCGCTCCGGCCGGAACACTCGAGGATCTCCGCCACCCCGGCGACGAGTTCATCCATTGCCTGACAGGGCTTCCGACCGTCGTCGTTGACGGCACCGCACACCTGATGCACCCGGGAGACACGATCACGCTGCCGAGCCGAGCGACGCACTCCTACATCAACTCCGCGGACGCGCCCGCTCAGCTGATCGGCGGCGTGCGACGCTACGCCGCGCCGGAATAGCCAGAGTGGTCAAGTGCCCTGCGGCAGGCGCCGCAGCTCGTGACAGGAGCAGTGCACGCCACCACCTCCGAGCGTGAACATGTCGTAATCGATCGCGACGACCTCGAGGCCCTCGGCCCGCAGGCGCTCGTTGACCGTACGATTCTGGGTCATCGAGAGCACCCGTCCGCCACCGAGCGACACGACGTTGCCGCCCAGGCGCACGCATTCGCTGTAGGTGACCGGAATCGTCCGGATACCACGCGCCGCGAGCCATTCGCGCGCGTACGCCTCCAGCGCGTCCTCGCAGACCAGCGCCAGCCCGCGCGAGAGCATCACCACGACCGCGTCCATGTGCACGAACTGCGGCGCGATCGGGACCGCCAGCGCCTCCCAGCCCTGCTCGGCCATCCATCCTGCGACCTGTTCAGCGCCCTCTCTGGTCGAGCGCGTCCCCGAATATCCCAGCAGGGCCACGCCAGGCTCGATCAATACGAAGTCCCCGCCCTCGAAGTAGCCGGCGGTCACCCACCGCCAGATCGGAATCCCTGCCTCCTGATAGAAGCGAGTAACGACCGCGTAATCGCGCCGGCGCGGAGGCGTCTGGACCGCGGCCACGACCGGTCCCCACGGGGTCATGAAGCTCGAATCGCGCGCGAACACGCTGCACGGCAGGCCGGCGTCGGCCGGCAGGTAGTGGCAGCGGACACCGGCACGCTCGAGCGCTCCGACCAACCCGCGGTGCTGCGTGAGCGCCAGCTCCCGATCGAACTTGTAGCCGAGCTGCTCCATGTTCACGAAGGTCATCGCCGAGATCGCGTTCAGGTCGGCCCGCCACCGGTAGTGATCCGGCCGGCCCAGGAGCACGTCCACGAGTTGGCCCACATGATTGTCGACGCCGACCCCGTCGGGCCACAGGTCGGTCGCAACTCGGTCGTCCACGCGAATAGCAGGCTCTGCGGTCACGGCATCTCCTTAGGCGGCGGCACGCTGGCTCCGATCATCTGCGTTCCTCGTCGGCGGCTGCTGTCGGTCAGGCGGGGTCGCGTGCGATCGGCAGCGCCACGCATCTGACGGCGCCGCCCCACTGACTCAGCACGTCAACATCCACCGGCACGGGTTCGATGCCACGGCGCTCGAGTTCGCCGATGACACGCTCAAGCCGGCGATCAATGATGTGCAGTGACGGACTGAGACTCATGCCGACGGTCGCCAGCATCCGCGCCTCCTGCTCGCTGACTTCGATCACGTCCCAGCTGGAGATTGGCTTCGGTAGCCGGCCGCCCAGCGCGGGAAGATGAGCTATCGCCAGACCTTCGCGCAAAAGCGCGAGCACGCCGAGCAGGTGCAGCCAGGTGCCGTACACGGGTACCGGGTGAACCCGGTAGCCGAAGGGCGACAGGTACCGGGCAAGCCAGTCAGATCCGGCTCGGTTAGACGTGAGGTCGGTGTTGCCGCAGAGCACTTCGTTGCCGAGGATGATGATGTCGCCGCCCTCCAGGAACGGACCGGGACCCTCGTTGCCGGCAGGCCCGAGATGAGCGCGTGGAATCGCGACGTGCTGCACCTCGGGATCAGCGTCGATAAATGGCATCAGCACGTCGCGGGTTGGCCACGCTTCCTTGCGGCGAAACGGCCGGCGGATACAGGTTTCGATCACGTGCCGGCCGAGCACGTAGATCGGGTCCGCCGGATAGAGGAGACTGTGCCCACCCTGCAGCTCGCCCAGGTACCCCAGCTCCAACGGTTCAAAGGGCCTGGGGCGCAGCACCTGAACGTTATGGCGTTCGAACGTCGCGACGATCTCCTCGATCTGGCCACGAAGAGCCTCCCACGCGCCCGGAGCCTGCTTGCGAATGTCAACTTCCCGTTCGCGCGCGTCGACCAGCAGCTCCTTGATCGACCCTGACAGATAGCGAACGTTCGGGCTCCAAGCCGGATACGCCAGTCCGTCCACGCTGCCGACGACCACCGCCCGCAGGGTGCCGTACTCACTGAAGCACCCGATCCTGGTCGCGGAGCCCACGTCCGGATCATCGACGCTGGACTGGGTGCTCGTCGCTGGCATCGCTCGCTCCCTCAACTCGTGGCGCCAACACCGGCACGAACGTATCCCGTCTCAGAAAGCTTGTCAAGTAGCTGTCGCGGAAGAGATCTCGCTACGATCTACACCGTGCGTAGGCACCGCCCTCCAGACCACACCGCCCGCATCCTTGCCGAATGGGCACAGGAGCTGCCCAAGCTCGACACTGCGCCGATCGCGGTCGCGGGACGGATCCTGCGCGCCGCCCGATACTTGGAGCGCGAGATCGAGCGCGAGCTGGCCCAGCACGGCCTCGGGATCCACGAGTTCAACGCGCTCTCAGCCCTGCGCCGCATCGGCCCCCCACATCAGATGACGCCGACCGAGCTCAGCCACGCGCTGTTGTTCACGTCCGGCGGCCTGAGCAAGCTGCTCGAGCGCCTCGAGCGGTCCGGGCTCGTGCGCCGCGAGCGGGGGACCCACGACCGGCGGGTCACCGTGGTCTGCCTCACCGACGCCGGTCGCGACGTGCAAGAGCGCGCGATCCTCGCCCACCTGAAGAACGAGCAAGAGCTGCTGGCACCCCTCAGCCAGTACGAACGCGATGTCACCGCCCAGGCCCTGCAGAGCCTGCTCGTCGCGCTGGAGCTGGCCGACGCGCGACGACGGCCGGCGCTTCGGCGGGTCGCGGCGCCGCTCGCCGGCGAACAGTGAGCGCAGCACTACCGGGAGAACGTCGAGCGATCGGCGCGCTTGACGGCAGAGCTCGCCCGAACCCGTCTATTCCGCGGGCTTCACGGCGAGGGCCGCGACCTGCCTGCGGCGGCGCACCGCCGACCAACACCGGGCGAGCAGATCGAACGCCGGTTCCGGGAGCTGTGCGAACAGCTCGACATGCGGTGGCCAGGCATGGGTGACGACGCGCGCCTCGATCTGCGTGAACCCCGCCTCGTCGAGGAGATTGCCCACCAGCAGCGGCGTCCAGGTGTACAGATGGTGGTTCGGATCGCCGGCCACCGGCCTGCGCTCCATCCGCCAGTCGTCCAGCGGTAGCCACAACACGAGCCTGCCGCCTGGCCGCAGCACGCGCCAAAGCGCTCGCAGCTCGTCAAGCGGCGCGAGCGTGTGCTCCAGGGCGTGGTTGGAGACGACGACGTCGACCGAGCCGTCCTCGACGTCGGCCGGCGACGCGAACACCTCGAGCCCACGCTGCCGCGCGGCCTCGCGCGCGACCGGGTTCGGTTCGACGCCGAGCTTGTCCGCCGCCTCGAGCTGCTCGAGCAGAAAGCCACCGCCGCAGCCGAAATCCAGCACCCGGTCCGACGCCCGCACATGGGCGGCGAACTTCCTCGCGTTCAGCGCGGCCCCGACATGCCCCGATCGACGCTGCCAACCGAAGTACTCGAGCCCGCGATCGCCGCGGTAGTGCTTGCCGACGCGAGGCTCCGCCATCGCGGCTGAGCGTAATGCCCGGACCTGCCGACCGGTCACCTGACATTCTCAGACCGACGAGTTGTGCACCCGACGGAGGCACGCGCGATGAGGTTCAGCGTCTTTCACTTCCCCAGCTCTGACGCGATCGACATCGCGGAGCTCGCGGTGGCCGTCGAGGACGCGGGGTTCACGTCGCTGCTGTTCGCCGAGCACACGCATGTGCCGCTCGTTGGCTCGGATGCGCATCCGGGGGGCGGGCCGATCCCGGACTTCTACGCGAGCCTGCTGGACCCGGTCGTGGCGATGACGGTCGCCGCGGCGGCCACGCGCCGGCTCCAGGTCGGCACGAGCATCTGCATCGTTCCGCCCCGCGACCCGATCATCCTCGCCAAGCAGATCGCGAGCATCGAGCACGCGACGACGACGCGGATCGTGTTCGGGGTCGGCGTCGGATGGAATCGCAAGGAGATCGCCAACCACGGCATCGATCCGGTGCGGCGCTGGGAGCTGATGCGTGAGCACATCATCTCGATGAAGGAGCTCTGGACCCGGCCGGCCGCGGAGTTCCACGGCGACAACGTCGACTTTGACCTCCTGCGCCAGGAGCCCAAGCCGCTCCACGAGCCCCATCCGCCTATTCTGATCGGCGGCAACGGGCGGCGCGCGATCGAGGCCGTGCTCGAGTACGGCGATGGCTGGATCCCCAGCTTCGCGCTCGGCGAGGTGCCGCTGGCGACGCGCGTGTCGCGGCTGCGCGAGCGCGCCGCCGCGCTGGGCCGTCCCGACCCGCACGTCGCCGTCACGAGCGTTCCGGCCGACCACGAGTCGATCGAGCGCTGCGCGGCCGCCGACGTCGACGAGGTCGTGTTCCGGCTCCCGGCCGAGCGCCGCGACGTCGTGCTGGAGACCGTCGGGCGCTTGAGCGCGCTGGTTGCGGGGTTTCGGTAGGCGCGAACCGGCGGTGCCGAATAGTCAACGCTCGGCCTGGGCGAGCGCCCGCACCGTGAGGTGCTCCTCGCGGCAGGCCTGGCATCCCTCCAGATGCGCGCGCATGCCGACGATCAAACTGTCGGCATCGGCGCCGCGCAGCTCGAGCTCGACATACCGATCGAGCTGTTCGAAGCAGTCATCGCAACTGATCTCCGGGGCTGCGGGCCCCAGGAGCCGTCGCAGGAGGTCGCCGTCGGATGGGGTGGTCTGGTTCATCTCGTCGTGACGGGGTCGAGTGCGTATCCGTCGGCCTCGAGCCGCCGCCGCAGCTTGCGCCGGGCGTCGTGGATCGTCTTGTACAGCGCTCCGCGTGTCGTGCCGAGCCGCTGCGACAGGACGTCGATCGGCACATCGTTGAGCGCGACCGCCACGAGCACCTCACGCTGGTGGCTGGTCAGCTCGGCGTCCATCGCGCGCCGGACCGCCACCAGCAGCTCTCGCTGCTCGGCGTCCGCCGGCGGCGAGGCGCGCTCATCCGGGATCTGCGGCCAGCGCTCGGGCTCGAGCGGCAGCTCGCGAGCCTGCCAGGCGCGGCGGCGCGCCTTCACGCTGGCCTCGAGCACCGCGAACTTGTACGCCCAGGTCGTGAAGCGACTCGCGCCATTGAACCGGTCGAGCTTGGCGAGCACCGCGACGAGCGCGTCGTCGGCGCTCTGCAAGGCGAGGTCATCGAGCTCGCCGCGGTCAAGGCGCGGGAGCGTCGCCCGCCGGTTGAGCAACTCGAAGCGCGCGGCACGCAGCAGCAGCCCGTGCAGCCGCGCGATCGCCTCTTCGCGGGCGGCGCCGTCAGCGGTCAGCGACGTGAGCCAGCCGCTGGAGTCGGCATCCAAGCCGGTCGGGACGGCGCGAGAGTCAGGAACGGCCATTAGCAGCGCAGCGCGGCAAGCGCGCCACCGATCGGAGCCTACCGAGGCCGGAGCGGTTCATCGGCGCTTGCGTCGGTGTCGAGGGGGGCGAGGATGCGGGCGGCGAGCGGGGGTGGGCAGCCGCGGTCGACGAGCTCGAGCAGCGCATGCACGTCGGTTCGCCGATCGCCGGCGAGCGTCTCCGCGAGCGCCCCGTCGAAGCCGGCGCGTTCGAGCTGCCGCCTGCGCCAGGGAACGATCCCCACCTCCTCGCGGGGCACAGCGCCCACATGCTTTCGCCGTCTGCCCATCACTACGTTTGCGTCGTCTCGGCGCATGTTCTTACCGCGGCGCCGGTAAGAACTCGCCGGCGCCCGACGCTAAAAAGGTGTGAACCCGATTCTTGCCACTGCCGCCGACGACGACCGCCAACCTCCCGCACCGCAGCCACCATCCTCGGCGTTGGCGAGTGCGAGACGGCCGGTCAACCGAGCCGCGGTCGAGCGCGCCGTGGCCGACCTGCTCGCCGCGCTCGGGGCGGACCTGCAGGACCCCGGAGTGAGCGACACCCCGCGGCGGATGACTGACGCCTACTTGGAGATGCTGACGCCCGAGCCGTTCGAGGCGACCACGTTTCCCAACGGCGAGGGCTACGACGAGCTCGTCGTCGTGCGCGACATCCCGTTCCGCTCCCTGTGCATGCACCATCTCCTCCCCTTCCACGGGGTCGCGCACGTCGGCTATCTGCCGGCCAAGCGGATCCTCGGCCTGTCCAAGCTGGCGCGCGTCGTCGAGCTGTTCTCGCGCGATCTCCAGATCCAGGAGCGTCTGAGTACGCAGATCGCCGGCTGGCTGATGACCCGACTGCAGCCCAAAGGGGTTGGCGTGGTGCTGGAAGCCGAGCACCTGTGCATGTCGCTGCGGGGCGTGCGCACGCCGGGTGCGAGGACCGTCACCTCGGCGTTGCACGGTCTGATCCGCGACGACCCGCGCACCCGCGAGGAGTTCTTGAACCTGACCGGAGGGAGTGCATGATGGCCACCCAGACGTTCGTCATCGTCGGTGCGAGCCTGGCCGGCGCCAAAGCCGCCGAGACACTGCGCGAGGAGGGGTTCGACGGTCGCGTCGTGCTCGTCGGCGCCGAGCCAGAACGGCCCTACGAGCGCCCGCCACTGTCCAAGGAGTACCTGCGCGGCGAGGCGGAGGCCAAGCCCTACGTCCACGACGAGGCCTTCTACGCCGAGCACGAGATCGAGCTTCGGACCTCGACCCGCGCCGAGCGCATCGACCCGTCCGCTCGTGAAGTGTCGCTGGCCGACGGCGAGACGCTCCGGTTCGACCGCCTGCTGCTGGCGACCGGCGCGCAGCCCAGGCACCTGCCCGTGCCCGGCGGCGACCTCGACGGCGTGCTGTACCTGCGCTCGGTCGAGGACTCCGAGGCGATCCGCGCCCGCATCGACGCCGGCGGCCGGTTGGTGACGATCGGCGCCGGCTGGATCGGCGCAGAGGTCGCCGCCTCGGCTCGCCAGCGCGGCTGCGAGGTGACGATCCTCGAGGCGGTGCGGGTGCCGCTCGAGCGCGTGCTCGGGCCGGCGCTCGGCGCGATCTACCGCGACATCCACACCGATCACGGCGTCGAGTTCGTCGGCGAGGCTCGCGTGGAGGCGATCGAGGGCGATCGCCGGGTCGCCGCGGTGCGATTGGCGGACGGTCGCCGGATCGACGCCGACTTCGTCGTGGTCGGGGTGGGCGTCACCCCGCGCGTCGAGCTCGCCGAGGGCGCCGGCCTGACGCTCGATAACGGGATCGCGGTCGACGAGCACTTGCAGACGAGCGCGCCGGACGTCTACGCGGCGGGCGATGTGGCCGCCGCCCACCACCCGTTCTACGACACGCGGATACGCGTCGAGCACTGGTCAAATGCCCTGCATCAGGGTCCTGCCGCGGCGCGCAACATGCTCGACCGCCGCGCACCCTACGACCGCATCCCCTACTTCTTCTCCGACCAGTACGACGTCGGGATGGAGTACTCGGGCTACGCGAGCCACTGGGATGAGGTGGTGTTCCGCGGCGATTCGAGCACCCGCGAGTTCATCGCCTTCTGGTTGCAGGACGGGCGCGTGCTCGCCGGCATGAACGTCAACGTGTGGGACGTCCACGATGACATCCGCGCGCTGATCCGCGCTCGGCGGCCCGTCGACCGGGCGCGTCTGACCGACCCCGGGACGCCGCTCGCGAAGCTGCTCCCCCAGGAGGCCGGCGCATGAGACGCCCGAGCCGCCTGGGCCGCCTGGGCCGCCTGCACGAGGCCGGTGTCTCGATCTGGCTCGACACGCTCTCGCGCGAGCTGCTGCAGACGGGCGAGTTCGCACGACTCGTGCGAGACCTCGAGGTCACCGGCGCGACGTCGAACCCGACGATCTTCGCCAAGGCGATCACCGGCTCTGACCGATACGACGGGCAGCTACGCGACCTCGCCCGCGTCGGCGTGCGTGAGCCGCAACAGCTCTTCTTCGCGCTCGGCCTCGACGACGTGCGCGCGGCCGCCGACGTGCTGCGCCCGGTCTACGAGCAGACCGACGGCCGCGACGGATTTGTCTCGTTCGAGTGCACGCCCGACCTGGCCGACGACACCGATGCCACGATCCACCAGGCGCTCGAGCTGTGGGAGCGGCTTGCGCGCCCCAACGTCATGATCAAGGTGCCCGCGACCGCAGCCGGCGTGCCGGCGATCGAGGAGCTCATCGCGCGCGGCGTCAACGTCAACGTCACGCTGCTGTTCTCGGTGGCGCGCTACGAGCAGGTGATCGATGCCTACCTGCGTGGGCTGGAGCGGCGGCTCGAACGCCGGGAGGCGCTCGAGCGGATCGCCTCGGTCGCGTCGTTCTTCGTCTCGCGCGTCGACACCAAGGCCGACGACGCGCTGCCGCCGGGCTCGCCGCTGCGCGGGCAGGTCGCGATCGCCAACGCACACCGCGCCTACGGCCGATATCTGGCCCGCTTCGCCGGCACGCGCTGGCAGGCGCTTGAGGCGGCGGGCGCACGACCGCAGCGGCCGCTGTGGGCCAGCACCGGCACCAAGGATCCCAGCTACTCAGACGTGCTCTACGTCGAGCGACTGATCGCCGCGGGCGTCGTCAACACGATGCCGGAGGCGACGCTGCTCGCGTTCGCCGACCACGGTGACGCCGAGCGCGCCCTGGACCACGATTTGGCTGAGACACAGCGCACACTCGACCAGACCCGCGACGCCGGCGTCGACCTCGACGCGATCACCGCGCAACTGGAGCGTGAAGGCGTCACAGCGTTCTGCGACTCCTATCGCGAGCTGTTGGCATGCATCGAGTCAAAGCTGCGCCGTCTCGACGGCCGCAACGGGCAGCCGGTGATCCGCACCGAAGGCACCGCCGCGTAACCGCGGCCGTCATCATCGGTGGCGGGCCAGGTGGGACATTTGTACGTCTATGCCGTACTCGTTTCCCACCCCGACGGCGCCTCGGTGCTTCGGTTCGCGAAAGGGTGGCCGGCTTCGCCTCGACTTCGTGTCAGTCGGTCGCCGACGGCGGCGCGATCTTCTGCTGGCTGCCCTTCGTCTGCGGCTGGGGCGTGTTGGGCAGCCGGCGCAGACGCGTGGCCCTCACCCGCGCCAGCTTTCTCCGCAGGCGCCGGTACTGCTTCTCCTGGGCAGGCGTTCGCCTGTGGCCGTGGTGCGCGAGGTTGATGCGCTCGAGCGGATCGTGCCTGAGGTCGTACATCTCCCACTGGCTGGGGACCTTGCCGTCGGCGTCGTAGTACTCCGCGATCTTCCAGCGCCGCTCACGCAGGCTGATGATGTGCTGCGGCGGCGTCACGTACAGGCCGCCGGACTGTCCTGCCTGATAGTCGTCGTAGGTGAACACGACGTAGTCCTGCGGAGGCGGCGCCAGGCGCTGGAGGATGTGATCGGAGTAGTCGACGCCCTGCCACTTGGCACGCGCCGCGGGGGGTGCCTTGACGAGGCTCGCAAGCGTCGGCAGGAAGTCGACGTGCGAGACCATCACCTGAGAGGTTGCCGGCTTGCTCCACAGCTGCGGGTTGGAGTAGACGAGCGGAACCCGCAAGGTCTCCTCGTAGAAGTTGAAGTTCTTCTGCCGCAGTCCACCGTGCGCAAGTCCCATCTCGCCGTGATCGGACGTGCGGATCACCAGCGTGTTGTCAAGCAGGTGGTGCGCGCGCAGCGTGTCAAGCACGTCGACCACGTATCCGTCGCACACCTTCATCAGGTTGCCGTAGAAGTTGATGTATGCGCGCTTGCGGTGATGGGTGTCGAGCCGTCCGGTGCCGGCGTTCATCAGCCGCAGGAACTCGCGCTGCACGATCGGCTTGGTTGAGAGGTCCTCGTCGACCGTCGCTGGAAGCTCGATCTCGCCCTTCAGCCACGACGGACCGTAGCCGGCCTTGAGGTACTTCCTGGGGTACAGCAGCACATCGTGCGGATTGACCAGCGAGACCACGAGGAAGAACGGCTGCTGTCCGGGAGCCACTGAGCTCAGGTACTGGAGCACGCCCTCGTCGCCGGCGCTGACGTCTCCCTGTTGGTCCATGAACCGACCGTCGTTGTCCGTGGTTCCGCCGCCGTCCTGGTCGACGTCCTGGTTGGCGCCGGCATCGGGCGGATTCCAGCGTGAAAAGCCGTACTTGGCGACGTCGGACGGGGTGAACTGGTCGGTGGCCGGCTTGCTGAGATGCCACTTGCCCTTGTAGACGACGGCGTAGCCGGCGGACTTCATCACGCTCGCCATGTTCTTGAAGCCAGGCGGCAGCTCGACCTGGGGGAACTCGTCGTCCGGCATGTTCTCTTCGAGCGTGTACTTGACTCCATGCTGGGCCGGGAAGTAGCCGGTCATCAGGGTCGCGCGCGACGGAGAGCACATACACGCGTTGCAGAACGCGTTATCGAACGTCAGCCCATGCCTCTGTAAGTGGGTCAGGCCCGGGAGGTGCCGGCGCGCCCAGTCCCGCGGAAAATGCTGAATCGCGCGTTCCTGGTCGGTGATGAAGACGATGATGTTCATCCCCGCCACGCCCTTGCGCGACCGTGCCAGCGCATCGGGCACACGTCCCAGCGCCAGCGCGGGACCGGCAATCGCCGCGCCCCTCTGCAGCAGTTCACGTCTGCTCAGCATCTCGGCCTCCTCGACCACGGACCCCTGGTCGGGCGACCCTATCCAGGTCTGTCTTTCAGGTCAACTGTCGATCCGGTCGCCCGCGGCCCCGTCCGGTACCGATTGCCGGCGCGTGCGACCGAATCGCGGATCACGCACCGCAGCCCGATGTGGCTGGTGGAAGTGTCGACAGCGTGGGCCTGCCGCGCGGAGGGCCGGTAGCGCATGCAGTAGTTCGGAGCGCACAGATGCGAGCCGCCCTTGATGATGCGCGTCGCGTCGGGCGATGTCGCGCTCCGACCGGCCGGCGCGCAACAACGTGGCGCCGAACCGGGCCCGGTCGAGGCCGGGGTTCCGGCTCCGGGGTCGCAGGTCCACTCCCAGACGTTGCCGATCATGTCGTACAGGCCATAGCCGTTGGCCGGAAACGAGCCGACCGGCGAGGTGCCGTCGTAGCCGTCGAGCCCGAGGTTCTCCCAGGGAAACCGCCCCTGCCACGTGTTGGCCATCCATCGCCCGTCGGGATTCTCCTCGTCCCCCCAGCCAAACCGGGCCCCCTCCAGACCGCCGCGGGCAGCTCGCTCCCATTCGGACTCCGTCGGCAGCGCCTTGCCGACCCAGCGCGCGTAGGCCTCGGCATCGTCGTAGGCGACGTGCGTCACCGGGTGCTGTTCGCGTCCGGAGACGTCGCTGCCCGGCCCCTCGGGCGCATGCCAACACGCACCGGGCACGTAGTGCCACCACTCCATCGAGTCCAGCGCCACCGGTCCCTCGGTCGCACAAAACACTGCCGAACCGGGTACCAGCACGGCCCGATCGGCGTCCGGATAATCGGTCGGGTCAAGCGGTCGCTCGGCCACCGTGACATAGCCGGTCGCCTCGACGAACCGTCGAAACGCGGTCACGGTCACCGGATGCGCGTCGATCCAGAAGTCGTGCACGCGCACGCTGCGCTCCGGCAGCTCCTCGGGATAGAACTCCTCGGACCCCATCAGGAATGCCCCACCCGGGATCCGGACCATGCCATCCGTCTCGTCCGCTGCCCCGCCGGCAACGAGCGGGTCGTCTACCTCCACGACCCCGATCTTGGCACGCGCACCCCCGCCCGACAACCGCGACGATTCCGACGTCTCATCGCCTACGCAAGAGGCCCGGTCACCGCCTCCGCCGCAGCGCGCACTCGGCCGCTGCGTATCAACCCGGTCGCGGCCTCGATGTCCGGCGCCAGGAAGTGGTCGGACCCGAGCGCGCCGACCGCCGGCGCAAGCTCGGCGAGCACGGCCGCGGTCGCCCGACCGGGCTCGAGCGGCGCGCGCAGCGCGATGCCACGGGCGGCGGTGAGCAGCTCGATGGCCAGGACCTGCGTCAGGCCGTCGATCGCCTCGCGCAGCTTGCGCGCCGCCGACCAGCCCATGGAGACGTGGTCCTCCTGCATCGCCGAGCTTGGGATCGAATCCACGGACGCGGGCACGGCCAGCCGCTTGAGGTCGCTGACGATCGCGGCCTGCGTGTACTGGGCGATCATGTAGCCGGAGTCGACGCCCGGGTCATCGGCCAGGAACGGCGGAAGACCGTGGCTGCGGGCCGGGTCGAGAAACCGATCGGTGCGCCGCTCGGCGATGCTGGCGACGTCGGCGGCGACAATCGCCAGGAAGTCCAACACGTAGGCCAACGGCGCGCCGTGGAAGTTGCCGTTGGACTCCACCCGGCCGTCGAGGGTGACGACCGGGTTGTCGATCGCCGCCGCCAGCTCGCGGGACGCGATCGTGGCCGCATGGTCGACCGTGTCGCGTGCGCCGCCGGTGACCGCGGGCGCGCACCGCAGCGAGTAGGCGTCCTGGACGCGGGTGTCCTCCGGGCCGCGATGGCTGGCAACGATCGGACTGCCGTCCAGCAGCAAGCGAAGGTTCGCGGCGGAAGCCGCCTGCCCGGCCTGCGGGCGAAGCGCGTGGAGGTCGGCCGCGAACACGGCATCGGTGCCCAGTAGCGCCTCGACGCTGATCGCCGCGATGACGTCCGCCGTCGTCAGCAGCAGGCGAAGGTCGACGAGCGCGAGCACCAACATTCCCAGCATCCCGTCGGTGCCGTTGATGAGCGCGAGGCCCTCCTTCTCGGCCAGGACGATCGGCGCGATGCCGGCCTCCGCGAGTGCGTCGGCGGCGTCGCGGAGCTGCTGCTCGCCGTCGCGCACCGGACCTTCGCCCATCAGCGCCAGCGCGCAATGGGCGAGCGGCGCGAGATCGCCCGAGCAGCCGAGCGAGCCGTGCTCGCGGACGACCGGCGTGATGCCTGCCGACAGCATCGCGGCGCACGCGATGGCGGTTTCGGGACGCACGCCCGTCCGGCCGGTGGCAAGGGTGGAGAGGCGCAGCAGCATCATCGCACGGACGACCTCGCGCTCGACCTCCCGCCCGGCGCCGGCAGCGTGGCTGCGAATCAGACTGCGCTGCAGCTGGGTCCGCCGGTCGGCGGGGATGTGACGCTGGGCGAGCGCGCCGAAGCCGGTCGAGACGCCATAGTGAGGCCGACTGTCGTGCACGAGCGCGTCGACGACAGCGCGGGAGCGCGCAATCGCGGCGAGCGCCTCGTCGGCGAGCACAACCGGCGCGCCCTGACGCGCGACGGCGACGATCTCGTCGAAGGTCAGGGCCTCGGTCCCGACGGTCACCGCAGTCGTCGCGCCCATGGTGCCATTGAAGATAGGCGCGATGCGCATGTCGCTGCCCGAGGGCCGGTTGTGTCTCGGATCCGAGATGATCGAGAGGATGGCGAATGCTCCCGCCGCCCGCGCGGTTGGGCTCATGACGACCCACTCAAATCGCTCTGGCTGAAACCGAGGTCGTCGCGGATCGAGGGGAGCGCGCGTTGACGACCGAGAGGTCGAGCGTGAGCATGAACTCGGCGACTGCCAGCAACGCGAGCACGCCGACGTGTGCGACGGCCTTAGCCGGCGTGTCCCTGGCGGTCATCGCAGCTCGGCGGCGCGGACCCCGGTACGCAGAAGGGACGCGATGACCGCGAGCCGGCGGCCCTGGTAGCGCGCCGCGGCCAGAACCGCCTCCCCCGGAGCTCCGGCGCCGGACGGGTGCGCGGTGCCGTACGGGTTGCCGCCGGCGGCGCCCACCGCCGCGTCCGTATAACCCGGGGGCACGATGATCGCGCCCCAGTGGTGCATGGTGTTGTAAAGCGCCAGCAGCGTGGACTCGTTGCCGCCGTGGGTGTTGATCGCGCTCGTGAAACCGGTGGCCGCCTTGTCGGCCAGCTCGCCGGCCGCCCACAACGCCGCCGTGGTGTCGAGGAACTGCTTGAGCTGCGAGCTGACGTTGCCATAGCGCGTCGGCGTGCCGAAGGCATAGCCGTCGGCCCACCGCAGGTCGTCATGCGTGGCCTCCGGGACCTCGGCGCTCGCATCGGCATGGGCGCGCCAGGCCGGGTTGGAGTCGATCGCCTCCGCCGGGGCCAGCTCGGCGACACGGCGCACCCGGACCTCGGCCCCCGCGTCCCCGGCGCCCTCGGCGATCGCCTGGGCCAACGCATGAACGTTGCCGGTCGCGGAGTAGTAGATCACGGCGACGTTGGTCATGGTGCCTCCCTTGTTCGAATTTCGAAGTATACGGTCCGTGTAGTTTATCTTCCGCTCTACACAATGCGTAAACTTCTGCTCAGCTCGCGCAGGCCGACTCTTGTGACGGAGGAAGGCTCGTGAAGGCCGGACCCATCGCCGAACCGACGAACGCTCGCAGTCGCCGCACCCGTGCGGCGCTGCTCGCGGCCGCGCGGACGATCCTCGAGCACGACGGCTTCGAGGCGCTCACCATGACGGCGGTCGCCGAGCGCGTCGGCGTCACGCGCCGGAGCGTGTACCTGCACTTTCCCACGCGGGCGGCGCTGGTCGGCGCCCTGTTTGACTTCAACGCCGAGAGCGAAGGACTCCACGAGTCGCTGCGACGAGTCTGGGATGCACCGGATGCGGTGAGCGCGCTCGACGGCTGGGCAGCCCACCTCGCCGAGTACCACATCCGCCTGATGGCAGTCGACCGCGCCATCGAGCGGGTGCGCCACGACGACGACGATGCCGCCGCCGTCCGCCGGCGCGTCGTCGCCGAGAAACTTCAGAACGCCCGACGCCTGGCGCGACGCCTCGAGCACGAGGGCCGTCTCAAGAAACCGTGGACGGCCGCGACGGCCACCGACATGCTCTACGCGCTGATCTCCTCCGACATGATCGAGGCGCTGACGGTCGATCGCCGCTGGTCGCGCCGGCGGCTCGCGGAGCACCTGTCACAGCTGTTCCGTGCCACGTTCGTCGGCCCGCCCGAACCGAGTTGCTGACGTGCTTGCCGTCAAGGACTTGGCCAGCCGGCGGCAGCGATCGGACGGGTGAGGCAGCCGGCTACGTACGACGGCGGCGATCTGGGTGGCCAGCCGCTCATGCGCCTCGCTCCAGCCCGCTCCGGCATCCGCGCGTCCCTTGGCACCCACCGTCAAGGCTTTAGGCAGCGACGCGGCGGACGCGATCGCCGGCAGCCTGGACGCGTCCCGGGCCGAGCACGAAGTGGGAGAAGCTGAGCCGGAGCACCGACTTCTCGGCGGAGTGACGTGAGTCAACCGCCCAGCCGAGCCCCCAACGGCGAGCAAGGTCATCCGGCATCCTGTGAGCCCGCCCCGCTGCTTTGCCGTCAGCGGCTCGCCGCGTTCCTTGCTGTCACCGGAACTTGGCGGGGAACTGCTTCATGATCCCGTCGCTGAGCATGTCGGCCATTCCGATCTGGAGGTGGTTGATGTAGGCGCCGTAGAGCTTGATGGCGGCGTTGTAGTGGCGCTTGATCTGGTCCACGGCGAGCCCGAGCACCTGGTTGAGGTGGATCCGCATCATCGTCCTCATCGCCTTAAGCGACCAGTTGTGCGGGTTGGCGGAGTGCAGGAAGCTCGCGATCTGGTTGCCGTTGGCGTAGAACGCATTCTCCGCGGCCCTGAGCTTGGTCGTCTCACCGGCCTTGGCCGCCACGACACAGCTCACGGCGTCGGAGATATGCCGATGCAGCAGCTTGGTCAGCTCGTGACCGGCCTTGGCGCCGTAGTAGGGCTTGACGGCGTTGCCGATGTCCACCTGGTTACGCTGAAGGTGGGCGATGACCTCCGGAGTGTCGGGGAGGCCGCCGACGGCGTCGACGATCGCGCGCTCGGTGAATGTGCCGTGCACCTGCCACAGCGACCGCATCTTGTCGTGGAACGCGAGCATCTTCGACGTCTCGAAGCCCTTCGACATGGACGCCGCGGTCGCGGTGGTGTCAGCAGACGCAGCCGCGGCCGGGAACGAATTCGCCAATCCGACGGCGATCAGCGCCGCGAGCGTGCCCACGACGGCCGCAACCGCGAGAGCGCGGGGTGATGCGCTGCTAAAGATGGTCCTCATTGATGTCCTCCCTTGGGGATGCCTGGTGGATTGGGCCATCACTTCTGCGCAGCTTGGATGCGACCGACGAAACATTTCTTACGGCCGCTGGGCGGACGCGTTCTCGTCGGCGTCGGAGTCGAGGCTTGGACCGAGCGAAACGGAGGGGTAAGAAGTTCGCGTTTGCGTGCCGCTAACAGACCGTGATGATGTGGCATCCGATGGCGGACAGGAGCGGGCTCGCCGCGCGGGTCCTCACTCCGCTCGATGACGAGCCGTCCGGGTAAGGTGACGCGTATCCCTGCGAGATCGAGGCTCGTACGTTCGCAGGGGCCGGGTGGGCTCGCGACAGAACCTCTGATCGCGCTCGATTCCGACTCGAGGTGGTGGCTCGAGCGCCTGCGCGCGGAGGGCCAGCCTCGTGAGGAGGCGATCGCTCGCCTGCATCGGTTGATGGTGCGAGCGGCCAGGTTCGAAGTCGCGCGCCGGCGGGCGTCCCTGGCGCAGCTCGGTAGCGCGGAGCTTGATGATCTCGCGATGCAGAGCGCCGATGACGCGCTACTCCTGGTGCTCGCAAAACTCGATCAGTTTCGCGGCACAAGTCTGTTTACGACCTGGGCGTACAAGGTCGCGCTGGTCGAGGTGGCGGTCACGGTCCGCCGCCGCACCTGGCAGGGACGTGAGCTCCCGGTCGAGCCCGAGGCGTGGCTGGCGCAGACCGATGGGGCGTGGTCGGTCGAGCTCGAGGTCGAGCAGCGCGAACTGCTCGCCGCGCTCCGCCACGCGATTCGTACGGAGCTGACCGCCCACCAGCGGGAGGTGCTTGTCGCAGTCGTGATCGGCGGCGTGCCGATCGACGTGCTCGCCGAACGGCTTGCGACCTCACGTGGCGCGTTGTACAAGACGATTCATGACGCACGCCAAACGCTGCGCCGCAGGCTCGCGGCCGACGGCCTGGACCCGAAGGTGCCAACAGCAGCATGATGAGCGACGGCCGTAACGCACCACAGCCACGGTCCGTTCTCCGCGGTCTGCTCGGCCCCGAGGGGTCCCAGCTGACTTGCCAGCAGTGTTACGCGCTGCTTGACGAGTACGTAGAGCTTGAGCTGCTCGGCGGCGCAGCCGATCACGCGATCCCCGGGATGCGAGCGCACCTGGACGGGTGCCCGGCCTGCCGCGAGGAGCACGACAGCCTACTCGCGCTGCTGGAGGGCAACCACACGTAAGTGGCACTCAGGGCGGGCGCCGGCGGTGATGGTCGCCGCCCGCGCGTACGTCTTTCCTGGGCCGCTGGTCTGCCGTACGCGGTGACCGCCGCGGTCGGCGGCCGCTTGCGCGCGGCACGTGCTACCAGTGATGAGCGAGAATCGCGTTGGCGAGACCAGCGAGACTGTCGGCTTGCACCTCGGGGTCACAGAACACCGAGGGCCAGGCGCGGGGAGCGTGGCGGACCCAGGCCGTTCGCATCCCGTTGTGTGCCGCACCGGCAAGGTCCCACGGGTGGGTCGCGATCAGCGCCACCCGGTTGGGGTCCTCCTCGAGGCAGTCCAGCGCGTAGGCGTACACGTCGGGATGCGGCTTGAAGGTTGATACCGCGTCGACGCCGAGCACCTGTTCGACGAACCTCAGCAGCCCACACGCCTGAAGGGTCGCGCGTCCGCCATCGGCCCCGGAGTTCGTCAACGCGACCACTCGCAGGTCGGCGCCGCGAAGCATCGCGAGCGCGTCGGCGGCGCCGGGTCTGGCCGGTAGCGACGCGGCGCTGTCAACCGCCTTCGCGCTGGCCTCAGGATCGACACCGGCCGCGGCCGCTACGACATCGACAGCTGCGCTGAGGTGGTCACGAAATGGCCGCTCGCCGTCACCCAATAGGGCCGCCACCATCGCTGTCGAGATCGCGTGCTGCAAAACCTCTTCGCCGAGGTCCGGCCGCCCCCATACCGCGCCGATCGCCGAGGGATCGGTCAGCGTTCCGTTGACATCGAGCAGCACCGCACGCAACATGACCCGATCATCGCAACCCGCGTGATCGTGCGCTGCACTGGCGCCTTACACGCCGCGAAGATCACAACCGGCCTGGCAGCGAGCGGGGCAGGCCGAACCGCGCGAACACGCTCGTGTCCATAAACCACGTGATCGCGGATATCTGAGCGCCTTCTAGCGTGAGTACGAGCAGCCCGTACGGTCGTGCGATCGCGGCGTTGGCGGCGCAGAAGTAGCACCCGAACGCCGGCTGGTTGTTGGCGCGCGTCGGAATCAGTCGCAGCGGTGCGCCGCGTCGTCCGGCGCGGTCGTGCAGGAACGCGCCGATCGCCACCGGCCCCTGATACTCGTACGGCTCGGGCGGCATCGTCAACCACGCATCGTCGGTCAGCAGCGCGACAACGCGTTCGGTGTCGCCGGCCTGAACCGCGTCGGCGAACAGATCCACCGTGTCCCGCTCGCGTCGGGAGTCCGGCAGCAGGGCGCGTTCGCGCCCGGTCGCCGGTAGTCGCGACTCGAACGCAGCGCGTGCGCGTCGAAGCAGGCTGTTGACGGACGCCTCGGTGCTGTCGAGCATGTTGGCGACCTCGCCGGCGCGATACCCGAGCACATCGCGCAGCACCAGCACCGCTCGCTGCTGTGCGGGCAGGTGTTGCAGGCCCGCGGTGAACGCCAGCGCGATGGCCTCCTTGGCCTCGTAGCGGGCCTCGGGGCCGGGCGCGTCGTCGCGGAGGCCTTCGAGCAGGACGTCGGGATACGGCTCTAGCCAGATCGGGTCGGTGCGTCGGGTTGGCTCGGGTAACTCGATCATCCGCTGCGCCTCCTCGGGGCGACGCCGGCTGGCGCGCAACATGTCCAGACAGCGGTTGGTGGCGATCCGGTACAGCCAGGCGCGAAGCGACGCGCGCCCCTCAAACGAATCGAGGCTCCGCCATGCGCTCAGCAGCGTCTCCTGGAGCAGGTCCTCCGCGTCCTGCACCGAGCCGACGATCCGGTAGCAGTGCAGCTGCAGCTCACGGCGATATGGCTCGGTGAGCTCCGCGAACGCGTCCGGGTCACCGAGGCGCGCGCGAGCGAGGGTCCGGTCGCTCACGCTCGGACCTTCGGCGCGGCGCTGTCGGTCGTGGCCATACAGGTGATGACGTCGGAGGAGCCGGAAATTCGTCGCTCAATTTTCATCGTCGATCGAGCCTCAACCAGCAGACCGCCAATTCACGTCCGCTGGAGGACCGATGACGTCCATCTCCGAACATCCCACGCCCCCGGTCGCGCCGACGCGCAGCGTCAATCGCTGGCTCGCGTTCGTGCTGCTGGGCGTGACGTACTTCATCACCACGATCGACCTGACGATCGTCAACGTGTCCCTGCCGACAATCGGCCGTGACCTCCACTTCAGTCAGACCAGCTTGCAATGGGTCGCGACCGCATATGCGCTGACCTTCGGCGGGTTCCTGCTGCTCGGTGGCCGCTGCGCGGATCTGCTCGGCAGACGCCGGATCCTGATGCTCGGGATCGCGGTGTTCACGGGCGCTTCACTCGGATGCGCGCTCGCGACCGACGAGACCCAGCTGATCGGGATGCGGGCGGCGCAGGGCCTCGGAGCTGCGCTGATGATTCCCGCCGCCCTGTCGATCGTGATGAACATGTTCCGCGAGGGTGCCGAGCGCAACAAAGCGCTGGGGATCTGGGGCGGGCTCGGTGCCGGCGGCGGCACCGTGGGACTGATCGCCGGCGGCGTGATCACGCGCTATCTCGGGTGGCAGTACATCTTCTATCTCAACGTCCCGATCGGGGCGGCCGCGCTGGCGCTCGCTCCGCGGATCGTGCCCGACAGCCGCCTCGCGGCGACGCGGCGCCGGTTTGACATGGCCGGCGCGATCGCCGGCACCGGCGGTCTCGTGCTGCTCGTCGACGCCGTGGCCCAGGCCCCCCAGTACGGATGGGGCGCGACCCGCACGATCGCGCTGCTGGTCGCATCGGTGATGGTGCTGGCCGCTTTCCTCGTGATCGAGAGCCGCAGCGCCGACCCGATGATCCCTCTGTCGATCTTCCGCCTGCGGAGCCTTGCCGCCGCCAACGCCGCGGCGCTGCTGCTGGGCGCCAGCTTCTTCGCGTTCGTGTTCGCCGGCACCCTCTACATGCAGCAGGTGCTGCATTACAGCGCGTTGCAGACCGGCGCGGCGTGGCTTGCCGCCTCGGTGACCTCGATGGCGCTCGCGGGCGTCTCGCAGCTGCTCGTCACTCGGATCGGTGCCAAGCTGGTGATGGCGTTCGGCATGACCCTGATCGGCGTGGGCATCGTCTGGATGACGCGGGCACCGGCCGATGGTGCGTTCCTCGCCAACCTGGTCGGGCCGTTCGTCGTCGCGGGCGCCGGCACGGCGTTCTCGTTCATCCCGATCTCGGTGGCCGCGCTGGAAGGCGTGACCGAGCGGCAGTCCGGTCTCGCGTCTGGGCTGTTGAACACGTCCACTCAGTTCGGCGCCGCGATCGGGACGGCGATCGCCTCGAGCGTTGCCGTCGGCCGCACGCACGCTCTGCTGCACGCCGGCGACACTGTACAGACGGCGCTGACAGGTGGCTTTCACCAGACGTTCTGGGTGCTCGCGGCCCTTGCCCTGATCGCACCACCGGCAGTGTTCGCCCTCATGCGACGCTCGGGAAGGTTGGCAGACCATCGCTGCCCCGACGGGCCGCCGGCCTTCGGCACCGAATGACCACATCGCACCGGAGCGCGTCACCCTGTATCGGGAACGCGCTCTGGTCGTTGAGCAACTCACGCCCGCGTGTGTCACGTAGAGCCGCGCGCGGCGGTCGGGTAGATCGAGCGAGTAGCCGAGGATCTCCTCGATCCGCTCGAGCCGGCAGTAGCGCCTACAGCACGCGCCGTGTGCGCTGGCGATCCTGCCGCCCTCACTTATGGGCGTGCTTCTCGTCTCACTGCCGATGGCCTCGACGCATCGGCTCGTATCACCGCGCGGCTCCGTGTTCTGGTTGCTGGGCGTCGGCGTGGCCGAGATCTTGGGGTTTGTCTGCTTCATCATCGGCGCGCGCCCTACACTCGGCACCGTGTTTCGCTTCCTCACTGCAGGCGTCGCCGCGGCGGTCGCATTCACAGGCAGTGTGCCCGCGACGCAGGCAAGGCCGCTGCCCAGCGCCAATCGGCAGTACGTCGATCAGAGCGCACAGCGGTTCATGCAAACCGAACGGCTGCCTGGTGTGTCGCTGGTGATCAGTGGCCCGAAAGGCAGCTACGTCAAGAGCTACGGCGTCGCGAATCTCGCCACGCGCGCGCCATTCCGGCCGACCGATCACGTACGGATCGCGAGCATCACAAAATCGTTCACCGCCACGGCGGTGCTCGAGCAGGTCCAGCGCGGCCGGCTGTCGCTGTCGGACAAGTTGTCGCGTTGGGTGAGGGGCATCCCGAACGGAAACCGGATCACCGTTCGCCAGCTCCTGGCGATGCGGTCCGGGATCTATGACTACACGAGCGACCCGGCCTGGAATCGTCGCTTTAACACGAATCCACTGTCGCCGTTCACGCCGAGCGACGCGCTTTCGATCATCCGCCATCACCGGCCGGCGTTCGCGCCGGGAGCAAAGACCGAGTACGCGGACTCCAACTACGTGCTGCTCGGGATCATTCTGCAGAAGGTCACGGGACGCTCGGTTGAGTCGGTGATCACCAAGGACGTGATCAAGCCCGCCGGCCTTCGCTTCACCAGCTTTCCCACCACGTCCGCGATCCCACGGCCATTCGCACATGGCTACTACGCCGGCGAGGACGGGAAGGGCCCGATGCGGGATTACACGCGCATCAACCCGCGGCTTGCATGGACCGCCGGCGGCATGATCTCGACAGTGGGAGATGTCGCAAAATGGGGCAGGATCCTGGCACGCGGGTCGCTGCTCAGCCGCCGTCTCCAGCACCAGCGCCTGCACTTCGGCATGATGCCGGCCGCCAACCGGATCCCCTTCGGATATGGCCTCGGGATCATTCGGTTGGGGGACTGGCTCGGACACGACGGCGCGATCTACGGCTTCAGCAGCGTGACGTTCTACGACCGGGTCAACGGCGCTGAGATCACGGCCGTCGCCAACCAGTCGTCCAACTTCACGACGCCGACACTGGACATCTTCGGTCAGATCGCAAAGCGTCTGTATCCGGGGTCGCTGCGCCCGCAGTGAGCCGGCACCAGGCTCGCGGCTATATCGATCCCCCAGGGCGACCGGGCTGCCGACTACGACGTGGAGACGGTCACCTCGTCGGCCGGCACCCAAGCGACCCTGTGGTTGTAATCGATCTGGTACCAGAACTGGCCCTGTGAGAAGCGTCTGAGCTGGGAAACGTACGTCTGTCCCGCCCGGCTGAACCCGTACGTCGCATCCGGGCACATGCGGGTATCCAGGGTGTTTCCCAGATACGTCGCTGGATACTCCGGACCGCTGAACAGCGTTGTCGGGTGGGTTCCGCCACGGAATCGGACGAGCGCGCCCCAGCCTTCGCGGGTGTCGGAGTTACGAATCCATCCGACCGTCCCGCTGAAGTCGATCTTGTCGTAGAGGACGTCGCGGACCCGCTTCCTGCCGAGCAGCGCGAATTCCTGTCCCCAAGCCGCCTTCGCGCGGAGGTCACTGACCGAGACCTCCGACAGCACGAACGGGGTATTCGGGATGATCGACCACGGAAAGTTGTCGCAGGAGAAGTCGCGCTGATCGTAGGCCGGGGGCTCTCCCACCTTCGTCGACGGTACGTATGTCGATGGGTCGCTGGCGCCTCGGACCAGCGTGCTGAGGGCCGGTCGGTCGCCCTCGTCGGCGTATACGTTCGTGAAGTTGCTGTGGAACCCCGTGGTCCAGTCGAACACGTCGTGAGCCGAAGCAAACTTGTCGCCCACCGAGATCTGCCGGATCCTCTCATTTGGCTTCGTGTATCGCGTGGGGATCTCTGCCCGTGGTGGTGGCCGATGGTGCGACCAGCGTTCGTACACCTTGTGAACGAGAGCCATGTAGTACGGCCAGTCCCACGACGGGCCGGGATCCCAGTGCTGTACATGCTCATCGCCCACCGAATTCGGGATGTTGTCGTGCCCGAGGATGTGAGCACGGTCCAGGGGAATGTGGTACTCCCACGCGGCCCACCCGACGAGATCGGCTGAGCGCTCATAGAGCTTCTCCGTGTAGTAGCCCGCCGGCGCGACGGCGAAGCCGATGTGCTCGACTCCGAAACCGAACTGGTTGTACCAGAAGTTATTGACCTGCTTGGTCCCATCCCGGTCGTGGACGAACTGCGTCACCGCGGGATCGGACGCGTTGACTTCGCCCGAGACGACATACCCCGTCGATGACGCTGACTGCGGATTGGTGAAGGCAAACACCGTTCCCGCGTAGCCGCCTTCGGTGTCATGGATCTCGATCGAATCAATGACGTCCTTGCCGTGCGGGCGGTTCATCGGGATGACCCCAGGCGGATTGGCGGGGATGAACTTCGACACCTTCGGGTAGTCGGCCGCGGCGCCCGAGGCCGCAACGCCCGCGACGATGAGCACCACCAGCGCGACCAAGCAGCGCCGCCACGCTAGCGCGGCATCGATATCAGCCAACCCTCGCACCCCTACCCCCTCTGTCGTCACGCCGACACCGGTCGGACCGATGGGAATCCTACTTCGTTTCGAGGCGAGCGCAACGCGCGGATCGCTATCCGGAAGTCGGCTCGCGGCCGCGCGTCCACCGGCGCTCATCATTGGCCACCCGCTCACGGCCACCCCATCTGCGCTCGGAATGAAACCCATCGTCGCAACGCGTGTGGCGTCGGTCGCATTGCGGGCGGCGCCCGGCTCGTAGGTTCGCGTCAGGAGTGGGACACCGTCACGTTCTCAGGCAAGTCTCCTCACCGCTACCGCAACCTCAGCAGAGGGCGGTCGACCATCGTCTGGGTCACCACGCCCAGCAGCTACTGACCTGACGTGACGACAGTCCGGTTGAGGCGGACCGTCTACCCCGATCGGGACGCGCCATTCGAGGTCGGCCGGGTGTCGCGGTGTCGCGGTCTCGCGGGCACAGCTCAGCTTCCGTGTCAACGCGGGCGAGATGGCTGGGCGCTCGGTGCTTAGCGCAGGGCCCCGTGAAGCGGACGAGTTCGCGGCCGTCGGTGAGCACGCCCACTCATCCGTGCGTGATCGGTTGGAGGATCAATGCCTGTGCGTCCATGACGAGACTCCTCGGAAGCGACCGTGTCTGGGGCAGTTTGCAGGTCTGCCGGTGTCTGAGCTCCGGCTGCAAGCAGGCGCGGCCGCAGCCGCAGGTACGCGAGCAGGCCACCGAGACCGGGGACCCAGAACGCGATCGCGTGGTAGACGATCACGGCTGCCGCGGCGTGCGCGGGCGAGATTCCATAGAGCACCAGCGCGCCGGTGAGCCCGGCGTCGAGCACCCCGATCCCGCCGGGGATCGGCAAGGAGTTGGCGGCGTACCCGATCGAGTATGCGAGCGCCACCGCCGCGATGCTGGGACTGTGGCCGAACGCCCGGAGAATCACCCACAGCACGGCGACGTCGAACACGAGGTAGCCCAGCGCGCCCAGCAGGCGCCAGCTGGAGCGGCGGCTAAAGGTTGTCTGCTCGGCTTCGGATACGCCGGTCGCGATCGCAGCAAGCCAGCGCGGCGCGTGCGTGCGAGCACGGAGGATCGTCGGAAGTACCGCGATCACGATCGTCGCCGCAGCCGCCAGCACCGTCGGCAGCACCACGGTCGAGAGGTCGTGTGGCCCGGGAGCGCCGGCGATCAGCGCCACGCCCGCCGCGATGAGCCCGATGCCGGACACTCCGGCGCTGAGGAAGAACAGTCCGCCCGAGCGGCGTGCGACCCAGCGAAGCGGGGTGCCGGTCAGGTGGATCAGCCAGCCGCCGATCGCCAGTCCGCCGGCGCCGCCGCCGGGAAGCAGTGCGCCGGACCCCTGCGCCGTCCATGCCAGCGCCCGAGCGTCGCCGGGGTCCAGACGGTCGAAGAACAGCCGGAACACGACGACGAAGCTGATGGCGGAGGCCAGCTCTAGTGCCACCGCCACCGCGATCCAGCCGGCACCGATGTGGCCGATCTCCTGCAGCACGCGGTGCAGAGCCGGAACCGCGGCCAGCAGCGCGACGCCGAGTGCGATCAGCAGACCCGTGGTGGCCAGGCGCCTGCCCACCCGCGGTGGGGCGAGCCGCCGGCCTGGCGCGTGTGCGTCGCTGCGAACTTCGGGGGCCGGGTCGGCGCCCGCACGGTGAGAAGTGGTGGGCAGGGCGGACATCCGCTCACGCGGCTTCCCAGTGCCTTCCAGCGGGAGATGGATTGACGTCGAGGATCTGAGGGGGAGTCATGTGCCTGGATCACCGAACTGTTGCTTGCTCAACTTATAGCTCAACCGGAGATCATTGTCCAGTTCTTTGGCTGCAAAATGGTTTCCTGCGTTCGTCGGCCGGCTTGCGGACAGCATCTTCCGCAACTAGACTCGCCTCCATGTCCGCGATCGATCAGGTTCCGCGGCGAAAAGACGCGCAGCGCAACCGCGACGCGATCCTGGCCGCTGCACGGGAGCTGTTCGCCGAGTGCGGCGAGGTCCCGATGTACGAGGTCGCACGGAGGGCCGGCGTTGGCCAGGCGACGCTGTACCGCAACTTCCCAGACCGGCGCGACCTCGCCGCGGCGGTCCTGTTCGACGAGATGCAACACACCGAGCGGCTCGCCGCGGACCACGCGGGCGATCCGGACGCGTTCTTCGTGTTACTGCGAAACATCGTCGACACGATCGCCCGTTTCCATGCGCTGGGCGAGCTCGCGCGCGAGGACACGTGCCTCGGATCGGAGCTGCACTCCCGCCGGCGGCGGCTGCGCGAGCTGCTCAAGGAGCCGCTGCGTGCCGCCAAGGCCGCGGGCACCGTCCGCTCCGACCTGACCATCGACGACGTGTTCCTGGTTGTCCTGATGGTCCGCGGCGCGATCGAGGCGGCCGATGGGCCAGCCGGGCGTGCGACGGCTGCCAGCCGTGCGCTGGCGCTTCTGCTCGAGGGCCTGACGCCCGCGCGAGCCGCCTGATCGGCGGCCGTACCCGGGGCCTCCGCCGCGGGCGCGGTTCCGGCCGATCGGCTGCAGCTATCGGACAACATTGTCCGAGACTGGATCGCCCGGACAAGAGTATCCAATACTCGCCTCTCGAGTGCCCGCCTCGCACGTCAGACCCCGCCGGCGACGCGCAGAATCGCTCCTGTCGTGTGTACGCGGCCTCGGGGCTGAGCATCCAGGTGATTGCCGCGGCGATCTCCTCCCGAGCTCCGAGGCGACCCATTGGGATGCGCGCGATGGCCCGCTGGGGCCTGCTCGCGTCGCCGTCCGCAGCGTGGATCTCGGTGTCCACGATCCCGGGCGCGACGGCCCTGACGCTGATCGCGTCTTCGGCGACATCTTTGGCCAGCCCGATGGTCAGCGCGTCGACCCCCGCCTTGGCGGCGGCGTAGTGCACATATTCATGGGGTGAGCCGAGCGTCGCGGATCACCTCCTCGGGTGTGTCGCCAGCATGCCGGTGTGCGCGGTTGCCCCGGCGTTGTTGACCGTCCGGTGACGACCCCCAGTTCGGCGGCGACGGCTTGCCCGCGCAATCGGCGACCCACGGGCCTCGTCGGTCGCTTGATCTTGGTGCCCTAGCCACCAGAGCTGGCACGCTGGTCCGCACCGTAGATGGTGACGATGCTGTCGATCAGCAGGTGGTTGGGAACCCGGATCAACCGGCCGTCGCCCGCGTCCAGCACGATGCTCGTGCCCCGGATCAGGGTGATTCGGCCTCGGATGTCGCCGATAGAGATCTCCTGCCCTACTCGGTAGTCGTAACGGAGGTAGCGGCCGGCACTCAGCGACCGGGCTACATCGCGGGAGCCGAGCCCGAAGGCGAGCGTGAACGTGCCCGCGACCGCCGCGACCAGCACGCCGATCAGCACCAGCAGCACCTCGGTCGAGATGCTGACCTCGGCCGCCGCCAGGATGACGAACACGGCGAGGACGACGACCTGCACGATCTGTCCGGCCGGCACCGGGAAGTCCAGTTGGTAGGCCAGCCGATCGGCCCGCCGCCGCGCCGCGCCGGCCACCACAGCCCCGATCAGCAGCAGGACGCCGGCCACGAACAGCCTTGGAAGCTCCAGAATGGCGTGGTTCAGGGACGTCGACAAGAACTGCAGCCCGAGCAGCGACAGCGCCGCGAAGATGACGACGATCGCCAGAAAGATGCGGACGGCCTGGGCGATGAGCGCGGCCAGCGACCCACCGAGGCCCGAGCTCTGCAGCACCTCGGCGACTCCGGCGCGCTCCGCCACCTCGTCAAGACGGGTGGCCTGCAGTGCCCGGCGCAGCAGCCGGGCGAGCAAGCGGGTGAGCAGCAGGCCGATCAGCAGCAGCGCCAGCGCGCCGGCCAGCCGGGGTATGAACGCACCGAGATCTTGGCCGGCCTGACCGAGAATCGATGTGGCCACCGGGGTCATGTCTCGCCCTGCCCGGGGTCGGTCCCGCGCTCCGTGGGGCCGGTCGGGTGCTCAACCGGGCCGAGCACCAGCCGCACCGCGTCAGCCAGGATTCCGGCGACGTTGCCCACCAGCACCAGCGGTTCGCGGACTGCCTCCTGCCAGCGTGCCGCGCGGACCACCCGCGCGACGAGGGCGCCTCCGCCGGTCGCGGGCTCCTCCTGCAGCAGCAGCGCCAGGTGCCGCGCCAAGCCCAGTTCGGCGGGCGTGAGGTCGTCGGCGGGGGGTTCGTATGCGGTCATGCCGGCAGCTCCCAGTCGTAGGTGTTGTTGCGCAGCAATTCGATCAGCTCCGCCCGCGCCCGGTGCAGCCGGCCCTTGACGCTGCCGATCGGCATCTCCAGCACCTGCGCGATCTCGCCATAGCTCAGGCCCTCCAGGTCACGCAGCACGACCAGGCTGCGGTACTCGGGCCGAAGCGTTCGGAGCTTCAGCTCGAGCCGCCGTTGGCGCTCTCGGCGCTCCAACTCCGTGACCGGCTGGCGCACCGGGTCGGTGTCGTGGGGCTCCGGCGCGTCGTCGACCGCATCGGCCGGGCGGCGGCGCGACCAGGCCAGAGTGTTGAGCGCCGCGTTCTGCGTGATCTGCAGAAGCCAGGTGCGAAAGGCGGCGTTCCCGCGATACTGCGGGAGACGGTGGAATGCGCGAAGGAACGCGTCCTGGGCCACGTCCTCGGCAGCGTCGGAACCGACGATGCGCGCCGCCACCCGCACCACCACGGCGCGATGGCGCTCGACGAGCCCCTCGAACGCTGACAGCTCTCCCTGCAGCGTCCGTTCGATGAGCACCTCGTCGGGCTCCGTGGCTTGCGATTGCGCGGGCATCTAGATAAGGGACCGGTCCTCTCCTCCTTTGGTTACCCGGATGTGCGCGCCGTTGTAACCGTCCGGCGGCCGCCGCTGTCTTCACAGGACAGACCCGCTGATCGGCCCGGCATCGGAGAGGCAGCGCGCCGCGGCCGGGTCCGGCGCCCACGGCGCCTGCGGGGATCCGTTCATCTGACCGACCTTCCACACGAGGAGGAGATTGCCATGCCCATAGCGGCCGTTGATATCGCCCAGAGCCTGCAGCGAGGGCTCGACTCCCTAATCGGCTTCATCCCAAACCTACTGGGTTGCCTTGCCATCCTGTTGATCGGCTACCTGGCCGCCCGTCTGGTCAAGCTGCTCGTGGCAAAGCTGCTGTCCGCGGTCGGGCTGGACCGGGCCTTGCGAGGCAGCCAGGCCGGCGCGTACGTGGAACGCATGAGCCCGGACGCCCGGCCCTCGCGCCTGGTGGCGGTGGTCGCATTCTGGTTCATCTTCATCTACGCGATCGTTGCGGCGATCGGGGCGTTGAGGATCCCGGCGCTGACGAACTTCATGGGCAACGTGCAGAACTACCTGCCCAACGTCATCGCGGCCGTGCTGATCCTGGTCATCGGAGTCGCTCTGGCGGGCGCCGCCAGCGGTCTCATCGAGAGGCTGATGGGCGACACGCCGGGCGGACGGATGGCTCGCGCGGTGGCCCCGACGCTGGTCTTGGCCATCGTCGTGTTCATGGTCCTCAGCGAGCTGCGGATCGCCACGGCGATCGTCACCACCACGTACATCGCCCTGGTCGGGATGCTGGCCGTGGCCGGAGCCCTGGCGTTCGGCCTGGGCGGCCGCGAGCTCGCCGGTGAGCTGATGCGAGACGCGTACGACAGCTCGCGTGACGACCGGGTCGCACACCCAGGCGCGGCGCGACGAACCGCGGGCGGGGAGCGCCGGCCAGCACCGGGTCCGGCGACCGATCGGCCGACCCGGTAAATGGGCACACGGCCGGTGAGAGACCCCCGCCACCCCAGCCTCGATGAACCGGCGCCGTTCGCTCTGCGCCTCTCGCTCAGCGCCGAGGTGACGGTGGCGGTGCAAGGAGAGCTGGACATCGCCACGGTGCCGTTGTTCGAAGCCGCCGTTGCCGGCATCGACGTCGGCTCCACGGGGGGGATAGTGCTGGACCTTGAAGCGCTCGACTTCATCGATGTGGGCGGCGTGCGGGCGGTGCTCGCGCTGCGGGCGCTCTGCTTGCACGCGTCGGTGGCCCTGGCGATCCTGCCGGGGCCCCGGCGCGTGCAGCGGGTGTTCGAGCTCGTCGATCAGCTGCCCGACCGCCTCTGCCGATGACGATCCTCCAGGTTGCCGCCGGCCGCGACCAACCGCTCGCCCCATGCTCGCGATGATGCGATCGTGCGATCCAGGTACGTTGGCGGACCCCGAACGTTCGGTGGGCTCTCGGGCGGCGGTCGGTCGACGATCGGCGGCGAGCGGCCGCGCCTCTCCCGCCATGGGTCACCGGGTTCGTGCGGCTCGTCGATCTCATCCTTGAACGGTCAAACACGTCGGCGTCCGCCATCGCCACGATGATCGGTGTCAACCGATGCTCGATCTGGATCGCGTGCGCGTGCGCCTCGCGCATCTTGTCAAGGCGCTTGTACCCGCCCGGCGCCTCACCGCGCCACGACGCAAGTCGATGTGCTTGGTGTCGGGATCGGCGAGCAAACCGGGCCGAGATGAGGCCCGCCGCCGTCAACGGTCGAGTACAGCAAACCCCCGCCAGCGTCTGACGTGACGCCTTTCAATGGTCACCGAAGGCTCGCGCATCGTCTCACGCTCCCACCGTCCCCAGTTTCGGGAGTTGACCTGCCCATCGGCTTGAGGGCCCGCCTGATCGCAGGAACGCAATCGCGCCGTACCTCGGCGCGCGGCGGATCCGCCGGCCGGCCGTGTCCGGCTCGCTCCGGCTCCTGCACCGTCGCCTCGTCAACTTCGGGGCCGGCTCCTACTCGGTCGGGTGCCAGGCTCAGCCGAGCCGAAGCCAAGCGCCTCCGCGGGGCAGCCTGCACCGGGTTACGATCCGCATCCGCGTGCACGCCGGTCACCGGACGACCACCTCATTTCAGACGCTGTAGCTGCGCTACGGACGGCGGCGACGGTAACCGCCAATGTGCATCAGGAGAACGTGTTCCCTCGTAGCCGCAGAGGCTTGGCTGCCTGATATGGTGCCGACGTCAGTTCCGCCAGGGGGCGTCCAAGGAGGGAAGCGGTGGGGCGAAGGAACCTGCACTCGGGGGTAGGGGTCTTGCGGCTTCGGTTGTTGGCGATCGCGGGCGCGATCGCGCTGGGCGTGCTGCTTGCGGGGATCGGCGCAGCCACGTCGGCCCGTGTGACGCGCATGTCGGCGGGGGACGCGCGGTTTGTTAGCGCGCGGTGCCCGACGGGTCTGCCGGCGAACGTGAAGAACCCTCGCTGCGGCTACCTGGTGGTGCCCGAGAATCGCGCTCGGCCGGCTGGACGCAAGATCCGCTTGGCCGTCGTCAGGATTCCGGCCGTTTCGCACGATCCCTCGCGAGTGCCGGTGGTCTACCTCAACGGCGGCCCGGGCTCGGACGCCCTCGGCTTCTCGGGCGAGCTCGTCGACGCCGGCCTGAATCATCACCGCGAGGTGATCGTGCTGGCGCAGCGAGGCACGTACGGGTCAAAGCCGCTCCTTCCCTGCCGCCCGCTCGACAACTTCCGCGCCAAGGTCGGCCGCCGGCTCAGCGCGCCGTCCACGGGGCGGGGACTGGCTGCCGCCGCCGCCCGGTGCCGCGCCCGACTGCGTGCCCGGGGCATCGACCTAGCGGCGTTCAACACCATCGAGAACGCGGCGGACGTAGCCGATCTTCGCCAGGTGCTGAAGATCAGGAGCTGGGATGTGTTCGCCCATTCCTATGGGACCGAGCTCGGGCTGACGTACATGCGGCTTCACCCGGCCGGCATCCATTCGGTCGTGCTGGATGGAACCGTCCCGCCGTCGGTGGCGTCGCTGGGCTGGACGTGGTCCAGCTTCAGGGAGTCCTTCGACAACATCTTCAACGCGTGCCGAGCGCAGAAGCCGTGTCGCGAGCGCTACCCGCACATCGCTCAGACCTACGTGCGCCTCGTCAACCGTCTCGCGGCCCATCCGGTGACGACGTCGGTATGGGTCCCCGGCCTGAAGCGGCGCGTGACGGTCAACCTCGACGGCGACGCGCTCGTCAACTGGCTTACCCGGCAATCGCATTTCGCGGCCACGGTCCCGCTCGAGATCGACGAGCTCGCACATGGGCATCCCCGTCGGATCGCCCTCGAGTGGGCTGAGGCGCGGGCGACTGCACCGGCGCACCGCGGAATCTTCGGGTACGGCTTGACGTATGGCGTGTGGTGCAGTGAGTGGCTGCCGTACCAGACCAAGCGTCAAGAGCTACGTCTGGCCAGGCGAGCATTTCCCGGCTTTCCCGGATCCGTGCTCGCGCAGGCGCCGCAGCTGACGTGGCTGCGGGAGATCTGCCACAGCTGGAACGTGCCCAAAGCGCCGGCGTCGATCCGCGACGTGACCCGCAGCAAGATTCCGACTCTCGCGATCACGGGCACGTTTGACGCGCAGACCGGCGCGCAGTGGGGCAGCTACGCAGCGAGGACGCTGAAGAACTCGATCGTCGTCGAGCTGCCCGGTGTCGCCCACGGGGCAATCGCAAATCCGTGCGGCGCGAAGGTCATCAACTCGTTCTACAACCACCTGCGCCACCCCGATACGAGCTGCGTCCGGTCGGTGCACCCGAAGAAGTTCGTCATCGGGCCGCCGTAAGGGAGTCACGCGCGACCTGCAAGCTGCCCACCGGCCGCAGCCGCAGAGATACATCTGCTTCTCCCCAGGTCAGCATGTCGTTCCTGGTGGCGCTGCTCGAGCCCTGGCGGCGGCAGCGGCTACTCAACACGAGGCACCAACGGAGGATCGCAGCGTCTGGATCCGCCCGCGGGGTTAGGAGCCCTGCCGTGAGACGATTGAACGCATCATCCACCGTCGCCCGTCATCTCGTTCGCAGGACCGCGATGACGCTCGCCGCCGTCGCGTTGGTCGGCGGGGTGACGTCAAGCCCAGCCGGCGCGAGCCCCAAGGTGACAGCCCTGCTGGTGTCCCAGAGCGGGCCGGCGCTCGTGGTCCGCGGCAGCGATGGCCGCAGGCACATCGAGTACGACCTGCTGATCACCAACGCCTTTCCCGAGCCGGCGACGCTCACATCGGTCAGGGTGCTCGGGCTTCGCGGCCGGACCTTGCTGCACCTCCACGGACGACATCTGGGCGAGGCGACAAAGGCCCTGATCGGCGGTAAGCGCACCGCCATGATCCCCGCCTCCACGGTGGTGGACACGGTCATCGACGTGGTCCTTCCGCGGGCGGCCTCGGTGCCCCGGCAGCTCACGCACCGAATCGCCTACACGCTTCCGCCCCATCCCGTCGGCCCGATCATTCAGAGCAGGGTGATCAACGGCCCACGCCTCACGGTGGATCGCCGGCGCGCGATCGTGATCGCGTCACCTCTGAGGGGGAAGGGATGGCTCAACGGGAACGGCTGCTGCCTGCCCGACAGCGACCACCGCGTGGGCCGCCTGCCCGTGGACGGCTCGACGCTGAAGTATCCGGAGACGTTCGCGATCGATTGGGTCAGAGACAGGGGCGGGCGGTTCTTTTCCGGTAACGGCAAGGCGCTGAAGGATCACTTCGCGTTCGGCGCCGTGGTCAGGTCGGCCACCGCCGGTGTCGTCATCGCCCGCCGTGACGGGCGGCCCGAGCAGGTGCCGTTCGAGAACGCCAAGGGCATCACGGAGAACCTCGACTATGCCGGCAACTACGTCACCATCCGTGTGCGGCGCAGGGTGTATGCCTTCTACGCCCACTTCCAGCCGGGAACGGTCGCGGTGAAAGTGGGAGATCGCGTCAAGGTCGGGCAGCGACTCGGCCTCCTCGGCAACACCGGCAACTCAGGCGCCCCCCACCTGCACTTCGGGCTCATGGACGGCCCCTACTGGGCCACCGCCGACAGCCTCCCGTTCGAGATCAACCATTTCAAGCTGGTCGGCGTGTCCCCCGGGGATCCGGTCGACGGAATCCATCCTCGTGGTCCGGCCGGACCGCGTCGCAACGCCTATCCGCTCGCCGGCGCGGTGACGGATTTCAAGTGAGCGATCCGCCGCTCTCCTGGCGGTCGTTCTCGGCTCTGCGGTCGCCGGCGCCATGGTGGTGGCGTCACCGGCTGTGGCTCGGGCGGTACGGCGTGCCGGGAGCCGCCGCCGGGCTGATCTACCGCGGCCGTGAGCACATCAGGTGCTTCGGTGTCACCAACGTCGACTATCCGGTGGCGATCGACCCCAACACGGTCTTCCGGATCGCCTCCACCACCAAGACGTTCACCGGAACCACGGCCATGCGACTGGTCGATCAGGGCCGACTGGATCTCGACGCCAAGGTGCGCCGGTACCTGCCCCACTTCCGCACCCGCATCCCCGCGGTGGCCGAGCACCTGACCGTACGCCACCTGCTCAATCACACAGCCGGGTTCCTGGGCGACGACTTCGAGAACACCGGTCAGGGCGACGCCGCCTTCGCGCGATACGTACGCGGCATGGTCAAGCTCCCCCCAGCTGACCCCTGCCGGCAGGGGCTTCTCCTACAGCAACTCGGCATTGTCCCTGGCCGGACGGGTGATCGAGGCGGTGACGAGGACGACGTAACGCCTCGAACCCTGCGGCGCGCGACTACTTCGGCTGGTCGGTGGCGATTTCGGGCTCGACCATCGTCGTCGGTGCGCCCCACGACCAATCGCATCACGGTGAGGCGTACATGTTCGTGCGCCATCCACGGTGCGAACGCACGTGCGGTCCGGTGTGGGAGCAGGAAGCCAGGGTGACCGGCGCGGACGCCACCGCGGGCAACGAGTTCGGTCGATCGGTTGCGGTCTCGGGCTCGACCGCCCTGATCGGCGCCCCGGGTGAGCACTCGGCAACAGGGGCGGTCTTCGTGTTCCACCGATGCCAAGAGCAAGAGCGTCGCTACATCTGCCACAGACGCGAGTGGGTGTCGGTCGACAGGTTCACCTCCCCTGAGGTCCGCAAGGACCACAGGTTCGGCGCCTCGGTGGCAGTCTCGGGCCATCTCGGGCTCGACCGCGCTCGTCGGCACGCCGGGTAAGAACACACCAGCCTCGGCGCCGACCACTGGGGCAGCCTATGTGTTCGTGTATGAACCGCCGTAGCCCTACCACGCCGAAGTCTGTCGTCGGCAAGCCAAGCTGACGGCTGACGACGACGCCGCTCGAGACCTCTTTGGCGCCTCGGTGGCGGTCGATGGCTCGACCGCGCTGGTGGGCGCGCCCGGCAAGGACTCGGGCGCTGGGGCGGCCTACATCTTCGGGCGCTCCGGCGGCTCCTGGTCGCAGCACGTCAAGCTGACCCGCGGTGCGCGCGACGCTTTTGGCGCCTCGGTGGCGATCTCGGACTCGACCGCCGTGGTCGGCGCCTACCGGTACAACGCGCACAAAGGGGCGACCTTCGTGTTCAAGCGCCGGCCCCTGTGGTCACACGGCCCCAGGCAGATCGCCCCTGACGCCGCCTTCGGCGACGAGTTCGGCTGGTCGGTCGCGGTCGACGGCTCGACCGCGGTGGTGGGTGCGCCCCGTGAGAGGGCGCGCTCCGGGGCCGCGTACGTGTTCGCGGACGGCTGCCCCGAACATCGCTACGAGGCAACGCCCGCGACTCTCGCCCACGTTCCTGATGGTGCCTCCGGACCGCATGCCGCACGAGGCCCGTGATCGCGTTCGTGGTGGCAAGAGACTCGCGATCGGCGGCGCTCGGCCGATTTCCCTTTCCTCGAAGGCGTCGTCTTGCGGGAGCGAGTCGGCGTTAGCTGCGATCGCCGGCATCTCTGGAAGAGCCTGTCTCAGCGTGATGCGTCGTGGCGATCGATGAGCGCCTGCACTGCACCGGAGGCGGAACTGGCGTCTCAGACTGCTCCTGCAGCGTTCAGGACGCCTGGACGCGCAACCGCGGCCAGTGATGTGGCGGCTGCTCGCCAGATCCAGCCCGGGGCCAGAGCCCCCGGCACTTGCGACCAGAGACCGAGCTGGCACGCAGAGTCCGGTCTAGCCGGGCGAACTGCACCCGGGGCTGGCCGGCGCTCCGCCGGGAGGGATCGGGTACTGCAGCGTACTGCTGTAAATCGGTAACTGCGCTTCCTGGCTGACACCGTAGACCGCCAGGTCGAAGGTGTAGCGGGCGCCGACCAGGCTTGGCATTTCGATGCTCTGCCACGCGACGATCCTCGCCGCCATCTGGCACGCGAAGCTGTTCGGTTGGACGCGCCAACCGCTCGCCGGCGCAAACCCATCGGAATTGCCCACAAGCACCGGCAGCTCGTCCACCGTCCCAGAGCGGTCGACCGGAAATTGGAAGTGGACACCCAACACGAGGTGAAATTGCTGGCCAGGGATCCAGGGGATGGCTGTCGTGAAGAGCTGCTGCAGGAACCCTCCCACAGAGTCGGCGATACCCTGGCCGGACAGTTCCAGCGATTTCGCGGGCGTGGTGTCGTCGATGAGCAGGGTGGCGCGGGTGAAGCTGCGCGGGTTGGTGATAAGTGGCGGCTTGTTCTGAACGGTCGTGCCGGGCAGGTTGTCGGGCTGCTTGCGAATCCGAGTCGCCGGGAACGTCCAGGTCGCGCGCTTGGCGTTCCAACGAGGCTGTCCGACCGTGAGCACGATCGACGCCGGATTCCTCGACCCCCGAGGCGTGTAGGTGAGGACCGCGTTGGGTCCAGACTTGCCGAAGTAGCACTTGAACCGTCGCGCGAAATCGACATTTGCGACCCTGAACGCTCGACGCAACGGACGCTCGGTGAACCGCGTCAAATAGTTGCGATTGACGACCAGCTTCAGCGTCAGATGCCGGTCGCCGCGTGCTCTCAGCGACCCCGACACGGTCGGGATCGAGAACACGTACCGCGCCGCCGACGCCGGCGCGACCGTGGCCGCGCCCGCCTGCCCAACGACAACGCCGCTCGCCAACAATACCAGCTCTAGGGCGGTTAGCAGCCGCCTGCCCGCATCCCATCGCATCTTCGTTTCAGTTCCCTAGGTCGGGTGGGCGCCCCGGCCCGTGCCGGATCGCCCGAGAGTGATACACCTCCTATCGGCAGATCAGACACCGGGCGTTAGCCCGAGCTTGACTACCTTGCCAAACGGGAAGATCAGCTCCTACGCAGCATCCATTGCGGTAAACACGCCACGCCACCGCGACCATCGCACTTGAGCGGGCTGTCGCTACTCCAGCCATGGCCCTCAGCGCAACCCGGACGATCAGCTTCGCGGCGAACGCGATCGCCGGCTCGTCCGCCTCTACAGGAAGCCCTTCCGCGTCGATCAGTCTCAACACGGCCAACACGTTCGTCGCGGGGTCGGTCGCGACCACCTTCGGACGCCAACGATGCCGACAACATCCCGGTCGCGACGTTCAACACCGTCGGCAGCGTCCCCGCCAACGCCTTCGACCTGATCGTCACTTGTTCGGTGTCCTAGCCGGCATGTGAGAGCGGATCGCGCCTGGGACCGTCTCCCGGGTTGGTCGGAATGTCGGGTCGCGCGCCGGGGCGCGTGCCGATTGATCTGCTGTTACTTCTTCTGGGCTCGTTCGGCTGTTAAGGGTGCCCGTGATCTTCAGCGCGACAGGCTCCCAGACTTCGGTCGTCCAGTGTTGTTCGACTTTGCGGGCCGAGAAGAACGCGATGATCCTCAGGGGCTCCGAGCCGGTGTTGCGCAGATCGTGGGCAGTGCCCTGCCTTAGTCTTAGGACGAACACGTCGCCCGCCTGGACAGGCTTGGGACCCTCATCAAGCACCAGCACCCCGGTGCCCGACAGGATGTACTGGTCTCCTCGGCAGTATCGGTGCGACGCCCGAGGCGTTTACCCGGGGGCATCGCGAAGTAGATCACGGTTGACTGATCGGCTCCGCAGGCGCCGTAGGCGAAAACTGTCCTACCCACTCAGCGTCGACCGCGGTATTCGACGTGAGCTCGACGGTGTCGAGGCTGTCGACGTTGATGGGATCCATGACCGCTGCCGTCCCCGGCATCGCGCTGGGATCAGAAGCTGCGGCGCTGATGCTTTGCTCCTTGCTGGGTGTGAGGGACCAAATGGGTTGCCTACGCCTGATGACGATAGTCAGCGTGCACTGGCCGTCCAGACTCCGAGCTCACCTCGCCTCTCAAAGCTCACAATTGCCGGCGACTGTCGATGATTACTGACGTCGTGAGGGAGGTATTGGCCCGCTGTGCTTGCGGACAGAATGCCGAAATTCGGCCCGTGTCCTAAAGATTGGCCGATTCCCTGCCGACCCTAGACGTACGCGGTTGTATTTACCGGCGCCCTGAGCGCCGCTTGGCCGCGATACATCTCAACCGGAGGGGCAAGCCCTTCTAGATAGGAAGGTCCGGATGAAGTGCTTCTCAATGCGAGCGCTCACGGTGCTGGCGCTGACTGTGGGTGTTGGTGTGCTCGCGGCCGTGCCGGCGGCCGCGGCGGGCAAAACGAACGTCCGTTGCGTAGGTTCCGCAGATTTTTGTGGCGCTAAGGTCAGCATCGCCGGTGGCGCGAGCAACCGCATCGTCACGATCGGGCTCCCGAATACCAACCTCAAGCTCGTCGGGGTCTCCGCCATTCCGGGAAAGGCCCGGAGGGCGTTCGGCATCAGCAAGGCGGCGTTCAGGCTCGGCGGATCGCAGTACCGCTTCACGCTTAACGCAGTGCGGTCCAATCCGCGGGGGGCGCGCATCATCCTGCTCTTCGCTGCTGGCAACGCCGTGACGCGTTCGCCCCGGCGTGGCGGATCACTGGGGCTAGACCAGGAGAAGAAAGCGATTTTCTCCGTCGGTACGGGCATGACGGTATCGATCGTCGGTGGCGGTGGAGGGACGAGCAATTGCACGAGCAACGAGACAAACACGACGTTTACCACCAAGGGCGACAACGAACCGCATTCCTTTGGCTTCGATACGAGGGGAAGCGGCTCGTGCGCATTCGAGCCCAGCTGGAGCAATTTCAAGGTCTCTGTCAAGGCTCCAGGCGGAACCGTCATCGGATCCGGAAGCTTGTCCCTTGGCGATGTCTGGCCGTTCGCGGACTACAAGGCCCAGTGCGGTTCCTTCGATCAGGGACTTAGCTGCACCAAATCATCCGAGGGGCTAAAGATCACTCGGCGCTAGCCGGCAAGCGCTAGGTGGCCTGACCGCGCGAGACCTCAGTCCCGGAACTCGCGGAACCCGTGAGGAACGGAGTACTGCACCTGTACCCCAGGTGCAGTACTCCGCCCGCCCGAGCCGATGCCACGAGAGACCGCGCACGGCTTTCTACGGGCCTGTTTGACGATCGATCAGCGGTTGTGGCTGAGCGGTCGGTCGCCGATCCAGTAGCGCGGTCCCGGGCCGCGGTCACCGGCGCGTGAGCGCGGCAAGTTGCACTGGCCCGGCGTGGCGGTGGGAAATCCAGCCAACGTCGCAACAGATGACCGGCGGGGCCTAGACCGACAGCCAGATGGTTCGGCGTGGAGTAGCCGGGTAGGCCGCGCGTTGCGCCCGATCACGTTTCTTCTCGGAGCGATCACTGAGGTTCCCCCACTGTGGCTGGGCTTGTAGCTGACGCGCCGGGGTGCGGCAGTGGGCGGAGGCCGTAGGGCCGAAGCCCGCTGTCGTGCCCTGACGCGTGCGCGCCGTTCTGTTGGGGGCCTTGCAGCTCAGGAGGTCACCGTGGCGATCCTGGCCCTGAACAGGGCGTCTGGGCGCTGCCAGCCGAGCGTCTTGCGTGGCCGGTCGTTGATCTCGGTCGCAGTCCGTAGCAGATCCTCTGCGATGTGGATGCCGAGCTCGGTGCCCTTCGGGAAGTAGTCGCGCAGCAGCCCGTTCATGTTCTCGTTGCTGCCGCGCTGCCACGGCGAGCGCGCGTCACAGAAGAACACATCGGTGCCGGTCGCGGCGGTGATCTGCTGATGCATCGCGAGCTCCTTGCGTGATCCCAGGTCAGTAGCCGCATCAGCGGCCCCGGGAGACCCTCAAGCGCGCTCGTGATCGCCTGGCGGCCGCCGTCGGTGCTCTCGGTCCCGTCGGGGAACGCCCGCAGGATCACGAACCGGGTGGTGCGCTCCACGAGCGTCCCGAGCGCCGAGCGGTTCCCAGCGCCCATCAGCAGATCGCCTTCCCAATGACCCGGCTGCGCACGGTCCTCGACCTCAGCCGGGCGCTCGTCAATCATCCGCATCGCGGTCAGTCGTCCGCGACGCTGCAGGCCGAGCAATCGTCGACGACGTCGACGACCTCGACGACGGCGCTGGCCGCGTGATCGCGACCGCAGCGTCGTAGATCGCCTGGTAGATCGTCTCCTTGCACAGCCACCGCGACGGCTGCCCGGCTAACAGCTCCCGTAGTTCGTGTTCGACCTGCTCCGGCCTCCAGCGTTTCGCCAGCAGCCGCTGGACCGCCTCGGCCAGTACCTCATCCACAGCGATTCGCCGTTTGCGCGGCTTGCACGCCCGCCCGCCGAACAGCGTGCCCGGCGTGATGTGGCCGGTAGCGGCCGTCCGGGTCGCTGTTGCGCCGGATCTCGCGGCTGATCGTTGACGGCGCACGCCCCAGCTGCTGCGCGATCCCGCGCACCGTCGTCTTCGCCGCGAGGAGATCGGCGATCTGGATCCGTTCCTGCTCTGAGAGATACCGCGGACTCCGCGGCCTCGATTCTTCGATTCTCACCGGCGGATACATGACAAGCGTCCCGGCGGAATTCCGGACCCGCCGGCCGTACCGCCATCGGCTCCCCGTCTTGCGGTTGATCCCGGCCAGCCGACACGCCTCGCTGTCGTTGACGCCCTGGGCGAGCAGCTGCACATACCGTTGCTGCTTCTTGGCCTGAACCCCACCCGCCGGCGTCCGCCTCCTGTCCCGCATCGCAACCTCCCAATCCGCGTTGGTGTTGCAACGTCAGCTGGAATCCGCCCCCACCAACACGGCCCCTGCCGTTGAATCAACCATCTAGTCTGGGTACTCAACGGGAACCACGTCGGCACCCGAGCCGTACGTCTGTCCCGCGGCGTCATCAGCGCTCAAGTTTTGAGCGGAACGGTCGATGCACTCCATACCAGTCCGCGCGCGTCAAGACGTCGAGTACACGGCGAGGCCTTCACATTCGGGGGGCGCGACGGAATCATTGGGGCGAACGCCCCGGGGCAACGAGGAGCGACCGGTGGCCGAGACTGTCCAAATCACCACCCGCGGCATGCAGGCGAACATCCGCGACCCATGGCCGTCCAGATGCGCCCCCTCGAGTCCTTGGAGGACTTATGCAACTTCGTAGGCAGTCCATGGCCCTCCTGTTGATGTGTGCGATCGGTGTAATCGTTGCCGCACTGCTCGTGGGCCCGCAAATGACGAGGGCCCGTGCAGGGTCTAGCACGCGCGTGACAGGCGTAAGCTCGCAACTGCTCGCCGGCGATGTGGTGACCGGCGTGCGAGGCGGCTCTGGCCACAACGTGGTCTTGACTGGGGGCGTCAACGAGGGGACCGGCTTGAACCCCGTGACGCCGTTCCTGGTCAAGGCCCGGCTCACGGGGCCGATTGCCGGCACGGTCTCGACATTCACCCCGCCATTCTCCGGGTACAAGGAAGGCCTGTTCTACGGCCCTGATACACATGCGTTCAACCCATCCAGCATTCCACGCGGACAAGTACGAGCCGTCGGTAGCTATGAAACCTCACAGAACGCCGGTGTCGTGAATCAGGGCATGGTCTACCTGGGCCCGGTAGCCGGCAGCGGCGGTAGCTGGTCAACGATCGATGTGCCGGCTGACGGTAAGCGCGTGGTCGGGCACACTAGGGCATGCCGGCTATCTCGATCAAACTGCTTCGTGATGGACACGATCCCGCACAGCTCGATGGGCGACCTCGTCGTCGGAGATTACGATCTCAACGTCGGCGGTGCGCATCGCGCGGTGTCGGCTAATGCCTTCATTTACAACTTGACGACACACCTCTGGACACTCCTGAAGCTCGGTGGGGGCACCTCCAACGGGACAACCTTGTATGGCATCTGGCAGGTCGGTGGGGACCGTAGTCCGCACTACACCCTTGCCGGCGGCACGTCGGTGCGACGGCACCCGAAGGCGCTACAGCGCGCATTTCTGATGAACTACAACGAACGGACTGGGGCCTTCGGCGCGCGGAGATATTTCAGTTACCGGAACAAGCCGACGCTACTCACCCACTTCGAGGGAATCACCGGCGTGCCGGGCGGCTTCAACGTCGTGGCCCAGACGGCGAACGACCAGGCAGGAATGGGCTTCATTCGAGTGACCCGCAAGGGCGCTTTTGGGCCGGCCCGCTGGTTTTCGGTCGGCGTCGCCACCAGCTCGTTGTGCTCGGGTGGATGCAGCGTCGTGACTGGCAATACGGTGTACCGAAACCACGTGATGGGAATCTATATCCCGGCGTCGACCAACATCCCCGACAGCTACCTGGAGACCTTCTCAGGGACGACCGACCGATGAAAGTCAACGCCGCGGCCGGCGTGTTTTCGGGGGTGGGATCCGGTCCGGGCCTGGTCGCGGGGGCTTTAGATCGTCTCCTGCGAGCTCGTTTTGGTCGACCCTTCGGTGACTGGCATGGTTTGGGCCCGTATTTGCGTAGTTGGGATCCTCGCCGGGCTTGTCAGCGGCGTCGTCGCTGGTTACGTTGTTGGTGGGCGCGGGTGACTGACGTAGCGAAGCGCAGACGTCAGGAGCTTTGAGTCTGCCGCGCGGCTTGCCCGTTTGAGGGCCTAATTTATGCGCGCTCCGGTGTCGCGCTCGCGCCCACTTTCTTGGCCGGCTCGCCGGCGCGTTGGTCGCTGACCATCCGTCGGTATGACGGCTCGGCCTGCTGGGCGAGTTCGCGCTCGGCCTGGCGCATCATCTCGTTCGTGCTCCAGATCCCAGCCGCCGATCGCGTGTTCTTCTTGGCGCCGGCGGTGATCTCGAGCCGCCGCAGCTTCTTTTTGGTCAGCGAGGATTGTTGGTGGGCGTAGTCCTCGCCGCCGGTCAGCATGCATTTGCGCTCTGAGATCCGGTGCTCGCCGGCAAGGCACAGCTGTTGGGTCCAGACCATCATGTCGTGCGCGATCAGCGCGAGCTCGAACCATGCGGCGTTTGTCTGGAAGCTGTGGAACGGGAGGTAGCTGGCGCCGGTCGCTTTGAGGGCCTTGACGCGGTCCTCGACGACCGCGTGCTGGCGATGGAGGACGTCCAGATCTGAGAAGGAGAGTTGCGCGCCGGGGTGCGGGCGCTCGCGCCGGCAGATCAGCCGGGTGCCAGCAGATCCTCGATCGTGTCCCGGGGCCGCATCACCTCCCCCACGCGTCGGTCGGAGCACGCGAACCCGCGCTCGGCGAGCTTGTGCTCCTCGGGCTCGATCAGCCCCATCGCGCTGCTCTGGGCAGCAGCTCGCGCAGCTCGCGCTCGGAATGGGGCGCGTGGCCGCTCTCGCGCGCCGGCGGGATCCCGAACGGGCGCAGGAGCAGGTTCCCGAGGCCGTTGAGCCCATCCACGATCGGCTTGGCGGCGACGTAGAACACCCGCAGCCATGGGGTCACGAGCAGCGCGGTGCGCGAGGTGCGTGCGATCGCCACGCTCTTTGCGGCCAGCTCGCCGACCGCGACGTGCAGCAGCGTGATCACCACGAACGCGACCGTGGCCGCGATCGCGGTGCCGGCAGCGCCGGCTCCTGCACCTGCGTGGGCCGGATGCGCGCCAGCGCAAACTCAGCGGCGACGAACATGCCGTTGGCGAGCACCAGCAGCACGGCGGCTATCAGACCGAAGACCATGCCGTCACGATCGCGCCCGGCGGCTGCGTCGGACATAGGGGCCACGCCCCATCTCCGCCGGGCGCGCGCGGGCTGGCGCGGCTCGATCAGGGGCGAGGCGACGAATCAGGTGTGCACCCCATGTACGAGGGCGCCGGCGCGCGGGATGCTCGTGCCGGAAACCCGACTCAAGGCATCACCGATGACCACCGCCCTCTCGCATCCCACCCGATCTAGCACGGCCGCCGCCGGCGGCGGCCGCATCCGTGTGCTCGTCGTCGACGACCACCCCGCCGTCAGGCACGGCGTCGCTGGCCTGATCGAGCAGCAGCCGGATATGACCGTAATCGCCATCGCCTCCAATGCCGACGATGCGCCGGCTCTCGATGGGTCGGTGGACGTGGCGGTGCTCGACTACCACCTGGGCGCACGCGACGGGTTGTGGTTGACCCGGCGGCTGAAGCAGCTCGCGCGGCCGCCGCGCGTGCTGATCTACTCGGCGTTCGCCGATCACACGCTCGCCGCGGCGGCGAGGATCGCAGGCGCCGACGGGCTGCTGGGCAAGTGTGCGCTCGCCGAGGAGCTGCCGATCGTGATCCGGCGACTGGCCGCGGGACGCCTCAACCTGCCGGCCGTCGCGGCGCCGGTGGCACGGGCGTTGCGCTCGCGGCTTGCGGCCCGCGACCAAGCGCTCTTCGGGATGCTGTTGCACGGCGTCGACCCGGCTGAGGTCGCCGCGACGCTGGCGATCTCTGATGCCGAGCTGGAGCTCCGGCGCGCCGCGATCCTGAGCACGTTGTCGCCGCCGGAGGAGACGGGCCGCCAGGCACCGCCGACCGGCCCGCTTGACTACGAGCGGCCGCGACGCCGTCGCGGCTGTGCGGCGGCCTGAGCGCCGGTGAAGCTCGTCCCGCTGCTTGCCGCGGCGTTGGCGCTGGCCGTGATCGGCCGGCGCTGGCCGCGGCTGACGAGGTCTGACCGGACGATCGGCCTGGCGGCCGTGCTCGCGCTCAGCGTGTACGGCAGTGGCCTCGTTCACCCGCCCAGCGTCGACACGATGATCCACGACGCCGGCTCGACGCTCGGCTCCTACACCTACCTGCTGGTCGGCGTGCTGGCGTTCCTGGAGACCGGCGCCGGGATCGGGCTGATCGCGCCCGGCGAGCTCGCCGTGATCGTGGGCGGCGTCGCAGCCGGGCAGGGTGCGATCGATCTGTGGCTGCTGATCGGCTTGGTGTGGGTGTGCGCGCTCGCCGGCGACACCACGTCGTTCTTCCTCGGCCGGCGGCTGGGGCGCGAGTTCATGCTGCGCCACGGCCCGCGCGTCAAGCTCACGGCGGCGCGGATCGAGCAGGTCGAGCGCTTCTTCGCGCGTCATGGCGGCAAGACGCTGCTGCTCGGCCGGTTCATCGGCCTGGTGCGGGCGCTGGCGCCGTTTCTCGCCGGCGCGTCGAAGCTGCCGTTCCGGCGCTTCTTCCCCTATGCGCTGCTCGCCTCCGGCGTCTGGGCGGCGACGTTCAGCGTGCTCGGCTATGTGTTCTGGCAATCGTTCGACGAGATCGCCGAGCTGGCTCGGCGTGGCACGGTCGCGCTGACCACGGTGGTCGCGCTCCTTGCCGCGGCGACGACGCTCTACCGCTACCTGCGGGTGCCCGACAACCGCCGGCGCGTGCGCGACTGGGCGCGCTCACACGTCCGCCGGCGCTCGTCGCCGCTCGCCCGTCAACGTCGTCCGGCGCCCGCTCGGCCCGATGAGGACGTGGTCGAACCGGCGCCCTGATCAGCGCACCGGCAGCGTGCGGTCAGCGGCGGCAACCCGCGGCCCGGTGGCGGGCCCACCGCACCGGCTGCACGTGCCGAGCTATGCCGGCTTGGCGTAGTTCCCCATGCCGCTGAAATCGATCACGACGCACGGCTCCTCGCCCACGACCCAGCCGTCGTGTCCGGGTGGAATCGCGACCACATCACCCGCGCCGAACTCGAGCTCGGTCCCGTCGTCCATCCGCACGCATTGGCGGCCGGACACGACATAGCCGAAGTGCGTCGCCTGACAGCTGTCGGTGCCGGCCATCGGCTTCACGTGATCGCTCCACCGCCAGCCCGGGTGAAACGTCGCACGGCCCACAACGCCGTCTCCGATGCTCACGAGCTCGACCTGCCCTTTGTCGGCCATCGGGCGGACCTCGTCCGGCGCGTCAAAGCGCTTCTTCTCAAGCTGCATTTGCTCTCCTCCGTGTCGCCTGCAGCGCTGACCAACGAGCTTACGCGCGACCAGCCACCGGCGTCAATGGCGGCCCAAACGGCGGCCGGGTCACGCGGGCGCGAGCCGGTCTCAGTGCCCGAGCTGGCTGATGATCGGGTTGATGATGTCGTGGGGGTTGATGCCGTCGTGGGCGGCCGCGAACCGTTTGGACTCGGCCGGGCTGGCGAGCGCGAGCACGAGCCCTCGCGGCTGGTGTGCAGTGGTCGCGCGCTCGGGCGGACACAGCTTTGGCGGATATTCGCGGACCACGGGCCTGCAGGTCGATCTGCGGCGAAGTCGGCCGTCCTGTCGGTGTCACCGGCAACGCGCACGCAGTTTTTGGACCTCAGCTTCTGGAAGGCCCGAGACTACCTGGCCGACACCAACGGGCCGCCGCACTCCTACGTCGAACGATCCGCCTACGTCGCCGGACCGATGCCCAGCGCCGGAATCGCCACGATGCTCGCTCACACCAGACGCTGGCCCGGCACCGGCGCGGCCGCCGGGCGCCTGGACTTCTGGCTGTGGGGCGGCGCGATCAACAAGCCCGGGCCGCGCAGCACCGCGTTCGTGCATTGATCGGCGCGGTCGCTGTTCGCAGTCGGCGCCACGTGGCCAGCCGCGATCAGCCGCCAACGAGCGCGACCGATGATCAACTGGGTCAACGACACATGCTCGGCCGTCGGTCGCCACGCCACGCCATACGCCTACCAGAATTTCATCGACCCCGCGTCAGATGTCGCGGGCGAGCGGCAGCCGCATCCCGGGCGCGACTGCAGCGATCGCCTTCTTGCCGTCCTCGACTCGACCCTGCGCCTGGTCAGCGACCGCATCGACGATCTGCTGAGCGATCTGCTCGGCGTTCGCGGGGTCGGCATGGTCTGATACGGCCTGTTTGACCGCGGCGGCGGTATCGGCCACCGCCGCGCTCGCCTGCTGGTCGAGTTGTCGTGCGGCAACGGCGGCCGTCGACCGGACCTGCTGATCTTTGAGGCTCACCAGCAGGCGTGACTGCAGGCTGGTCAGCAATGTCCGCCCGAGAGAACCGGCGAGCAGTGTGAGCGCGACGCCCCTGACGACGTCGTAGCTGGTCTGGCCGTTGACGCTGACGGTCGGCGGCAGAAAATAGAGGATCGCGACGCCCGCTCCGGCGCCGAGGATCATGCTCGCGAACAGACCGAGCTCCAGCACCTGGGGGTCGCTCGGCGCGTGGCTGGGCATCTCCAGTGCACCGGTGATTCCCTTCTGCGTCTGGAGCAGCTCGGCGAGCACACCGCCCGCCGCCCCAACGATCACGGCAACGACGAGCACCAACGCCAGTCCCCACCCGTGTGGCGTAACCATGGTCTACCCCTCGCGCCTGCCGCCCGTCAATGCCGCACCGGCGCGGCTGGTCGCCGATGCACACCCGATCCCAGACATTCTGTCCTCCTCCAACGACAGCCCGTCCCGGGACCACTGACCCTGAGCCGGGCCGTGCGCGCTTGCGCCACAACTCTCTGTCAACTAGCTAGAGACGCACGAGCTCCCCGTGATACCTCGCTCTGCGACACCGCGCTCGTGGATTTCCGAGCTCCGGCCAAGCCCCACGGGCGCCGGCGGCTGCGGCGGATCTAACCTCCGGGCGGATGCCTGAGCTACCCGAAGCCGAGCGTGCACGCCAGGTGCTCGAGACCGCCCTTGGACGCACGATCGCCGCCGCGGAGGACGACGACACGTATGTCTGTCGGCCGCACGCACCCGGCGAGATCGCCAGCGCCCTCACCGGGCATCAGCTGATCTCGGCTCATCGACGCGGCAAGTTCCTGTGGCTCGACACCGACGACGGGCCCTCACTCGGCCTGCACCTTGGGATGGCCGGCCGCATCGTCGTCAACGACGATGCCGAACCGCCCTCGAAATGGGACCGGTTCGCGTTGCGGTTCTCGGACGGCTCGCGGATGGCGCTACGCGACCCGCGCCGACTCGGCCGCGCCGTTCTCAATCCAAACTTCAGCCACGTCGGGCCTGACGCCGCCGACGTCAGTCGTGAGGACTTTCGTCGTCTGATCGGCTCCGGCGACACTGCGCTGAAGGCGCGCCTGCTCAACCAGAAATCCATCTCCGGCATCGGGAACCTCCTCGCCGACCAGGTGCTCTGGCAGGCCAAGCTGTCGCCCGCTCGACGAACGTCGACGCTGTCCACCGAAGAGCTCGACCGCCTACGTCGAGAGATACGCGCCGCTGTGCGCTCCGCGGTCCGCCTCGGCGGAGCACACACCGGTACCTTCATCAAGGCCCGCAGTGCGGGCGGTTCTTGTCCACGCTGCGGACACGGCCTGAGCCGAGATCGCGTCGGCGGGCGCACGACCTATTGGTGTCCGAACTGTCAGCGGTGACCCCGACCTGATCGCGCGCATCGCCTACGCGTTCGATCGTGCGGGTCCCTCCACCCGCGCGAAATGGCACGCCACCTCGTGCCCGGGACTCAGCGCTTCGAGCACCGGCTCCTGCTCGGCGCAGACGCTCTGGGGCGGCCGAGCAACGAGTTCGGAAGCGGCACCCGGGCCAGCGGTCGGCGGGGATTCGGGAGCTCGCCCTGCATGGCGACCCGGCCGCGATTGCGCCTCGACGGATCGGGCTGTGGAATGGCGGCGATCAGCCCAGCCTTGTAGTGGTGCGCGGGCTGGCGGTAGATGTCATCGCCGCCGCCGACCTCGACGAGCTTGCCCATGTACATCACGCCGATACGGTGGGCGAGGTTCGACATTTGAAGCCAGCCGGGATCGAACCGGCGACCTCCTGCTTGCAAACCGCGTGCGCTGCTGTTGGGGCGTCTGGAGCGTCCCACTTCCGGGACGTTGCGGTTCACGGGTGAGCAGCTTGACCGGCTTTTGCGAGTCCCAACTGGCGCGCCTGCGGCAGCGATCGCTCGGCTTCGTGTTCCAGGCATAATGCGCTGACCGCGACGGCGAACGTGGAGCTGCCGTTGCCGCCCGCGGGAGGCTCGCCCCATCAGGGGCCGACCGCGCTGCCGCGGGTTGGGCGCAGAGCGTGCCCGACGCGCAACCTCGATACCGCTGCGAGCGCTGAGGTGCTGCGTCTGTTCGAGCAGTGGCGAGTAGGTCAGCGACGGACGTCCCTTGCTTCTCCGCGGTGACGGTCATGACGGACCGTCGGGCAGGATCACGAACTTGCTGCGCGGACCATCCGCCTGGCGGCGCCAATAGTCGGTGACCTGATCGAGCCCGGCGCACTGGACCGGGACCTGCATCTGTCCCGCGGCGGCATGCTCGAGCAGGGCCCGATGGCCCTCGGCCCGCGTGTCGGCCGGGACGGCGAAGTTGAGATAGCCGAGGATGTCCAGCTGCTTGCCGCGCACCGCGCCCGAGGGCAGCGTCGCCTCGGCGCCAGCCGATTGCCCGAGGTTGACGATCCGCGCGTGCGGGCGGGCGGCCTGGACCGACGCCTCGATCGCCGGGCCCCACAGTGGATCGAACACATAGGTAGGGCCGCCGCCGCCGAACGCGGCCTGGATGCGCTCGGTGAGCGCGCCGACGTCGGCGCCGTCGAGTAAGACGACGGCATCTGCGCCGATCGCCAGCGTGCTGGACAGCGACGCCTGATCACGGCCAGCGGCGACGACACGCGCCGCTCCGAGCAGCTTGGCGGCTTGGACAGCGACGCGACCGACGATGCCGGTGGCACCGAGCACGAGCACCTCGTCGTCGCGGCGGATCGGCGCCCGCCAGGCGAGTGGGAGCCAGCCGGCCAGCCCGGCAATGCCCAGCGCGGCGGCGGTAGCGGGGTCGGCGTCCTCGGGGAGCGGCACGAGCGCCTCGGCGGGAGCGAGCGCCTGCTCGGCGAGCCCGCCGTCACGCCCCGTGCCGAACGACACCCCGGCCGCGTAGACCAGGGTCCCGGCGCCGAGGCCCGGGCGGTCACGCATGACTCGGCCAACCGCCTCGGCCCCTGGGACGTACGGCAGTGGCGGATGGCCGGCGAAGAAGCGACCGCTGGCGACCGCGATGTCGATCGGGTTCAGCGCTGAGGCGAGCACCGTGATCGGGACGTCGCCGCCGCCGTCGGCATCGACGGTGACATCGGGGCGATCGACGACGCTTGGGGGCTCGCCCAAGTTCGTAATCAGTGCTGCGCGCATGCCACCTCCCGGTTGACGTCGTGAAAGGTCATACGTACTACCTCCTCGTCGATGGCGGTTAGCTGGCGTATTGACCGCGAAGCTGCCAATTCCACCGGCTCTCAGTACCCGGGTCCACCGCCGTCCTGCGGCCTGCCCTTCCGGATGGCGGCGAGATCCCAGGTGCCGAAACCTAGCCCCTGGGCTAGACCGATCTGGGGCACTTGGCGTTCGGCGACGCGTCGGTCGCGGTCGCCGGAGACGACGTAGAGCACGGCGCGACCGGCATCAAGCCACTTGAGGCACGTGTTGAGGATCGACCGCAACCGTGGTCGCGATCCCGCCGACGGACGGTCACGTCCCGGCCATATCCCTGCATGCCGGGGCAAGCTCACCGACGTGGCGGTAGATCGCTCCGAACGGCCCGTTTAAGGCGACGCCGCCGACCACAAACAGTGCGCGCCGACCGGAGCAAGGCCGCCGGCGGTTTGGCCATTGGGCCCAAGCCGCTGTCCGCCGGATGCCGCCCGCTGTCCTGCGTGCTACTGACGACTTTCGCGGGGCCCTAGCCCCGCTCGTCATTTCGTGGTAGCGTCGACATCACAACTGTTGTGTTCGTGGATCGCCCAGAACTGCCCAACGAAGACAGCTTGTCCGGACCCATGGCGGCCGCGACCGATGCCGCCCGCCAGGTCATCATCCGCAACGGGCTGGAAGCGACCACGCTGCGGGATATCGCTCGCGAGGGAGGCTTTACCACCGGCCTGCTATCGCACCACTTCGCCGACAAGCGCGACGTGATCGTCGCCGCCTTCGCTGGCGCGTCTCGCGACTTCACCGCGTGGGCACACAGGGAGCTGGAACAGGCCCAGACAATCGAGGAACTCGTGGCGGCGCTGTTGCGTGTCTCCTGCCCGGCCGACAGCGACCGGCGGGCGGAATGGCGGCTCTGGGCGGAGATGTGGGTCTACGCGGGACGTGATCACGAGTTCGCCCAGGAGATCGAGGCCACCGATGCGGTCTGGACCCAGATGGTGCGCAGCGTCCTCGAGCGTTGCCGGGCCGACGGACGGCTCCGTGAGGACCTCGATCTCGACCTTCAGGCCGAGATTCTCAATCGGTTGATCGACGGGCTCGGGCTGCGGGCGTGGCTGAGCCACGACTGGGAGTCGCCTCGCGCGTGCGTCGAGGAGTACCTGTGCACGCTCGGCTTGCAGCACGAGGTGGCCGCGGCGAGAGCCGAGGGGACCGTTCGATCCGGATCAGAACAAGGAGAGTGATGCGATGAGTGGGCTCGACGGCCGAACCGGCCGCACCGTGGTGGCCAATGGAACGGTGGCGACCGACTACGGCGTGTTTGACGCTCACGTCGTCATCGTCGGGGATCGCATCGCCGCCCTGTCCACCGACGACGACATCCTGCAGGGCGCCGACGAGGTGATCGATGCGTCCGGGTACGTCGTGATGCCGGGAGCGATCGACCCGCACTCCCACTTCGAAGACCCCGGCCACACCGAGCGCGAGGACTTCACGACCGGCACGATGGCGGCCGCGGCGGGTGGCTACACGACCGTCATCGAGCACCCACTCACCTATCCGGCGACCACGACCGTGGACCTCTACACGTCCAAGCGGGAGATGGCCAAGCAGAAGGTGATGATCGATTTCGGGCTGTGGGGGGCGCTGACGCCGACGTCCCTCGAGCACATGGACGGTCAGTGGCAGGAGGGAGCCATGGGCTTCAAGGCGTTCATCCCCTACTCGGATCCCTCGTACCCCAACGCCTCCGACGACGACCTCCTGCGGGGGATGCAGATCGCGGCCGCCAAAGACGCCCTCGTCCTCGTCCACTGCGAGAACGACGACATCCTGCAGGCCAATCGCGCGCGGCTGAAGGCGGCCGGGCGCAGCGGCGACATCATGGCGCACCCCGAGTCGCGGCCGCCGTTCACCGAGGAGGAGGCGGCCCACCGGGCCCTGTACATCGCGCGCCAGGCAGGAGCCCGCCTGCAGGTCGTGCATACCTCGAGCCCCGAGACGCTGGAGGTGATCATCGCCGCGCGCGCCGGTGGACAGCTGGCGAGTGCCGAGGTGTGCCCGCACCACCTCCTGCTCGATCTCGACGACTACGAGCGCCTCGGTCCGTGGGGCTGCTGCGCGCCGCCGATTCGCGCCCGCGCCCTCGTGGACGGTATGTGGACGCACGTCCTCAGCGGTGAGCTCGACTCGCTCATCTCGGACCATTGCGCCTACACGATCGAGGAGAAGAGCATCGGCTACACCGACATCCTCGAGTGTCCGCTGGGCTGTCAGGTGATCCAGGAGACCGTGCCGACGGTCTTCTCCGAGGCCGTTCACGTGCACGGCATGGCGCTCGACGCCTTCGCGCGGTTCTCATCGACGAACGCCGCCAGGATCATCGGCATCTATCCCCGTAAGGGCACGATCCGTCCGGGCTCGGACGCCGACCTGGTGCTGTGGGATCTGGAGTCCGAGTGGGTCATCGACGCTGCGTCGCAGCAGTTCTCCAAGAACCCGTGGTCCCCGTTCGACGGACGCAAGCTCCGCGCGCGGGTGATGCGAACGATCGTGCGCGGCCAGACCGTCTACGCCGACGGACAGTTCCACGTCGAGCCCGGATACGGACACTTTCTCTCCAGCCAGGAATTCCCCCGCGCCGCCGGGGCCGAGCACCGTGAGGCCGACCGTGAGCCGGTTCCGACTGGCGGTCATTGATCGCAACACCGACGCCTCGGACACGGCCGCTCAGAACGTCGAGGCGAGCGCATGAGCAACGGTCACAGCCACCACGACGAACCGGCCCTCACCGTGCGCCCCGGCAGCTCGACCGCGGCTGTCCACGGCGGCGGCCGCCCGCCGCGTACCTGGCCGCGCGGGACCTCGACACCGATCTTCCAGTCCTCCACCTTCGAGCTCGACGACGACGCGTACGCGGACATCGTGGCCACCGGCGGGGAGGGCACCTGGTGGTACACACGACTGGGCAATCCGACGCTGGACGCGGTCTCCGCCCGGATCGCCGCGCTCGAGGGCGCCGAAGATGCCGTCGTGTTCGGCTCCGGGATGGCGGCGATCACGACCACGATCCTGGCCCTCACCCGTGCGGGGGGACGTGTCGTCGCCGCGCGCGAGCTGTACGGAGACGTGTTCGACCTGCTGCGGCAGACAATCGCCGACGCGGGCCGCACGGTGCGGTTCGTCGCCCTCGACGACCTCGCCGCCTGGAAAGCGGAGCTCGCCGGCGCCGACACCATGTACGTGGAGACGCTGTCCAATCCGATGCTCCGCCTGGCCGATCTTCCGGCCCTGGCCGCCCTTGCCCGAGAGGCCGGAGCGGTGGCGATCGTCGACAACACCTTCACCTCGCCGGTGAACCTGCGCCCGCTGGAGCACGGTTTCGATGTCGTGGTCCACTCGGCGACCAAGTACCTCAACGGGCACTCCGATCTCGTGGCGGGGGCGGTCGTCGGCCCCAGCGACAAGCTCGCCGCGGTGCGCCAGCTGGCAGTGAGACTCGGCGGGTGCCTTGATCCGAGCGCAGCCTCGCGGCTGGACCAGAGCCTCAAGACGCTCGCGCTGCGGGTCGAGCGCCAGAACGAGAACGCAGCGCACCTGGCGCGCTGGCTTCAGTCACATCCCGAGGTGCAGGCCGTCAGCTACCCGTTGCTCGACTCTCACCCAGATGCCCAGCTGGCGCAGCGTCTGCTCGCCGGCGGAGGCGGGATGGTCACCTTCCAGGTCAGCGGCGGCGACCGCCGCGCGGCCGCGGTCATGAACAGCCTGCGTCTGGCTCTGCAGGCGACCAGCCTCGGGGGTGTCGAGACGCTGATCAGCGCCCCTCACAACACCTCGCATCTCGGCCTCAGCACGCCCGAGCGCGAAGCGATCGGGATCCTGCCGGGCACGCTGCGTCTGTCGGTCGGGGTCGAGGACGTCGCCGACCTCGTCGATGATCTCGACCAGGCGCTGACACGCACCGCTGCGTCGGTGATCGGGGAGGCGATGTCGTGAGCGTCGCACCGGCCGCCGAGCTGCCGACCCCCGAGGGGCGCGCCGCTCACCCGATTCTCGAGCTCACGATTCGCCGCGTGCTGCTCGGCATCCTCACCCTGATCCTCGTCTCGATGCTGGTCTTCCTGGCCACGCAGGTGCTTCCCGGCAACGCGGCGTACGCCGTCCTGCAGAACACGGCGACGCCGGCGCGCATCCACGCACTCGAGGTACAGCTGCATCTCAACGCCCCGATCACCGAGCAGTACTGGCGCTGGATCAGCGGAGTGCTGAAGGGCGATCTCGGCAAGTCACTCGCCTCGGGCCAGCCCGTGTCCAGCCTCATCGGCTCTCGGATCGTCAACTCCGCGGTACTGGTGGTGATCGCCGGTCTGATCAGCACCGCTCTGGGCGTCGTCCTCGGCGTGTGGGCGGCGGCCCAGCGTGACCGCTGGCCTGATCAGGCACTGTCGTTGGTGGCGTTGACGCTGGCCGCGGTGCCGGAGTTCGTGATCGCGATCGCGCTCATCATCGTCTTCTCGACGATCGTGTTTCAGCTGCTGCCGTCGGTCTCGATCGTTGCGCCGGGTTCCTCGCCGCTCAGCCACCCGAACCTCCTCATCCTCCCGGTAGCCACGTTGGTACTCGTGACGGTGCCCTACACGTTCCGCATGGCGCGGGGCGCGACGGCCGAGGCGCTGCAGTCCGACTACGTCGAGATGGCGACGCTCAAAGGAGTGTCACGACGCAGGGTGCTGTTCGTGCACGCACTGCTCAATGCGACCGCCGCCACGGTTCAGGTCGTCGGCCTCAACCTGCTCTATCTGGCGGGCGGGATCGTCGTGGTCGAGTACGTGTTCAACTACCCCGGCCTCGGGCAGGGACTGGTATCCGCGGTGTCTGACCGCGACATCCCGGTCGTGCAGTTCATCGTGCTGCTGCTGGCCGGCTTCTACGTCTTCATCAACATCGCCTCCGACGTCCTGGCGCTCGCCGTGACGCCGAGGCGCCGACTGCCGAGATCGGGGTGAGGTCGTGGCGATCGACGAACTGGCCATCACCGCACCGGTAACGCCGGCTCCTGACACACGAGCCGCGCGCGGACCACTGGGACTGGTCACGACGGCGCTGCGGACGACGCGCGGGCGCGTCGGCGCCGCACTGGTCATGTTCGTGGTGCTCGTGGCCGCGATCGGCCCGCTGGTGGCACCGCACTCGCCGACCGCCCTGGTGAGCGGCTCGTTGTTGGCACCGGGGAACGGCTACCCGCTGGGAACCGACGACCTCGGCCGGGATGTGCTCAGCCGACTACTCAACGGCGGGTGGGAACTGCTGGCGATGGCGGCCGTGGCGACGGTGCTCGGCGTGGCGACCGGCGCGCTGCTTGGGATAGTCGCGGCTTTCGAGGGTGGATGGATCGATTCGATCCTGATGCGCACCGTCGACGTGCTGCTGGCCTTCCCGCAGATCGTGTTCGCCCTGCTGCTCGTGAGCATCATCGGCCCGAAGGTCTGGCTGATCGTCGTCGCGGTGGCGATCGCGCACGCACCCCAGGTGGCGCGGGTGATCCGCTCTGCGGCCCTGGACGTGTGCGAGCGGGATTTCGTGAAGTCGGTGGAGCTGATCGCGATCCGCCGCCGAAAGATCGTGATCGGCGAGATCCTCCCCAATCTGATCTCGCCGCTGATGGTCGAGTTCGGACTGCGACTGACGTTCTCGATCATCATCATCGCCGGGTTGTCGTTCCTGGGCTTCGGGTTGCAGCCGCCGTCGCCGAACTGGGGGTCGATGATCAACGAGAACCGGGTTGGGCTCGTGGCCAATCCGTGGGCCGTGATCGCCCCGATCGTGATGCTGGTGATCCTCACCGTGGGGATGAACACGTTCACCGATGCGGTGGCGCGGGTCTCGCTCGGGACGCTGCGTGCCCATCGCGAGCGCCACAAGCCGCGCCGTCGCCGGCGAACCTTGACGGGGCCTGAACCCAAGCAGGAGCCGAGTCATGGATAGGCGGCCATCGAGCGGTGTCGCGGACTCCCCGACACCCGGTCACACCGCCACGATGCGGGTCGTCGTCAGCGATCTTCGCGTCTGCCTCGCCCACGGACGGGCCGATGTGGTCGACGACGTCAGCTTCTCGCTCGGGTCGGGGCAGATGCTCGGGCTCGTCGGCGAGTCCGGATCCGGCAAGACGACCGTCGCCCTGGCTCTGCTCGGCTATGCGCGTCCAGGGTTGCGCGTTGCCGGTGGCAGTGTGCTGGTCGACGGCGAAGAGATGTGCGGCCGCAGCGACCGGACCCTGCGGGCGACGCGGGGACGGCGCGTCGCCTACGTCCCGCAGGATCCATCCAGCGCGCTGAACCCCGCGATGAAGGTGGGCACGCAGCTCCGGGAGGCGCTGACCAGCCACGGCGTCGCCGGAGCCGATATCGACCAGCGGGTGCCGGAGCTCATCGAGGAGGTCAAGCTCCCCGGCGCCGCGATCCTGGACGCCTACCCGCATCAGCTGTCGGGCGGGCAGCAGCAGAGGGTCGTGCTGGCGATGGGCTTCGCGCTGCGGCCGGCGGTGATCGTGCTCGATGAGCCGACTACCGGCCTGGACGTCACGACGCAGCGCCGCGTGCTCGACACCATCCGAGATCTGTGCGTCGCGCACGGCGCCGCCGGCATCTTCGTCAGCCATGACCTCGCCGTGATCGGCGAGCTGGTCGACCAGGTGGCGGTGATGTATGCCGGCCGGATCGTCGAGCTGGGAGCCAAGTCCGACGTGTTCGCGGCGCCGACCCATCCCTACACCCGCGGCCTGCTGCGGGCCGTGCCGTTGCCGGACCGCTCGACGCGGCTCGAGGGGCTCGCCGGTCATCCGCCGCGGCCGGGCGAGCGCCCGCCGGGCTGCGCGTTCGCGCCGCGGTGCGATTTCGTGCAGCCGGCATGCACGGCCGAGGAGCAGCGCCTGGCCGCTCATCCCGGGCTCACTCAGCTGGTCCGATGCCGGCGGGCGTCAGAGCTTCACCAGATCGACCGAGCACCGCTGCCGCTGAGCCAGACCGGGGCGGCCGTGGGCGACGCGCCGCTGCTGGCCGTCCGTGATCTCTGCGCCAGCTATGCGTCGACGCGCGTGCTGACCGACGTGAGCCTTGAGATCGGCGAGCGCGAGTGCGTGGCCATCGTGGGCGAGTCCGGCTCGGGCAAGACGACCCTCGCCCGCTGCGTCGTCGGGCTCCATCCCCGCTGGACGGGCTCGGTCTCGCTGCGAGGCACGGCGCTTGTGCCCGCCGCTCGCGAGCGCGCTCCGGACCTGCTGCGCGAGGTGCAGTACATCTTCCAGAGCCCGTATGGTTCGCTGAACCCCCGCAAGTCGGTCCACCAGATCCTCGAGCAGCCACTGGAGCGCTTCTTCGGCGGTCTCGGTCGCCGGGATCGCCTCCAGCGCATCGACGCAGCGCTGGAGGAGGCGGCGCTGAGCTCGAGCTTCCGGCGACTGTATCCCGGTGAGCTGTCGGGGGGCGAGCGCCAGCGGGTGGCGATCGCGCGTGCGCTGGTGGTCGAGCCGGACCTCCTGGTGTGCGATGAGATCACCTCCGCGCTCGATGTCTCGGTGCAGGCAGCGATCGTCGAGACGCTGCGCCGGCTGCAGTCCGACCGCGGCCTCACGCTGGCCTTCATCACCCACAACCTCGCGCTGGTCAAGAGCATCGCCCAGCGTGTCACGGTGATGCAGTCCGGACGCGTCATCGAGTCCGGCGACACCGCCACGGTCCTTGGTGCGCCGGCGCAGGAGTACACCCGGACGCTGCTCAAGGACCTACCTCGGCCCTGGACGGCGACTGCCACCGCGCCATAGACGGCAACCAACATCGAGGAGAGACACAGTGGACGGATACACCCGACGGGAGTACCTACGAACCATGGCGGCCGGTTCGCTTGCGCTGGGCGCCGGAGGTCTGGTCGCGGCGTGCGGCAGTTCTGGCTCGTCGACGCCGGCCAGCACCGGTGGAGCCAGCCACGGCACGCCCAAGCACGGCGGTACGCTCACGATCGGCTTCACCGGCGGCGGCAGCGGTGACACGATCAACCCACTCGCCCCGGTCGCCAACGTCGATTACGCGCGCGTCCTGAATCTCTATGACCTCTTCGCTCAGATCACTCCGCACGGCAAGTCCGCGCTGAACCTCGCCGAGGAGATCACACCCAACCGCGACGCCACGCAGTGGGACATCCGGCTGCGCCGCGGGATCACCTTCCACAACGGCAAAGAGGCCACCGCCGCGGATGTCATCTACACGTTCGGTCTCAACGTGAACCCAAAGGCGCCCGGCGAGGCCGCGGCCGCGCTCGCGGCGCTGGACGTCAAGGGCATGAAGAAGCTGGACAAGTACACCGCGCGGATCCCATTCCACAAGCCGATCGGCACCCTGGTTCAGTCTCTGGCCACCAACGTGGCGCCCTATCTCGTACCGGTGGGGTTCAACCCGAAGACCGACAAGCCGATCGGCACGGGTCCGTTCAAGTACAAGAGCTTCACGCCGGGGCAGCAGAGCACGTTCGTTCGCAACCAGAACTATTGGCAGCACGGCCTCCCGTACGCCGACAGCCTGGTGATGGTCGACTACAGTGACGAGACCGCGCAGGCGAACTCGCTTGCCTCCGGCCAGTCAGACGCGATCGCCGGTGTGTCCACCGACGTCAAAGCGCAGTTGGAGAGCGGCGGACAGAAGCTGCTGATCTCCAACGGAGGCGGCTGGAATCCCTTCACGATGCGCGTCGATACACCGCCGTTCAACGACGTTCGGGTGCGCCAGGCGATGCGTCTGATCGTCGACCGCAAGCAGATGCGCGAGACGGTGTTCGACGGCATGGGGCTGATGGGCAATGACGTGTTCGGCATCTTCGCTCCCGAATACGACCACAGCCTGCCCCAGCGCGATCAGGACATCGACAAGGCAAAGTCACTGTTGAAGGCTGCCGGTCATGAGAATCTGACGGTGCAGCTGGTCACATCCGACATCGCCCAGGGCGTCGTCAAGTGCGCGCAGGTGCTGGCGCAGCAGGCCAGCGCCGCCGGAGTGACGATCAACCTACGTCAGGTCACGGTGTCGGAGTTCTTCGGCCAGAACTACCTGAAGTGGGCCTTCGCGCAGGACTACTGGGACTACAACTTCTATCTCCCGCAGGTCGCCGACTCCAACATCGCCGGTGCCCCTTTCAACGAGACGCACTGGGACCGGCCCCACTACACCAGCCTGTATCAGCAGGCCGAGGCGACCACGGACGAGGCCAAGCGCACCCAGATCTGTCACGAGCTGCAGATGATCGACTACGACCAGGGCGGGTACATCATCCCGTTCTTCATCCCCATCATCGACGCCTACCGTCCCAACATCGGCGGGACGATCGCCGGCGTCGCCGGACAGTCGTTCAACAACTACGACTTCAAGCACATGTGGATCGGCTGACGCTCGACGCCCGAGCGATCCCACACAAACCGTGAAAGGCGTCGAGGATGTCGTCGCGGGCGGACTCTGCATCGGCTGCGGGCTGTGCGAGAGTCTGGCGCCCGCCCAGATCGAGATGGTGATGACCGCCGAGGGCCGGGAGCGTCCGCGGGTGCGCGGGCCCCTCGGGACAGCGGCGTGGGAACGCATCGAGGTGGCGTGTCCGGGAACGCAGATCCGCGGCGTGCCGGCGGCACGCGTGCCGGCACGCGCATCGGTCGATCCGATCTGGGGCCCGACCATACGGATCGTCGAAGCGCACGCCACCGACCCCGAGGTGAGGTATCGCGGGTCGACCGGTGGAGTGCTCACCGCGCTCGGCCAGTACCTGCTGGATTCCGGGCGCGTGGAGACGATCGTCCACGTGGCCGCATCACTCCACGCGCCGATGCGGTCGACCGGGCGCCTGAGCTTCGATCGTGCGCAGGTCCTCGAGGGCGCCGGCTCGCGCTACGGGCCGGCGGCGCCGCTGCGCGATCTGATGGCGATCGTCGATCGGGGAAAGCCGTTCGCACTCATCGGCAAGCCATGCGATGTGGGCGCGGTGCGCAATCTGGCGCGCATCGAGCCGCGGCTGGCCGCGCAACTGCGGTACACGCTCGCGATGCTGTGCGGCGGCGCCTCCGACCTCGAGAAATCACGCGAGCTGCTGACCCAGTTCGGCTTTGAGGAGAGCGAGCTGTCGCTGTTTCGCTACCGCGGGTACGGCAGCCCTGGCCCCAACCGGATCCGGACGCGTGATGGCCGGGAGGCGACCGTCAGCTATCGGGAGATGTGGGAGGACGAAGCCGGGTGGCGAATCCAGTCCCGCTGCAAGGTGTGCCCCGACGCGATCGGAGAGGTGGCCGACATCGTCGCCGGGGACATGTGGCCGGGTGGCATACCCACCGGTGATGACGAGGGCTACAACGCCGTGTTGGTCCGCACCGACGCCGGCGCGGAGCTGTTCGACGCGGCCGTCGCGGCCGGTGCCCTGGAGGTCGGGGAGCGCATTTCGACGCGGCAGATGGATGTGTTTCAGCCCCATCAGGTGGCCAAGAAGCGCGCGGTCGCGGCGCGCCTGGCGGGGATGCGGGCCGCCGGGCATCCCGTCCCGCGCGTCAGAGACCTGCGGATCGGGCGCCTGGCCCGCCGCAGCGGATGGCGACGGGTAGCGCACGAGTTCATGGGCGCGTTCCGTCGCGCCCGGCGCGGGTCGTTCTCCGAGCCGATCCCCGACCGGGTCCCCGAGCCGCGACAAGCCGATCGCGTCGGCTCAGGAGATGCTCACGGTGCCCGGGCATCGGATGGTGGCGGTGGCTGATCTTCAGCGGGCGGCTCCCGAACGCCACGACCGGATCGATCTCGGGCGGGTCTTGAGCCGACTCGAGCAGCTGTTCGCCCTCGGCTCCCCGCCCCATGCCAACCGCCCCGGACTGAGCGCGGACGAACAGGCGGCGATCGATGTGGCCGCGAGCTGGATGGTGCAGGCCGGTCTGGACGTCGACACCGATGCGTTCGGCAACCTGGTCGGTCGGCTTGCGGGAACGCGGCCTGAGCTGCCCGAGGTATGGACCGGATCGCATCTCGACACGGTGCCGGCGGGTGGCCGCTTCGACGGCGCGCTGGGTGTGGTGGTCGGGATCGAGGCGCTCGGTGCGCTGGCCGGCGCCGGGGCCGGCACTCGCACCATCGCGGTCGTGAGCTTTCGCGACGAGGAGGGTTGGCGGTTCGGGGGCGGTACCTTCGGCAGCCGCGGCATCTGCGGTCGCGTTCGGTCCGATGAGCTGGACCATCGCGACCGAGAGGGCGTCACCTTGCGCGCGGCACTGCAGAGGCTCGGGCTGCGGGCGTCGGCTCCGGGCGATCCGGCTCAGCTGCCGGGGGCATTCGTCGAGCTCCATATCGAGCAGGGTCCGGTGCTGGCCGCTGCCGAGCATGCGCTCGGATGTGTCACGACGATCGTCGGCATGGTCGGTGGCGAGCTGGTGATCGAAGGGCGCGCCAGTCATGCCGGGACGACGCCGATGTCGCACCGCACCGATGCCCTGGTAGCCGCTGCGCACGTGATCACGGCGCTGACGCGGGCGGCGGCCGGGATGCCCGACGCCGTCGCGACCGTGGGAGCGATCGAGGCCGAGCCAGGAGCATCGAACGTGATCGCTGCCCAGGCGATCCTCTCCCTCGATCTCCGGGCACCGGATGACGCCGGCCTCGACGCGTTGGTCGAGGCCGTGGAGCAGGCCATGACCGAGGCAACCGCCCGCACCGGCTGTCGCTGCCGGCTGCGCGGTCTGTGGCGCCAGGCTCCGATTGTCACCAGCCCTGAGGTCCGGGCAGCGATCCTGGCCGGCGCCGATCGCTGCGGGGAGTCGATCCGGCCGATCAGCTCGGGCGCGTTGCACGACGCGGCCGTGCTCGCGCAGGCCGGAGTTCGGACCGGGATGATCTTCGCGCGCAGCAACGCCGGCGGGGTCAGCCATACGCCCGAGGAGGACACCGATCCGGCCGCGATCCTGGCCGCCGCGCACCTGCTGACGCACACCCTGCAGATCCTGGCGACAGACGAGGCCTGAACATGGCAGCGATCGAGCAGAGCGCCCAGCGGGCGCAGCGACTGGCCGGCCGCACGGTGGTCATCACCGGGTCGTCATCGGGCATCGGGCGCGCGATCGCGCTGCGAGCCGCTGACGAGGGCGCCCAGGTGGTGGTCTCCGACGTGCGGCCAGATCCGGTAGAGGGCGGCGAGCCCACCGAGGCGGTGATCGCGCGCGCCGGGGGCACCGTCGAGCGCATCGACGCCGACGTCACGCGCTGGACGGACATCGACCGGCTCGTGGCGCAGACGGTGCAGCGCTTCGGACGCCTCGACATGATGGTCAACAACGCCGCCATCTCCGGACGGCATTCCAAGCCCTTGCTCGAAACCACCGAGGAGGACTGGGACGCGATCATGGCGATCAACCTGCGCGGTGTCTTCCTGTGTTGCAAACGGGCGGTCGCCGAAATGCTCGAGCAGGAACCCATCAGCGGGATTCGCGGCCGCGTCATCAACATCGCGTCCCAGCACGGGCTGGTCGGGACGCCCGGCCACGTCGCCTACTCGACCAGCAAGGGGGGCGTGATCAACCTGACTCGGCAACTGGCCGTGGATTACGGTCCTCGGGAGATCCTCGTCAACGCGGTCGCACCGGGGAAGATCCTCACCGGAGCAGGCGACTTCAGCGAGGAGCCGATCGAGTACTCGCGCTCGCGCACTCCGTTCTTCCGCCTCGGTCGGCCGTCGGACGTTGCCGCCGCGGTCGCGTTCCTGGCGTCGGATGACGCGCTGTACGTCTCCGGCACCAATCTGCTCGTCGACGGCGGCTGGATGGCCTACTAGTCAGATGGCAGCGGGAGTGCTCAGGGCAGGGATGGTGGGCGCCGGCTGGATGGCCGGACTGCATGCCGACGTATTGGATGCGATGCCGTCGGTCGAGCTGGTCGCGGTGGCCGATCCGGATCCGGCCCGGGCCCAGGCACTGGCGCGGCCACGTCAGGCAAGCGCCTACCCCGACTGGTCGGCGATGCTGGAGGCGGAGCGCCTGGACGCAATCTGGGTCTGCACACCGCCTCTCGCCCATCGCGAGCCCGCGCTCGCGGCTCTCGGCGAGAGCATCCACGTCTATCTCGAGAAGCCGATCGCGCGCACGACGCCCGACGCGCAGGCGATCGTCGAGGCCGCGGCGGCCAGCGACGCGGTGTGCGCCGTCGGCTACCAATGGCACGCATCGGAACTGCTGGATCGAACGCGGGAGGCCACCGCCGGTCAATCGATCACGCTGCTGATCGGGCGCAACTACGGGCCGGTCCCGGCGCGGCCGTGGTTTCTCCAGCGCGCGGAGGGCGGCGGTCAGCTCCTGGAGCGAGGCAGCCACCACGTCGATCTTCAGCGCGCGCTGGTCGGTGAGGTGCAGGCGGTCTCGGCGGTCGCCGCCGGCGCGCACGCGGCGACGCGCGCGCCCGACGGCGACATCGAGGACACCGTGCTGGCCACGCTGCACTTCGACAACGGCGCCCTCGGGTCGATCGCGGTGGCCTGGACCGCGGACGATCAGCCCGAGCATTACTCGCTGGACGTGATCGCGCACGATGCCACCGCCCTTATCGAGCTCGGACCGGACGTGTTCCGGATCGCCGGCTCGCAACGGGGGCGCCCGCTCGGCGGCGCGTACGACGACCCTCTGCGTCGCTCCAACGAGCGATTCCTGGCCGCCGTTTCAAGCGGCGACCCTCAGCGGGTGTTCTGCCTGCCCGCGGATGCCCTGCAGACACTGCGGGTGGTTGAGGCCTGCGAGCTGGCGCTGGCCACCGGCGACCGCGTTCCCGTGACCTCGGAGGTGAACGATGAGCCAGACACTCGTCAGTGACCGGATCGCCGAGCTGCTGCAGCACTACGGCGCCGAGTTCATCGTCGGCTTCCCCGAGAACCGGCTGCTGAACTCCGCGGCCGCGCTGGGGGTACGGCCGATCATCGCCCGGACCGAGCGGGTCGCGGTGAACATCGCCGATGGCTTTGCCCGAGCCAGCGACGGGGAACGCTTCGTTCCGTGCGTGATGCAGTACGGGCCCGGCGCCGAGGCCGCCTTCGCGGCCGTCGCGCAGGCGTTCAGCGATCGGACCCCGATGCTGCTGATACCCGGCGAGCACGACACCGCCACCCAGCCGCTGCTCCCGGGACCTTCGGCGGCCGAGCTCTACCGCGCGGTCACCGAGCGCTCGCTGGCGCTCAATGATCCGCGCGACGGCCCCGACGTGTTCCGCCGGGCGCTGAGCGCGGTACTGGAGATGCGGCGTGGCCCGGTCATGGTCAGCGTGGCCAACGACGTCCTGTACGCCGAGGATCATGGTCCGCCGTGGGAGGTCCGCTTCCCGCGGCGGGCGCGCACTCAGGCCGCCGCCGAGGATGTGCGCGCGATGGCCGCGACCCTGGCGGCAGCGACCGCCCCGGTGATCGTCGCCGGGCAGGGCGTCCTCTACGCCCGGGCCACCGAGCAGCTCGTCCAGCTGGCCGAGGCGCTGGATGCGCCGGTGGTCACCACGTTGAACGGCAAGAGCGCGTTCCCGGAGGATCATCCGCTGTCGCTCGGCACGGGAGCACGCACGCGCCCCACCGCCGTCGACCGCTTCTACGCAGAGGCCGACGTCATCCTCGGGGTGGGAACCAGCTTCTCACGCTCGCTCTACATCACGCCGCTGCCGCAGACGGCCCGGCTGGGGCAGATCGTCGAGGACCCGCGGGACTTCGCCACCGGGTACGACGTCGACTTCGGCTGCCTGGGCGACGTCAAGCTGGTGCTGAGTCAACTGCTCGCCGAGCTGCCTTCCGCAGACGATGTGCGCGCGGCGACCGGTGACGTCCGCAACCGGGTCGCGACGCTTCGCGACCGGTTCCGCCAGGACTGGCTTCCCCGGCTCATGTCGGATGCGTCGCCGCTCAGCCCCTACCGGGTGGTGTGGGAGCTGATGCACACCGTCGACCGAACACGAACGGTCCTCACCCACGACGCCGGACATCCTCGCGACCAGGTCGTCCCGTTCTACGAGACCCTGGTACCGCGCGGGTACCTCGGGTGGGGGAAGTCCACCCAGCTGGGGACCGGGCTCGGGCTGGCGATGGGGGCGCGACTGGCCCGCCCGGACCGTCTGGCCGTCAACATCATGGGCGACGCGGCCTTCGGCATGGTCGGGCTCGATCTGGAGACGGCGGTGCGCTGCGAGATCCCGATCCTCACGATCGTCTTCAACAACGGGCTGATGGGCGGCTACACCGAGTACATGCCGGACGCTGTTGCCCGCTACGCGGCCCACCGGCTGGGCGGCAACTATGCCGAGGTGGCCACGGCGCTCGGCGCCTACGCCGAGCGGGTGACTCGACCGCAGGAGCTCCGCGGAGCGTTGGAACGCTGCATCGCCGCGGTCGACGCCGGCCGCACTGCGCTGTTGGAGGCGGTCACACACGAAGAGCCGGCCCTGGCGTTGCCGTAACGGGCCACCGATCGAAACCAAACACACGGAAAGGCAGGCTTGAGAATGGATCTGGGTCTTGATGGATGTGCTGCGATCGTCGGAGGGGCCTCGTCGGGGATGGGTCGTGCCGTCGCCGAACGCCTCGTCGGCGAGGGCGCCGGCGTGCTCCTGTTCGCGCGGCGGGCCGATGTGCTCGAGCAGGCGGCGGCCGAGCTGTCGGCGTCAGGCCCCGGCCGGGCGATCGCGGTGGCGGGAGATGCCACGCAGGAGGCCGATCTCGCCCGGGCCGTCGACGAGGCGAAGCAGGCGTTCGGCCGGATCGACATCGTCATCAACAACACCGGCGGTCCGCCCGCAGGCGACTTCGGCGATCTCGACGACGAGGCGTGGCGGGCGGGGTTCGAGCTGACCCTGCTCTCGGCATTGCGGCTGACGCGCCTGGCGTTGCCGATGCTTCGATCCAGCGGGCGCGGCCGCGTCGTCAACATCACCTCGATGGCGGTCAAGGAGATCAACGACGGGCTGCTGCTCTCAAACGCCCTGCGCCCCGGCGTCACGGGATGGGCCAAGCATCTCTCCCGCGAGGAGGGCCCCAACGGGATCACCGTCAACTCGATCGCGCCGGGCTACATCGATACCGAACGGCTCCGCTACCTGTACTCCAGCGAGTCCGACCCCGAAGCGGCGCGTGCGCGCGACGCCGAGACGATCCCGCTGCGCCGGTTCGGCTCGCCGGAGGAGATCGCCGCCGCGGCCGCCTTTCTCTGCTCCACCGAAGCGGCATATATCAGCGGCGTGACGCTGCTGGTCGACGGCGGGTTGGCGCGCGGGCTGCTGAGCTGAAGCTCTCAGCTGCTTGCCCGCCGGCGAGGCAGCGAGCAGACAGCCTTCGCACTCAGTCTATGTACGCCCTCGCGAGGTACACCATGTTATGAGTGGACGTAATGCCATGCACCTTAGAGGTCGTAGCGATGAGGCCATCCAGCCAGTACGGGATCACGATTGGTGTCTCGTTTAGGAGGAGCTTCTCGATCTGACCTGCGATCCTTCGTTGGGAGGCCAGGTCTAGCGCGGCGACGTACTGCTTTACGAGTCGGTCGTAGGTTGCGTTCTTGAACCGAGCGGCATTCCATGGACCATGGGAGGTCAGCGGCGACTCGAGAAACACGTTCGGGACGCCGCGGGGTCCGTAGTCGACGAGGCTCGCCTCTCCGTCCAGCCAGTCGGACTGGCCGAAGGTGGACTTCCCGTAGTACTGATCCTGGCTCTCTACTGTCAGGTCGAAGGTGATGCCGGCCGCGGCCGCATAGCTTTTGATCGCTTGTGCCAGTGCGGGTACCTCTTGGTAGGATTCGGTGTATAGGTGCGCTTTCACCCCGCTCCCATGGCCCGCGGCCGCCAGCAGCTGCTTCGCTTCCGCAACATTCTGTGTGCGTTGGGGCACGTTGGGGTTCCGTGAGGGGAACTGCGGCGCGAACGGGTTGTCGTTGCCGACCTGCCCGTAACCTGACACCAACGCCTTGACCATCGCCGGACGATCGAGAGTAAGTGCGACAGCCCGGCGAACCCGCGCGTCATTGAACGGCGGCCGGTCGTTGCGCAGCGACAGCTCCCGATGCTCGGACGTCGAGAACGAGACGACTTTGTAAGCTGGGTTGTGAAGCAACGCCTGGCCACCCTGAGCCGAGAACTGGGCGATCACGTCCACGTCCCCGCCTTGCAGGGCGAGGTCTTGAGGGGTAACGGAGCTGTAGAACGACCACTTCGTTCCATCGAGGTGGGTCCGCCCGCCCCACCAGGCCGGATTGCGCACAAAGGACGCCCCGACGTTCTGGCTGTACTGCTGGAGCTTGAAGGCTCCCGTCCCGATAAAGGTGCGCTGCCACTTGGCGAAGTCGGTGCCTTTGGGGACGATGATGCTGTTGTAGTTGTCCCCGGAGACCAGGTACGGGAAGTTGCCATTTGCGCTGTCGAGATGAAACGCGACCGTGTGGTCATCGACCTTCGCGACGCCTGCGGGCGAGAGGATATTTTGGAAGGTCGAAAGCGCGTTTGAGGGAAGCTTCGGATCCGACAACTGCTGGAAGGTCCACACAACATCGTCGGCGGTCATCGGTTGCCCGCTGTGAAACTTGACCCCCTTGCGCAGCGTAAACGTCCACACCGTGCCGTCCGAGTTAGGCCGCCAACTGGTGGCCAGCATCGGCACGAGGCGGTGCTTGAGGTTGTCGTCGAACACCAGGTACTCGCCAACCTGGGCGAGCATGTTGTTGCCAGTGTCATCCGTGGTCAGCGGGTTGATCGCTGAACCCGGGGCCAGCAAGGCGACCCTGAGTGTGCCGCCCCGCCTGGGGGTCCCGGCAGCGGTGCGCGACGTGGATTTCGAGCTCCCTCCACATGCGTCAAGGACCGCCGCGATCAGTGCCGAAGACATCCCGATCTGCGCTCCTCTGCGCAGGAACTGCCGGCGATCGAGCCGTCCGGCAAGTAGTTCGTCTATGTAGTGGTTCTCGAGTTCAGAACGCTGAGAGCGAAGCTGATCGAGGCAGTGCTTGGTGTGCATGACCGTCCGGGGCGGGTACCACGCGGGACCTCTCCCCGGCACCTCCCTTCGGATCCGTGCCTGCGGGTGTGCTGAGATGAGGCTCATCGAGCGGGGTGCGACTGCCGCGAAGGTATGCCCCGAGTGGCCGCCCGGCGCCGCGGGTACCGACCGCGTACTGGCGGTCGGGGGTGATAGCGACGCGACGAGGGGTGGCACCCCGCGATCCAGACGCTGATCTGCGGCAGATGACGGAAGCGCGAAGGCGCATCATCAAGCGACCTCCGCCACCGCTTCTGGTCGTCTCAGTCGTCGATCGGTCTGGGAGCGTGTGAAGCACCCGTGCTGAGCACCATTCTGCTGTGCCGGCGCGTGGCCTGGCGGCTGACGCCAGCGGAACCACCCGCTCGTCTCCCGCTGCGTAGCCGAGTAGATCGCGAGCGGCTCGCATCTGAGATATTATACACTAGACGGTAGCCGCTCCGTGGAAGCTGTCTGATGCCGGAGCTGTCTCATGCCGCGTGTGGGGCAGTGGCTGCGCCGTGTTCCCAAGGACAGGCCGCGCGGCTTCCGACACGCTCGCAAGATCCGGGGAGACGTGTGTTTGAAGATCGAGGTGAGGCGAGCTCGTGCCGCGCCGGGTCAGGCGGGGACAAGGCCCTCCTCAAGTAGATCCGCCAGCGTCTCGTCAAATGCGCGGGCCGTGCGCTCGAGCTCCGCGGCGCCGTGTCCGGGGCACAGGAACCCAGATCCATGGAACAAGTGAACGCCGCGCAGCAGCATGCCGCAGTGGAGCTCGATCGACGTTCCGCCCGTGACGCCCAGCTTGAGCACGTCGGCCGAGACCGCGGAAACGTCCCCCGGGCTCGCTGCCTCGTCGAACACCAGGTGAAACGACGAGCTCTCGCCGTAAGCAGCGCCTGCGACACCGCGGCGGGCGAGCACGTCGTTGAGCGCGTCGCGTAGCTGCTGCCCGCGCGAGGCGAGATCACGCTGAACGGCACCGTCGGCGCACGCTCGCAAGGTCGCGCAGCCCGCTGCCGCGGCCAACGGATGGGCGTTGTGCGTGCCCGGATGAGCCACCTTGGTGGACCCTGCGTCCCCGAACGCCAGCAGCTCCATCACATCCGACCTCCCACACACCGCACCTCCGGGCAGCCCGCCTGCGAGGATCTTCGCCAGCGTCGTCAAATCCGGCAGGACGCTGGTAACTCCCTGGACGCCGCCCGGCGACCAGCGAAAACCGGTGACGATCTCGTCGTAGACCAGCAGGGAGCCATGTTTTTGAGTGAGAGCTCGCAGCCGCTCAAGAAATCCGCTCGCGAGCCCGACAGTCCCCCACGCCGCGCCCGAAGGCTCGAGCATCACGGCAGCGATATCGCCGGCCCCGAGCGCACGCTCGATCGCCCCGAGCTCGGGCGGACAAACAACGACAAACCGATCCACGGCCCTCGGGATTCCGGCCGGCCACACGTCGAACGGCGGATCCACAGCGATCGAGGCAGCGTCGTGCCAGCCATGGAAGTGGCCCGCGAGCTTCAGGACTCGATCGCGGCCCGTCCACGCTCGAGCGACCTGCATGGCGAGCAACGTCGCCTCCGTTCCGCTGCTGGTGAACCGCACGAGCTCCGCGGAGGGAACGAGGTCGACAACCAACTCTGCCCACGCCGCCTCCGCCGCATGGCACGCGCCAGGGTGAAGCGCGATCTCGGCCTGACGACGCACCGCCTGCACGACGGGACCGTATCCATGGCCGAAGAGCAGCGAGCCGTGCCCCATCACGTAATCGATCAGTTCGTGGCCGTCGGCATCCCACTTCCGCGCGCCGTCAGCGCGGACCACGCTGACGGGGAACGGGTCCGCGCGCCGGACGTCATGCGCCAGGCCGCCAGGAAGACTCCGTCTCGCACGCTCGAACGATTTGCGGGACACCGGATTAAGCGCCGCCCAGCGCTGAGCGAGCCGCAGGCAGTGCTGGGATGCCGTATCACCGACGGGCGGCACACATCCTCCGACAGAAGCACAACGACGCATACGAGATACAGGATCTTGACTATTAGCTTGACGAGTTCAAGTTTCGCTTCAATCGCCGTCGTTTCACACCACCGCGGGCCGCTGTTCTATCGGCTCATCGACGGCACGCTCGCCACCCGCCCGCATCCTACGCCAGCCTGCTTCGCTAGCGCTCGGCTGCCTGAGGACCGATCCCCGGCAGCCATCGAGAATCGGTGGGTCCAAGTGGATAGCCCACCAGCAGGTATTCGCGAGATGGGGCCAGCCGGGATCGAACCGGCGACCTCCTGCTTGCAAAGTCGATACAGGGGCTTGCGGCTGGCAGCCGTTGGCCATAATCGCCCGTGCCTTGCGGGTTCGGGCCCGCCTCGGAGACGCGTAGATCGTCCCTGCTTGCCGCAAGCGCTTGTTCCTTGCTTTGACCCTCGGAGCACATGGGCGGGCTACTCATCGGTTGGATCCTCACCAGCAACCCGGAGCATACGGCCGTAGGCGGCGTCCAACGCTTGCTTGGTGGCGTCGGCTTGGTCTCGTGCCGGAACAAGTAGACGTAGATGTCCCAGGTGGTCTTGGCGCTCGTGTGTCCAAGCTGGTCTTTGACGAACTCGACGCTTGCGCCCTTATCGATGAGAATGCCGGCGAATTGTGCCGACAGGTGTGCGGGGTCGCGCCGGCCACGTCGGCGTCGGCATCTGCGGTCGCGAACGCTCTGCGCATCTGCGTGTATCCGAGAGTGCGGCCAACTCCGTTGCCGATGACGAGGTCTCGATTCGGCGGAGAATGGTGTGGCGAGCTTGCGCGCTCGCAGCAGCTGAGCAAGCTCTGTCATCATGATTACGTCGCGGCTGCCAGCTTCGGTCTTGAGCGGCGTGCGCTTGCCTTTGCACTCATCTGGTAGCGCACGCGGATCAGGTGGGCCTGGAAGTCGATGTCGCCCCAGGTCAGCCCGAGGAGCTCTGAGGCGCGGACGCCGGAGAAGATGAGCAGAGCGTTTATCGCACGGGCTTGGTCCGACGATCTGTTGAGGATCCGCTCGATCTCGGCTTCGCTGAGGTAGCGCGTCTTCGCTCGGCCGGGCTTGGGACGTTCGCATCGTGTGAGCGCGTCGCACGGGTTGGCGGTGATGTAGCCCACGCGGGCGGCGTAGTTCAGCAGGCTACGGAGGGGCCATCCAGCGGGCTCGGATCGTCCAGGCAGCGGCGCCTGACCGTCGCTGGTGTTCATGCCAGCGAGTGAGGTCGTCAGCATCGATCGAGCTGACGTGCCGACTGCCCCCAGTTTGGCAGGAGGTGGAGCCTGACGCCGTCCTTGTAAGAGGCCACGCTACGGGCGCGCAGTTCGTCGGCTTGCTGCGGTTCGTCGATGTGGTCAAACCACTCTGCGGCGAGTTCCCGCAGTGCGATGTGTTTCCTTGTGTGGCTGAGTTCGCCGCTACTTGAGCTTGTAGGCGAACGAGTCGCGTTCGCGTCGGGCTTTCTGGATGCCGATGGCTCCGAGCGTTTTCCACGTCGCGTTTCGGCTGTGGGGTGGGGTCGCGCAGGCCCATTACACGTCGCCAGCCTTGTAGAGACCGCGTTCGACGTGAATCCGCTTGTGCTTGGAGGCCATTACCGGACTTGTCTTAGCTCTCGTTCGTCTTCGGCGATACCGGTGAAGTCCATCAGCGCTTGGTCGAGCTCGGGGCGGTAGAACAGCTTGGACTTGCCGCCGTGTGAAGGGATCTTGCCCGAGGCTGCGAGCTTGCGAAAGGTGCCCTCGGCCATTCGGCTGTACTCGATCGCTTCGCGCGTGTTGAGCAACGGTGTCGCGGCGGGCATGTCTCTGTTGACGACTTCAGCAACTCGCGAGGCGAGACGCGTGGCGAGCTCGTCAACGATTAGCTCAAGCACTGCGGCGGGCCACTTCGTGATCATTGTTGGTCATGCGCGGTTCACCTCCTCCTTGCTGACCTGCTCCGCGCCAAGGCCGGGGATGGGCTTTTGCTGGGAATTCGGGTCGGCCGGTGTTGATGCTGGTGTCGGCTCTGACGGCAGGGCCAGCACAACACACGACGTCGCTGGGGCGCTCATGGCCAAGGCGCTGGTAGTCGAGGTGGTGGATCGTCAGGCGCCTTCCCCACGAGCGTCCGCAGTCTTGGCAGCGGCCGTGGGCTTGGAGGGCCCAGATGCGTCGCCGCAGCCGCCAGACCGGTGAATGTAAATACATGGTGTAGCGGAGGCTGTGGCGACGGTCGCGTGCTCGTCGGCGGCGTCCGACCGTGGCGACGGCGGCGATGAGCATCGTCAGGATGAGGAGCGACTGGTGGTTCCTGCGATGCGCATGCGCCGGAGGGCGTAGAGCTGGTCAAGGAGAGCCCGGCCGCGTCCGGAGTGTTGGTTGAGCCAGTCACTGAGGTCATAGCCGTCGTCGCGGTGGGGAGCGAGGTCGGCGAGGTCGACGGTCGCGGTGTACCGGGCGAGATCGACCCGTGCGGCGCACATGCGGCCTTGACGGTCGGCGTCGAAGGCGATCATCACCGGTCGGTGGGCGAACGGTCGTCCCCAGCCCGGTTCCCAGCCGTCGACGCCAGGGCTCGCGATCGCGGGCAGCTGGCCTGAGCGGGCGGCGATGGCGTCGGGTTGGCCTTCGACGAGCAGCAGGTGGCGTGCGGGTTCGGCGGCGGGGTGCGGAAATAGCGGCCCGTTGTGAGCCGTGCGCGGCGCGGATCTTCGCTTGTTCGGGTGCTGGCTCAGGGCGATAGCGCAGCAGCGAGAACAGCTGGTGGTGTTGGTCGCGAACCGGGATGGTGATCTGGTCGGCGTCGAGGCCAACTTGCAGCGAGCTGATCGCCTGCAGACACCAGCCAGGGCTGTCGCCGAGCTGGTCGAGCATTTCGCTGTGATTGAGGAGTTGTCGATGCCAGCGCTGCGGTGCGCTCGAGCACGTCGATGCTTGCGTGCTCGCCCCAGCTGGTCAGGTACGGGATGCGCTGTTGGCGCTGGTATCGAGGCCGACGGTGTCGCACACGCACCACGCGATCGCCTTCACCTGCTGTCAGACGTTCGGGCTGGACACGAGCGCCAACGGCGTCCAACAAGTGGCGTCATGGGTCGAGCCGCTCCGCTCGAGGTGCTCGAACGCACGCTCAGCGCACCGATCGAGATCGCCGAGCGATCGACGCGCAGTCCTCGCAGACGACATGGCCGGCACGACGTCGAACTGGCCGTCGCGGCCGAGGGCACTCGAACCGGCCGGGACGCTATCGGGATGTTCGAACGGGTCGCCCCCCACGTCTCGATCACGCCGTCGACGCCGTCGAGATGGCATCGCCGCCCAGCTCTAGCAGCGCATCGACATGGCAGGCGCGCTGGGCCCGTGCAGCGACGCGCGCGATCGTCAGCGTCCAGCTGGGACACCATTGCGACGTGTGTCGTAGGTTGAGGTGTGGCGCCTGGCGCGAACGAACGTCTTCCGCTTGCGTCCGCGGCCGCGCCGGTGTCACTGAGGATCGTCACCGTGAGCTCCTACGCGCATCGTTAGAAGCAGCGCACGAATGCCGCCTTGGCCCCGGGGTCCCCCCGGCGCGAATGCCGCCAGAAGCGCCTCGTCCGATAGCGAGCACACGTCCATATACCTGATATCCCCGGTTGGATCGACCCTTCCGCGAGTTCCGTTCTGTGCAATACTTGTGACAGAAAGTCCTTGGAAAGCAAGCCCTGGCATGGTGTCCTGGTCGCGAACCCGCTGACCCTCGACGACAACCTCGAGGTCGACTTCGATCGGTACGCCGCACACATCGCTTGGCTCGCTGAGTCCGGCTGCGATGGAATCACCCCGAACGGCTCGCTGGGTGAGTACCAGACCCTGACCGCCGATGAACGCGCCCGACTCGTGACCACGGCGATGCAGGCCGCTCCCGACGGCTTTTCGGTGATCCCAGCTGTCGGTGCGTATGGATCACGGGAGTCGGTCCGATGGGCCGACCAGGCAGCGGAGGCCGGTGCAGCAGCCGTGATGGCGCTGCCCCCGAACTCGTACCGTGCCGGAGAGCGAAGCGTGCTCGAGCACTACCGTGCCCTCGCGGCTGTCGGGCTCCCGGTTGTCGCGTACAACAACCCGTTCGATACGAAGGTCGACCTCGGCCCGGAGTTGCTGGCGAAACTCCACGGCGAGGGCCTGATCGTGGCCATCAAGGAGTTCGCGGGCGATCCGCGACGAGCTTACGCCGTACGTGAGCTCGCGCCCGAGCTTGACGTGTTGATCGGCTCCGACGACACCGTGCTGGAGATCGCGCTCGCCGGTGGCAAGGGCTGGATCTCGGGCTATACCAGCGTCTTTCCGCGCTCGTGCGTAAGCCTCTACCGAGCTTCCGTGCGCGCCGACGTCGACACCGCAATCCCGGTGTATCGCGCGCTTCACGCATTGCTGCGCTGGGACTCGAAGACCGAGTTCGTGCAGGCGATCAAGCTTTCGATGGACATCGTGGGCAGAAACGGTGGCCGGTGTCGTCCGCCACGGGTCGCACTCGCGCCCGAGCAGGAAGCCGAGGTTCGTCGGCTGACCGAGCAGGCAGTCGCCGCCGGAATGAACTGACCCGGACACTGACGGCGAGCATCGCCGGGCGGCTCGGACCTTGTCTGCACGTCGCAGCGTGCCTACGCGTCGAAACGGCCCCAGGGCCCGTTCGCCGGTCCGACCGACCGCGCTCCTCCAGCCGCGCCTGCGGCCGGTTCGCTTGACGCGAACCCGGTCAGCGGATACTCTGGTAACACTGCCTGACCAGCAGACGCTGGGGCGTCTAGCCAGAGGAGGAGCGCAAATTGGAAGACGTAGCGGCGACGACGGCTGCTAGGCCACCATCGAAGATGACGTTCAGCCGCAAGGCGACTGGACTGGTACGCGACGTCTCACTTCTTCAGATGGTCGTGTACAACGCAGTGTCGACCAACCCACTCGGGCAGGGTCTCGTCTCGTTCACGATCGCCCTCGTCGTCTTCCCGCGCGCCAACCCGTACATCGCTCTGCTCGTCACCGCCGGTCTCTGCATGTTCGTGTGGACGGCGTTCGCCCTGCTCACTGCCGCAATTCCGCGAGTAGGCGGCGATTTCACGATCAATACGAGGATCCTCTCCCCGGGGATCGCGCTGGGTGCCAATCTCGCGCAGGCTCTGTCGGCCCTCAGCGGCGCCGTGATCGTCTCGTGGGCATTCGGCACTCTTGCTCTCTCCCCCGCCCTGACGGTCATCGGCACCGTGATCCACAGTGGCACTTTCACCAATTGGGGCAACGATCTCTCCACCGCGCATCAGACGACGAACCTCGTCGTGTCGCTGCTGGTCCTCGGCGTCTTGACGATGCTGTCGATCGTCGGCACCCGGTTCGTGATCCGCGCGATCACCGCGCTGTTCTTCATTGCGACGATCGGGCTGATCATCAGCGTCATCGTCACCCTGTTCACGAGTCATTCCTCGTTCGTGCATACGGTCAACACCGACGTCGGCGCGGGCATGTATGCGAAGACCGTCGCGGCCGGCGCCAAGAGCGGCCTGTATCCGGGCCACAGCGGCTACTCGACATCGTCGACGATCGGCGCCTGCTACTACGCGTTCCTGGTCATGATCTACGTGTTCTGGGGCACGTACATGTCGGGCGAGTTCAAGGGCGCCGGCCAGCGGCGTCGCCAGCTGGTAGCCATGAACTCAACCGGCGCCTGGTGCTGCCTCAGCCTGATCGTACTGATCCTTATCTTCACCCACGTCGTCGGATACAACTTCTTCGTCTCCTCCCTTGCCGGAAACTTCAGCGGGGTCGGAAACAACGCGATCGGGGCAGCGGGGTATGTCTACTTCTCGGCTCTGATCGCCTCCAACAGCGTGCTCGTCGTGATCATCGCCCTGACCTTCGTCTGTTGGTTTTTGCCATCCGTCTACATCAACCTCTCGATGCCTCAGCGCGCACTTTTGACGTGGGCGATCGACGGCTTGCTGCCGCGCCGGCTCGGAGCGGTCAGCGCGCGCACGCACACGCCCGTGATCGCGATGACGATCTGCTTCATCGTCTGCATCCCGATCGCCGTGGCGCTTGCCTACTCGTCGAACTTCATCGCGATCCTCGGCGTCACGTCGCTGTTCTCGTACTTCTCGATCGTGCTCGTCGGCGTCTCGGCGGCTGTCGTGAAGTGGCGGCGCCCCGATCTCTACCGAGGCTCACCCGCCGACTGGCGCCCTGGCGGTGTGTCGATCCTCCCGATCGTCGGAGCCGGGTGCGCGCTGGTCGGAGCGTTTGCCGCGTTCCTCGTGCTCTACTACCATGGAAATCTCGGGATCAAGTACTTCGAGGCGATGTGGATCGCCGCGATCGGCGTTCTCGTGTTCGGGTTCGTGTGGTGGTACCTTGCCCGCGCGGCGCGCTCCTCGCAGGGGCTCGACTTGAGCGCCAACTACCGCGTGATACCACCCGAGTGACCCCATTCCAGTGTTCGGCCGCAACAAGAATCGAGCGCCGGCGACCAAGATCGTCTTCGCAACCGACGTTCACGGCTCCGACCGGTGCTTTCGGAAGTTCCTGAATTCGGCTAAGTTCTATAACGCTCAGCACCTGATCCTCGGAGGAGACATCACTGGGAAGGTGATCGTCGCGATCGAGCGTCGCCGGGATGGGTACGCGTGCTCCTACAACGACCACGACTACGTGGGCATGACCAAGTCCGAGCTGACCGAGCTTCAGAAGCTGATCCGAGACAACGGGCAGTACCCGATGCTCGGCGAGCTCGACGAGCTCCGGGCGCTGGAGGACGAGACTCACCGCGAGCAGGCCTTCAAACGGATCGTCGTCGAAAACATGGAACGATGGGTCGAGATGGCGGAGGATCGGCTTCGCGGTACCGGCGTGCGGTGCTTCATCACCCCCGGCAATGACGACTTCGCCGAGATCGACGTGCCGCTGTCGGGCTCGGACATCGTCGAGTTCGTCGAGGGCCGGTGCGTGAATCTCGACGACACCCACGAGATGATCACCACCGGCTACTCGAACATCACCCCGTGGCAGTCTCCGCGCGAGCTTGATGAACCAGCGTTGCAGGAGCGCATCGAGGCGATGGCACGGGAAGTCAACGATCCTGAGCGGATGATCATGGTTCTGCATCCACCACCCAAGGGCACGCAGCTCGATCTGGCACCCGAGATCGACGAGGAGTTCCGCGTCAAGATGTCCGGCGGCGAGCCGCGGATGATCCCCGTCGGCTCAAGCGCGGTGAGAGCGGTGATCGAGGAGTACCAGCCGCTGCTCGGGCTGCATGGTCATGTTCATGACTCAAAGGCCGCCGAGCACATTGGCCGGACTCTGTGTGTCAACCCGGGGTCCGAGTACACCAACGGCACGCTGATGTGCGCGCTGCTCGTCGTCGCAGACACTGATGTCAAGTATCAATTCGTCTCCGGCTGAGGCGCCGCCCGCTCGGGGCGGGGCGGAGATCGAGCCGACCCGCCGGGCGTGCGGTCGATGAAGCCCTTGGACGGGCGACGGGCGGTGGTGACGGGCGGAGCGGGTGGCATCGGGCGTGCCACGAGTCTGGCGCTAGCTGATGCCGGCGCCGAGGTCATCGTCGCCGACCTCGCATCCGACGGAGCCGCGACGACGAGTTCCGAGATCGCCCAGCGCGGCGGCGCCGCCCGGGGCCTCGCCTGCGACGTCACCGACGAGGCCAGCGTCGAGAAGCTGTTCGACGGGGCCGGCTCCCTCGACATGCTCGTCAACACGGCGGGCGTGGCGTTTGGGGGCGATGCCGTGGCGACGCCGACGGCCGACTGGGACCGCACGCTCGACGTCAACGTGAGGGGAACCTGGCTGTGCTCGCGGGCGTTCATCGCCCGTGCGCTCGAGCGCGAGCGTCCCGATGACCGCGACCTCGTGATCGTCAACACCTCGTCGACCAATGCGTTTCTGGCAGAGACGGACTCCGCCGCCTACACGGCCTCAAAAGGGGCGGTGTCGGCGCTCACGCGGTCGATGGCGCTCGACTTCGCGCGGCGAGGCGTGCGCGTCAACTGCGTGTGCCCCGGCATAATCGCGACACCGCTGACGGCGCGTGCGTTCGAGGCGTCCGAGGACCCGGACCGGCTCCGCCTGCACTGGGACAGCCTGCACGCGATCGGCCGGATCGGGACGCCGGAAGACATCGCTGGAGTGATCGTGTTCCTTGCCACCGACGAAGCGCGGTTCATCATCGGAGCCGAGATCGTCGTCGATGGCGGGCTGTCGATCGGCATACCGCTAGATCCGCCCTGACATCATCGGATGTCGATTCGGAACGAGCTAGCGCAGATTGGAGCCCGCCTCGGCGATGAGGCGAGAGGCGGAGTCATCGCCGCCACGGACGGGGCCAGTGATTGGGTGGTCCCGTTCGGCGTAGTCGACGAGCACGGCCGTGCGTACGTCGCTGCCGATCCGGAGCATGTCTTTCCGTTCACCTCGATCTCGAAGCCGTTCACCGCCATGCAGGTGCTGACGCTCGTCGACGAGGGCCGGCTCGATCTCCACGCACCCGTATGTGAATACATCCCGGAGTTCGGCGCCGCCCACAAAGGGGCTGTGACCACGGCGCATATCCTGTCGCACACATCGGGACTTGATCCGTCGGCCAACCTGATCGAGGGCCCGCCGACCCCGTTGACGTCTGACGGGTACCTGCAGGCCGCTATGGATGTTGGCCTGATCACCCCGGCGGGGGCGGTGTTCGCGTACTGCAGCCCCACCTTCTGGGTACTCGGTGAGCTGGTTAGCCGATTGACCGGCGTTCCGTACCCGCAGCACATCGCAGAACGAGTGCTGAAGCCGATGGGCGCCGACCACGCCGGTTACCGGCTTGGTCAGGTCGAGGGTCGCCTCGTCCTCCCACGAACGCCGCCGGGGCTCGAGCACCTCCCGGACCAGACGACGCTTGTTCCCTACCCTGCCGGCGGCCTGATCGGACGTGCGTCAGACCTGCTCGCGGTCGGTCGCTGCATGTTCTCGGACGGGATCGGAGCGCGGGGACGGGTCATCACGAGCGCCGCCGCACGGTTGATGCGCCGGCCCACCGCGACCGGGATGATCGCCGGCCGGGCAGTCCGGTGGGGACTCGGATGGGAGCTCGGCGGCCCGGGCAGCCTGCGGAACGACACGACGCTCTACCACGGCGGCGCGTCCGGCGTGGCCATATGGGTCGACCTGGAGGCCCAGATCTGCGCGACCGTGCTCACTTGTACTTGGGGAACGCCCCGCAAGGTGTTCTCGGAGGCGATCAACGGGATCATCGGGGCGTTCGGCCGCGTGTCCTAGTTTTGGGTGACGCGATCAGGTCGTAGAGGGCGACGACGAGCTTCGCGGCCCCTCGTTCTCGCGGTCGAGGTCAAGCTCCAGAGCACGTGGGACGGAGGCGAAGCTGACGCGGCTCTCGGGGTCGGCGAGCGCGAGCAACCCACCCAGCCCGGATGCCCGATCGCCTGACTCGGGAGCCCTTGAAACCCCGCCTCGCCATACCGGAGAGACCCCAGCCAAAGGCGAGCAGTCACCTGTCAGGACATCTGAAGCGGCACGCTGGACGGCGATCGCCCCGCGGAGCGTCGCGGCTTGAAGCAGGCGCACCCCGTCGTGATCGGCGCCGCACGCCACCACGCCACACACGCGCGCGAGCGCCCGCGCCCAGCTGCCTGGCGTCGACGAGTCGCAACCCTGCCGGTGCGGCGACGGCCTTCCCGCTTGAGAACACGACAGCCCGCGTGGTCTCTTCCTATTCGGAGCCGTCGTGCGCCTCGCCTCCCCACAGGTCGACGACGAGCTCTCCATCGATGCAGACGGCGAGCGCCGTACTCTTGCCGTCATCGGCCAGCAACGAGTCCTCGAACGCCGTCCTCAGCGACGTCAACCTGGAAGTGCAGGTGCCACGGCTCATCCGGTCCTGGGAACACACTCATGTCATGAACAGGCCCGTTATCCGAGCGCGCGGGCGACGAGCCCGCGCACCAGGAACCGCTCGCCAAACAGGTACGCAACGACGATCGGAACCGACGCGAGCAGCGACCAACCGGCCAGAAGCGTGTCGTTGATCCCGTACCTGCCCTGCCGCGAGGCGATACCGACCCTGATCGTCTGCGACCTTGCGATTGCAAGAAGGGAAGCGCGATAGGGAACTCGTTCCAGACGTAAACGGATCCGACCAGGCCGACAGTCAGGAGCGCGGGCCGCATCAGCGGCAGCAACACGAACAAGAGGACTCGGTCCCGACCAGCTCCGTCGATCGTCGCCGCCTCGTCCAGCGCCGACGGGATCCCGCGTATGAACCCGACCAGCAGGTACGTCGATAGCGGGGTCAAAAGACCGGAATAGGTAATGATCACCCCGAGCTTGGAGTTCAGGAGGCCCAGGTTGTCCATTACGATGAACAGCGGAATCACCAGCACGACCGGCCGGACCGCGATTAGCAGGATCAGGGGGGAAGCAGCAGTCCCGGCCACCACCCGGGCGCCTGAGCGATCGGGTACGCCGCGAGCAGCGACACCACAGCCGCGGGCGCGACCGGCCCGGCGGTGACCACGGCGCTATTGGTCAACCATGTCGCCAGGCTGGTCAGTCAATCTGCTCATACCGGGACGCGGCCTCGTGGCTCCTGGTTGAGGTCAGTGTTTGTGTACCGCTCCCAGTTGAATTCACACGACGTCGGACT
>DASUHF010000062.1:0-51898 GCA_036273655.1 Solirubrobacteraceae bacterium | reverse complement strand
CCCGGCTATGCCGCCAATGACCGCCAACTCGCTCGGCGAGCGCCCGGATTGGCGGTTTGTGCGCGAAACGGCCGTGGCAGGACCGCCGGGGCATCGGCGCCACGACACCGCCGCGACCCGCGGCGATTCCCTCACAAACCGCCCGACGAATCAGCCCCCGCCCGAGACGGCCCGCTCACCGAAGCCCACCCTCCCCTGAATCGCTGCCGTTTCGCCCCGCTCGACAGTGCCGGCCCTCCCCTTCGTTGCCGCCGTTTCGCCGTCCGCACCGCCCTCGCCGATCGGCGACCGAAGCGCACCAACGCCAACGACAGTCAGTTCGCCGGCGGCGGCGGCGACCAGCTCACGACCGTCGGCATCGCCGGCGCCGGCGGCGGCGGCTGCTCCTCGATCGCATCCCAGGCCGCGTACAGGTGCTGGCCGGGCTCGGGATGCGAGGCCAGCAGCGCGACCATCACGAGCGGGAAGAACCAGACGATGTACGGGTACAGCCAGTAGTTGACGGTCAGCTGCAGCGCGATCAGGACCGCGGCGCCGAAGGCGGCGACCTGCATCGTGTCGCGCCGGCCGGGCAGGACCGCGACGACGACCGCGAGCGCGACCGCGGCCCCCTGCAGCACGTGCTGCAGGAAGCCCAGCCCGCCCCACAGGCCGTAGATCGAGAACGGGGTGACGCGGTCGGATTGGTACTTGATCGAGTCCGCCCAGAAGTAGTGCCAGTCGTGCTTGACGAGCACCGGCACCATGCACAGGGCCACCGTCAACCCGAACGCCAGGCAGAACCACACGAGCTGACGCCGCGTCGGCCAGCCGCCGACCCCGCGCGCCAGCAGCGGCGCGAGTGCGAACGGCGCGAACTTCGTCAGGCCCGCGAGCGCGCCGAGCACACCGCGGGCCGGGGACGAGGTGATCACCAGCAGTGAGAACGTGATCAGCGCCGCGACGAGCGCGTCGTTCGTGTTGGAGCTGAGCGCGAACAGCGTGAACGGGTACGCCGCCCATGCGTAGGCGAGCATGATCCCGAGCGCCGAGCCCTTGAGCCGCCGACCCAACAGGAACAGGCCGGCGAGCGTGGCGACGTCGAAGCAGATCGCGGCCGCGTGCGAGGCCGGCAGCGAGTCCCAGGATCCGCTCCAGCCGAAGATCAGTCGAAACGGCACATAGAAGTAGTAGGCGACCGGGCCGTACGTGTCGCCGTAGGCGTTGTCGGACGGCCAGTGGCCGTACAGCTGGTGACCGTGCAGCAGCTTGGTGGCGCCGATCACGCCCGCATAGCCGACGTCGATCACGTTCGAGTTGAGCACGTTGAGCCCGATCCGGAACGCCATCAGGAACACGACCGCGACCGCCAGCCAGCCGACCTTGACGTTCGTGCGCAACGGCTCGCGCGGGATCCCCTTGCCGAAGCCGAGCGCGAGCATCCGCACCAGCAGGTACAGCAGGAACGGGTAGACGAGCGGCACCGACAGCCCGATCTTGGCGTGGTTGAAGAACGCCAGCGAGATCGAGAAGCCGAGCAGCATCAGCAGGTCGAAGTGCAGCAGCGTCGGCCGGCGGCGCCACGGCATAAACGGCGCCACGAACAGGATGCACAGCGGGATCCAGATGAACCAGTCGTTGACGCTGCGCCCGAAGGCGCCGTGATAGCCGCGCGCCATCGTCCATGCGACCTGGAAGCCGGTCCACGCCTGCGTGACCTTGCCGGTCGCGTCGTCGACGTAGACCTGGATCAGCTCCTTCTGCGGCGTCTGGTCCGAGAACCAGCTGACCTGCCATTCCGGATAGCCCTTCGTGTACTCGTAGGGCTGGGCGTGCGGGTGGCGGCGCAGTTCGGAGCGGACGACCGGGCTGCGCGACGCGATCGCCAGCACCTGCTTGGCGTTCAGCCGGTAGCCGCCCGCCGGCGGCGTCGTCTTGGAGGTCACGAGCACCGGCGTGCCGGCGGTGACCGTGCTCGTCACGGTCTTGGTCGTGACGGTCTTGGTGACGGTGCTGGTCACGGTCTGCGGCGCCCGTGAGGATCGCGGTGTGCCGGCGGCACGGGCGGAGGAGACCCCGAGCGCCACGCACAGCAGCAGCGCCCCACACAAGCACAGGCCCAAGCGCAGCGACAGCGACAACGAGGCGCACAGCGACCGAGCGCCTCCCGACGGCAGCGCCCGTGGACTGCTCACGTCCCTCCCAGCGTCGCTAGAGCTTGAAGCTCCAGAGCTTCTGGCCGAGGAAGTTGACCGGCATCCCGACCCCGTTGGCGAACGCCTGCGCGAGCACCTGCTCCATCCCGGTCGTCTGGACCAGGGCGATGAGCACGCCGTAGTTGACGCCGAACGACAGCAGCGAGACCGCGAAGAACTTCCAGGCCTGGTGGCCCGGATGGCCCAAGCGGGCGTGGCTGAACGTCCAATGCCGGTTCCAGAAGAAGTTGTTGGAGGTGGCGATCAAGTAGGCGATCGGCGACGAGACCCAATACGTGATCCCGAACACATGGATGAGAATCGCGAACGAGATCAGGTTGACCGCGTAGCCGCTGGCGCCGACGCCGCAGAAGCGGACCAGCTGCATCCAGTTGTGGCCCTTGCGAACGCCAATGCGGACACGGTGATGGAACGGCAGCTCAATGACTGCCGTCGTCAACTCCTCAGCGGGCATCTCGCTCAATGTATCGCTCGTTCCGTGCACCGGCGTGAGTATCCGCACGCGGATAATGGGGCACTAATGGGGCACTAATCCTGCAGCTGCGGGGAGGCTACCCGGAAATGCGACCGAATCATGGGCGCGATGTCCCGCAGCGACCACTGCTCCCGCGCATCCCGACGGTCTAAACCGAGCTCGCCGCCGGTGCCGCACCACAGAAGCGTCGCGAGCGAGTCGGATCGATGCAGCGATCCGTGCGAGCCGCCGCCGACATGGGCGGACCCTCCCCAGTCGACGAACTCATAGCCGGGCGCGGCCGACAGCAGGATGTCGCCCGCGTTGCGGCATCGCAACGACGACCACACGCGCCCGAGCGGGTCCGGGTACTCGGTGCACAGCAGCCGCCCGTCCTGGACCTCGGCGCGCAGCACCGACAAATCGCCCTCGACGCTCCATCGCCGCCCGCGCAAATCGACGAACTCGTCGCCGGGCGCGAACCGCAGCTCGCCGCGGTGGCCGCGGATCACGGCCTCGTCGCCGTCCAGCCACATCGTCAGGTCGACGCCGTCGAGCTCTGAGACGGCATCGAGCGAGCGGCGCAGCAGCTGCGGGCGGCGTTCGGTGTCGAGCAGGTAGATCATCGCCGAGCGCTGCGCGGGGCTGAGCGCGACCTCGGGCGCCGGCGCCTCCGGCCCGGCGCCGCGCGCCCCCGGGGTCGCGACCGCGAAATCCGCGAACGCGTGGTCGAGCCGGATTCGCTCCTCGACGGCCGCCTGTGAGTGGTCGGAGCAGATCACGACCGCGTGCTCGGAGAGGAACTGCTCGGCGCCGCCGCCGGCGTGGAAGAGGCGCTCGAGCTGGCGGTCGGCGGCGGCCAGCGAGGTCACCTGTGCATGCGGTCCGTTGCGGTGCGACCAGGCGTCGTTGTCAGGCAGCGAATAGAGCATGAAGTCGAATAGGTCGTGCTCGACGAGGTAGGCGCCGACGCAGCCGGTGTGCTGGTCGCGCGCGCCTGGAAGGCCCAGCTGCCCGCGGCAGCCGGTCCGGCGCGACGCGTACAGGTCCGCGTAGAACAGCTCCTTGGGACCGAGGATCGTGCGGCGGAACAGGGTCGAGGTGACGATTCGCGCGAGCGCCGACTCCTGCGCGACCTCGTGCTCGTAGCGGCCGCGGTAGATCAGGTAGGTCGTGCCGGCGGTTCGCACGTCGGCATCGTCGAGCGACTCGAACACGGTCTCGACGTCGCCGGCGAGGTGCTCGGAGTTCATCCGGTAGATCGTGTCGGTCAGCGACCGCACCACCCCGAACTGGCGCGAGGCCGAGAAGCTCGATCCGTACTCGACGTAGCGCGCCTCGTCGCGGTGGTACCAGTTCATCGACGGGATGTCGTGCTCGTCGGGTCCGACGCCGGTCATGATCGTCGCCGCGCACACGGGCGTGACCGACGGAAACGCTGCCACGCAGTCGTCGACGTACACGCCGCGTTCGCGCACGAGTCCCATCGCCGGCGCCCGGCCGGCCGCGATCGCGCGCTCGAGCATCGACTGCTTCATCGCGTCGACCACGACGAGGACGAGCTTCGAGGGCTCGCTCGGCATCAGTGGGCCAACGGTCGAACGACTACCGGAGGATCCGCAGGCCGGCGTACTTCTGCTGCTCGCGACCGCGGCCCGCGAACAACAGCCACAGCAGGGCCCCCAGCAGGATCACGCCGATCGGCGGTGCGACGACCGAGAGCACGGCGCCGAGCACCGCGGCCGCCTCGACGATCACCGGCAGCGCACCGACCGCCTCGGCGTCCAGCCGCGCCCGCACGCGGGCCAGCAGCGGCCTGGTCGCGAGCACCCCGACGGCCGCGCACAGGACCCCGGCGACGAGCCCGATCACGAGCGCATCGTGGGCTCGCTCAAGCTCGCCGCCGAAGAACAGCGCTCCCAATGCCAGCGAGATCGCGGCCAGCGCGTAGGTCAGCCAGCGCGGCTCGGCGGTCTGCTTGAGCAGGCGCCGCTCGATGACGGAGAGCAGGATGACGCCGATCACCATGATCAGCAGGAACACGGGCTTCTGCAGGAACGAGAAGTCGGTGTGCGCGTAGTCGAGCTCGACCCCGGCGGCCGCGAGCGCGCCGGTGGCGAGCGACGGCAGGAACGGGCGGATGCCCACCGCTGACGCCACGCCGATCCCCTGGAAGATGTCGAAGGCGAGGTCCATCGTGCTGTACCTTGAGCAAGCGTGACGATATCGAGCCCCGCTCACCGCCCGTGAGCGTCGACGGGTCGGGTATCAGCCCGCGTTCGCCTGCGAACCCCGGGGCGGGTAGGCCGAAAACCCGAGACATCGAACGCTACGCGGCGCTGTTCGCGGATCGCACGAAGGTGATGCGCTCGTCGGCGATGCGCGACCTGATGGCGCTGACCGAGCGAGACGACGTGATCTCGCTGGCCGGCGGCCTGCCCGACACCTCGACGTTCCCGCCGGACTCGTACGCGTCGCTGATGAACTCGGTGTCAGTGCAGTCGTGCGCGCGGGCGCTGCAGTACGGGCCGACCGAGGGCATCGAGCTCGTCAAGTCGTGCATCGCCGAGGTGATGGCCGCCGAGGGAATGGCGATCGACACCGACGAGCTGCTGGTGACGACCGGCGGCCAGCAGGCGATCGACCTCGTCTGCAAGACGCTGGTGGATCCCGGCGACGTGATCGTCGCCGAGGCGCCGACGTACCCGGGCGCGATCCCCACGTTCTGCTCCTACCAGGCCGACGTCGTGCAGATCGCGATCGATCGCGACGGGATGCGGACCACCGAGCTCGCCGACACGCTGGATCGACTCGAGCGCGAGGGCCGGCGGCCGAAGTTCATCTACACGGTCCCCAACTTCCACAACCCCGCGGGCGTGACGATGACGCTCGAGCGCCGCACCGAGCTGGTCGCGATCGCGTCCGAGCGCCAGCTGCTCGTGCTCGAAGACAACCCGTACGGGATGCTCCGCTACGAGGGCGAGCCGCTGCCGACGCTGCACTCCCTCGACGACGAGTTCGTGATCTACACGAGCACGTTCTCGAAGATCCTGTCGCCGGGCGTGCGCCTCGGCTGGGCGGTGGCGCCCGCCCCGATCCTCGAGAAGATGCAGGTCGGCAAGCAGGGATCGGACCTCTGCTCGTCATCGATCTCGCAGTACTTCGTGCGTGCTTACTTCGACGCCGGGCCGTGGGGGGAGTACATCGGCTCGCTGGTCGAGATCTACCGCCGCCGCCGCGATGTGATGCTCGACGCGCTCGCCGAGCACTTCCCCCGCGAGGCCGAGTGGACGCACCCGCAGGGCGGTCTGTTCATCTGGGCCACGATGCCCGACTACATCGACACGACCGACCTGCTGGCGCGGGCGCTGCAGGAGAAGGTCGCGTTCGTGCCGGGACGCTCGGCCTTCCTCGACGGCCGCGGCGGATCGGCGATGCGCCTGAACTTCTCGGGCGTGCCGGAGTCGGCGATCCGCGAGGGAATCCGCCGGATCGGCGAGGTCGTGCACGAGCAGGTGGCGATGTACGGCACGCTCACCGGCGCGACCCCGGCGCCCGCAGCGCGTCCGGCGCGCCCGCACCCGCAACCGGCCGAGCTCCTCGGCGGCGACACCGAGCTTGCGCCCGTGCTCCCGCTGAGCGCCCAGCGCAAGCGCACCGCCTGAGCGGCCTGCGCCTACTCGTCTGAGGCGAAATCCTCGGGCGTGACCTGGTCGAGGAAGTCCTTGAACTTCTCGACGACCTCTTCGGTGTCCTCGACCTCGTGCTCGAACTCGATCGCCGACTCAGTGATCACATCATCGGCGGCGAAGATCGGCGCGCCGGAGCGGACCGCGAGCGCCAGCGCGTCCGAGGGACGCGAATCGATCTCGAGCTCACGCGCCCCCGAGCGCAGGCTGATCGACGCGTAGAACGTGTTATCGCGCAGCTCGGTCACCGAGACGCGCGTGCATTCGACCTCGAGCTCGCCGAGCACCTCGGACAGGAGGTCATGCGTCATCGGCCGCGGCGTCGTCGCTCCCTGGAGCTTCATCAGAATCGCCGCCGCCTCAGGGTGGCCGATCCAGATCGGGAGAAACTTGTTGCTCTCGACCGTCTTCAGCAACACGATCGGCTGCTTGCCGACCATGTCGAAGCTGACGCCGTAGATGACCATCTCCTGCACAGATCGGCTCCTCGTCGGGGTCTGCCCGAGTATAGGGACGGGGTCTTGCCCGGCCCCGGCTCTGCCACCCGACTGGGCTGGGAGGATGAGGCGTAGATGAAGCCCGTCACCGTCTCCACCACGATCGATCGCAGCCCCGACCAGGTCTACGCGTTCCTCGACGTGATCGCCAACCACGAGCGCTTCAACGACCACCGGATGACCGACTGGGAGTACTCCGGCCCGCCGACCGGACTGGGCGCGAAGGCGACCGCGATGGCGAAGATGGCGGGTCGGCGCGAGCCTGTCGAGATGGAGGTGATCGAGACGACGGTGGCGACGACGATCGTCGAGCGCGAGGTCAGCCATCAGGGCATCCGGGTCTCGATCGGCACCTATCGGATCGCGCCCGCCGACGGCGGCGGCGCGACGGTCACGTTCGAATACGCGTGGCAGCACGCGCCACGGGTCGAGCAGGCGCTGGCGCCGGTCGTGCGGGCGCTGATGCGCCGCGCCTTGCAGCGGTCGCTGGACCGGCTCGACGAGGCGCTGTCCGACCGCGACGGCCACGGAGGAGGCCCCGGGCAATAGCGTTCGCTGCACGTCATCGAGTGCAGGAGAGCACGCATCGTGAGCACGACGGAACCCCGGGGCCTGACGACCGACCTGGCCGGACTGGCGGCGCTCGTCGGCCGCCACACCGGCTACACCGACTGGGAGACGATGGACCAGGCCCGCGTCGACCTGTTCGCGGACGCCACCGACGACCACCAGTACATCCACGTCGACCCCGAGCGCGCCAGGCAGTCCCGGTTCGGGGGCACGATCGCGCACGGCTACCTGACGCTGTCGCTCGTGGCGCCCGTGCTCACACAACTGCTGACCGTCACCGACTCCCGCACCGGCGTCAACTACGGCCTCGACCGCGTCCGCTTCCCCGCCCCGCTCCCCGTCGGCGCCCGCTGGCGCGGCGGTGCCGAGCTCCTCGACGTCACCGAGATCCCCGGCGGCGCCCAATGCAAGCTCCGCGTCACGATCGAGGTCGAACACTCCGACCGCCCCGCCATGGTCGCCGAAGCCCTCATCCGCCTCTACGCCTAACCCAAGGCGCGCCCACTGACGGCGCCCGCCCCGCTCAAGCAAAGCGACAAGAGCGGCCACGAGTCCGGAGCCGCGCAGCGCGTAGGCATCCCCAGCCTGTCGCGTTCCGGGTCACGCCCCGGGTCCGCAAAACGCGGTGCGTGCGTTCCAGGCTGGGGATGCCTGCGCGCGGAGCGGCAACCAAGGACGACCCTGGTGCTTAAAGTGAGAGCGCCCCGGTACCGGCGGGATATGAGGCCGGACTCGGGGCGCGCTCGAGGGAGGAGAGGTACTGCGCCAATCATGATGACACGTCGGCGCTAGAAGTCCAAGACGAGTATTTGTCCAGATCTATAAGCTATTGATATGGAACTGCGGCAGCTGCGTTACCTCGTCGCGCTTGCCGAAGAGCTGAACTTCACGCGCGCGGCCGCCGCGGAGCACATCGCGCAGCCGGCGCTGTCGCAGCAGATCCGCCGGCTCGAGGAGGAGCTCGGGGTCGCGCTCGTACAGCGCACAACCCGGCACGTGAGTTTGACCGAGGCGGGGCAGCTGCTGGTCGTGCGGGCCCGGCGGATCCTCGCCGAGCTCGAGTCCGCCCACTCCGAGCTGCAGGCGTTGCGCGGCATCGATCGCGGCCACGTGACAATCGGCGCGATTCACACGATGGGTCCGATCGATCTGTCGGTCGTGCTCGCCGAGTTCAACGCTCGCTACCCGCACGTCGCGCTCAGCGTCCGCGAGCACACGAGCGAGGAGTGCGCGGAGCTGTTGCGGATCGACGAGGTCGACCTGGCGTTCCTGTCGGTGACCGAGAACATCGAGTCGCTCGAGCTCGGCCTGCACCAGCTGATCTCCGAGGAGCTGATGGTGCTGATGCCTGTCGATCACCCGCTCGCCGGCCGCGACGAGGTGCGGATGGCCGAGCTCGCGCACGAGCAGTTCATCAGCTTCCGCGTCGGCGCGCGGCTGCGCGAGCTGCTGTTCTCGGCCGGCCGCGACGCTCAGTTCGAGCCGCGAGTGACGTTGGAGTCCAACGAGAGCCACCGAATCCGGACATTCGTCGCCCGCGGTCTGGGCGTCGCGATCTTGCCGAAGTCAGACGCCGTCGGCGATGGTGCGGAGATCGCGATCGCGCGGCTCGTGGCGCCCGCGCTGCGGCGCGACATCACGCTCGCGTGGCGCGCGGGTCGCCGCCATTCGCCCGCCGCTCAGGCGTTCATGGAACTCGCGCGCGACATGTTCACCGACGACACCGCCGCCCCGCCTCGAGACCCCGCGATCGGGTACGTGTAGGCGCGGCCGCGTGTGTCTAGGACCCGAGCGGCCGGGTAGCGCAAGAAATACGAAAACAGGCGTATCGATCCGGCCGCTTTGGGGTACTTGTGGCGAGCGACGCGCGGAACCGCAGTTCCGCTACTGTCGGAGCAGGATCGCGAGGTCCAGCGAAGTAAGTGGGAACTCCGCTCGCTTCACGCCCTTCGTAAGGGCTCCCTAAGCGTTGTTCGACAACCATCGAACAAGTGCTACAATTAGTTGCGGAGAAAACCCATGAGAGACACGGAGAACGTCCTGAAGAGCTTTGACGAGGCCCGAGACGCACAGCCTCAGGGCCATGAACACCACGAAGATTCCAAGCGCCCGCGGGTGCGCGGTGAGCACGGCAACGCGTCGAGCGCACCGTCGCCGCGGCGCCAGCCACGACGGCGTCCTGCCGCCCGGACGGGCGAGCGGCGCTCCGCCAACGCGGATCCACGGCTGACGCCCGGCACCACCGGCGCGATGACCGAGAACTCGCTGGACCTGTTCCTGCGGGCGGCCCGCACGCACAAGCTGCTGACCGCCGAGGAGGAGGTCGAGCTCGCCAAGCGCATCGAGCGCGGTGACCTGGAGGCCAAGGAGCGGATGATCAACTCCAACCTCCGTCTGGTCGTCTCGCAGGCACGCCGCTACCAGGGCCACGGGCTGCCGATGGAGGACCTGGTCCAGGAGGGCATGCTCGGCCTGATCCGCGCCGTCGAGAAGTTCGACTGGCGTCGCGGCTTCAAGTTCTCGACGTACGGCACGCTGTGGATCCGGCAGGCGCTTCAGCGCGGCCTGCAGAACCACGGCCGCACGATCCGGCTGCCCGTGCACGTCGCCCAGCGCCAGACCAAGGTCCGCAAGATCGAGTCTGAGCTGAGCACGAAGCTTGGCCGTGAGCCGACCGACGAGGAGATCGCGGCCGAGGCCAAGATCGACGTCGACGAGGTCGCGGAGCTGCGCGAGCTGACGCGGGGCCTGACCAGCCTCGACCAGCCGGTCGGCGAGGACGGCGAGACCGCCTTCGGCGACCTGCTCGCCTCCGACCGGCCCGAGCCGGAGGAGGAGGTCGAGACGGCCGAGCGCCAGGAGCTGATCTCAGGCGCAGTGGCACAGCTGCCCGAGGCCGAGCGCAACGTGATCGCGCTGCGCTTCGGACTGCAGGGCGCCGAGCCGCTGAACCTGCGTCAGACCGGCATCGAGCTCGGCATCCCGCTCTCGAAGGCACGTGAGCTCGAACAGCAGGGGCTGACCCGCCTGGCGAAGAGCTCCAGCCTCGAGGAACTGCGCCGGGCGGCATAACCGTCCGAGTCACGACAAGTCGTCACCAGCGCCGGTCGCCCCCGCGGGCGGCCGGCGCTTCGTCGTTGAGGGGCCGCTCCCGACAGAGGTCAGGCGTCGGGTTGGGGATCATCCTCCGGCTCCGGCGGCGGCACCCCCGCGCGGTCGAGCGTGCTGATCGCCGCCGCGCCCGCCGAGCGCGCGGAGAACGCGTCGGGATCGGGGCGCAGGCGCGCGGAGTAGATCGAGGGCGCACCGAGCTTGCGCGCGATCACCGTCGCCTCGGCGACCGCCAGTAGCGTCGGCACCATCAGCGAGTCGAAGTTGCGCGTCAGCTCGAGCATCAGCACGACGCCCGACAGGGGCCCCTGCATCGCCGCCGCCAGGAACGCGGCGCCGCCGATCACCGCGTAGCTGCCGATCGGCACGCCGCCCCATACGTGCGTCCAGATCGTCCCGAGCACGCCCGCCAGCAGCACCCCGATCGTCAGCGTCGGCGTGAACAGGCCGCCGGGCGCGCCGGCGGCGAGACACGAGGTCGTCGCCAGCGGCTTGAGCGCCAGCAGCACGACCAGCAGCCCCAACGAGTACCCACCGAGCGCCTCGACCTGAACCACGCCCTTGCCGTTTCCCAACAGCTGCGGGTACTTCAGCGACACTGCCGCCAGCGCCGCGAACACGAGTACGGGCGCCACGAAGCGGCCCCGGCCCTGCGGTCGGATCCGGACCGCGAGCTTGACCATCCGGACCCAGCCGATCGCCGCAAAGCCGATGATCGGCCCCGCCAGCAGCGCCCATACGAGCTGCTGGCCGGGGTGCAGCGCGTAGTGCGGCAGCGAGTAGGTCGGATGGGTGCCGAGCACGGCCCACGCGACCGCCGTCGCTGACACCGACATCACCAGCGCCGGCAGCACGAACGGCAGCGAGACGGTCCCGAGCAGCACCTCGAGCGCGAACAGCGCGCCGCCGAGCGGCACGTCGTAGATCGCGGCGAAGCCGGCGCCGGCGCCCGACGCGACCAGCAGCCGCCGCTGCCAGATCGGCAGCTGCTCGAGCTCGGCGACCCAGGACGCCAGCGCCGCGCCCCCGAGCTGCGGCGCCGACTCGCGGCCCAGCGACGAGCCAAGGCCGACGGTGACGATCGCGAGCGTGCCGCGCACGAAGCTCGACACCAACGGCAGCCGCGCCTCGCTCAGCCATAACGACTCCGACACCTCGGTGGCGCCCGGCGCGTGGGCGCGGCCGAGCAGCAGCCGTCCGCCGATCACGAGCGCCGCGGCCACCATCAGCGCAGCGAAGTGGCGCCAGCCGACGGATGCCGCGACCCCGTCCAAAAACGGTCCGGAGCTGTATCCGTAGGCGACGTGCTCGACCAGCCGCAAGAGCTCGCCGAACCCCGCGGCGATCGCCCCCGTCACGACCCCGAGCACGACGACGGTCACCCAGAAGCGGGTGCTGTAGCCGGCCACGATGCCGCGGCCGGTGACGTTCGGTTGGTGGGAGAACCAGCGACGCCCGTCCATCTCGGATGCTCCTGGATCGGTGCTGCGCTCGGCCGAACAAGCCTGGCAAATTCGAGCCCGCGGCGTGCGGGGCCGGCTCGCTAACCTTGCCGCGTGCCCTCGCTCCGCTACCACCGCGTGGTGGTCAAGCTGTCCGGGCGCGCGTTCGCGGGGGACGCCGATTTCGGCCTCGACAACCACGCGCTCGGGTACGTCGCCGATCAGCTGATCGCCGCGCGCGACCTCGGGATCGAGGAGGCGGTCGTCGTCGGCGGCGGCAACTTCTTCCGCGGCAACGTCGCCGACCAGTGGGAGATCGAGCGCGCCGAGGCCGACAACATCGGCATGCTCGGGACGGTGATGAACGGCATCCTGCTGCGCGGCATGCTCAAGCACCGCGGGCTGGAGGACGTCCGCCTGATGACGGCGCTGCCGATGAGCTCGGTCGCCGAGCCGTTCATCCGCCTGCGCGCGCTTGCACACCTCGAGCGCTCGCACCTGGTGCTGCTGGCGGCCGGCATCGGCCAGCCGTACGTGACGACCGATTACCCGGCCGTGCAGCGCGCGATCGAGCTGCGCGCGGAGGCGATCCTGCTCGCCAAGCACGGCACCGACGGGATCTATGACCGCGATCCGCGCCTGGGCCCCGGCGCGGTCCGCTACGACAGCCTCGCCTACACCGACGTGCTCGCCCGCGACCTGCGCGTGATGGACCAGGCCGCGATCGTGCTCGCGCGCGACCACGGGCTGCCGCTGCATGTGTTCGACTTCGACGAGGAGGGCGCGATCTCGGCGATCTGCCGCGGCGAGAACCGCGGCACCTACATCTCCCCGCAGACCAAGCTCGTGACCTCGCCGGTCGCCACCACCTCGGCGACCGCGCCCGGCGCAGCCTGATCCACCCAGCGGTCAGCGGTGTGCGGGCGCCGGCACGGCCGCCGCGATACGCGCAAACTGCGGGACGCCGAGCCCTGAGGCGAGGTCGTAGCCGCGATGCGCGTGGTAGCCGGGAACCTTGCGGTCATAGCGGTTGTCGCCGACGACGATGTCGTACAGCGCGCCCCTGCGGTGGCGGGCCAACCAGTACATCAGTCCGTCGACGGGACCGAGCGGCGGCCTGCCGCTCGCTTGCAGGCGCGCGCTGATCGCGGTGAACGCCGCCGCCGCGAGCGGCGCCGCCGCGCTCGTGCCGGCATCGAGGATCCACTGCCCGTTGGCGCGGATCGGGTAGCCCGGCAGCATCGAACCGTGGACCGCGAGGTCGGGCGTCGCCCGCTTGTCGCCCGCGACGCGAAGGCCCCGCTGGTACGGCGGCCGGCGATAGCTCGCCAGCCCGCCGCCGCCGGCGCCGCCGCCCTTGCTGGGCGCCGTCCACCGCAGGTCGTTCCAGACGACCTCGCGCACGCGGCGGTTGGCGTGGTCGACGACCAGTCGCGTGCCGCCGACGCTCGTGACGTACGGCGAGTCGGCCGGCCACGCGGTGCCGAGGTGCTGCTTGCCGTTGCAGGTCGAGCCGAAGTCGCCGGCGGAGCCGAACACGCCGACGCCGGCGAGCCCGAGGCGCACGAACATCGCGTTCAGCAGCCGCGAGCCGACGCGCTCCTGGGCGTTGGACATCACGTCGCGCTCGCAATAGCCGTAGGAGATCGACAGCGCGTCCGGCAGCCGCCGTTGCCTCAGCAGCTTGGCGGGACCCAGGAACCACAGCGCCGGCGCCCCCCACACCTGGGTCTGCATCACCGAGCGCAGCTGCGGAGCGATGCCGCGGGCCAGCGCGAGATCCTCCGGGGGCTCCGGCGACTGCGGCTGGAACCGGTGCGTCTGGCCGTCGGTGTAAAGCGATCGCACACGGCCGGCGGGGTACCCGAAGCAGCGCCGCATCGCGTTGGCGTCGGACGGGTCGACGGTCTCCTGGTCGTTGAGGATCGCGATCGAGCCGCCGGCGCCCGATCCGACGTGCGTGAGACCGTAGGCGTGGCGGATTTGGGCGTAGGCATAGCCGCCGGTCCTGCGCGCGGCCGCGCAGCCGCCGATCCAGCGCCCGAGGTTGGTGGGTCCGGACGGCGCGGCAGCGAGCGGCGACAGCAGCTCGCCGGGATGCAGCGTCGTGCGGTCCGAGCTCGCGATCACCTCGCGCACCAGTGGCTTGACGCCGGCGGGCAGTCGCAATGGGCGGTTGGCCGTGTACGTGGTCGCGAGGTCGTCGAACGTGCTGGTGATCTTCACGTGGAAGACGCGCTCGAGCCGGGTCTTCGTGCCGCGGACCCGGGCAAACACGCCGCTTGGGTCCACCGACGCCGACAGCCCGAGCCGCCGCATCGCCGCCACGAACGCGCGCCGCGTCGCCCGCGACGCGCCGTAGCGCCGTGCGACCCGGGCGGGACCGAGGAACCGGCGGTAGCTGGCCGAACCCGGACGTTCCACGGCCCAGAACGCGGCGACGGCCTTCGCCTCCGGGCGCTTGAGCCCGAAGTAGAACGTCACCACCGTTCCGCGCTTGGCCGACGGCGCAGCGTGTGCCGCAGCGGGACGTACCGCGCCGAACGCCCCGACGGCGAGCAGCAGGCCGACCACGAGTCCCAACGCCGTCAATCCGCACGCGCGCGCATGGCTCCGTTCCCCGAGCACGACGCGGCATATTGACGGGATCTGCCGTCCGCCGCAACCCTCGGCGGCGGTCGGGCATGAGGCGCCGCGGCCCTGCCGGCCGCCCGGCGGCCATCGCGTGGGCACAGCTCGACGGCTGTGGTCAGCTCCTGTCCGCCGTCAGCGACTGCCGCGCCGACGGGCTTGGCGGCGCGGCGGCGCCCCGCAGCAGCCGGGTCACCTCCTCGGCGTGCTCAGCGTGCGTGAGGATCCCGAGCCGGTCGCCGACCGACAGCACGGTGTCACCTCGACACGGGATCAGCTCGGCCTCACGCTGCAGGGTCATGACGATCGTGCCAGGCGGCAGTCCGGCGGCGTGGATCGCCTTGCCCGCGGCCGCTGAGCCGGACTCGATCTCGTGGTCCACGACGACCGTGTTGGGCGCGACCCGCGAGACCTGACGCAGCTGCGCGCGCAGGCCGCTGCGGTACCCGCGCACGACCGCCGAAACCGTGAGGATTCCGACGACCCGACGGTCGCGGTCCAGCACCGGGATCCAGTTGGCGCGGGCTGTCAACAGCGCCTCCAGCGCCGAATCGAGCCGGTCGACGTCCGTCGTGGTCGGCGCGGTGGGGTCAGACAGATGGCCGATCGACGCATGGCCTCCATCGTCGGCCGCACGCTCCAGCGCGTCGACGTGCACCACGCCGGTGAACGCGCCGCGCTCGTCGACCACGGGAGCGCCAGGCAGACGCAGGGCGGCAAGCTTGCCGATCGCTTCGCGCACCGGTTCGTGCTCGGCGAGCACCAGGCGGGTGGGGGCGATGAAGTCCCCGACTGCGAGCGAGCCCAACAGCGGCAGATCGTGCGTCAGCCGGTGCGCCGGCGAGTCCGCCCGGCTGCGCAGCTGGCTGCGGTAGATCGTGGCGTCGAAGTGGCGCACGATCAGCGTCGCGATCCCGACGGCGACCATCGCCGGCGCCAGAGCCGAGATCGATCCGGTCATCTCCGCGACCATCAGCATCACGGCCAGCGGCGCACGGCAGATCGAGCCGAACGTGGCCATCATCCCGACGATCACGAACGGCGCCGGGCCGCCGGGCACGTCGGGCGCGATCGGCGCCAGCAGTCGCCACACGGCGGCCCCGGTGAACGCGCCGATCACGATCCCGGGCCCGAAGATCCCACCCGATCCGCCGGAGCCGATCGAGAGCGAGGTGGCGAGGATCTTCGCGAACGGCAGCGCCAGCACCACCCACAACGGCAGACCCAGCAGTTGATGGCCGAGGCTCTTCTGGATCCAGCCGTAGCCGGTGCCGATCACCTGAGGCAGCGCGATCGCCAGCGTCCCGACGAGGATCCCGCCGACGGCCGGTCGCATCCATCGCGCGATCGGAAGGCGCTCGAGGCGTTCGGCGAGGCCGTAGAAGCCCGTCGCGTAGGCCAAGCCCATGAACCCGCTGAGGACCCCGATCAGCGCGTAGAAACCGAGCCGGCTGGGATCGAAGAATCGGTAACCGGCGGAGGCGAAGCCGAACAGCGGTCGGAAACCCAGGAACGCGGACGACACCGCATAGCCGACGATCGACGCGATCATCGACGGGATCAGGGCGTCGACCTCGATGTCGTCGCGGTAGACGATCTCGGCCGATAGCAGGGCTCCGCCCAGCGGGGCGCTGAAGATCGAGCCGATTCCCGAGCCGATGCCGGCGGCCACCGCGATGCGTCCGTCGGCGGGCGAGAGATCGAAGGCGCGCGCCAGGTAGGACCCGAAGCCGGAGCTGATCTGCGCGGTCGGGCCCTCGCGGCCGCCGGAGCCCCCGGAGCCGATCGTGATCGCCGACGCGACGATCTTGACCACCACCGCGCGCACGCGCACACCGCGCGGGTTGCTGTGGACGGTGTCGATCGCGGCGTCGGTGCCGTGCCCCTCGGCCTCGGGCGCCAGCACGTACACGAGCACGCCCGACAGCAGCCCGCCGAGGCCGACGATCAGCGGGATCCGCCACGGATGCGGAAAGCCCGACGAGCCCGCCAGGAACCCCTCGGATGCCGGCGTCGGGATCTGGTAGCCGGCCAGATCGGTCAAGAACAGGTGGGTGGCCAGCGCCAGGCTCTCGTAGAACGCGACCGCTCCGAGGCCCGCGATGACGCCCAACAGGCAACCGAGGATCAGCCATTTGCGCAGATAGGGCGCGCCCTGCAGCTGCGCGCCGGCCCACGTCGTGATCGCCCGTACGCGACTGGACACGCGAGCGGCGGATTCGTCCATGGCCCGGGTCATAGCTCCCAGCCGACGGCCCAGTCCTGGTCGCGCAGCTCGCCCGCCGACTCCGCAAACGCGCTCAGGGCGGCAGCGAGCTCGCGACGGCCGGTCGCGGGGATCGCGCTCACGATTCGGGCGATCTCGGCCCGCCGATGGGCCGTGACCTCCGCGACCACCCGCCGCCCGGCCTCGGTCAGTCCGAGGCGCACCTGGCGGCGATCGCGCGACGCGACGCGGCGGCGCACCAGCCCCTTGCGCACAAGCCGATCGCACATCCGGGTGACCGTCGACGGGCTGACCCCGAGCGACGCCGCAAGCGCGGCCGTGCCCTGCGGACCCTGACCCGCCAGCAGCACCAGCGCCCGGTACTGCGGGAGCGTCACATCGTCGGCGACGACCGCCAGCGATCGCGCCGCGACCGCCACCAGCGCACGGCTGGCATGCAGCACCGCGTCGATCACCGGGTCCACCGCCGCTGGCTCGCCACCGGATGATGTCATTGGACAAGTATTGTCTATAGCAAGTAATCCGCCGCGGCGACGACCTGCTGTCCCGAACGCCGGAAGCGTCAGAAACGGACGAGAAGCGGTCTGCAGATCGGGAGCGTCAGCCCGGCCAGCGATAGATCGGACGGAACATGGCGGCGTCCTCGTAGGAGATCGCCGGTTCCCACCGGTGCCACGCGAGGTTCTCCTCCAGCCGCGCTGCTCCGCGCATGCTCGCCAGCGATCGCGCCAGCCCGGCCTCATCCCAGGCCTCGTAGACGACGAAGGTGCGGCGCGGGCCGCCGCCGGCGCTCTCGTAGCGACGCACCGCGGCCCAGGTCGGGACCTCGGCCACGTTGCGCGGCAAGTACTCCTCGTGGTACCAGCGCGCAAACTCGGGCTCGTCGTCGGCGGCGATGTCGGCGGTCACCAGAAAGAACGGGCGGCTGCCGAAGGCGCCGTCCCACGCGACCCGCGGATGCTCGTAGACCAGCCGGAACGCGCGCCGCTGGACGTCATGGAGATGAGGGCGCCACTCCTGCCAGGAGGTCATCGCCGGATGCGTCGACGGGAGCACCCCCTCGTCGCTCAGCCGCGCCAGATCGCGGCCTGAGTCCAGCTCGTAGATCGTCAGGAACTGACGCTCGTACCAGCGGAGGCTGCCGTCCACCCCGAACTGCTCGTAACGCCGAACCGTGCGCAGGTCGCCACAGTCGGCCAGCACGGCGGGGATGTGCTCGCCGTGGTAATAGCGGTTGAACTCCGCCTCCCGGTCAGGGTCGACCGACAGGCTCACCACGTACAAGGCGTCAGCCACACGCATCCCCTTTGCTCGCCGACCGCCACAGAGCTGGCGATCCTATCGCCGTGTCATGGGTGACCAGCAGTCCCAGTGGCGAATCGTTCGGGTCGCGCGCAAGCCAAGGCGGTCCGCGCGGCACCGGAGTCCTTCGCACTGGCTCGCCGCACGATGTCGCGACACCGCGCCTCCGCGCCGCGGCGACCTGCGCGGCTACCAGCCGTTGCGAAAGCCCAGCTCTCGGGACATCGTCGCGGCCGTGCCGACCAGCTCGTCGACGAGCGCGCGGGGTGGCGCGCCGTCATCGACCAGATGCTCGGGCGGCCCGGAGATCGCGATCGCGCCGGCGATCTCACCGTCCTGATCGCGGATCGCGGCGGCGACCGATGTCTGCCGCGGGCCGAGGTCGCCGGTCAACCACGTCCATCCCCGGGCGGCGATCTCGCACAGCTCCGCGATCCGCGGCTCGTGGCCCGCATCGCGATCGCGCGCGCCGTCGAGGCAGCGGCCGGCGAGCGCAGGGCATCCCGACAACAGGACCCTCCCGAGCGCCGTCGACGCGAGTGGCAGCAGCGAGCCGACGTCGGATCGATGCTCGGCCTCGGCGGCCGAGGCGACGTGGTGGAGCACCAGCACGCGATCGTCGTACAGCGTCCCGAGCCGGACGGTGTGCTCGAGGCGCGCCGCCAGCTCGTCGGCCAGGCGAAACGCGCGCGCCAGAAGCTCGTTGCGCTCTCGGTACGCCGCGCCCAGCACCAGCAGTCCCGGGCCGAGCCGATACCTGCGCGACTCGCGGTCCTGCTCGACCAACCCCTCCGCGTGCAGCGTCCGCAGGATGCCGAACGCGGTTCCCTTCGACAGCTCGAGCTGTGATGCGAGCTCGGCCACGGTGAGCTGCCGCTGACAACTCGCGAGCAGCCGCAGCATCGAGGACGCGCGGGCGATCGACTGATTGCTGACCGGCATCGGCATATGGCTCCTCACGCAAGACGACACGCTGGTAGGAGCCATCAGCCCGGAGGCGGTTCGGCCCAAAGATGGCCGCGGCGAACTCCATCGCCGCCCGCAACTGTACCGTGCCGAAACTCGGCGCGGCGGCTGCGCGGCAGCAGCAATGGCGGCGCGGTGGGGCTACAGCGCCTCGTCTGAGACGATCATGATCGGGACCGTGCAGCCGCCGAGCAGGTCCTGCGTGATCCCGCGCAGCAGCAGCCGTCCGGCGCGGCGGTGGTGATGGTGGCCCGAGACGATCAGGTCGAACCCGTGCTCGTGGACGTAGTCCAATAGCGCCGTGGCCGGCGTCTCGCCGTCGACGATCCGGTGCTCGACGGCGACGCCTGCGCGGACCGCACGGTCCTTGACCTGCTCGAAGCTGAGCTGCAGGTAGCGGTGCGCGGCATCGACGGTCTCGGCCCGGTCGGCAGCGGTCTCGGCGTTCGCGGGCGAGTGCGCGACCGACACCGCGACCAGCTCCGCGTCGTAGCGCCTGGTCAGATCGATCGCGACGTCGAACGCCCGCAGCGCGACCTCCGATCCGTCCCATGCGAGCAGGATCCGTTGGAACATGAGCTCGGCGCGCGACCCTACCCCCGGCGCGCGGCGATCGCAACCGCTTCGGTATCCTGCCGGGCCAGCTCAGATGGAGTCCTGAGGCAAGGGCGCACGACGCCCTTCAGACCGCCCGCCAACGACAAGGGCTGATGGCTCCTTTCGCGAGGTTGAACGCTGTCGAAGCGAGAGGAGCTGTAGTCGACGTTGCCGACCCTTCCCGCGTGGGCGATCCAGGTCCTGCAGGTCGTCACGGTGCTGGCGCTGGCGCCGCTGATCACGGGGATCATCGCCCGCGCCGAGGCGATCGTGCAGCAGCGTCGCGGGCCGCGGGTGCTGCAGCCCTACCACGACATCGTCAAGCTGCTGGGCAAGGAGACGGTGCTGCCCGAGCCCGCCGGACCGCTGTTTCGCGCGGCTCCGTACGTCGCCTTCGCCGGCTACGCGACGATCCCGCTGTTGATCCCCGTGCTGACGACGTTCGGCCTGCCGTTCGGCTACATCGCGGACTTCTTCGGCGTCGGTCTGATCCTGGCGTTGACGAGCTTCGCGGTATCGCTCGCGGCGGTCGACAGCGGTAGCCCGTACGCGCAGCTGGGATCGAGCCGGGTCCGTTCGTTCAGCGCGTTCAACGAGCCGACCGTGATCTTCGTGACGTTCGTGCTGGCGCTGACCACGCACACCGATCTGCCGTACGCGTTCGGGGCCTCGATCCGGTCGGGCGCGGTGCAGGTCGTGCGTCCGAGCCACCTGCTGATGATCGCCGCGTTCTTCATGCTGGTGCTGATCGAGACCGGTCGGATCCCGATCCAGAACCATGGTTCGACATTGGAGTTCGGTCAGCTCGAGGAGGGTCGCATCGCCGAGCACTCCGGGCCTGGGCTCGCGCTCCTGCGCTGGGGCTCGACCGTCAAGCAGCTGCTGCTCTACACGATCTTCATGAACGTGCTGGTGGCGCCCTGGGGGATGGCGTCCGACGGCCACCTCGACGTCGTCGTACTAGCGATCGCACTGCTGTTCGCCAAGGCACTGGTCGTCGGCGCGGCGGTGGTCGTGATCGAGTCAAGCTTCGCAAAGCTGCGGCTGTACAAGATCCCGGAATTCACGGTCGCGAGCTTCATGCTGTCGGTGCTCGCGGTCGTGATCTTCCTGTTCGAGCCGTCGTTCGGCGATGAGCGCCTGACGGTGTTCGGCGCGATCGCGACGGTCGCAGCGGTCGTGGTACTGCTGTTGGAGTTCGGGATGCTGCGCTCACAGGACGCCTGGGAGCAGCTGCGCCTGTACGCGCTCGGCTCGGCGGTCGTCGCGGCGTTGGCGATCGGCACGGCCGCGACCGGCCGCGGCTCCGGCTCGCTGTACGTGCTGGCGGCGTGCACGATCGCGCTCAAGGCACTGCTGTTCCCGCTCGGGATCCGCTTCGTGCTGCGGCGGCTGGACGCCGAGGTGCGGGTGCCGTCGACGATCGGCGTCGCAAGCGGGATCCTGCTCGGGATCGTCCTGTGCGCGGTCGCGTTCGTGGTGCTGCGACCGGTCCATCTCGGCGCCGAGGCGGCGCTGCCGCTGTCGGCGCTGCCGGTCGCGGTCGGCGGCGTGCTGGTCGCGTTCCTGCTGATGGTGCTGCGTCCCTACGCACCGTCGCAACTGCTCGGCTTCCTCGTGCTCGAGAACGCGGTCTCGGTCGCGAGCCTGGTGATCGCGCCCGGGCTGCCGATCATCCTCGCGCTGCTGCTGCTGTTCGACGTGCTCGTCGGCGTGCTCGTGTTCGTCGTCCTCGTCCAGTACCTCGCGGTGCAGCGCACCGCGATCCGCACCGACGTCCTAAACCGGCTGACCGGATGAGCTGGGCGCTGTACGCGATCATCGGCGTGCCGCTGGTGGCGGTCGCGCTGACGCTCGCCGACGGCTGGCGACTGGCGCGAGCGGCGACGCTGGCCGCGGGGCTCACCTCGCTCGGCCTTGCGATCGCGATCGCGATCTGGGTCGATCACGGTCGGGTGCTCGACACCGCCCATGGCTGGATCCGGGTCGACTCGCTGGGCGCGGTGTTCCTGCTCGCGACCGCGCTCGTGTACGCCGCCGCCGGCGTGTTCTCGATCGGTTACCTGGCCGCCGAGCGCGAGCACACGGGCTTCGCCGGCTTTAGCAAGCGCTACTACGCGTACCTGAACCTGTTCGGCTGGACGATGCTGCTGGTCCCGCTCGCGGCCGACTTCGCCACGCTGTGGGTGACGGTCGAGCTGACCACGATCGTGTCAGCGCTGCTCGTCGCGATCGACCGCACCGACGCCGCGCTCGAGGCCTCGTGGAAGTACATCCTGATCGCCTCCAGCGGCCTCGGGATCGCGCTGTTGGCGATCATCGTGCTGTACGCGACCGGCACCCACCCGCTCGGCGCCGAGTACATCCCGCGCTACGTGCGGCTGCTCGGCCATGCGGACGCGCTCTCGCAGGACGCGGTCGCGCTCGCGTTCGTGCTCGCGGTTGTCGGCTTCGGCACCAAGGCTGCGCTCGTGCCGATGCACACGTGGCTGCCCGACGCGCACTCGGAGGCGCCGGCGCCGGTGTCGGCACTGCTGTCGGGGTCGCTGCTGGCGGCCGCGTTCTACGCGATCCTGCGCTTCTTCCAGGTTGCGGTCGCGACCGGCCAGCGCTCGTTCGCCGAGCACGTGCTGATCGTGTTCGGCGTGATCTCGCTGCTGGTCGCGGCGTTCTCGGTCATCCGCCAGGGCAACTACAAGCGACTGCTGGCGTATTCGTCGATCGAGCACATGGGGATCGTCGCGCTCGGGATCGGGTTCGGCGCGCCGCTGGCGGTCGCGGGCGCGCTGCTACATGTGATCACGCACGCGTCGGCCAAGGGCCTGGCGTTCTTCGGCTCCGGCTCGCTGCTGCGCGGCTATGACACCAAGGAGGTCGATCAGATCACCGGCGCGGCGCGGCGGATGCCGTTCACCGGCCCGATGTTCATGGCCGCCGCGCTGGCGATCTCGGGCCTGCCGCTGTCGGGCGTGTTCCGCTCGGAGTTTCAGATCGTGAGCGGCGGCTTCGCGCACGCGCAATATGTCGGCGTGACGCTGCTGGTGGTGTTCGTCAACATCGCGTTCTTCGGGGTGATCTGGCACGCGACGCGGATGGTGCTCGGCGGGCCCGAGCTCGCGGACCACGATCCGGCCGCGGCGAGCGCGCGCGAGCGCGGCCCGTGGATGATCGCCGCGATGCTCGGCTGCCTGTTCGTGTCGGTCGCGCTCGGCGTGCACCTGCCCGGCGACCTGGCGGCGCTGTTGTCCAGCGCCGAGCACCGGCTGGCGGTCCCGGCATGACCGCGACCACCCGGCAGCCGGCGACCGGCGACGCGCTCGCGGCGCAGCTCGGCGCGCGGCGCGAGCCGGCCCCCGCTCACGAGCTGCGGCTGACGGTCGCGCTGCAGGCGCTGTCGCCCGCGGTACGGGCGCTGCACGACGCCGGCGCGCGCTTTGTGACGATGTTCGTCGCAGACGCGCGCGAGCGTTCGCTGCTCGTCGTCTGCGCGCTCGGCGGACAGCTGATCGTGCTGCGCGCCGCGGCCGACGGCGCCGGGCCGATCTCGCATCGGTCGATCGGCTCGTGGTGGCCGGCGGCGCGCTGGGCCGAACAGGAGCTGTGCGAACGCGAGGGGACGCGGCCGCACGGCGCGCGCTTCGATCGTCCGTTGACGCGGCCCGACGCAGACGCGGTCGACGAGCGCGTCCACGGCCTCGACGTGTTCACGATCCCGTACGGGCCGGTCCGATCGGGCGTGTTCGAAGCGATCCAGTTCCAGATCGCCAGCGGCGGCGAGAGCGTGCCGTGGCTGCAGACGCGGCCGTTCTTCAAGCACCGCGGGCTCGAGCAGCGGTTCCGGGGCCTGGAGCCCGAGCGCGCGGTGTACGTGGCAGAGCGGGTCGCGGGGATCGCGACCGTCGCCTACGCGGTCGCGTTCTCGCAGGCGGTCGAGCGCGCGGTCGCGGTCGCGCCGACGGCGGCGGCAGAGCGATGGCGCGTCGTGCATGCCGAGATCGAACGGCTCGCGTGCCATCTCGACGTGATCGCCAAGGAGGCCGAGACCGCGGCGCTGGCGGTCGGCCAGGCCCGCTTCCTGATCCTCAAGGAGCAGGTCATGCGACTGCGCGCGCAGCTCACCGGCAGCCGCTTCGGGCGTGGCGTCGTCGTCCCCGGCGGGGTCCGCGCCGCCGGCGCGCTCGAGCTCGAACAGCTGCGCGGGGCGGTCGACGCGCTCGAGCGCCAGCTGACGCGCGACCGCCGCCTGTTTGTGGCGACGCCATCGATGACCGACCGACTGATCGGCGCCGGCCGGCTGCCGCGCGATCTGATCGAACGCTACGGCGCGGTCGGGCCGCTCGCCCGCGGCTCGGGCGCGTCGGCCGACGCGCGTCACGAGATCCCGTACGGCGACTATCGCCGGCTCGGGCTGCGGGTCGTCACCCACCGCGACGGGGACGCGATGGCGAGGATCAACGTCCGCTTCGGGGAGCTGTTCGAATCGCTGCGGATCCTGCGCGGTGCGATCGACCACCTGGAGCGTCACGACGATCGGTTGCGCGAGCCGCTGCCAGACGGCGGGACCGGCGCCGCGCTCGGCTGGGCCGAGGCGCCGCAGGGGGAGCTGGTCGTGTGGGTGTCGCTGCGCGACGGGCTCGTCGAGCAGGTCCACATCGCGTCGCCGTCGCTGCGCAACTGGGCGCTGTTCGACCACGCGTTCCCGCGCGACGTGCTGACCGACTTCGCGTTCATCGAGCACAGCTTCGGGCTGACGCCGGCGGGAGCGGATCGCTGATGTTGGGCTGGATTCTCCGCGGCCTGCGCCAGGGCCGGATCACGACCCGCTACCCGCGGCACGGCGAGCCGGCGCCGCCCGGCTACCGCGGCGCCGTGCAGCTGCTCGACGTCAGCGGTGGCTCACCCGAGCTGGCGGCGTTGTGCCCGACCGGCGCGGTCGCGGTCGATCTGCGCGGCCAGGTCAGCCTCGACCGTGGTCGCTGCATCCTCTGCGGCGAGTGCGTGCAGCGGGCTCCGAGCCGGTTCGCATTCGGACCGCGTTACGAGACGGCGGCGCGACGGCGCGGGGCGCTGATCGTCGCCGGCGACGCCGACGCCGAGCCACCGGACCGTGAGACCCTCGGCGAACGCGCGCGGGCGCTGCGACGCTCGATTCACGTACGCCACGTCGACTGCGGCTCCGACGGCGCCGAGGAGTGGGAGATCCAGGCGTTGTGGAACCCGCACTACGACATCCAGCGGCTCGGGTTCTTCCTGACCGCGGCGCCACGCCACGCCGACGTGCTGCTGGTCACCGGCGGCGTCACCGAGCCGATGCGCGAGCCGCTTGAGCGCACCTGGGAGGCGATGCCCGAGCCCAAGGCGCTGGTCGCGGTCGGGACCGACGCGTGCTCGGGCGGGCTCGCCGCCGGCGACGCAACCGTTGCGGGCGGCGTCGACCAGGTGCTGGACGTCGACGTCTACGTGCCCGGCTCGCCGCCGGCTCCGATCGCGATCATGCACGGGCTGCTGCTCGCGGTCGGGCTGCTGGCGCCGGAGGAGGTGGACATGTGAACGTCACGTTCGCGGTTGCGGTCGGGCTGCTCGCGGCGGCGGTGCTCGCATCACTCGCATCCGCGCGAGCGGGCGCGGCGACGTCGGCCGCGGGGTGCGTGCTGCTGGTGGTCGTCGGCGTCGACGCGACGGTCGGCGGCGGGCGGGCGGTGCTCGGACTCGGCGGATGGCTCGGCTTCGGTCACTCGGCGCTCAACGTCGACGGGCTGGCGGGGATCTTCTTGGCGCTGACCGGTATCACCGGCGCGGCGGCGTCGTTCGCGTACGCGGCGGCGCCCGCCGGACGCCGGCTCGGCTGCCTGGCGGCGACGCTGCTGCTTGCGGTGGTGCTCGTGATCGGCGCCGACAACGGCTTTTTGTTGCTGCTCGCGTGGGAGGGCCTGACCGTCTGCGTGTACCTGATCGCCAGCGGCGACGGCGCGGGCGAGCAGCGGCTGCGAGATGGCTATCTGACCGGTGGGCTGGCGAAGCTCGGCGGAGCGGCCTTGCTGGCCGCGATCGGCTTGCTGTACGCCTACACGCACTCGTTCTCGCTGGCGGCGTGGTCGCACGCGGCGCTGGGCGCCGGCACCCGCGGCGTGCTGTTTGCGCTGTTCGCCGCGTGCTTTGCGACCAAGCTCGGGGTGGTGCCGCTGCAGGGTGGGTTGCCGTCGGGTTACGGCGGCGCCGAACGGCTCGGCGGCGCGTCGCTGTCGGTCGCGCTGTGCGCGGGCTTCTACGGAATGTGGCGCTTTTCGTTCGAGCTGCTCGGTCCGCTCCCGGCGTGGTGCGGCGACGCGCTGCTGATCGTCGGCGCCGCGACCGCGCTGACCGGGATCGCATACGCACTGACGCAGGACGAGCTGCGGCGGTTCCTTGGCTACTCGACAGTCGAGCACGCGGGGATCGTGCTCGTCGGCCTCGGTGTCGCGCTGCTCGGCCGCTCGGCTCACGAGCCGGTGCTGGCCGCCGCCGGGCTGCTCGCGGCGACCCTGCATGTGGTCGCCCACAACCTGTCAAAGACGCTCGCGCTCGTGGTCGTCGACCGCGTCGAGCGGGCAACCGGCGAGCGCACGCTGGACCCGCTCGGCGGGCTGTTGCGGCGGCTGCCGGCGAGCGCGGCCGCGCTCGGGGTGTCGTCGCTGACCCTGGCCGCGATCCCGCCGCTGGGCGGGTTCGTGTCGGAGTGGTTCACGTTCGAGGCTCTGCTGCAGGGGTTCAGGATGCCGGCGCTGCTGTCGCGGCTGCTGTGTGCGCTCGCAGCCGCCGCGCTGGCGCTGACCGCCGGGCTCGGTCTGCTGGCGTTCGCGAAGTTCTACAGCGCGATCTTTCTCGGTCAGGCCCGCCGCGCGCTTGCGCTGGTCTCTGAGCCGAGCCGGTGGCCGGCCGGCACGGTCGCGCTCGGGCTCGTGGTGCTGTGCCTGGGGACGGTCGCGCCGTGGGAGATCCGCGCGCTCGGCTCCGGCCTGCAACAGGTGCTCGGCTTGGACCTCGCGAGGACGACGATCAGCCACCCGCTGGTGCTCACGCCGGTGTTCAAGGGGTTCTCGGTGCTGGCGCCGACGTGGCTGAGCGTCGCGCTGCCCGCTTATGCGCTCGCGGCGGTGATCGTCGTGCGCCTCAGCCGCGGCCGCGGCGGCGCCGGCGCCGCGCGGCGAGCGCCGGTGTGGGTCACGGGCTCGGGCGCGTCGCTGGCCGCGGTCCAGTACCGCCCGTCGGCGTACTCGAACCCGATGCGGGTGATCCTGCGCGGTCCGCTGGGCTATCGGGCGCGCGTGCAGGAATCGACGGTCGCCGACGGCTCCATGGGGCTGCGCGTCGACACGCGCGTGGTGCTTGCGATCGACCGCTTCGTGTATGCGCCGACGGCTCGGCTCGTACTGCGGATCGCTGCGCTCGCCCGTGCGATCCAGTCCGGTCGGCTGTCGTTCTACCTGCTGTACGTGTTAATAGCGCTGCTGACCGCGCTGGCGTTGGTCCCGATCCTGCGTTGATGTCAGAACGCGCGATCATCCTCCACACCCGGTCATGAACGACGACGACTGCCTGAAGCTGACGACGTACTTCGGCGAGCGCGACCGCACCGAGGACCGGCTGCTCGCCGACGAACTGCTCGACGTCTACGGCGCTCACCGGATCCACACCAGCATCCTGCTGCGCGGCGTCGAGGGGTTCGGCCGCCTGCATCATCCGCACACCGATCGGCTGCTGACGCTGTCAGAGGACCTGCCGGTCGTCTCGATCGCGGTCGACCGGCGCGAGCGCATCGAGGCGATGCTCGAGCCGATCCTGCAGATCAAGCGCCGCGGGCTGATCACGCTCGAGCGCGCGCACCTGTTGACCGGCGACATCGGTCCGCTGGCGCTGCCCGAGCAGCGCCACGAGGCGACCAAACTGACCGTGTACGTCGGCCGCCAGCAGCGCGTGTACCGGATGCCGGCCTACGCCGCGATCTGCGACCTGCTGTACCGCCGCGGGATCGCGGGCGCGACCGTGTTGCTCGGCGTCGATGGCACCGACCGCGGGCGGCGCACCCGCGCGCGGTTCTTCGCTTCAAACGCCGACGTGCCGATGATGATCGTCGCGGTCGGCGCCGGCGAGCGGATCGCCAAGGTCCTGCCGGAGCTCGGCGGGCTGTTGCACGACCCGCTGCTGACGCTTGAGCGTGTGCTCGTGTGCAAGCGCGACGGCGAGCTGCTGGCCGCGCCGCACATCGTTTCGGGCACCGACGAGCACGGGCTCGCGATCTGGCAGAAGCTGACCGTGTACGCGTCGCAGAGCGCCACCCACGACGGCCGGTCGCTGAGTATCGAGCTCGTCCGCCGCCTGCGGCACTCACAATCGGCCGGCGCCACCAGCCTGCGTGGGATCTGGGGGTTTCACGGCGACCACGCGCCGCACGGCGACCGCTTCTTCCAGCTGCGCCGGCACGTGCCGGTCGTGACGATCACGGTCGACACGCCGCAGACAGCCGCCGCCTCATTTGCGATCATCGACGAGCTCACCGCCCAGCAGGGGCTGGTGACGAGCGAGCTGGTGCCGGCGATGACCGCGATCAGCTCGTCGAAGACCGTCGGCGGGCTGAAGCTCGCCCGGCACCGGCACTGATGGCGTCGCGCGTGTTCAGTCGCGGCTCCGGTTGAGCAACGGCCCAGCGAACGAGCCGCCGAGTCGACGCTCGTACACGTCGACACCGAAGCTCGTCGGCAGCGGCTCGGCGGCGACGAGCTTGTACGGGCGCCGGCCGCCCTCGCCGCGCTCAGCACGCAGGAACAGCACGCCGCTCGGGCGCTCCGGTCCGCCGTCGCCGTCGGCGGTGAAGCTGCTGGCGAAGTCGTACAGGTGGGTGACGAACAGGACCCGGACGTCGGCTTCCAGCAGCGCGCGCACGATCTGGCGTGCGATCTCGGAGCCCTCGCGCTCGTTCGTCGCCGCAAACGACTCGTTGAACAGGATCGTGCTGTCCGGCCGCAGCTGGTCGGCGAAATACGACATCCGCGTGAGCTCCTCGTCGAGCCGGCCACGTTCCATCGTCTCGTCCTCGTCGCGGAGAAAGTGCGTGAAGAGCCCGTCGGCGACGCTCGCCTCGTAGCGCTCGGCTGCCACGAACATCCCGCACTGCATCATCAGCTGCGCACAGCCGACGCTGCGCAGGAACGTCGACTTGCCGCCGGAGTTGGCGCCGGTGATGATCACCAGCGGCGTGTCGTCGGCGTCGACGTCGTTGCCGACGACGTCGCCGTCGGTTCGGAGCGCCAGCGCCGGGTCACGCAGGTCCGTGCACGCCAGGCGCAGCGGTCGCGCCGCCGTCGGCACCGGGAGCGACACCGGCGTGTCGCGCTGTAGCAGCCGCGTGCGGAGATTGACGCAACCGAGGTAGAACGCGAGCTCGGCGCGGAGCATCTGGAAGTAGCTGGTGATGTGGTCGGCCGAGCGAGCCGCGGCGTTGGCGACGAGGTTGATCCCGCGGTCCGACAGCTCGCCGAGCGCCTGCGCTCCGGCTTCGTCGCGTTGGGGGATCGTGAACGAGTAGTGATCACGGGCTCCGACGCTGAGCAGCTCACGCCAGCGCGGTTTCAGATCGCCATAACGCAGCACGTAGCGGACGCCTGAGAGGTCGCGACCGAGCTGAGCCGAGAGCAGGTGGCCGTTTGCGAAGCGAAGCTTCTTGAGGTGGGCTTCGACGGTTTGCAGGTACTCGTCGTCGAGCTCTGACTGGATCGTCGCAAACAGCGTCTGAAAGCCGTCCGATCCGAAGCGGTCGGAGTGCTCGTGGGCGAACGCCCGCAGCTGCTTGAGCCGGACGACCAGCGCCTCGAGCTGGGTGACCGCGCCAGACAGGATCGAGCCCGGGAACTGGGAGTGATAGCCGTAGCCCCACAGCTTGCGCTTGTCCGCCAGAGTGTCGACCGCGAGCTGATAGAGCTCGCCGACGATCTCGGCCTGCTGCACGCAGTCGGTCAGGACCCGCTGGCGATAGGTGATCTCGTCCGGGTCGGTGACGCTCGTCAACAGCACGCGGGTGCACACGTCGTACAGGAAGCGGTCGCCGGCGGCCATCGTCGCCAGGAGCGTCGTCAGCTCCAGATCGGCGATCAGCGCCTCGTGGTTGGGAACCACCGTTTCAAGCTCGGCGCTGAAGTCGAGGTCGCGCGTCGGCGACAGCAGGTGAGCCTTCATCGCGTCGAGCCCCTTGTCAGCCGTGCCTGCAGCCGCTCGTAGGTGACGTTGTGCTTGGCGGCAACCGCGAGCGCGTAGGCGAGCCCGTCCGCGGGCGCCCGTTGCACCTTGAACGTACGCTGCGCGGGATCCTCGGGGACGACCTTCGAGAGCATGCTGACGACCTGCTCGCCGGCCGACGCGAGCTCGTCGATGAACGTCACGAACACGCCCAGGAGGTCAAGCTCGATCAGCTTCGCCATCACCTTCTCGCCGAGGAAACGGGCGTCGTCGATCGTCGTCGAGGTAAAGATCTCGTTGAGGATCACGATGCTGCGGGCGGTGGCCACGCGCAGCAGCTGGTCGATCCGTACCAGGTCTGACTCGAGCTTGCCGCGCAGGTCGCCGAGATCCTCCTCGCGCTCGAAATGCGTGTAGATGCGGTCGCACAAAAACAGGCTGGCGCTCGAGCCGGGAACCGGGCAGCCGAGCGCCGCGAGATGGTGCAGCTGCCCGAACGTCCGCGCGAACGTCGTCTTGCCGCCCTGGTTCGGTCCGGAGACGACGATGATCCGCTCCGGTCCAGACAAATGGAAGTCGTTGACGACCACCGGCTTGCCCTCGCCGACGAGCTTGTTCGCGAGCGCCAGGTCGAACGTGTCGACCGCGTTGACCTGCTTCGAGTCCGACACCTCCGGCAGGCACAGGCGCAGCCCCGTAGACCGCAGCGGCGCCGCGAACGCCAGATACGACAGATAGAAGTCAAGCTCGCGCTCGAACCGCCGCACGGTCTCGTCGAGGAACTGCCGGTGCACCTCGCAGTAGGCCGCAAGCTCCGCGAACGGCTCTGGGAACAGCCGCGCGACCAGCTCCAGGATCTGTGCGGTGACGTGGTTGAACCCCGGCTCGCCGCGGTAGCCGCGCCGGTAGTCGCGGACCTCGCCCTGCGCGAACCGCTCGAACAGCGCCTCGACCTCGACGCTGTAGTCGGGTTCGTCGTCATAACGGCTGACGTCGACGTGGCTGCCGCGGATCCGCACGTCGTAAACGATCTGGCCGAGACGCTGCTTGCGCGCGCTTGTGTCGGCCTCCAACGTCGTGAACTGCTCGGAGGCAAGGTAGCCGCTCAGGAACGCCCGGAACGCGGTCATTGCCCGTGAGCGCACCGGTGCCGCGTCCAGCGTTTCGGCCAGTGACCGCAGCGCGTGGCAGTAGATCGCGGCCGCGTCCAGGAACCAGCCCTGTCGCTGCAGCGGGTGGTGCATCTTCTCGATCGCGCTCAGGTGCTCGCGGACTTCGCGCATCTGCTCGGCGAACTTCGCCGCGCCCGCCAGCAGTCGCTCGTCTTCGAGATCTGAGAACACCTCCTGGCGGTAGCGGATCGCGTCGAGCTCGGCGACCGGCCGGTACAGCAGCGTCCGAAGGTAGTCGGACTCCTCGTGGCCGCGCACGATCGCCTCCACGACCTGGTCGAGACGCAGGTCGAACGCGCATCCGGGGTCGAGCGGCTCCCCGGCATCGGCGTCGTCCGCCACCCGCTCGGCCAGCAGGCTCACAAACGCCGGCGCGTCGGGGGCGGTCGGGCGATGCTCGTGCGCGTCGGAGCGGCGGTCGTGCTCGCGCCCGTCGGCCTCGCCCGGTTCGACGCTGCTCCGCATCGTGCTGCTGTTCTGGCCGACGATGTCCTCCTGTTCTCGTCGCGAGCGACGCTCAACAGGAGCCATCAGCCACGAAAGCGGTTGTCGGCGGGCTCCATCGCCAGTGAGCGTTCACGATACGCAATATCGCGCTACGCCCGGGGTGTCAATGGTAACCGCCTCCTCCGGCGCCCATTATCAGCCGGCTGCGTATCCACCTTGGTCCACTTGCGCCGCGCGTCGCGTGCTTTGCAGGGGCGTCGCACCCCGCGCCGTCCTCGCCACCGCCGAACATATTCCCGTTTCTGCGGGCGATCGCGACGGCGACGTGAAAAGATTCGGTGGGGCCGGACATTTTCCCGTCGGCGTCCGCGGCGCGATCGATTTCGTGGAAATGTTCGGCCCCGCCGGCGCGTTCCGGCCCGGCGCGGTGCGTGTGCGAGGCGCAAGCACAGAACGCCGCCGGCAGGCCTCCGAGCGCGAACTCGGTTGGTCTCCTGAGCGCCACTGCACAACCCCGCCGGCGACGGCGACCGGTACCGTCCTGGTCAGCGTGATGAGGCTCCACGCGTAACCGCCCTCGGGCTGATGGCCTCTGGCTGTGCGACCGCACCCGCCGACCGAGGAGACGATGGAGCCAAGCGACGAGAGCAACCGGGAACAGGGGCCGGCTGACCAGCCGGATGGGGCCGGCGCGACCGCGCGGAGACGGCGATCACGCTTCTCGCCGGCGATGACGTTCGTGCTGATGGTCGGGGTGATGAGCTTCTTCGCCGACTTCACCTACGAGGGCTCGCGCAGCATCATCGGCCAGTATCTGGGGCTGCTGGGCGCGGGCGCGCTGGCGATCAGCATGGTGACCGGCTTCGGTGAGCTGGTCGGCTACGGGCTGCGCCTGTTCTCGGGACGCGGCGCCGACCGCACCGGCCTGTACTGGCCGATCACGATCGGCGGCTACGTGCTGCAGATGTCGGTCGTGCCGCTGCTCGCGCTCGCCGGCAGCTGGCAGGTGGCGGCGCTGCTGATCATTCTCGAGCGCGTCGGCAAGGCGATCCGCAACCCCCCGCGTGACGCGATGCTGTCGCACGCCGCGCGCGAGATCGGCTACGGCTGGGGCTTTGGGCTGCACGAGGCGCTCGACCAGTTCGGGGCGATGTGCGGTCCGCTGCTGATCGCGCTGATCCTCGCGACCAGCCACGACGACTACAAGACCGCGTTCGCGGTGCTCGCGGTCCCGGGCGCGATCATGCTCTCGCTGCTGGCGGTCGCACGGCTCTCCTACCCGCGGCCCCAGGACCTCGCGGCCGGACCGGCACATGTGACCTCGCACGGGCTGCCGCGCACGTTCTGGATCTACCTGGCCGCGGCGGCGCTGGTCGCCGCGGGCTTCGCCGACTTCCCGATCATCGCCTACCACTTCCAGCGCTCCGGCACCGTGCGGGCGGACCTGATGCCCGTGTTCTACGCGGCGGCGATGGCGGTCAGCGGCACCGGCTCGCTCGTGTTCGGACGGCTCTTCGACCGCCACGGCATCGCCGTGCTCGTGCCGCTGACGGTGCTCGCGGCGGCGTACGCGCCGCTGGCGTTCCTCGGCGGCTTCTGGGTGAGCCTCGTCGGCGTGTGCCTATGGGGCCTGGGCATGGGCGTGCACGAGTCGATCATCCCCGCAGCGGTCGCGCCGATGGTGTCCGCCGACCGCCGCGCGTCGGCCTACGGGCTGTTCACCGGCGTGTACGGGATCGTCTGGTTTGCGGGCAGCACCGCGATCGGCGCGCTGTTCGGCGTGTCGCTGGCGGTCGTGGTCGCGTTCGCGCTGGTCACGGAGCTCGCCGCAGTGCCGCTGATCCTCGTCGTCCGCCGGCACACGCAGGCGCTCGATGTTTCGCCGCCACCGGTCGGGCAAGACCCTCTGAGGTGAGGCGGCGGCCGGGGCGCCGTGACTCCGCGACATGACAGCGAGGGAACGATGAGCGCCGACAACGAGATTCCCGACCGGTTCGACAAGCAGTCAGAGCTTGAGCGCGACCGGGTCAGACACAAGGATTCCGTGCTGACGACCGATCAGGGGGCGCCGGTCGAGCACACCGACGACTCGCTGTCGGTCGGCGAGCGCGGGCCGACGCTGATCGAGGACTTCCACTTTCGCGAGAAGCTGACGCGCTTCGATCACGAGCGGATCCCCGAGCGGGTCGTGCATGCGCGCGGCGCCGGCGCGTACGGGTTCTTCGAGTGCTACGAGCCGTTGACCGACCTGACGTGCGCGGACTTCCTGTCGGAGGCGGGGCGGCGCACGTCGACGTTCGTGCGGTTCTCGACGGTCGCCGGCTCGCGCGGGTCGTCGGACACCCCGCGCGACGTCCGCGGCTTCGCCACGAAGTTCTACACGCGCGAGGGGAACTTCGACATCGTCGGCAACAACTTCCCCGTGTTCTTCATCCAGGACGGGATCAAGTTCCCCGACTTCGTGCACGCGGTCAAGCCGGAACCCCACAACGAGATCCCGCAGGCGGCCTCGGCCCACAACACGCTGTGGGACTTCGTCGCCCAGCAGCCCGAGACGATGCACACGATCATGTGGCTGATGTCGGACCGGGCGATCCCGCGCAGCTTCCGGATGATGCAGGGGTTCGGGGTGCACACGTTCCGACTTGTCAACGCCGCGGGCAAAGGCACGTTCGTCAAGTGGCACTGGCGGCCCAAGCTCGGCACCCACTCACTCGTGTGGGACGAGGCGCAGAAGATCGCCGGCAAGGACCCGGACTTCAACCGCCGCGATCTGTGGGAGGCGATCGAGGACGGCGACTACCCCGAGTGGGAGCTGTCCGTGCAGCTGGTCGACGAACAGCGCGAGCACGACTTCGACTTCGACCTGCTCGACGCCACCAAGATCATCCCCGAGGAAGAAGTGCCGCTGCGACCGATCGGCCGGATGGTGCTGGACCGCAACCCCGACAACTTCTTCGCCGAAACCGAGCAGGTCGCGTTCCACACCGCCAACATCGTGCGTGGCATCGACTTCACCAACGATCCGCTGCTGCAGGCCCGCAACTTCTCGTATCTCGACACGCAGCTGATCCGCCTCGGCGGCCCGAACTTCGCGCAGCTTCCGGTCAACCGCCCGGTCGCGCCGGTCCACCACCATCAGCGCGACGGCTACGGCCAGCATCGGATCGACCAGAGCCAGGTCTCCTACCACAAGAACACGCTCGGGGGTGGCTGCCCGGCGCTGGCCGACTGGGACCATGGCGGGTTCCGCCACTACCAGGAGCGAGTCGACGGCGCCGCGATCCGCCGGCGCTCGCGGAGCTTCCAGGATCACTTCAGCCAGTCGACTCTGTTCTGGAACTCGATGAGCGACTGGGAGCGCCAGCACATCGTCGACGCGTTCAGCTTCGAGCTTGGCAAGGTCGACCATGTCTCGATCCGAGAGGGCGTGGTCGCGCACCTCGTCAACATCGACTCGGAGCTGGCCGCGCGGGTTGCCGCCAAGATCGGCGTGTCCGCGCCAGAGAACGGAACCGCCAATCACGGCCGCAGCTCGCCGGCGCTCAGCCAGGCCAACCAGCCGCGCAGCCCGGCGACGCGCAAGGTCGCGGTGCTGGTCGCCGACGGCGTCGCATCGGAGACGCTGCAGGCCGTGCTCGAGCCGCTGCGCGGGCAGGGCGTCAAGTGCGAGCTGCTGGCGCCGCACGACGGCAGCCTGCAGACCGCCGGCGGCGGCCAGGTCGAGGCCGATCGGGCGCTGGTGACGATGTCGTCGGTGCTCTACGACGCGGTGCTCGTGGCCGACGGCGCAGACAGCGTCTCGACCCTCTCCCAGGACGGCGATGCGGTCCATTACGTCGCCGAGGCCTACCGACACGCCAAGCCGATCGCGACGATCGGCGAGGGAATCGGGCTGCTGGCGCGCGCGCCGTTGCCCGACGACGCGGTTCCCGAGCCCGCCAACGGCGGCGTCGGCGAGCGCCACGGGGTGCTGACCGCCTCGAGCGACGTCGATGCGGCCGCGTTCGCGAGCGCGCTGGCGGACGCGCTCACCGCGCACCGGTACTTCGAGCGGTCGCTCGAAGCGGTGCCGGCGTGAGCTGACCGGCTAACGACCCCAGCCGCTGAGCCTGCCGCCCGCCTCGTCGGTCTGGGCGAGCATCCCATACGCGAGCCGTTCCAGCTCCAGGCCGGCGGCATGGGAGCTCTCGGGCATCAGGTCGATCGCGCGCTTGGTGACGCCGACGGCGAGGCGGGGCAGCTCGGCGAGCCGCGCCCCCAGCTCGAGTGCGCGCTTCAGGGCCTGCCCCTCGCGGACGACCTCGGTCACGAGCCCGAGCGCCAGCGCGCGCTCGGCGTCGATGCGCTCGCGCAGCAGGATCAGCTCCTTGGCCTTCGCGGCGCCCAGCAGCCGCACCGTGCGGACGGCGCCGCCCCAGCTCGGGAGGATCCCCAGCGCCACCTCCGGGAAGCGGAAGTCGGCGCTGGGCTCGGCGATCCGAAAGTCGGTCGCGAGTGCCAGCTCGAGCCCGCCGCCGATGCAGTAGCCGGCGATCGCGCTCAGCGTCGGCTGCGGCAGCGCCGCGACCCGCTCGGCGAAGTCGCCGGTGCCGCGGTAGGAGCCGACGATCTCCTCGGGGCGGTAGCCGCGCGCGACGGCGAGGTCGGCGCCGGCCGAGAACACGTCGGCGCCGCCGGTGAAGACGACGCACGCGGCGTCTCGCACCTCGGGCGTGGCGACGGCGTCGCACAGCTCCTGCTCCATCTGCTCAGAGATCGCGTTGAGCTTGGCCGGGCGGCGCAGCGAGACGACACACACCGCGTCTCGGACTTCGATCTCGACAACGTCAGTCATCGCCGCCTCGCCTTCGCACGCAACATGAAATGGTCATTTCGAATTACTATTCTCCCGTGAGCGCAGCGCCGCTGTCAACCGCCGCGTGATGTCGGCATCTGCTCCGGCGGGCCGCGACCGTCGGCCGGTTTTCCCGCAAGTTGCTGCGGACGGGTCGCAGCAACTTGCGAAGGTTCGCCGAAAGCGAGCTCCGGCGGGCACGTGAACCCTGCCGTGCTCATTGATCGACGCCTAGGCTGGTATGAGATGCCCGGGCCGCTTTTCTTCTTCGGTGCGATGTCGCCGTACTCGTGGTTCGCCGCGGAACGGATCGACGGGCTGATCGACGACGTGGCCTGGCGGCCGGTGTTCGCCGGCGGGTTGTTCCGATCGGTCGGGCGCGAGAGCTGGGGGCTGACCGAGCGCCGCCAGAGCGGGATCGCCGACTGCGAGGCGCGGGCCCTACGGCACGGGCTCGGGCCGATGCGCTGGCCCGACGGCTGGCCGGCCAGCGACGTGCTCGTGGCCCGCGCGATGGTCGTGGCCGACGCCTGGGGCGCGCTGCGACCGTTCGCGCTTGCGGCCATGCGAGCCCAATTCCGCGACGGCGCCCGGCTCGACGATCCCCACGTGCTCGCCGCGATCGCCACCGGCGCCCGTCTCGACGGGCGCGCCCTGCTCGCCGATGCGGCAAGCGAACCGGTCAAGCGCGAGCTGCGCGCCCGAACCGACGATGCGGTCGCGCGCGGGGTCACCGGTGTGCCGACGGTCGTGTCGGGTGACCGGCGATGGTGGGGCGACGACCGACTGGACGCCGCCGCGGCGGCGATCAGCGGCTGAGCGTCGCGGGGTGGTGCTAGCCGGCCCTGGCGGCGAGTGCGGCCACGAGCTCGTCCAAGGATCCGACGATCTCGCCGCCGCCGGCGACGATCAGCGCCTCGACCTGCAGGTTGAGCGCGACGCCGGGCTCGCCGGCCTGCCGCAGGTCCGAGCGCAGGCCCACGCAGGTGATGCCCAGTCCGCATGCGTATCCGACCTCGGCGACGGTGCCGGAGTCGGGCTCCTGGCCCTCGAGGTAGGCCGCGAGCAGCGTGCAGGACTCGATTGCCTCGGCGTTGCGCCGCCCGACGTCGAGCGCGAGCTCGCGCTGTGCCTGCACGCCGGCGGCGGCCGCGGCGGCGAACTCCTCGGGGCCGGCGAGCAGCCACGGATCGACGGGCTCCACGGTGGGCTCGAGCGCCGGCAGGAAGACCTCGGCGAGATACCGCCGTCCCGCCTCGGTGAAGCCGAGCGGGCTGGCGACGTAGCAGCGCGGGCGCGCGGTCACCGAGGCGCGAGCGCCTCCAGCAGTCCCGGCAGCCGCTCGGGCGGGCAGATCGGCGCGAGCACGGCGGTCGTGATGCCGCCGTCGACGAACGCCTGCAGACGCTCGCGGATCTGCTCGGGCGAGCCGAGCAGGTAGATCTCGCGCACCAGCTCCTCGGGCGCGAGCTCGGCGGCGCGGCGGCGGTCGCCCGATTCGGCGGCCGCCACCATCGGGTCGAGCTGCCGCGCCCATCCCAACCAGCGGAAGAACGCTGCGTAGACGGGCACGCTGCCGTACGTCGCGAGCATCCCGCGCGCCATCGCGATGCCGTCGGCGGGGTTGCCGGGGATGATGAAGAAGCGGCACACGAGCTCGGTCGATCCGTCCGGCCGTCCGGCCCGTGCCTCGCCGTCGCGGTGGGCGGCGCGCACCTGCGGCAGGCCCGACAGGGGCAGGAAGTTCGTGAACGCGCCGTCGGCGACCTCGCCGGCGAGTCCGAGCATCTTTGCGCGCAGCGCCGCCAAGACGATCGGTACCGGCGTGGTCACCGGCCGCTCGAGCCGCAGCCCGCCGAAGCCCTTTTCGGCAGGCACCGACAACACCGGGCGCAGGCGCTGTACCGCCTCGCGCACGCGCGTCAGCGGCTTTGTGAACTCCAGCCCGTTGAAGCGCTCGACGGCGATGTCCGAGGAGGCGCCGAGACCGAGCACGAAGCGGCCGCCGGACGCCTCCTGCATCGTGGCGGCGGTCTGGGCGAGCACCGACGGGCCACGCGTGTAGGGGTTGACGATGCCGGTCGCCAGCCGCACCCGATCGGTGACCGAGATCGCGGTCGCAAGCGTCGTGAAGCCGTCGGTGCCGTTCGGCGTCTCCGAGGACCAGAGGTCGTCGTAGCCGAGCGCCTCGGTCCGGCGATACAACTCGGCGTGGTCGGCCAGCGGCACCCCGGCAAACGGGACCGTCATCCCCCAGCGAGTGCGCGGCGTCACGCGCGCGAACCTATCAGCCGGGCGATCCGGGCCGGGACCTCGAGCCCGTCGCGAAACGCGCGCTCGGCGTCGAGCTCGGCGGCGTCCGCGGCGCCGCCGATCACGACGTGGGCGATACCGGCATCCTCGAGCCGGGCGACCAGCGAGCGCTCGCTGAGCTGACCGGCGGCGATCACGACGGTGTCGGCCGCAACCGCAACAGGGGTCCCGTCCGCGGTGCGCACGTGGAGCGTCCCCGGCTCGATCCGCTCATACTCGATCTCGGTCAGCGTCCGCACCCCGGCGCGCTGCAGCTCCGCCAGCACCGCCCACCGGGTCGACGGCCCGACCCGCTCGCCGATACGGCGGCCGCGGCGCAGCAACGTGACTGTTGGGGAGTCGTTACACGCTGCGGGCGAGATCGCCCCGGGCCACGCGGGTGGACGCAGCCCGTAGCGCGCATAGAAGTCCGCGCGCGGATCGCCCGAGCCGGAGCTTGAGCCGACGCGTGAGGCGCCGCGTCGGCTGAGCAGGTGCGCGACGTCGACGCCGATCCCGCCGGCACCGACGATCGCGACCGCGCCATCCGGCGGCGGCCCGTCGCCGCTCAGCAGCGACGCGTAGCTGCGCACATGCGCCAGCTCGGCGCCGGGGATCGACACCGGCCGCGGCGTCACGCCGGTCGCCACCACAACCGCGTCGAACTCGTCGAGCCCGCCCGCCAAGCCGATCCGCACACCGAGACGCACGTCGACGCCACGCGCCTCGAACTCCGCCTCGAAGTACTCGATCGTGCGCTCGTAGTCCTCCTTGCCGGGGATCCTGCATGCCATCCGGAACTGCCCGCCGAGCCGATCTGAGGCCTCGAGCACGGTTACCCGCGCACCGCATGCCGCCAGCGCCCGCGCCGCCTCCATCCCGGCCGGGCCACCGCCGACGACCGCGACCGCGGCTGCCGCCAGCTCGACCTTGGGCTGCTCGAGCTCGTGGCCGGCCCGCGGGTTGACGATGCAGGAGACGCGACGGTCGAAGATCGAGCGGTCGATGCACGCCTGATCGCAGGCGATGCAGACGTTGACGGTCCGGCCGTCGCGCCCCTTGCGCACGATCTCGGGATCGGCCAGGAACGGACGCGCCAGGGACACGAGATCGGCGTCGCCGGCGGCGATCACGCGCTCGGCGAGCGCGACCGTGTTGACGCGGTTGGACGCGATCACCGGCACGGCCCCCCCGAGCTCGTCGCGGATCGCCCGCGCCCACGGCCTCCAGGCGCCGTGCGGGACGAGCAGCTGCACGGTCGGCACGCGCGCCTCGTGCCAGCCGATCCCGACGTTGACCGCATCCACCGAGGCGTCGTCGACGAGCGCGCGCGACAGCGCCACGACGTCGGCCAGCGGCGCGCCGCCGTCGACCAGGTCGGCGCCGGAGAGCCGGTACACGACCGCCCGCCCAGGTCCGAGCGCCGCGCGGACCGCGGCCGCGACCTCGAGCCCGAACCGCATCCGCCGTTGGGCGTCGCCGCCCCACTCGTCCTCGCGCCGGTTCGTCAGCGGCGCCATGAACTGGTTGAGCAGATACCCCTCGGAGCCCATCAGCTCGACGCCGTCGTAGCCGAGCTGCGCCGCCCGCGCGGCGCCTGAGGCAAATTGCTCGATCACCTCGCGCACCTCGGCGTCGGCCAGCGCCCGCGGCTCACAGCGCGAGAACGACGAGTACACGGCCGACGGCGCCACCGGCCGCAGACCGAACGCATGCTCGAACGCGTAGCGCCCGGCGTGGAACAGCTGCAGCAGGATGCGCCCGCCGGCCTCGTGCACCGCGTCGGCCACGCGCGCCAGCGACGACGCAAACCTATCCTCGTTGACGAACGCATAGCTGGCGCCACCGGCGCCGACGCGGCTGACCGCGCAACCACCGGTGACGATCAGCGCTGCGCCGGCGGCGGCGCGCTCCGCGTAGAACGCCCCGAGCGCGCGGCCGTCGTCGTCGACGGCCTCCAGCCCGACGTGCATCGACCCCATCACGATCCGGTGCGGGACCGTTAGCGGTCCGATCGCGATCGCCGAGAAGACGTGCTGCAGTTCGTCACCAACTGACACTTAGTGGTCCGGTTCGTAGGTACGGCGGCACCGAGAGGCGTCACCGGTGGATGCTGGGCAAGGACGCAGGATGCGACGTGTGGCTCTGCCACACGAGCATCCGAGGACGCCGCCCAGCGCCGCCGGGGGCGTCTCGAATGTCGTCGTATCTGCGGACCGGGCCACTTATTGCGAATCGTATTGAGCCGCACTCCGTTTAGGGTTGTACACAACGAGTTGGAGGGTGGCGATGTTGACGATTCGTGGGATGCTCGCGGCCGCTGCCGCGTGTCTGACAGTGATGGTGTGGGGGGCCGGGACCGCTGGCGCCGCGCCGGTGTCGACCGGGCACTCGGGCTGGAACTGGGCGTTGCCGGTGCCGCAGGGCCAGACGTTGTCAGGGGTGGCATTCGACGGTTCCACCGGTTACGCGGTGGGCGACTTCGGCACGGTCCTGAGGTCGACCGACGGCGGACAGACGTGGGCTGGGGTCGCGAGCGGCACCGTCGCCAACCTCGACATCGTGCAAGAGCTCGACCCGAACACGGTGATCGTCGGCGGCGGCTGCGCGCTGCGCGAATCGACCGACGGCGGCGCCACGTTCAGGCCGGTGCCGATCAACCCGTCGGACTCGGTCTGCGGCTCGAACGTGGCGGGGATCGCATTTTCGAGCGCGACGACCGGATACGTCGAGTTGCAGTCCGGACAGATCCTGTACACGACCGACGGCGGCGCGACGGTGCAGGCCAGGACTCCGGTCCCGATGAGCGGCGGCGGCGAGGCGACGAGCCTGACGTTCACGTCGCCGACAACAGGATTTGCGACGACGACCAACGGCACGATCGAGGAGACGACCGACGGCGCCAACTCATGGACGCTCGTCGCCACCACGTTCGCCGGGCTGGGCGCACTCACGTTCGTCAACCCGCAGACCGCGTACGCGGTCGGCGGCGCCAACACCGTCATGAAGTCGACCGACGGCGGCGCCACTTGGACCCGTCAGACGATCTCGGTTCCGTCCCCGTTCCTCAACGCGTTCAACGGGATCACGTGCACGAGCACGACTCAGTGCCTGATGACGATGACCGGGTCGAACTCGCTCGTGCTGACCGACGACGGCGGCACCACCGGATCGCTGGTGACGCCGTCCAGCCATCAGCTCAACGCGGTCGCGTTCACGACCGGGGCGGGCGTCGTCGGCGTCGGCAACAACGGCACGATCGTGCTCTCCCAGGACGGCGGCGCCCAGTTCCCGACATTGATCTCGGGCGGTCCGGGGCTGCCGACGGCAGCGCACGTCCGTTCGCCGCTCGTCGCCGGCGCGGCGCCGGGCAGCGCCTACCTGCTCGGCACCGGCGGCCAGATTGACGCGACCACCGACGGCGGTGCCGGTTGGCGCCTGGAGCAGACTCCGAGCAACGCCGGCGTCAGCGCGGGCGCGTTCCCGAGCACCACCACCGGCTACGTGATCACCGACGACAAGATCCTGCGCAAGACCATCGACGGCGGCGCCAGCTGGTCGTCGCTGGACGCGCGGGTGAATGCACACACGCAGCTTGCCGCACCATCGACGAGCACGGTGCTGCTCGTCGGCCCGCGCGGAATCCGCCGCTCGGCCAACGGGGGCAGGACGTTCGTCAAGGTCGCAGGGCATGTTCGCGTCGGTCGCCACCGCCGCGGGCCCCTGGTCTCGGCGCTGGCGCTGCAGGGCGCACTCGATCGCGGCAGCACGGTGTTCGCCTGGGCCGGTCGTGACGCCTATGAGTCAACCGACGCGGGCCGCAGCTGGCAGGCGATCCGGCTGCCGCGCAAGACGACGATCACCGACCTCAGCTTCATCTCGGCCAGCAGCGGCTATGTGCTCGACAAATCCGGCGACGTGCTGTTCACGCACAACCGCGGGCAGACGTGGCGCAAGCTCGCCGACCTCGGAACGACCGCGGTCGCCGGCATCTCGTTCGCCACCGCGCAACGCGGTCTGGTCGCGATCGGCTCAACGGGGACGGCGGTCGCGCCGACCCCGATCGACGTGCTGGCGACGACCGACGGCGGCCGCACCTGGGGGCCGCAGGTGATCGACGGCGTCGGCCACGGTCTCGTGCTGGCGACCGCCGGACCTGACTACTTCGCCAACCTCGGCGTCCCGGCCTGGCGGCCCTACAACATGGTGTTCGCCACCTCCAACGGTGGCGCCAGTCCGCAGCGTTCGCGAGTGACCCTGTCACTGAGCGTCAAGCGCATGACCGCCAAGGCGCTGCGAAAGCGACACGGTCGGGTGACGGTACGCGGCCGGTTGACACCCGTGACCAGCCCCGGCGAGCGAGTGCTGTTCAGCTACCGCAGCAGGCAGACCGGCGCCTGGAAGCGGCGGACGCTGACCGTCGCGTCCAACGGACGGTTCCAGACGACCGTCTCCAAGCTGCGAGCGACGACCGACTTCGTCGTGTACTGCACCGGAGACGGCACCTATGGCGGGGCGCAGGGTTACGCGCGGTTGACTGTCAAGTGAACCTGATGGTCAACTGAATGCGTTGCGGTTCACCCGAGGAGGTCACGGGCGATCACGGTCTTCTGGATCTCGTTCGTGCCCTCCTCGAACCGCTGCGCCCGCGCGTCACGGTAAACGCGCTCGATCGGGCTCGACGACCAGTAGCCGATGCCGCCATGAACCTGCAGCGCGCCGTCGGTCACGCGCTGCAGCATGCTGACCGCGAACAGCTTGCTCATCGCCGACGCGGCGTTGGCGTCGCCGCCCGCCTCCCACGCGTGCGCGGACTCCATCACCAGCGCCCGGGCGGCGCGGATGTCTGTCGCCATCTCGGCCAGTTGAAACGCGACCGCCTGGCGCTTGGCGATCTTCTTGCCGAACGTCTCGCGACGTTGCGCGTATTCGACCGCCAACTCGAGCGCTCGCTTGGCGAGGCCGACGCATGTCATCGCGACCGCGATCCGCGATGGTGCCAAAAAGCCGCTGAGCGCGACCCCGAGTCCGTCGCCCTCGTCGCCGAGGCGGTTGGCGATGGGCACCGGCGCGCGATCGAACACGAAGTGACCGTGGTCGGTGCCGCGCACGCCCATCGTCTCCGGCATCACGTTCGCGGTGATCCCCTCGCCGTGCGGTGGCACCATCAGCGCGACGGTGCCCTCGGCGCCCGTCGTTCCCTGCACACGGGCGAACAGGAGCAGGTAGTCGGAGATCGTCCCGAACGTGATCAGGTGCTTCTCGCCGGACAGATAGTACGTGTCACCTTCGCGGGTGACGCTGCACCGCAGGTCGGCGCCGGTGCCGGCGGTCGGCTCAGTCAGTGTGAACGCGACCTTGATGTCGCCCGCGACCAACGGCTTGACGAACCGCTCGCGCTGCTCGTCTGAGGCGTGTGAGTCGACCGGACGCCAGATCCCGTTGCACACGTGGACGATCATCCGCAGCGACGCGTGCGACATCGCGAACAGCTCCAGCAGCGGCAGGTACTGGGTGAACGGGATCCCGCGGCCACCGTACGCGACCGGGGCCGCGAGCCGCAGGTATCCGCGCTCGTTCAGCTCGGGCCACAGCTCCGGCGGCACCGCGCGCTCGGCCTCGATCCGCTGCGCCCAACGCTCGCCCTCGCCACGTACGTAGGAGGAAATCTCGTCGGTCAGCCGGGCCAGCTCGTCGTCGGCGAGCGGGACCGGGTCGGTGGCTGTTGCGGTGGTCATCGGGCGATCGCCTTTCTGCGTTCCTCGGTGAACTGGCGCGCATGCTCGCGCAGCACGAACTTCTGGATCTTCCCGGACGGCGTGCGCGGAAGCGCTGCGACGACCTCCAGGCGTTCGGGCCAATACGGCTTGGCGACGCGGCGGCCGTCGAGGTAACGCTGCATCGAGGCGAAGTCCAGCTCGGCGCCGGCCGCGAGCACCACGAACGCGCACGCCCGCTCGCCAAGGCGCTCGTCGGGCATCGCCACGATCGCGGCCTGTTCGACGGCCGGGTGCTCGTACAGCAGCTGTTCGATCTCGGCGACCGGGACCTTCTCGCCGCCGCGGTTGATCACGTCCTTGACTCGTCCAGTGATCCGCAGGTAGCCGTCGGCATCGATCGTCGCCAGATCGCCGGGTCGGTAGTAGCCGTCCGCCGCGAGCGCCACCGCGGTCTCGGCGGGGCGGTTGAGGTAACCGGCGAACAGCGTGTCGGTACCGATCTCGAAGTGGCCCTCGACCCCGGCGGGCAGCACGCGGCCCTCATCGTCGACGACGCGCAATGACACGTTTGCCAGCGCCACCCCGTCGCTCGTCCACGCCCGTTCGTCGTCGACGCCGGGCACAAAGCCCGCGCCCATGCACGATTCGGTCGTTCCGAAGCCGCCGCCAACCTCGGCATCGAGCACGGTGCGGGAGCGCCGGGCGAGGTCACGTGGGATCGCGGCGCCGGTCGCAACGAACATCCGCAGCGGGTTTGCCGCACGCCCGTCCTGCGCGCGCTCGCCCGCGACGCGCACGAGGTCGGCGAGGAACGGCGTTGCCGCCTGCGTGAACGTGACCCCGTGGCGGACGATCGCGTCAAACCCGACCTGCGCGTCCCAGCTCTCCTGGATTACCTGAGTGGCGCCCAGCCGCCACGCGATCCACATCCCGTACAGCCATCCGGTCTGATGCGCCAGCGGTGACGGGATGTAGATCACGTCGTCTGAGCGCAGGCCGAAGTGCGCGATGTGCGCATCGGCGGCGCGGTCGAGCACCTCGTGGCGGTGGAGCACGCCCTTGGGCTCGCCGGTCGAGCCCGACGTGAACAGCAGCTGCGCGATCGCATCCGGCGCCGGGCGGCGTCGGGCAACCGCATCGGCGTCGGGTGCGCACGCCTCGAACGTCGGCGGTTCGCCCTCGCGGAGCACGAGCAGCTCACGGATCCCTGGGAGCTCGCCGATCAACTCACGCGCCATTACCCCATGGTCGTGGCCGCGGAACTGATCGGGCACGACCAGCACCGGCGCCGCTGACTCGGCCAGCATGAACCGCAGCTCGCGCTCGCGAAAGATCGGCATCAGCGGCTCGCAGACGGCGCCGATCCGCAGCGCCCCGAGCGTCAGCGTCAGGAACTCGAGCCGGTTCGGGAGCTGGTAGGCGACCGCGTCTCCGGGTCGCAGGCCGTATGACGACAAGGTCGTCGCCGCCCGGCCCGATCGTTCCCACAGCTGCGCCCAGGTCAACGCCGAGTCGCGGCCCGCGGAGTCGACCGCCACCGCCGCGAGCCCGTCCGGGGCGCGCCGCGCGTGACCGGCGACGTCGTCTTCGATCAAGGCGTCGGAACCGCGGTGGGGACTCGTGGCGTGACCGCCGCGGGGATCCCCATCTGGTTGAAGTGGTCGATGAACTCCGGATAGGAGATCCGGTAGGCGTGCGGATAGGACAGCTCGGTGACACCGGTCGCGGTCGAGCCGGCCACCGCGAGCGCCATCAGCACGCGATGGTCGTTGAACGACGACAGCTCGGCGCCGTGCAGCTGCGAGACGCCGCGGAACTCCATGTCATTGCCGTCGAACTCGACGTCTGCGCCCATCTTGCGCAGCTGCAGCATCGAGGCGACCCGATCGGACTCCTTCAGCCGCACGTGCGACACGTGCGAGAGCACCGTGCGCCCCCGCGCCCGGCTCGCGAGCGTGGACAGGATCGGCACCATGTCGGGGATGTCGCGGCAGTCCAGGCGGCCGGCGACCGGCGGCGTCCCGTCGTGGTCGATCGAGATCGTCAGCCCGTCGTCGGAGAACCGCATCGGCACGCCGACGCCAACCAGTTCGTCGAGCACCGCGCGCTCGGGGTGGCCGTTGATCGGCACCGGGCTACGGAACGTGACGTTGCAGGGATGCAGCGCGCAGGCCCCGAGCCCGAACGCCGCCGAGCCAAGGTCGGGCGGCAGCACCACGTCACCGGCGACCGGCACCTGTCCCGGCTCGATGCGGAACTGGCGCCAGTCCTCGCGGACCTGCACCTGAAGCCCGAACTGGCGCATCATCGCGATCGTCAGCTCCAGGTACGGCCGCTCGTTGAGCTCGCCGGTGACCTCGATCGTCGTCGGCCCCTTCGAAAACGGCGCCAGCAGCAGCAGCCCGGAGATCCACTGCGACAGCGTGCCATCGATCCGGATCGATCCGCCGCGCGGCCGCCCCGGGTAGACCGTCACCGGCACGCTCTGCCCGTCGTATTCGAGCTTGATCCCGAGCCGCTGCAGCGCCCGCAGCAGCGGCCCGATCGGCCGGCGGCGGAAGTACCGCTGGCCGACGATCTGCACCGGCCGGTCAGCGAGCGCCGCCAGGCCGACGAGGAAGTACAGGGTCGTGCCCGAACTGCCGACGTCGACGACGTCCGACACCGGCGAGAAGCCGCGGTCGCCGGTGACGACCCAGGTCCCGTGCGTGGACGTGATGTCGGCGCCGAGTGACCGCAGCGCCGACACCGAGAAATTGACGTGACGAGCGGTCGTACGCGCCGAGATCGTCGTGCGACCGGGCGCCAGTGCCGCCAGCATCAGAGCGCGATGCGCGTGGTACTTCGACGGCGGGATCGTGATCTCGCCATGCAGCGGGGCAGCCGGTTGGGCAACGAGCAGACGCATTGTGAGGGGGCTCCTGACCGGAATTGCGGCCGATCACGGCGTGCGCCGGACCGCTGGAACGGCGCCAGGATATCGGCGCGTGCGGCGTGTCTCTGCCCCCCAAACGGTGGGAATCTGCCGTCTTGCGCGCGCGTCAGGCGCGGTCGCGGGCGATGTCCGCGTCGCCGCTGCGCTGCCGCTCGAACGCGTCCACGAGGCGGGTCCTGACCTCCCACAGCTTCGGCAGCTGCCGTTTCGTGATCAGGTGCGTGAGCTGCTGCACTGCGACGCCCTGGATCCCGATCGACTCCTCGCCGATCGCCCGCGCGACCACGCTGTAGTGGCGGAAGCGCCACAGCCGCACCCGCTCGTCGAAATCGGTCAGCAGCTCCGCAAGCGCGTGCAGCGGCTCGTGGCGCGCGCGCTCGCGGTACAGGTCGAGCAGCGGCACGCCGGTTCGCTGCAGCGCGCGGTCGAACGCCTCGGCGATCTGCGGCGTGGCTCGCGCGAGCTCGCGAAAGCCCGGCGAGTCGAAGCCTGAGCCATGCCCCAGCGCCGTGCGGACAAAGTTGTAGTCCCAGGGGTCCATCTGGTCGAGCATGTCGAGCTGCTCGGTGAGGAACTGGAGCGCCGTCACGACGCGGCGCACGATCCGGCAGGCCTCGAGCAGCCGGTCGTCGTCGATCAGCGCGGTCGCGCGGTCAAGCTGCTCGACCGCGAACTTCAGCCACAGCTCCGACGATTGGTGGACGGTCGCGAACAGCAGCTCGTCGGGGTGGATCCGCTCGTCCGAGGGCTTCTGCAGCGACAGCAGCTCATCGGTGCGCAGGTAGCGCTCGTAGTCCGAGGCGCCCGGCCCCGGCAGGATCGGCTCGGAGTTGGGCGGGGTGATGTCACCGTGACCCATCCCGGGTCACGATACCGCCGCCGATCACGGCCGCCGGGCGCGTCTGCGCCGTGCTGCCCTGGCCGTACCGTTGGCCATTGGCCGCGCGCCGCCGGTTCGTCGCATGCCGATCTTCCACGCTGTCGCGAAACTGCTCAACCGCGTCCCGCACCAGCGGATCGCGCTGCTGATCGGGATTGCCGCGGCGATCGTCGGCGCGGTGTTCGGGCTGCTGGCGGGCGCCTCGGCCGTCTCACACATCCGGAGGATCTTTGGCATGGACAGCGGCTTCCGACCGACCCCTGATCTCGGCGCCGGCGACGACCCGGCGCTCACCGTCGGCGATCGGCTGATCGTGCTCCGCGATCGAGATCGCTCGGCGGCCACCGGCGGCTGACCGGAGGTCACGCGAGGCCGGGGTCGGGTCGGTCCGAGGCCCGGCGGTTACGCCGTCGACGCGGCTGCGGCCGGCTCCGCGGGCTCGGCCGGCACCTCGTGCGTGACCGCGACGTGGGCGGACGCGACCAGCGTCTGCTCCAGGCGGCGCACGGCGTCGAGGTGGTCGCCGGTCCACACCACCCGCACACCGGTGGCCGTGCCGGCGCCGTCGGCGCCCTGGAGATCGTGGGCGACGGCGTCGACCAGACGCTGCGTCGCCTGGAGGTCGCGCTCCTGCGGCTCTGGCACCTCGCCGCGATGCTCGAGCCCAGTCGCGAGCCGGCCGTACCAGTCAGCGATCCGCGCCGAGCCGGCGAGCAGCTCGCGCCGCGCGGCCCCGCGCTCGCCGTCGTGGGCGGTGTCGGACTCCCACAGCGCAAGAACCGCGTCGGCCGCCAGTCGGACTCCGGTGACGCCGGTCACGAGCCGCGTCACGTCGGCCAGCGGCACCTGCTTGACGCCGCGGTCGGCGAGGTAGCTGCGGAACGTGTCGTCGAGCCGGCGAGATGCGGCGGCAGCGGCGAGCGCCGCCTGGCGCGGAGGCTCGGAGTGGGTGGGGCCGAGCGGGTCGCAGCGCCCGACGCCGAACTCGACCGCGGCGGCAAGGTAGGCGACGCACTGCTCGTAGGCTCGGGCGAGCGCTCGACCAAGCGAACGGCCGGCGCCGTGTGGCCAGAACAGCAGCCCGACGGCGAGGCTGACCGCGCCGCCGATCACGACGTCCTCGATCCGCACCAGCCCGATCTTCCAGCCAACCGGGGCGATGATGTTGAACAGGAACAGCAGCACCATCGTGAACGCCGCCTGGCCGGCCACGAACGAGATCGCCGCCGGCGCGATCCCCCCGAACAGCACCACGAACGGCAGCACGATCCACAGGACCGTCGTGTCTGACCCGATCGCGTACACGAGCGCGCCGCCGACCCCGAACCCGACGGCCGTGCCGATTACCGCGCGCAGCGTGTTCTGGCCCGTCGCGAGCGCGTTGGAGCGCAGCACCGACAGCGCCCCGAACGCGACCCAGAACCCGTGTTGCACATTCACGATGTCGGCGACGAGCACCGCCAGCGCGAGTGCCGCGGCGCCGCGGAGGCTGTTGTGAAGCCAGATCGAGCTCGGATCCAGGTGCGTGCGCGCGCGTTCGCCCGCCGATGACAGCAGGCCCGTGAACCCCTTCGGCTGGCGGCCGAGCACGCGCGCGACCCACCCGCGCCTGGCGGCCGCCGCGGCGACGTTCGTGTTCGCGGCGATCTGCAGCACGACGAAGCTCAGCTCCTGGGCGCGGAAGCTCGGATCGAGGGCGCTGACGACCTTGTTGCGCATCGGCTGCGCGTCGGGTTGACAACCCTCGCACTCGGACGGCAGCTCGCTTGTCGCCCGCGCTTCGAGTCGCCGCAGCGCGTCGTGCAGCGAGCCCACGGCTTCGACCAGCGGCCCGCTCGACGCGCCCGGCGCCGACAGCAGCTCGGCGCAGCGCTCGAGCACGTCGGAGGCCGCGTCCTTGACCGCGCGCACGCGCGGATTGGGGGTGTGCGGATGCGGGTGCGCGCCGGCCTGTGCGCGCAGCACGATCGTGTTGCACCAGCGCAGGTCGTCGACGAGCCGGACCACGGCCCGGTCGCTCGTCGTCAGCCCAGTCGGCCGGTATGGGGTCTGCAGGAACGTTTGGTAGAGATCGGACACCGCCGCATTGGCAGCGTCGATCGCGGCGCGGTAGTCGGGCAGCGTCTCCGCCGACCCGTGCGAGACGATGAACGCGACCTCGCGGCGAAGCCGCTCTGCGATTGCGCGACAGCCCGCGATCGCCTTGACCCGGATCGGGTCGCGTGTCGCGGCCGGCCAGAGGATCGCGATCGCGATCACCGACGCGCCCGCGGCCATCGCCCAGCCGGCGATCCGGTCGGGGACCTGCGACGCCGGACCGGGCAGCGACACCGGCAGGATGAACGCCAGCAGCAGCGCCGTCGTCGCGCTTGCCATCACCGAGCTGATCACCGCCGAGAACAGCACCGCGAACGCGACGACCGCCATCCCGACGACCGAGATCCAGGTCGTCTGCGAGGCCAGCGTGCCGAGCGCGATCAGCGCCGCACAGGCGGTGCCGAGCAGCGCCTGCGCGCGGATCCGGTCCTGGATCGGGCCGGTGAAGTCGACCAGCAGCAGCATCGCAAAGGAGCCGAACGCGGCGAACGTCGCGATCAGCGGGTTGCCGATGACCTTCGTGCCGAGCGCGAGCATCGCCGGCATGATCAGCGCGGTCCGCACGGCGCGGCGCAGCGCCCCGTACCCGGGGTCGTGCCGTCGCAGCCAGTCGTGCACGACCCGCACCGGATTCGGCGGCCGCCGGATCGCCGGAGGCGGCGCCGACTGCTGAGTCTGGTCGATCGCAGTCATCGGTCCCTGTCGCTGGCCGATCGTAGCCGCGGTCGATGCGCGAATGCGAGCGCTTAGGTTCAGGTCAGTTCGTCGTGGTCGCCGCGGACCCACCCGACGTACCGGTCCGCGGAGCGGCGCACCGCAGCACGTGCATCGGCGGCGACGCCCCGCGCGAAGTTGTCGTAGAGCCGGTCGAACTCGAGCTGCTCGGCCGCGGTCGCGATCCGCTGCACGACCGCCGGCGACAGCGGGATCCGGTTCGGATAGCTGCGCAAGAACGTGACCGTCGCACGGTCGGGGTTGGCGTGAATCGTGTCCGAGCTCAACAGCACGCCGCGGCCGTCCGCGCCCGCCCGCCAGTGCAACACGGTGCTGCCCTGGAAGTGGCCGCCGAACCGGTGAAGCGTCAGCTCCGGCGCGATCTCATGCCGGTCGCCATGCGCACGGATCGCCGGCCCCGTCCGGGACACCCACTCGAGGTTCGGCTCGGACACGAGCACGGGCGCGTCGCCCAGGCGCCGGCCCCACTCCAGCTGCGCGCCGAACATGTGCGGGTGACTGGAGCTGATCGCGAGCACCTCACCGAGCGCGCCGATCCTTTGGACGGCCTCATCGTCAACGAACCCGATCGGATCCCACAGCACGACACCGGCCTCGGTGCTGACGACGAACGCGCTCTGCCCGATCCCGACCTTGGGGTCGGCCGTCAGCTCCAGCAGCCCGGGCTCGAGCTCGCGCAGGCGCGTGCGCCGGCCGCTCTCGGCGAGCTCGCCGAGCGTCGTCCAGTGCTGCCCGTCGGCCGGCACCCACTGGCGTTCGTCGGCGCAGATCGGGCACACGCCCTGGTCGTCGGCGTGCTCGACGCCGCAGGTCGCGCAGATCCAGATGTTCGGGTCGGTCGTATCCGTAGGGGTCATGGCGCCGTACCGTAGGCCATCAACCCGCATGTCGCG
>DASUHF010000061.1:0-89153 GCA_036273655.1 Solirubrobacteraceae bacterium | reverse complement strand
GGCGCGACAGGACGCCGAACGAGTTGAGTGGGGCCGCGACTATCAAGAGGCGGACCTGGTCGTCGCCAAGGAGAATGGCGAGCCGATCCACCCGCACACGTTCAGCCAATCGTTCGAGCGCATCATCCGGAACGCCGGCCTGCGCCCAATCCGCCTGCACGATCTCCGACACACGCACGCAAGCCTCGCGCTCAAGGCCGGGGTCCCCGTCAAGGTCGTCTCAGAGCGTCTCGGGCACGAGTCCCCGGCGTTCACTCTCAAGCAGTACGCCCACGTGCTCCCTGGCATGCAGGCCGAGGCGGCTCGCGCCGTAGCCGCACTCCTCGGGTAAGAACCGCGCCTCACCCAGGCGTCCCCTCGTCTCGGTCATCTACCGGCGACGGTCCATCCGGCTGCTGCCGGATCCCAGGTCTCCACGTCGCCGTCGCGGTCAGCGATGAGCGGATCGATGAACGCGGACAGGTCGGCTACGAGCTCCGTCCATGAGCTCGGCGGCGGGCGCTGGTAGGCCATCCGGGCGACCATCGCGGCGTAGGGCGCCTGCCGGTCGGGCATGTCTGCAAGAGCGACACGCAACGGAACCACCTCATGGCGCCGATGGTCGGCCACCTCGATGATCGCGGCGCGGAGATCGCCCGCGACAAAGCTGTGCACCCGGCTCAGCACCCACACATCGGCAAAGTCGCGGTCGCGCGTGTTCAGCTCGCGGCGGCTCATCATCGTCGCCACCTTCTCGGCCAGGCTCAGCTCGGGCGGGTAGGAAGCGAGGCTGATCGAGCCGGTCCCGAGTAGCTCAGGCAGCTCGATCACGGTGGAGCGACGTGGGTCACCGAACGAGAAGTCCAGCGTCGTCGTGATCTTCGCCGTCGCGAGCCGGGCCGTCAGCTTGACGCGGACGCCGTGATATTCCGCGTCCTCGCGCATCACCTCGGTGCGGACGCTCGCCGCGTCGAACTCGAGGCCGTCGTCCACATCGAGCACGGTCGCGGCGATCTCTACGACCACCGCGGCGACCGCCCGCTCATCGTTGTCCAAGCCGACGGTCGCGAGGTCTGCATCTCGCGTCATCCGCCGAGCAGACAGCGCAGCCAGCAGCATTCCGCCCTTCAGCGTCATCTTCGAGGCGTACTCCGAAGCGGCGAGGCGCCGCAGGAAACCCTCGACGGCGTACACGACTAGCAGCGCGCCGGTGTTCCCACCGTAGTCAGCGCGGGCGAGCGCCTGCAGCTCACGGAACAGACGTCTGGCGGGTTCCTGCGTCACGCGAGGACCAGCTCGAGCGCCTCTCGGATCCGCCGCTCTCCGCCCAGCCGGCGAGCGAGGGCGGTCAAGCGCAGGGGCTCGCTTGTCGGCATGCGCACGTACCGGCCCAGTGCCGATAGCGCTAGATCGCGGCCGACGATGTGCTGCAGCCGCATTCCATCGACGACGCAACGCTCGGCCGTGTAGATGCTGAAAGGCTCGCCCGCATCCGTGTGCTGCTCAACTCGGCCGAGATCGAACGTCTCGGCGGCAAAGCGATGGACCGTCGTGGCTGGAACGTCGATCTTCGGCCAGTGCGCGCCCCGCGGAACCGCGAGATGCACGCTCGCCGGCAGCTCGTCGGATAGTTCCCAGTACGACAACCCGGAGTTCAGGCAGATCGTGGCCGCGGGCACCCGTGCGGCCAACGCCGCAAACTCGGTGTTCATCGCCGGATCACTGTCGCGCGACTGCATCACGCCGCGCGAGAGGACCAGCAGCTCCCCTTCGTCGCGAAGCCTGTAGATGGCGTGGCGCGGGATGCCAGCGGCGACCGCGTCGCGAACGCGGAACGGACGAGTCCCGAAGAGCTGCGTGATCGCGCTTAGAGCCGAACTCGCCATGCAACAAATCCTAACCACCTTGCCGGTTGGTGGTGAGGTTTTGTCGTCAGGCCCCTCCCCGCATGTTTGACATCCGTTTGACCGGCCTCAGAATCAAACATCGCTGCACGACGAAGGCCGCCCGTGCGGACGGCCCTCGAGGTCTCGGTCGGCCGGTGTTCCAGGGCTTTTTGCGGCTCCAGCTCCTGGTCGGCCGGGATAGCGGGGGCGGGATTCGAACCCGCGACCTTCGGGTTATGAGCCCGACGAGCTACCAGACTGCTCCACCCCGCGGCGGACATTCATTAATAGCACAGGATCACGAGCCGGCGGCGTCGCGGATTGCGAGAGTCTTGAGACCTTCAGCGAACGCGTGGCGATCCGCCGATGTACCGCGATCGGCGGGCGGAAGCGCCTGCTTCGAGCTGCGCGGCGGCGACTTGATCGCCTTCTGGGGTGGCGGCCACACGGTCCACTCGAGCAGCCGCCGGCGGCCGGTGTGCACGCCGAGTCGCCCCACGCATGACACGCGGGGTCCTCCGATCGGAGGAAGCCCGGAACCCCTGCAGGTTGGCCCATCTGGCGGATCGTCCCACGGCCCTTCCAAGCGGAGACTGGAACCACGAAATCGGACACCGCAAAGGAGCACCACATGGGACACCTACTCACCACCAACAAGCTGATCGTCACCGCCGCCTCCGCCGTCATCGCGGTCGGCGGCGCCGGAGCCGCCGCGGCATCGGCGCACGCGGCCACAACGGGCGGCGCGAGCATCCAGCCCGACACCGCGCACCGGATTGCGACGACCGTTCCGAGCAGCCACCACAACTGGGCCTGCCCGGGTATCGGCTTCACCGTCCTGCACAACGATCGCTCGGGTGGGATCACGCTCCCGAAGGGCAGCTACACGGTCTCAAGCGCGACGATGAGCTGTAAGACCGCGTCCGAGGACTTCACGTACTTCCTCGATCACTACCAGGGCAAGATCCCCGGCTGGACCGGTCACCAGATCGCGCCCGGGTACGGCACCTACACGAACAACCGCACCCACCAGTCCTTCACGGTCAAGCACGACTGACCGGAGCTTGGGGGCACGCGGGCGGTGCGGGGGCATCGCCCGCAACCGGGGGCACAGCGCGGGCGGTGCGGGGGCATCGCCCGCAACCGGGGGGCAGGCCGCGGCGGCGGCGCGTCATGGATGGCGTGCTGCCGCCGGCGGGCGTGGTTGTTCGATTGGTCTCAGTCGCCATCGCCACCGGACCCGTCTGGGTGATCGCGATTTGTATCGACAGGTGATCTCGATCCCGACCGCCAACGGCTGTAGCAGCCACCGGCACCTCGGGATTCACCCCCTCAGAGGATCCGCGACGACCACAACAGCGCCGCGAGCACAACCGACACGACCGACACGACCAGTCCGATCAGCCAGCCCTGGGAGTCGCTCGAGGTCATGATCGCGGCGATCGCGACGCCGATCCCGACAATGCCGCCGGTGGCGATCAGACGGACGAACGTTCGTTCGAAGATGCCGCGTTGGTCGCGGGCCGGGAGCATGTTCGGCGACGTGCGCCGACCGCGAGGCTCGGTCCCCGGCTGCGCCGGATCGGGCCCCGGCTGCGCCGGCTCGGTCCGCGCCTGGGCCGGCGCGGGCCCCGGTTTCACCGGCGCGGGCTCCTCCACCGGCGCTGCCGAACGCACCGGCTCGTCGACCGACGCTCCCGCGCGCGCCGGCTCGTCCCGCGGCGCTCGCTCACGCGCCGGGTCGTCCCGCGGCGCTCGCTCGCGCGCCGGCTCGTCGCCGCCCGCCGGTCGCTCGGCCTCGGGCTCGTCCCTGGACACGTGGTCACGCGGGGAGACGAGCGGGTCTGAATCGTGCTCTGGCCCCATACTGGTGCTGTATATCACCGGCGTTCAGTCCCTCGAAACCGTGCATGCTGCAAACCAACAGTCCGCCGCCGCGCTCGATGCCAGCGATCCTCTGGCGCCGTTCCTGCAGCGCTTCGCGCCGATCCCCGACGGGCTTGCCTACCTCGACGGCAACTCGCTCGGCCGCCTCCCGAGCCAGACGCGCCACGATCTTCAGCGGGTTCTCCAGCACGAGTGGGGCGAGCGGCTGATCCGCGGCTGGGACGAGGGCTGGATGGAACTGCCGGCACAGGTCGGCGACCGGCTCGGCCGGCACCTGCTCGGCGCGCGACCGGGCACGACCCTGGTCGCCGACTCGACGTCCGTGTGCTTCTACAAGCTCGCGGCGGCAGCACTTGCCGCCCGCCCCGGCCGCCGCACGATCGTCACCGACACCGACAACTTCCCGACCGACCGCTACATCGTCGAGGGGCTCGCACAGCGGACCGGCCGGACGATCAACTGGATCGGCTCGGACCCGCGCAGCGGGCCACAGCCAGAGCAGGTCGGCACCGCCCTTCAAACAGGTGACGTCGCGCTCGTCACGTTCAGCCACGTCTCCTACCGCTCGTCCCACATCGCCGACATGCGCGCGATCACGCGCCTGGCGCACGACGCCGGCGCGCTCGTGCTGTGGGATCTCAGCCACACGGCCGGCTCGGTGCCGGTGGCGCTCGACGTCGACGACGTCGACCTCGCCGTCGGCTGCACGTATAAGTACCTCAACGGCGGACCCGGCGCCCCCGCGTTCCTGTACGTCAACCACAGGCTGGTCGACGAGCTGCGCCAGCCGATTCAGGGCTGGCTCGGCCGCGCCGACCCATTCACGATGGGGCCGGGTTACGAGCCCGCAAAAGGGATCGCGAAGTTCACGAGCGGCACACCGCCGGTGCTCGCGCTGACCGCCACACAGACGGGCATCGAGCTGTGCATCGAGGCGGGCATCGCCGCGATCCGCGCGAAGTCCACGCAGCTCACCGGGTACGCGATCGAGCTCGCCGACGAGCTGCTCGCGCCGCATGGCGTGACCGTCGGCTCGCCGCGCGACCCGAGCCGCCGCGGCGGCCACGTCGCGCTCGTCCACGAGCGGGCACGCGACCTGACCGCCGAGCTTGCGCAGCGCGACGTGATCGTCGACTTCCGCGCGCCCGACGTGATCCGGATCGGCCTCTCCCCCCTGACCACCCGCTTCGCCGACGTCCACGCCGGCCTGGCCACACTGAAGGAGCTGCTCGATTAGATGGCACAGATCTTCGTGACCCGCCGCCTGCCCGGGCCTGCGCTTGACCGCCTCAGCGCCCGCCACGACGTCGAGATCTGGCCCGATCGGCTGCCGCCGCCGGCCGACGCGCTGGCAGAACACGCCCACAACGCAGACGGCCTGCTGTCGACGATCACGGACCGGATCGACGCGGAGCTGATCGCCGCGTGCCCGAACCTCAAGGCGATCGCCAACTACGCGGTCGGCTACGACAACGTCGACATCGCCGCCGCGACCGCGCGCGGGATCCCGGTCGGCAACACGCCCGACGTGCTCACCGACGCGACCGCGGACCTCGCCTTCACGTTGCTGCTGGCCGCCGCCCGCAGGCTGCTGGAGGCGTGCGCGACCGTCACCGACGGCACCTGGGACACGTGGGACCCGCGGGGGCTGCTCGGCCGATCCGTCAACGACAAGACGCTCGGCATCATCGGCGCCGGGCGGATCGGGCGCGCCGTCGCCAAGCGCGCGAGCGGCTTCGACATGGAGGTGCTGCTGTCGGGACGGCCCGGCGAGGACGACGCCGCGCAGCCGCCGGGCCACACGCCGATCCCGGAGCTGCTGCGGCGCTCGGATTTCGTCTCGATCCACTGCCCGCTGACCGAACGCACCCGCCACCTGATCGACGCCGAGGCGCTTGCGCTGATGCGCCCGACCGCGATCCTCGTCAACACCGCCCGGGGCCCGATCGTCGACCAGCAGGCGCTGGCGCGGGCGCTGCACGAACGCACGATCGGCGGCGCCGCGCTCGATGTCACCGACCCCGAGCCGCTGCCACCCGACGACCCGCTGCTGCAGGCGCCGAACCTGATCGTCGCCCCACACATCGGCTCGGCCACGCACGAGGCGCGTGAGCAGATGGCCGAGCGCTCGGTCGACAACCTGCTCGCGGCGCTGGATGGCCAGCCGATGCCCCACCCCGTCAACCGTCCATGAGCACTGTCGCCGTCGTCGACATCGGCTCGAATTCGATCCGCCTGCTGATCGCGCGGCGAACGCGCCACGGGGGGATCGAGGAGATCGTGCGCGAGTCGAACGTGACGCGGCTCGGGCAGGGCGTCGACACCGCCGGACGGCTCGCCGACGACGCGATCCAGCGCACGTACGCGGTCCTGGACCGGTACGCCCTGCAGATCGCCGAGCACGAGTGCGACGAGCGGATCGCGGTGCTCACCAGTGCCGTCCGCGACTCCGCCAACGGCGACGCGTTCGCGCAGACGATCCGGCGCGACTACGAGCTGGAACCCCACGTCCTCGTGGGCGCCGAGGAGGCGCGGCTCACATACCTCGGCGCCACCAGCGAACGCGACGGCGACGACACCCGCCCGACGCTCGTCTGCGACATCGGCGGCGGCTCGACCGAGCTGATCGTCGGCGTCGGCCCCGAGCTGCGCTTCCGCGTCTCGACCCAGGCCGGCGTCGTTCGACAGACCGAGCGTCACCTGCACGACGACCCGCCGACCCGGGAGCAGATGGACGCGCTGTCGGCCGACGTCCGAACCATCCTCGCCGACAACGTCCCGGCCGACGTCGTCACCGCGGTCGAGCACGGGATCGCCGTTGCCGGCACCGCCACCTCGCTGGCCGCGATCGCACAGCACCTCGAGCCATACGACCCAAAGCGCGTCCACGGCTTCCGGATCTCGGTCGCCGAATGCGAGCGGATCCTCGCCGAGCTCGCAGCGATGCCGCTCGCACAGCGGCGCGAGGTGCCGGGGCTCGATCCCGACCGCGCGCCGACGATCATCGCCGGCGTGCTGATCTTCGCCGAGGTCGTGCGGCTGTTCGGCCTCGACGAGATCGAGGTATCCGAGCACGACATCCTCCGCGGCGCCGCTCTTGGCCTGATCGGCCAGGATGAGCAGCTTTAGCGAACAATCGGTAATTCGACGTATGTTTGGTTGCGAATCGTTCGCTTGGCCGCCATCATTTGCATGCGGCGCGGCATCGCCGGCCTGGTGATGTTCGTCCGCTTACGGGGGCCCGGGCGAAGCCATCGCCGCGATGGCACCTCCCGCCGCTCGAGCTCACGCACCGGCCGGATCGGCGAATCCCTGCCCGTCCGATCAGGCCAGCAGGAACGGAAGCCGCCCATCGAACCTGGTGGACGGTTTCCGCTCGTCGCGCACGTCGGCTCCCCGCCGGCGGGGAGCGACCCGCACGCGGGCGGACCCGCACGCGGGCGGACCCGCACGCGCGCGCCCCGCACGCCGGGCTCACTCCCCCGGCGGCGGCGGCCGCAGCCGCAGCGCGTTGACGATCGCGCCCGAGAGGATGATCACGGCCAGCACGTAGAACCAGATCAGCACGAGCACCACTGTCACGACCCAGGTGGTGAACTGCGCGATCGTGTTGAAGTGCTGCAGGTAGAGCGGAAAGCCGTAGTCGACGACGCCGATCGCGACCGTCGCGCCGAGCGCCCCAGGCCACACGGCCTTCCACGGCACCCGGAAGTTCGGCACGCGGTGGTAGATCAGCAGCAGGCACAAGAACAGCAGCGACAAGCCGATCGCGAGCGAACCGGCGTAGACGACGACCGCGACGTGCGCCAGGTCGAACGGCAGGTGCTTCTCGCCGTTGCGCAGGATGCTCTGCGCGGTGGGCACCGACACGGTCGCGATCATGAACAACAGCACGACGAGCACCATCCCCAGCGCGAACCGCTTCTGCTTGAGCCACGGGCGTGACGGGCAGCCGTAGATCCGGCTGAACGCGGTGTCCAGCGCTCCCCAGAACATCGAACCCAGCCACAGCGAGCCGGCCAGCGCCAACAGACCGGTGCCGGTCGTCGCGTGGCGGACCTCGTTGAGGACACTCGTCAGCGTGGTCTTCGTCGCGCCGGGGAACAGCTGCTGCAGGTCGTGCACCACGCTGTCCTGGACGGCCTCGGACGCCAGCACCTTGCCGCCGACGAACAGGCCGAGCAATGCGATCGGGATGATCCCGTACAGCATGTTGTAGGCGAGCATCGACGCCATTCCGGTGAGGTTGGCGTCCCACGCGATGCGCCAGAACCGCCGGATCGGCCGTGGGACGTAGCGAATCAACGGGTTGGTGACCGTGCTGGCGACCGCACCTTCATCGCGCGTAAGTCTGTCAGCGGGGGCGGTCCATGCGACGGCCGCCGAACGTGCGGGCGCGGTCAGCCGGTCGGGGGGGTCGGGCCGGCCGCCGTGGTGTGCGGAATCGGCCGACCCGGCCACCCCCAACTGCGCCCTCAGCTCGTGTCGCTCAGCCGACCGGTGCCAGTGGCTGCCGCGCGGCGCACACGTCACGCAGCCGGGCGCCGGCTGCCATCAGGCCGGTGACGCCCCCGAACCAGTGCTCGCCGAGTGCGACCGCCGGAAGCTCGCGCACGCCCTGGGCCCACAGCGATCGTCCGATCTCGCGCAGCTCATCGTCGCGCCAGTGCTCGGCCGCGGCCTCCAGACACGGGGTCAGCGGCACGCCGGAGGCGGCGGCCGCCTCGGCCAGCGTTTCGGGATCGTCGAGGTCAAAGCCGCCGCAGTAGGCAAGTCGCCCGGCCGCAAGCGCAAACGGCGCCCCGGCACCGAGCTCACACGCAAACGACGCGGCGCGACGCGCGCGGGCGCCGCCCTCGGAGAACCGCTCGGGCCACACGAGCGGCAATCGCAGCGCCCGAGCATGCAACTCCGCCTGCGCGCGTGCGTGATCGAGCGAGGGCGCGCCGAGCCCGCACTCGGGCGCGGCGCCGGGATCGACGACCGCCGAGGCGTCGACCGCGATCCAGTCGACCTGCCCGAGCGCTCGCTCGACGCGCTCTGACGCGAGATACGACATCGGACATGACACATCGAAGTAGTAGGCGGAGGACTGGCGAATCGGCGCGTGCACTCGACGCGCTCGCCGCAGCTGGAGGTCGATCACGTCACCCATTGCCATTCGTGCGCGCAGCGCCCGCCGGTAGATGAATTCGGTTCATGCCGTCTGAAACGACAGCGGCGTTGCAAACTGGCGCAAAATCCACAAAGTCGCCCCAAGGCCCGTTATGCTGTTTATCGGTCCGTGGCGTAGGACGCGCCGCGACGGCTGTCCCGAGGAGCTCACATGCCGCATATCCCGCCCGCAAAGCGCCATCCGTACGATCAATGGTCGCCGGACGCGCGCGCACTCGATCTCGTTGGCGACAAATGGACGTTGCTGATCGTGCGCGACCTGATCTCCGGCCCGCGCCGGTTCGTCGAACTGCAACGTGTGCTACCGGGGATCTCGACCGAGCAGCTGCGCTCGCGCCTGAACCGGATGGTCGCTGACGGGATGCTGACTCGCAAGCGCTACCGCGAGGTGCCGCCGCGCGTCGACTACGAGCTGACCGAGCGCGCAATCGCGCTCGCGCCCGTGATCGGCGAGCTCGCCCGCTGGGGCTATGACTGGTCCTGGGGCGAGCCGCGACCGCTCGAGGCGGTCGACGTCGGCGCGATCTTCCGGCTGTTGCCGGGGTTGCTGCCCTCGGGCTCGAAGACCACCGGGCGAGTCGATTTCACCGTGATCGACGGCCGCGACGGCGACGAGACGACCGTCTACTCGATCGTGATCGAGGACGGCGGGGTACACCTGTCAGAGCACGGCATCGAGGACCAGCTGCCCGCCGGGACCGCTGACGCCGAGGCGCGCGGCTCCGCGGCCGCATGGGTGCGCGCGCTCGGCCCGGACCCCGATCTGTCGGGCCTTGAGCTCTCCGGCCGTCGCGAGCTGACCTCGCTGGTGCTCGAGACGCTATCGCCCGACGAGCCGCACGCCGAGCACACGGTCGCCGAGTCGGCCGCATCCTGATCGACGGGCCGGCGCGCCGGGACTCGCTCCCGAAGCTGGGAGCACGGAACATCGCGGCCCGCGCCCTGCCGCCGCGAGCCCGGTAGCGTTTCTCGAGCGCGCCCGGGTGGTGGAACTGGTCAGACACGGCCGCCTTAAGAGCGGCTGCCTAGCGGCATGAGGGTTCGAGTCCCTCCCCGGGTATCGCCGATCGGACGCAACTTTGCCGCTGCTACGGTGTCGAAGGGGTCAGTGGCGCCGGCGACGGGTCCGTCTGCGCGAGCGGCCACTCGAGCAGGACCGCCGGATCCGACCAGATGGAAGTCTCCGCGCTCAAATACCACGGCCACGGGACCGTCGGCGTGCACGGTCGCTCGCCGCTGTTGCGGCTGCGGTCCGACGAGCAGCTGATCGCGCTGCTGCGGCGCGGCAACACCGCCGCGTTCGAGGTGCTCGTGTCGCGCTACGAGAGTCGGCTGCTGGCGTTCTGCCGCCACCTGCTCGGCTCCCGCGAGGACGCCGAGGACGTGCTGCAGGAGGTGATGACCGCCGCGTTCAACGCGATCATCGCCGACGAGCGGCCGATCAACGTGCGGCCATGGCTGTACCGGATCGCGCGCAACCGCAGCCTCAACCATCTGCGCCGCACACAGGCGATCGCGGTCGACACGATGGACTACCAGCTGTCCGAGCACGGCGCCACGACCGCCGACAAAGTCCACGAACGCGAAGAGTTCCGGATGCTCGTCGGCGACATCCAGGACCTGCCCGAGACGCAGAAGACCGCGCTCGTGCTGCGCGAGATGGACGCGCTGTCCTACGACCAGATCGCCGAGGCGATGGAGACCACGGTGTCGAGCGTCAAGTCGCTGCTTGTGCGCGCGCGGCTGTCGCTGGCGGAGGCGGCCGAGGCGCGGGCGCTGTCGTGCGAGGAGGTCCGGATCCAGCTGGCGGAGGTGGCCGAGGGTCTGCTCAAGCGCCCGACCCCGCTCGTCAAGCGCCACCTCAAGGGCTGCGAACGCTGCAGCTCGTTCCGCACCCAGCTCAAGCACACCAACAAGGCGCTGGCGGCGCTGCTGCCGGTCGGGCCGCTGGTCGCCGCCAAGCAGTTCGCGTTCATCCACTTCGGGCACTCGGCGACGACCGCCGGCGGCACCGGCGCGACCGCGGCCGGTGGCGCGACCGCCGCGGGCGGCGCCGGCGCGGGTGCGCTGGCGAGCGCGGGGGCGTTCTCCGGCGGCGGCGGCTTCGTGTCGGCGGGTATCGGAGCAGTCGCGACCAAGGCCGCGGCCGGCCTCGCGGCAGCCGCGCTCGTGACCGCCGGCGCCGTCGAGGTCAACAACTCCGGCGGCTCGCACCATCGCCATCACTCGCAGCCGACATCGAGCGCAGTCGCGCAGGTGACCCCGCAGCCGACCGGATCGTCGTCGGTCCCGGCCCCGCCGGCGGCGCCGACCGTGCCCCACTCCGAGGCGCCGTCGACGGTCGTGTCCGGGCACCAGCGTCACGCGGCGACGGTGCAGTCCGACAAGCTCGACGCCTCCTCGAAGCCGAAGGCGGCGCCGACGACGTCGACGTCGACCGACACGACCGCGACCGCGACGACGCCGACGGGCCCGACCGCGACGATCCCGACGACGCCAACCAGGACAACGACGACGCTGCCCGCCGACACCACGACCGTGACAGCGCCTCCCGGCCGCACCGTGACCCAGACCTCGCCGTCGATGCCGACGACCACCACGACCACGACGACGCCGCCGCCGGTGGTGCTGCCGCCGACGACGACGTCCCCGCCGACGATCACGACGCCGACCCCGACCACCACGAGTCCGACCACGACCGTCCCGACGACGCCGACCCCGACGACGCCGGCGCAGACGAGCTCGGTGCCGACCACGACGCAGCCTCCGCCGATGACCACGGGCACGATCACGAGCGCGCCCCCGACGGTCACGAATCCGCTCGCGCACTGACGTCCGGACGGCGTTGATCGAGTTCGACCAGTTCCTCGCGGTCGACATGCGGGTCGGCCGCGTGACCGCCGTCGACGACTTCCCGCAGGCGCGCACGCCCGCCTGGAAGCTGACGATCGACTTCGGCCCGGAGCTCGGCATCAAGCGCTCGTCGGCGCAGATCACCCACTACGCGCGGGAGGAGCTGCTCGACACGTTCGTCGTCGCCGTCGTCAACTTCCCGCCGCGGCAGATCGGGCCGTTCATGTCCGAGGTGCTCGTGCTCGGCGCACTCGACGAGGAGCGCGGCGTCGTGCTGCTGCGCCCCGATCGCGGCGCGGAGCCGGGCTCGCGAATCGGCTGACCGCGCCGCGGCGCCGGACCGAGCGCCCGGGGGACCGGCGGCGCGACTACGGCCCGGCCTTGGCGCCGATCGTCAGCGTGCCGCGGGGCCTGCCATCGACCAGGAGCGCATAAGTGGCGTTCTTCAGGGCCGGCAGCTTCGCGGTCGTGCGCCCGGGAGGCAGCGTGTGCGCGAACAGAGCGATGGATCCATGAGCCACCTCGAGCTTGGCGGAGCCATCGGAGGCGTTGGAGACCGACAACTCGACGGCTGTATGGCCGCCGATCGCGACGCTCGGCGGCGTCAGCGTGCCGTTCGATCCGAGCTTGAGCTTGACGACGAAATGCGGCGTTGACTCCGGCGGCTGGGTGTGCGTGTGGTGCGCGGCGCTCCTCGTGGTGCTCGAGGAGCTCGCCGCCGTCGACGTCGCGCTCGAAGACGAGGTCTGCGGGGACATGCTCGTGCTGCTCGCCGACGACGCGGTGGTGCTCGCCGACGACGAGCTCGTGGAGGTCGAGTGGCTGCTAAACCCGCACGCCGCGACGAGCAGCGCCGTGGCCAGCGCCGCGACGGCGCGCCTCACCATCGCTGCAGCATACGGGCATCATCTGCGGCGATGCGGATCGCGATGGTCACCACCTATCCGAGCGATTACCGGCTGCCGCTGTACCGCCTGCTGGGAGCAAGCCACGGGCTGGAGGTCCTCTGCTATGGGCGTGGGGATCGCTACGCGCCCGCCTGGTCGGCCGATCTCGACGCGCAGCTCGCCACGGCCGCCTTCCCGGCCAGGCGGCTGCACGGCCCGCGCGCGGCGTTATCGCTCGGCCGCGCCTATGACGCCGTGATCGCGCCGTTCGCGGGCGGCTCGATGCTCCCGGCCGCATACGCCGGCGCCAAGCGCTATGACAAGCCGTTCCTGCTGTGGGCGTCGGTCTGGCATCAGCCACGGTCGCCGATGCACGCGCTGACGCTGCCGGTCATCCGCCACATCTACCGCCACGCCGATGCGGTGATCGCCTACGGCGAACACGTGCGCCGCTTTGCCGCGCGCATCCGCGGCCACGACGACGACATCTTCGTCGCGCCTCAGGCGGTCGAGCGCGACCTGTTCGGGCGCCACGTCGGCGCGGACGAAATTGCCACCTTCCGGGCTAGCCACGACCTCGGCGACAGGCCGCTGGTGCTGTACACGGGCCGGCTCGTTGCCGAGAAGGGGCTGGAGGTGCTCGCCCGGGCATGGGAACGGACCACAGCCGCACGCTCGGCGACGCTCGTGGTTGCGGGCGACGGACCGCTTGCCGCCCGGATCGCCGCCGCCGCCGGCACGCGGCTGCTCGGCGCCGTCGCCCGCCGTGAGCTGCCGGTCGCGTACGCGGCGGCCCGGTTCACGGTCATCCCGTCGATCCCGACCCCGCGCTTCAAGGAGCCGTGGGGGCTGGTCTGCAACGAGGCGTTCGAGCAGGGGCGCCCGGTGATCGCGACGACCGCCGTCGGCGCCGCCGCCGGTGGCCTCGTGCGAGACGGTGACACCGGCCTCGTGGTCGCGCCCGGCGACGCCGACGCGCTCGCCGCAGCGATCGACCGGCTGCTCACCGACGATGCGCTGCGGCGCCGGCTCGGCGACGCCGCGCGTGCCGCGGTCGCGCCCTACACCTACGAGGCGATGGCCGCCGGCGTCGTCGCCGCGTTGGCGGCTGCCGGCGTGTAGCTCACCGCGCGTTCGCCGCGCGGATGTTGGCGGCCGTCACCGTGGGGCGATCGTTTCGTCGTAGGAGAACAACTGCCCGGTCCGATGCCTGACGTGGCGCCGGTGATCAGCGCGGTTCGCTGGGGCATCCGTCGCTTCTGAGCGTCACTGGCCCACGGAGAACATCGCCTCGAGGTCGTGGCGCGAGTAGGCCTCGAACGCGACCATCGTCTGCGTGCGCCGCACGCCGTCCAGCTGCGACAGCCGGCCGGTGACCACCTGTGCCAGCTGGTCCTGCTCGCGCAGCCGCAGGATCGCGACGAAGTCCCACTCACCGGTGACCGAGTAGGCCTCGGCCACGCCTTCGATGTCGGCCAGCTCGCCGCCGAGCGTGCCGAGCTTTGGGCCCTCGGCCTGGATCAGGACGATCGCGTGGGTCATGCCTGGTGCACGGCTCCGGGCTCGAGCACGACGCAGACGGCGTCAAGCGTCTTTTCGATGTCAGCCTGGAACGCGCCGGCGTCGGTCTCGATCGGCGGGAACGTGTCGTAGTGGCACGGAATGATCGTCTTGGCGCCCACGAAGTCGGCGGCGTCGACGGCGTCGTGGCGGTCCATCGTGTAGTGGCCGCCGATCGGGATGATCGCGATGTCGACCGCGCGCCGCCTGCCGACCAGCGACAGGTCGGAGAACAGCGCGGTGTCGCCGAGGTGGTAGACGACCGTGCCCTTGAAGTCGATCACGAGGCCGGCCGGCAGGTTCGAGCGGCCCTTCGGCGTGCGCGAGTCGTGCAGCGCCGGCACGAGCTTGACCGATCCCCACTCGAACTCCTCGGTGCCGCCGAGGTTCGTGTCGCGTGCGGACACGCCGTCCTCGGTCAGCTCGTTGGCGAGCTCGGTGGTCGCGACCACCTCGACGCCGGTGCGAGTCGCGATCGAGACCGTGTCGCCGAAGTGATCGCCATGGCCGTGCGACAACAGAATCGTCGTCGGGTTCAGCTCGTCGGCCGACACGGCCGCGTTCGGGTTGCCGGTCAGAAACGGATCGATCAGGACCTTGGTGTCGCCGTCCGAGAGCTCGAAGCACGCGTGGCCGAGAAACCGTACGTCCATGAGGTTCTAGTCCTCCTGTTGTGGGTCTGCGTCAGATGTGTGGCCCGCCGGACCGCCGAGCCGGCGGGAGAGCTCGAACCCGACCGCGACGCCGACGAGCATCCCGAGCCGGGTCTCCTCGGCGAGCATCGTCTGCACCGCACGGACGCGCGCTCCGGGGTCGGGCTCGGCGGCGGCCTCGCGGACCGCCTGCCGGTGGCCGGAGTCAAACCAGCCGCCCTCCGCCATCGCCGTCGCCAGCACCCGCTGCAGCGACGGCGCCACCCGCATCACGAGGTCCTGTCCGGCGCGCAGAGCCGCCGGGTCGGTCAGCTGCTCGATCGCGGCGTCGAGCTCCTCGTCTGTGTAGGGACGCTCCTCCGACACGGGCGGCCTCGACTATACGTCGCGCCCGCGGCCGATCGTCGCCGCCCCGCGCCTGCCGACGACCGTCAGCGCGGGACCGCGCGGGCCAGCGGCAGCCCGGCCCCGAACCCGACGACCACGCCGACGATGTCGGCCACCCAGCTCGCGTGCGGCGCGGCCAGCGGCATCAGCGCGACCGCGACCGCGATCGCCGCGGTGCCGATCAGGTCGCCGTCGACCTCACGGCCCTCGGTCAGCGAGATCAGGTCGGGCACCGACCAGGCGCAGATCATCGCCAGCGCCGCGCCGGGGGCGCCGAGCACGACCGGCAGCGCGTACACGCCGGCGGTCGCGGCGAGCCCGCCGACGCCGCCGAGCAGGAACAGCACGGGCACGACGAGCGGCCCGTGCCGGCGCTCCAACAGCCATCCGTACAGCCCGATCGCGAACAGCGACACGAACGCGTAGCCGGTGTTGTCGTACGTAAACGCCGCCGTGAACAGTCGCCACCATTGCGTCCCGGGCTTGCCGTAGATGATCAGGTTCGAGCTCATGCCGCCGACACCGGTGCGCCACATCACGCACCCGACCATCCCGAGCAGAACCAGCACGATCGTCGCGTATGGCCGCCGGTCGGGGGCGATGCCGGGGATCTCGTTGCGCCGCAGGCGCCCCAGCAGCGGGCTCGGCGTGCGGCGCGGCTTGTGCTCGGTCGGGCGCTGGTCGCGGTCGAGCTTTGGCGCACGCTTGCGCAACCGGTTGCCGCAGTACGGGCACTCGGTGATGTAAGGACTGACCTCGGATCCGCAGTTCTTGCAAACCACGAAGAGGTCTTGACCGCCGGTGCTCACGTACCGATTGTAGAACCGGGCAGGGGGCCGGGCGCGCCGATTTGAGGTCGCGTGCATCATCGCAGCGATCGCCGGCGCCGCTCGCTCACGGTCGCGTCGCGGCGACGATCTCCGCCATCACCTCGTGCAGGTCGTGATTGGCCTCGTAGACGACGACCTGGCGCGCGGCGCCGTTGCCGCGCTGCAGCAGATCGTCGATCGCGTCGAGATCGGACTCGGATCCGAGGTCCTGGCAGTGCTCGCGCATGCGGTCGATGATCCGCCGCGCCAGCACGCGGGTCGCGACGCGGTCCGAGCTCGGCAGGTCGACGATCTCGCCCTCGAGCCCGTGGCGGGCGGCGAGCCACTTGTTCTCGTCGAGCATCTCCCACGGGTACGGCGACAACCCCTTGCCGGCGTCGAAGTGCTCGGCCAGCTCCTTGACCATCGCCTGCACGAGCGCGGCAAGCCCGAGCGCGTGCTCGATGTGCGTCTGGGAGTCCATCACCCGGACCTCGACCGTCCCGAACGTCGGGTGCGGACGCACGTCGTGCCACAGGTACGTGTAGTCCTGGATCACGCCGGCGCGGATCATGAACTCGATCTGGCGCGCGTAGTCGTCCCAGTTGCGGTACGTCGGCGGAATCCCCACTCGCGGGAACGCGCGGAAGATCGGCGTCCGCGTCGATGCCAGCCCGGTCGGGGTGGCGCGCCAGAACGGAGAGTTGGCCGACAGCCCCAGCAGCACCGGCAGGTGGACCCGCATCCCGTTGGCGACGTGGATCGCCTTGTCGGGGTCGTCGACGCCGACGTGCACGTGCATGCCGAAGATCAGCTCCTGGCGCGCCACGAACCGCAGCGCCGAGATCAGGTCCCGGTAACGCGGTCGCGCGACGATCCGCTGGTCCTCCCACATCGCGAACGGGTGCGTCCCTGCGGAGCCGATCGCCATCTGCTTGGCGTCCGCCGTCGTGCACACCTGGGACCGCAGCGCTCGCAGCTGTGCGGCGGCCTCGGTCACGCTCGCGCAGGGGTCCGTCGAGATCTCCAGCACCGACTCCATCAGCTCGGGCTTGATCTCGCCTGCCGGCGCCGGCTCGAGCATCGCCTCGATCGCGTTGACCAGGTCCAGCGACCGGCCATCGACGATCATCAGCTCCTCCTCGATGCCGATCGTGTAGGCGTGTCCGGTGAAGTTGTGCTCCATCCGTGCGCCGCAAGCGTACGCGGTGCTCAGGCGGCCGCGCCACCGCGGCCCCGCACGCGCCGATTCGCCCCGCGCAGTGGGCGTTCGTGCCCGTAGACTCAGATCATCGCGATCTGAAACGACAACAAGGGCGGTCTGAAATGGCACTCGGCTACGACGGCAAGCTGTACATCCTCGCGTTCGACCACCGTGGCTCCTTCCAGAAGAAGATGTTCGGGATCGAAGGCGACCCGACCGCGGAGCAGACCGAGACGATCGCCGATGCCAAGCACCTGATCTACGAGGGGATGACCGAGGCCGTCAGCCGCGGCGCCGAGGCCGGCCAGACCGGCGTGCTCGTCGACGAGCAGTTCGGCTCAGACATCCCGCAGCTCGCGCGCGCCGCCGGCCTGAAGCTGGCGATGCCGGTCGAGAAGTCCGGCCAGAACGAGTTCGACTTCGAGTACGGGGCCGACTTCGGCGCCCACATCGAGCGCTACGACCCCGACTTCTCCAAGGTGCTCGTCCGCTACAACCCCGACGACCCGGACACCGAGATGAACCGCCGCCAGCTCGAGCGACTCAAGGAGCTCGCCGACTGGCTCCATGCGCACGACCGGAAGTTCCTGTTCGAGCTGCTGGTGCCCGCCACCGACGACCAGCTCGCGGCGGTCGACGGCGACTCGGACCGCTACGACGCCGAACTGCGCCCGGAGCTGATGCGCCGCGCGATCGAGGAGATCCAGAGCTTCGGCTGCGAGGTCGACATCTGGAAGATCGAGGGCGTCGACGAGCGCACCGACGCCGAGATGCTCGCCAAACAGGCGCGCACCGGCGCCGGCCGCGAGGGCGTCACCTGCGTGCTGCTCGGCCGCGGCGCCTCGACTCAGAAGGTCGAGCAGTGGCTGCAGGCGGCGTCGACCGTCGACGGCTTCGTCGGCTTCGCGATCGGCCGCTCGATCTGGTGGGACGCGCTCAAGGGCTTTTTGGCCAAGGACATCGACCGCGCCACCGCGGCGTCGCAGATCGCCGACAACTACCTGCACTTCGTCGACGTCTACGAGGGCCAGAAGGTCGCCTGAGCGTCGCTGGCGGCGGCGATGCACGAACGCTTGCATCGCCGCCGCTTGCATGTCCTCGTGCAGGCACTGGTAGGCTCGCCGCATGGCGATGCGGATGCGCCAGAGCCTCGCGCAGCTGGAGCAGGAATTCCGGCACGAGACGGAGCTCGATCGAAACCGACGCGAGAGCCTGCGCCGCCAGGCCGTCCGGCGCTCGCGCGCCCGCACTCGTGAGCGCATCCGCGCCCGCGGCTCGGTCCACTACTGGCTGCTCGTGTTCGCGCTGATCGTGACGGCGCTGGTCGTCACCGCCGTGATGTTCGAGAGCCTGTACCTGCTGCTCCGCTAGCGCCTTCGCCCCTCGGGCCTCGGCGGCTGGGGGCGCCTCACCGTCCGCCGGACGCGCCCAGGCTTCCCCGCCTGGCTGGCCAGCCAGCCAGACTCAACAGATGTACGGTGCGCCAACGCTGGCTGGCGCCCGGGCGCGACGCCGCGGGGCGGCGCCGCGGCCCGATCTACTTCGACTCGCCGCCGATCGTGCGCAGCGCCGCGTCGACCTCGCGCCGCCCATTGCGTTCCGCGCCGCTGCGCGGCTGCTCGGCGTCGGCGGACGTGTCGCCCGCGCCGTCATTCGCCGCGGCCCTCGGCGTCGTCTGCTCCGTGCCGGCCTGCTCGGCGTTTGTGCTGGCCGACCCGGCATCCGCGTCCTCGGTGCCCTCGTTCTCCCGTTCAGCCTGGATCTCGAGGTACACCTCCTTGCGGAATACGGGCACGTTGCGGTCTGCCTGGATCCCGATCCGCACCTTCTCGCCCATGATCGCGAGCACCGAGACCTCGATGTTGTCGCCGATCATGATGCTCTGGTTCGACTTGCGCGTGAGTACCAACATTTGGCCTCCCTGCTCCCCACGGTTGCGCGTTGGACGGGATGGTTCAGGCGACGCAAGCGGGGGCGCCGCCAACCGAGCATAGCCCTTTCATTTGGTAAACGAACGTGTTCAGTGGCGGTCCTGGACGGTCATCGCAGGTCGGCGCGTCGGCGCCTGTCGCGGGCCGCGAATGGACCGAACTCCACACCTCATGACACCGCTCGACGGCCCGCACGACGTCATCTCGCCGCGTCGCGACAATCCGCGCCCGTGCGGCGGATTCGCGGCCGCCCGCAACCGGTCGTCCGAGCCGAGATCGATAGTCTCCGGATCCGATGCCAAGACGCTCACTGAAACCTGAACTCAACAAGATCCGCGCGTGGGTGCGCCAGGGCCGGACGGACGCATGGATTGCTCACCAGCTCGAGGTGACGGTCCAGCAGATCGAGACGTTCAAGCGCGACCAGCACCTCGGTCCTGACGACGACGAGAGCAACGGCTCGACGCCCGAATTCGACGACGAGCTCGACCTGCGAGCCGAGGACGACGCGATGGTCGCCGCCGAGCTCGACGCCGCCGCCGAGGCCACCGAGCACGACGACGAGGACGAGGACGACGGCGAGGACGAGGATCGGCCCCGCCGGCGCCGCAGCCGTCGGGGCGGCCGCGGCCGTCGCCGGCGCACGTCCAGCACGCTCGAGGCGACATTCGACCACGGCGAGGAGGGCTACGGCCTGTGGCTCGATCCGGCCGTCCAGGACGACCCGGTCTACGCCGAGTACTGGGCCGGCCACCGGCCCGTCGAGGTCGCGATCGAGGAGGACCAGATCGTCATCCGCCGCGCCGCCTCGGGCGGCGACGACGGCGACGGCGACTCCGACTGACGTCCGCCGCCGAGCAGCCCGTGTCCGCGCCGGGCGATCCCACCTTCGACGATCTGGTCGGCCTCTGGCAGGAGGGCCTCGCGCGGCTACGCGAGCTCGACCCCAGCGACCGCGAGGTCTGTGAGCGCGTCGTCGAGGATCTGCTGTCGGGACTGCGCCGCCGCCTCGGCGGACTGTTCACCGGAGCCGAGCTTGCGCGCCTGTACCTCGACGAGGGCACCGACTGGTGCTTCCAGGTGGCGGTGCGAGCCGCGCCCGACACGCCGGCAGCGTGGGACATGACGACCGTCGCAAGCGCGGCGTTCGCACGCTACGCCCGCGAGGCGGTCGACTACTCGACTGGGCGGCGGCTGGTCGACGAGTGACGCCCACGGACTCTCGATGAATCTTCCGCAAGTTGCTGCGGAGGGGTCGCAGCAACTTGCGGAAGTTCGCAACGGCGCCCCGCCAGGCTTCACCTCGCGACGGGTTCAGCGGCCGCGCTTGCCGATGATCGCGTACGGCTGCTCGCCCGGCCGCACCATCCCCAATCGACGCGCCTGCGCGAGGATCGCCGGCAGGTTCTCCAGCGACCGCTGGCGGCGCTCGAAGTACGCGTTCTGGCGCTCCAGATGGGAGACGATCGCATGTTGGCGGTTCGATGCGGCGCGGGCGGAGAGGTAGCTGATCGCGTGCTCGGCGTAGAGCCCGATCACGATCGCCAGCACCAGCAGCAGGCCGATCCTGCCGACCCGCTCCCAGCGGACGCGCAGGTGCGGCGCGCGCAGCTTGACCGGTTGCGGCTGGCGGCGCCCCTGCGCCCGGGCTCGGCGCCGCTCCGCGGCCGCCGCGGCGCGGGCCGCCGACGTGCGCGCAGTCGAGGTGCGCGCGACCGGCGTGCGGGCAGACGCTGATCTGGCGGGCGGCATCCCGTGAAGCGTTCGCCGCCCGCGCGCCGTCTCCTTCTCGATGCAACGGCGCCGCCGCAGCGGCGCACACGCGCTCAGAACAACGACGTCAGGAGCGGAACGCCGCTCGGCCCGGATAGCTCGCGTCCGGCCCGAGCGCCTCCTCGATCCGCAGCAGCTGGTTGTACTTGGCGACGCGATCCGAGCGCGACGGCGCGCCGGTCTTGATCTGGCCGCAGCCGGTCGCGACCGCGAGGTCGGCGATCGTCACATCCTCGGTCTCCCCGGAGCGGTGCGACATCACCGCCGCGTAGCCGGCCTCGCGCGCCATCCGGATCGCCGCGAACGTCTCGGTCAGCGTGCCGATCTGGTTGACCTTGATCAGGATCGCGTTGGCGACGCCGGCGTCGATGCCGCGCTTCAGCCGTTGCGTGTTGGTCACGAACACGTCGTCGCCGACGAGCTGCAGGTGCTCGCCGATCCGGTCGGTCAGCAGCGCCCAGCCGTCCCAGTCCTCCTCGTCCATCCCGTCCTCGAGCGAGACGATCGGGAAGCGGCCGCACAGCTCGGCCCAGTAGCCGGCGAGCTCGGATGCCTGCAGCGTGCGGCCCTCGTGCGTGAGCTCGTAGCCGTTGTCGGTGTGCAGCTCGGAGACGGCCGGGTCGAGCGCGATCGCGACCTGCTCGCCGGGCACGTAGCCGGCCGCGCGGATCGCCGACACGAGCAGCTCGAGCGCCTGCTCGTTTGACTCCAGGTCGGGCGCAAAGCCGCCCTCGTCGCCGACGGTCGTGCCGTAGCCGCCCTCGTGCAGCGTCGCCTTCAGATGATGGAAGACCTCGGACCCGATCCGCAGCGCCTCGGCGAACGAGCGACCGCCGACGGGCACGATCATGAACTCCTGGAAGTCGACCGCGTTGTCGGCGTGGGCGCCGCCGTTGAGCACGTTCATCATCGGCACCGGCATGATGTGCGCGGTCTCGCCGCCGAGATAGCGCCACAGCGGCAGCCGCTCCTCGGCCGCGGACGCGTGCGCGGCCGCGAGCGAGACGGCGAGGATCGCGTTGGCGCCCAACCGCGACTTGTTCGGCGTCCCGTCCAGCGTGATCAGCATCCGGTCAAGCGCCGACTGCGCGGCCGCGTCCTGGCCGCGGACCGCGGTCGCGATCTCGCCGTTGATGTTGTCGACCGCGCGAGTGACGCCCTTGCCCATCCAGTCGGCGCCGCCGTCACGCAGCTCGGTGGCCTCAAATTCTCCCGTCGAGGCGCCCGACGGCACCGCCGCACGCCCCCACGCACCCGAGCGGACGCTGAGCTCCACCTCGACCGTCGGGTTGCCGCGGCTGTCCAGGATCTGGCGGGCGTGGACGTGCTCGATCTGACTCATTGCGTACCGGAGTCTCCTTGCTTGAGGCGGGCTGAGGCGTAGTAGCCGAGCTGCTGCTCGGCGGGCAGATCGTCCCAGCTTCGCCCGTCGGATGCGGCCAGCTCGGCCGCCGCCAACACCCGGCCCCGGAATCGCTCGGAGGCGGCCCGCAGCGCCAGCTCGGGATCGAGATGGAGCTTGCGCGCGAGGTTGACCGCCGCGAACAGCACGTCGCCGAGCTCGTGGAAGCGCTGCTCGCGGTCGTCGCGCGACACGGCCAGCTCGAGCTCGGCCAGCTCGTCGGCCACCGCGCTGAGCGGGCCCTCGACGCCGGGGAAGTCAAAGCCCGTGGACGCTACCCGTCGCTGCAGCTTGCGTGCGTGCAGCAGCGCCGGCAGGTTCTCGGGCACCTCGCCGAAGATCCCCGGCTCGCGCCCGGCCTCGGTGCTCTTGATCTGATCCCAGTTGCGAAGCACCTCGGCCGCGTCGGCGACCTCGGTGGCGCCGAACACGTGCGGGTGGCGGCGGATCAACTTCTCGGTCACGTGCCGCGCGACCGCGGCGAGATCACCGGCGTCGCGCTCGGCCAGCAGCAGCGACAGGAAGTGGACCTGGAATAGCACGTCGCCGAGCTCGTCGAGCAGCTTTGCGTCGTCGCCGCGCTGCGCCGCGTCGGCGAGCTCGTAGGCCTCCTCGACGGTGTGCGGGACGATCGTCCGCTCGTCTTGCTCGCGATCCCACGGACACTCGCGCCGCAGGCGACGGGTGATCTCGTCGAGCCGCGCGATCGCCGCCGCGGCGTCGTTGGAGGCGGCGCCGTCCCCGGGCCCGGTCATCGGCCTACTTGGACGAGCTGGAGGACTTCTGCGACGAGCCGCTGGCCGACGAGTTGCCCTTCGACGTCTGCGTCGGCGCCGTCTGCGTCGTCCCGCCGCTGGTCGGCGTCGGCGTCGTGGTCGGGCTCGTCGCACTCGCGCTGGCGCTCGTCTTCGGCTTGACGTAGTTGGAGCAGTCGGCCATCGCCCACAGCTTCGCGCACACCGTCTTGCTCTTCCACTGGCTCGTGACGAGGCTGTTGACGGCCTTCGCCGCGTTGGTCTGCTTCTGCTGGGTGAGCGTCTGCTTGATCGCAGGCGTCGCCTGCTTGAGCGACTCCTGCGTCGCCGGGATCTTCTTTGAGACCTCGAACACGTAATAGCCGAATTGGCCCTTGACCGGGCCCTCCAGCTTGTTCGCCGGGGCCGCGAACGCCGCCTTGGACAGCGCCTGGTCCTCCTCGTTGGCGGTGACGCCGGACAGCAGCCCGCCCTTGTCCTTGGTGGTCGGGTCGATCGAGTACTTCTTGGCGACCGCGTCCCAGCTCTGGCCGCCCGCGAGCGCCGACTTGGCGGCGTTGGCGTTGGCCTTCGTCTTGGCGAGCACGATCCGCATGTTGAGCTTCTCGGCCGAGCCGTAGCTGGACTTGTGCGCCTTGTAGTAGCTGGCGATCTCGGCGTCGGTGACCTTCGTCGGATGCTGCTTGAGCAGCTTCTGATACAGCGTCGAGACCCGGATCCGGAAGGCGATGTCGGCGTCGGTGTAGCCGCTCGAGGCCAGGAACTGCTTGTACTGCGCGTCGGTCTTGATCCCGCTCTGCTTCTTGGCCTTGTCGATCGCCTGGTTCAGCTGCGTTTGGGTGAGCGTGATCCCCTGCTTGTGCGCGGTGCCCTGGTACCAGTAGCCCTTGATCAGGAAGTCGAACACCTGCCCGGACAGCGACGTGAACAGCTGGCGGCACTCGGAGCGGATCGTCTTCGTCGACGCCTTCTTGAGCTGCGGAATCCCGGCACGGACCTGCGCGACGCACTTGTCGAAGTTCGGCGGATCCTCGGGCACGATCACTGGCACTCCGGGCGACTGCGCCGACTGGCCCTTGGCGTCGACGTACATCCAGTGCTTGAGCGCGCGCAGCGTGATCGGGTTGCCGGCGACGACGGCGGCGTCGGTGGCCGGCACCGAGCTCGACGAGCCAGACGACGAGGACGACGACGAGCCGCACGCTGCAACGAGGAGCGCTGCGACCACAAAAAAGGCGCACAGCGCCGAGGTGCACTTCAACGTCTTCATCAGGCTTGGGCGATAGTAGCGACCCCGGACGCCCGGCTCGCCGATGTCTTACCAGGCTCTTAGCAGCCGACCTGCTCAGGCCGCGGCCGATTGCGCGGCGAGCGGCTCGCGATCGGCGTCGGCTTCGCGGATCACCGACAGCAGCACGTCGGCGGCGCGGACGATCGCCGCGAACCGTTGTGCGGAGTCCTTTGGGATGCGGACCGACAGCTGCGAGCGGCCCGACTCGTACAGCGCCTCCGGGATCTCGGCGCGGATCGCCTTGGCCTTGGTCGAGTCGAGCTCGATCGGCGTCACCGCGAACCGGTCGCCGCGCACGGTCACCGCCTGCGCACCCGCCTGGCCGAGCTTGATCCGCGCCTGCTGCAGCGCGATCAGGTTCTCGAGCGGCTCGGGCAGCTCGCCGAAGCGGTCGCCGAGCTCCTCGCGCAGCGCCATCAGGTCCGCCACCTCTCGGGCACCGGCGATCCGCCGATGGACGTCGACCTTCGCCTGCTCGTACGGGATGTAGTCGGCGGGCACGTACGCGTCGACGGAGACGTCGAGTCGCACCGGCTCCCAGTCCTCGTCCGCGGACGCTCCGTCGCCGCCGGCCGCTGCCACCGCTTCGTCGAGCATCTGCATGTACAGCTCGAAGCCGAGCGCGGCGACGTGCCCGGACTGCTCGTCGCCGAGCAGGTTGCCGGCGCCACGCAGCTCGAGGTCGCGCATCGCGATCTTGAAGCCCGCGCCGAGCTCGGTGTAGTCGCTGAGCGCCGACAGCCGCTGCGCCGCCTCCGGCGTCAGCGCTGCGGCGCTCGGATACAGCAGGTAGGCGTACGCGCGCTCGCGGGAGCGGCCGACGCGGCCGCGGATCTGGTAGAGCTGGCTGAGCCCGAACTGGTCGGAGCGCTCGACGACCAGCGTGTTCGCCTGCGGGATGTCGATCCCGGACTCGATGATGCTCGTGCACACGAGCACGTCGGCGTCGCCGCGCAGGAACGCCAGCATCCGCTCCTCGAGCACGCGCTCCTCCATCTGCCCGTGGGCGACGAGGAACCGCATCCCCGGACACAGGCCGCGCAGCCTCACCGCCGTCTCCTCGATCGTCTCGACGCGGTTGTGCAGGAAGAACGCCTGGCCGTGGCGCTCGGACTCGCGCAGCAACGCGCGCTTGACGAGCTCCTCGTCGTACTCGCCGACGAACGTCTTGACCGGCCGCCGGCCCTCGGGCGGCGTCTCGATCACCGAGATGTCGCGCACGCCCGCAAGCGACATCTGCAGCGTCCGCGGGATCGGCGTCGCGCTCATGCTGATCACGTCCACGCGCAGCTTCAGCTGGCGCAGCAGCTCCTTCTGCTTGACGCCGAAGCGCTGCTCCTCGTCGACGATCAACAACCCCAGGTTCTTGGCGCGGACGTCGCGGCTGAGCAGCCGGTGGGTGCCGATCAGGATGTCGACCTGCCCGGCGGCGAAGCGCGCGACCGCGTCGCGCTGCTCCGCCGCCGGACGGAAGCGGCTGACGTGCTCGATCGTCACCGGGTAATCCTTGAGGCGCTCGGTGAATGTGCCGTAGTGCTGCTGGGCGAGGATCGTCGTCGGCACCAGCAGCATCACCTGCGTGCCGTCCTGCACCGCCTTGAACGCCGCCCGCAGCGCGACCTCGGTCTTGCCGTAGCCGACGTCCCCGCAGATCAGGCGGTCCATCGGACGTGGCGTCTCCATGTCGGCCTTGACGAAGTCGATCGCGTCGCGCTGGTCGGGGGTCTCGGCGTACGGGAACGCGTCCTCGAACTGGCGCTGCCAGTCGGTGTCGGGTTCGAACGCGTGGCCCTCGCGGCGCCTGCGCTCCGCATACAGGTTCAACAGCTCTCCGGCGAGCTCCTGGGCGGCGCGGCGGGCGCGAGACTTGATCTGGTCCCAGCGGCTGCCGCCGAGCTTTGACAGCGGCGGGTGCGATCCACCGCCGCCGACGTAGCGGGAGATCTTGGCGAGCTGGTCGACGGGAACGAACACGCGATCGGAGCCCGCGTACTCCAGGTACAGGTAGTCGCGCGTGACGCCGGCGACGGTCTTGGTGTCAAAGCCCGCGAACCGCGCGATCCCGTGGTCCTCGTGGACGACGATGTCGCCGGTGCGCAGGTCGGCGAAGCTGCGCAGCACACCGCGCCGGCGCGTGCCCGCGCCCGGGGTTGGTTCCGCGCGCCGGCGCTGGAACAGCCGGTGGTCGGGGATCACCGCGAGGTGGAACTGCGGCGCGATGAAGCCGTGCTCGACCCGCGCCTGCGCGAGCGTGATGCGACCGGCGGCGGCATCGGCGGCGGCGCTGTCTGACAGCCAGTCGACCGCGAGCCGGCCGAGGTTGTAGCCGAACCGCTCGCCCTCGCCGCGGCGCGCGAACGTCACGACCGTCCGGTAGCCGGACCGCGCGAGCTTCTCGAGCTCGGGCTCGGCCTGCTTGAGCCCGCGCGCGGCGACATCGGCCGCCTGCGCGCGGAACGCGTACGGCTGGTCCTGGTCGATACTCGACAGCCGCACCTTGACGCGCTCGGCGAGCGCCGCCGACACGCGCTCGGGCTCGACGTACAGGTGCTCGGCATCCTCGTCTCCGATCGCCGCCGAGACGTCCTGCCAGTGGTCGGCGAGCGCCGGCTCGAGGTCCTCGGCGCCTGCGATCGTGACCGACGCCTGTTCGCCGATCAGCTCCAGCAGCGGGTGGAAGCTGTCGACCGGCAACAGCTCGGCGATGTCGGGGCGGTCGTCCGGAGCCTCGAGCGCGGCGATCTCGGCCAGCTCACGGTGCTCGGGCGCAAGCTCGGCGGCGGGCGCGACCTCGACGCACTCGGCCTCCCCGAGCGACCGCTGGGTGAACGTCGAGAACCACCGCAGCGACTCGATCTCGTCGCCGAACAGGTCGATCCGCACGGCGCGGTCCTCGGTCGCCGAGAACAGGTCGAGGATGCCGCCGCGAACCGCGAACTGGCCGCGGTCCTCGACCTGGTCGACGCGCTCGTAGCCCGCCGCGACGAGATTCAGCGCCGTCTGCTCGAGGTCGATCTCGGAGCCCTTGCGCAACACGAACCCATGCGGGCGCATCGTGCGGTCGGGAACCTTCTCGGTCAGCGCGACGGCGGACACGACGACGACCGGCGCCGAGCTGCCGCTCTGGTCGGGTGGATCGATCAGCGAGTCCAGCGCCGCGATCCGCAGGCCGATGAGGTGTGGCGGCGGCGTCAGGTGCGATTCGTAGGCGACGCCGCGGCTCGGGTAGTAGCGGACCGAGCGGGGATCCAACCACGCGCGCAGCCCGGCGGCGAGATCGCGCGCCGCGCGGTCGTCGCCGGCGACGACGATCGCCGGGCGGCGGGGGTCGCGGTCGAGCAGCGCGGCGATCAGATACGGCCGCAGCGACAGCGACACGAACGCCTCGCCGCCGTCGGCTGCGAGCGCGCCGGTCTGCGGATCGTCGTCGGCGTGAGCGAGGAGGGCGGAGAGCATCGAGGGGCTCGTCCGAGTCTAGGAACGTGACGGCCTACGGATAGCCCTCGCCCAGCACCCGCTCGGCCGCGTCGGCTGCGCGGTCGACGAGCGCCTCGACATCGGCCTTCGGCTCACTGAAGCGGCTCAGCACGTACGCGGCGACGCGATCGGGATCGGTCGTCGGCGGCCGGTCGACCCCGGTGCGCACGCGGCCGAACTCCGTCGAGCCCAGGCCCTGGCGGATCGACTTCAGGCCGTTGTGTCCGGCGAGTCCGCCGCCGAGCCGCACGCGGATCTCGCCGAACGGGATGTCGATCTCGTCGTGGACGACGAGCACATGGGAAATGTCGTCGATCCCGAGCGCGCCGCGCGCGGGCCCGACCGAGCGGCCGGCGTCGTTCATATACGTCTGTGGCATCAGCACGGCGGCGCGGACGGGTGTGTCGACCCCCGGCGTACCGATCTTGCCTTCGCTGAGCAGCCCCTTGAAGCGGCGCTTGGGCTTGGACAACTCCCAGCGCTCGATCAATCGACCGGCGACCATGAACCCGACGTTGTGGCGCGTGCGCGCGTACTCGGCGCCCGGGTTGCCCAGCCCCACGATCAGCCAGTCGGCGGGGGCGCCACGGCGACCCGGGAGTGGCATGAGGGTTACTCGGAGTCGGAGGCTTCGTCGCCGGCCTCGGCGCCGGTGTCCTCGGCCCCGCCCTCGGCCTCGGCGCCCTCGCCGACGACCTCGGTCTCGGACTCGATCTCCTCCTCGGCCTCGACCTGCAGGCGCGGAGGGCTCAGCGTCGCGACGACCGTCTCGGGATCGTCGAGGAGCGTCACCGCCGCCGGCGGCGTCAGCGCCTCGACCAGCAGCGTGTCGCCGATCTGCATCGCGGACACGTCGTGGTGCAGCGAGTCGGGAATGTCGTTCGGCAGCGCCTCAATCGTGAGCTCGCGCAGCTGCTGCTCCAGGACCCCGCCCTCCCGGGCGCCGGGCGCGTCCTCGACCCCGGTCAGCTCCAGGACCACCGTCGCCTGGATCTTGACGTCAAGCCGGACACGCAGCAGGTCGATGTGAACCGTGGCGCCGGTGACCGGGTGACGGGCCAGCTCCTTGACGACGACCGGGCTCGAGCCGCCACCTTCGACGGTCAGCTCCATGACCGCGCCCGCATCGGCCAGCGCGTGGCGCAGCGTGCGCTCGTCGACCGCGAAGCTGACCGGATCCTCGCCGCCGCCGTAGACGACGCCGGGGATCTCGCCGGTGCGGCGCAGGCGCCGCGCCGCCCGCGAACCGCCGGCCTCGCGGGGGGCGACCTTGAGGGCTGTCGACTGGTTCTGAGCCATGGGCGGCGTTCGATGGTAGCGCCCGGGTTCGGCGACCGTGATCCGGGCTCGGACAGCTGTTAGTCCGGGCGGTGATAGGCGTCGCCCCCCGGTAACGGATATTCCATCGACGTGTCAGCGACATCCGGAATCGGAGGCCCCTCGCCAGATGTGGCATTTGGCACATACCGCCCGCCCGCGGGCATCCCTGCGGTAAGCTCTGCTCATGACCGAAGGGGTCAGGCTGATCTTCTGGATCGCTGGGGTGCACATTCTGGGTCTGGCGTGCGTCGCCGTGCTCCTGCTCCCCGCCCTGCGAGACGATTCGGGTTCGCAATGGGGCGATGAGGGCGAAGACGGCTGGGGCGGTGGCGGGCAGAAGCCGTCGCCGCCGCCGGAGTCGCCGATCGGCGGGATTCCGCTCCCGGACTCGGTGCCCGCGGGCGTGCGCCTGCGCGATCACGACAAGCTCGGCGACAAGCTGCCGCCGCGCGAACGGCGTCCGGCCCGCGAGCCGGCGCAGCCGACGCCGGTCGGCGACCGGTAGCGAGCCGGCATCCGCGCGACTCATCCGCGGCACGGCGCCCGTGCGCGCCGGCGATTCCGAAGAAACGTACCTATAGACGCCGTTTCTTCGGAACCTCCCACCCCGTGTCGCGCACCCCCCGGGTCAGGAGTCGCTGAGCTCCATGAACCGTCGCACCGACGCCTCCTGGTGATCGAGCCGCTCGGCCAGCTCGAGCGCGTGTTCGGCGGCGAGCTCGATGAACTCGCTGACACAACGCTCGGGGTCGTCGGCGAGCGGATAGACGCGGGCGAACTCCTGCTGCGCGCACGCGATCCCCACCGGCGGACGCCCGTTGGCGAGCGTTCGCGCGCTACACACGGGCGTCACGACCAGCTGCGACTCGGTCGCGACGAGCGCCGTCGGCAGCAGCCGCGGCGCCGGCAGCCGGACCGGCAGCTGCGTCGAATGGTCGACCTCGACCCCGGACCCGGCGACGTCCGACAGCGGCTCGCGCCACACGTCGAGCACGGTGTCGGCGCCGACGAGCGCGTCGCGGATCGCCGTCGCCTGCTCCACATACAGCTGCTCGGCCTCGGCGCGGTCCTCGGCGTCGGCAAGGTCGAGATCGCAGGGGACGCGCAACAGCTCGCCGGCCGAGACGGTCGATCCCGCCCCACGACTCCCCCACGTCACATACGTCTGCAGCGTGCCGAGGTCCCGGCGACCGTGGAAGATGACCGTCATCGCCTCGCTCAGCGGCAGCCCCTGCACCCGCAACGACACCGCGACCGCCGACGAATCGTCGAGCAATGCCGCCCTCAGCAGCTCCTCGGCCGTGCCATCGTCGTTGGGTTGACCCTGATCCTCCATGGGCGCTCCTTAAAACAGATACGCAGCTTGGCCCTGATTATTTACCCACTCGCGCCGGTCGTTGGCAATTTCCGCGCCGCGTTGGCGGAGGGTTGCATCGCGTCCGCGCCGGCTCAGCGCCGTTCGTAGACGATCGTGAACATCGGCTCCGGCGGCTCGTCGCCCTCGGTGAACGAGCGGACGCGCAGACCGTTGCGTTCGAACCCCGCGAGCTCGTCGCGGCTGACCGGCCATGGTCGCTGGTCGACGGGCTGGGCCGGCCGGCGCCCGTAGCAGCGGACGAACAGCTGTCCGGCGGGCGCGACCGTAGCCGCGACCGCGTCGACCGCCGCCGCGCGCGTCGCGAGCGGGAGCGACTGCAGGGTGCGGATCTCGACGACCAGGCCGAACGCGGCGTCCCAGGTGCGCGGGAGCGTGAACAGGTCGGCGACCTCGTAGTCGACCGCGGAGCCGGGAAACCGGTTGCGGCAGCGAGCGATCGCGGTCGGCGAGATGTCGAATGCGGTCGTCTGCCAGCCGCGGCGGGCGAGTTCCTCGGCGTCGTCGCCGAGCCCGCAGCCGACCACGAGCGCCCGGTCCCCGGCGCCGGGTCGGCGCGCCGCGTCCGAGTCCAGCCAGGCGACCAGCGACGGGTTGGCGGCAAGCGACGCCCACGGGATCGCGTCGAGGTCGTCGCCCGCCTCCGCGTAGATCTCCTCGAACGGTCGCGGGTTCTCGCTCATCGGGCTCCTTGCACTACGCTGGCGGGTCATGAGGCTGCTCTACAAGCCCTTCGGGATCATCGGCGGAATCATCGCCGGCCGTTTGGGCCAGAAGGCGTTCAAGTCGATCTGGGCCAAGATCGACGAGGAGCCGCTTCCCAAGCCCAGCACCGGTCAGGGCTCGATCGGCAAGGTCGTCGGCGGCCGCGCGCTCGAGGCGGGCGTGATGGCGGCGTCGGCGGCCGCCGTGGATCGTGCGTTCGCGCGCGGGTTTCACTACTTCATCGGCATCTGGCCGAAGAAGCCACCGAAGCCCGAGGACGAACAGGACTGATCACCACACCGCCAGCCGCGGGTCACGGCTCGGGGCTCCGCTCGGTCACGGTGCGGGCGCGTACCAGCGCTCGATGCCATCCCGGGCCCAGTCGGGGATCGGCGTCTTGCGCTTGGTCTCGCGGTCGATCCACACGTGCCGCGTGTCGGCTTCCACCAGCGGCGCGCCGTCGCCCACGCGCACGAGCCGGTGGTGCGAGCGCAGGCTCGTCGTCCCGAGATGGGTGACGACCATCGCGATGTCGAGCTCCTGGTCGAACCGCGCGCCCTCCAAGAATCGCAGCTGCGCCTCCGCGACGACGACGTCGACCCCGCGGTCGAGCATCCGCTCATAGCCGCCGTACGCCACGCGCCACATCTCGGTGATCGAGTGGTCGATATAGGCGAGGTAGTGGGCGTTGAAGACCACGCCCTGCGCGTCACACTCGGCATAGCGGACGCGCAGGCGGTGCACGAATGGCTCAGCCATCGGCTCGCCTGCCTCCGCCCCGGATCACGAACCCTCGGCTTCGGAGGTCGGCGAGCGCATCCTCGAACGCGGCAAAGTCACGCGTGGTGAGCGCGTCGATCGGCCGACCCGCTGGACCGGCCGCGCGCACCCAACGCCGCAGTGCGGCCGGCACCTGCCCGGAGGCCTCGTCCAGCAGGTCCAGCAGGATCCCCAGCTCGGGCCGGTGCTCGAGCTGGCCCGAGAGCAACGTCAGCGGATCGACGCCGAGCGTCTCGCACAGCTCGTCGTCGGAGAGCCCGAGCAGCTCCATCAGCCGCGCGGCCCGCTCGGAGTGGACGCGGTCGTACATGGCGGCGGCGAACGCTACCGCTCGGTCACGGCGCCTGGAATCCGCCCGAGATCAGCCAATGGCCGCCCGTCTTGGTGAGGCGCGCCGTGGTGGCGCCGAGGATCCTCGCCGTCGCGGTGTCGCCGTGGACGCGCACGTCGACGATCTTCGCGTCGCGCACCTGCCGGACCTGGGCGCCGGTGATCAGCTTCGAGATGGTGCCGATGACCGACCGGCAGGTCGAGCCCGTGCCCTTGGGCACGATCGAGACCAGTTGCTGCTTCGCACGCGCGGTCATCTCGTCGCAGGCCTTGGCGGCGTCGTGGCCGGCGATCGCGGCAAGGTAGGTCCGGAGCGCATCGACGACGGCGGCGCGGTCCGACGCCGCGCCTGCTGTGCCTGCGGACCCGCCGCCACCCGACGATGAGTCGCCGGCGGCCGAGGAGGAGTCGCCGGAGCCCGAGGACGAGTCCCCGGAGCCCGATGAGCCGGCGGCGCCCGAGGACGAGCCTCCGGAACGGGAAGACGCGCCGGCAGAGCCCGAGGACGACCCCCCGGAGCCGGAAGACGAGCCGGCGGAGCCCGAGGACGAGCGCCCGGAGCCCGGCGAGGAGCGCTTGGAGCCAGACGAATCGGCGGAGCCCGAGGACGAGCTTCCGCCGGCGGACGCCGAGTCGGAACCACTCGTCGAGGTGCTGTTGCTCCCGCCGCCGGCCGGGCCGCCGCCGTTGGAGGCGCCGGAGGCGGAGGACCCGCCGCCGGCGTTCGCCGTTTGCGAGTGCGAGGTCGACCGCGACCCGCCTGCGGCGTTCGATCCGCCACCCTCGGTCTGCGACGCGCCGCCGCTGGTTTCCGACGAGGCGCCACCGGCGTTCGGCTGCGACCCGCCGCCACTCGTGGACGAGGACCCGCTGCCGCCACAACCGGCTATCGCGAGTGCCGCGACGATCGCGGCGATCAGAACACAACGACGCATCGTTCAGCCTCCAATCTAGAAAGCGAGGCTCGCGCGCCCCGGCGGGCAGGTCGGCTACAGCAGCGCTACCCCAGGGCGGCAGCCGCAAGCGACACGACGCGTGTACGCGCTAGAACAGCTGGTTCTCGCCGCCGAACACGCTCGACACGGAGCCGTCTGTGAAGATCTGGCGGATCGAGTTCGTGAGCAGGTCCGCGCACGACAGCACGCGGACATTGTCCGGGGCGTGGGGGGCGAGCGGGATCGTGTCGGTCACGACGACCTGCTCGAACCCGGCGGAGCGGAGGTTCTGCCACGCGTTGCCCGAGAAGTTGCCGTGCGTCGCGGCCGCGTAGATGCGGCGCGCACCCGCGTCGCGGACTGCCTGCGCGGCGGCCACGAGCGTGCCGGCCGTGCCGATCATGTCGTCGACCAGCAGCGCGGTCTTGTCACGCACATCGCCGATCACGTAGCTGATCTCGGCGACCTGCTGAGCCGGACGCTCCTTGTTGAGGATCGCCAGGTCCGCGCCGATCTTGGCGGCGAACTGCTTGTTGAGCTTCACGCGGCCGGCGTCGGGCGCGACGATCACGAGATCCTCGAGGTCGAGGTCGTGGAAGTACTGGGTCAGCATCGACAGCGCCGTCATGTGGTCGCATGGCTTCTGGAAGAACCCCTGGATCTGCCCCGAGTGCAGGTCCATCGTCAGAATCCGGTCGATCCCCGCCGTCTCCAGCATCCGCGCGACCAACCGCGCGCTGATCGGCTCCCGCGGCGCCGACTTCTTGTCCTGGCGCGAGTAGCCGTACCACGGCGTCACCGCGATCACCCGGTGCGCCGAGCCGCCAACGGCGGCGTCGATCATCGCCAGCAACTCGAACAGCGCGTCGTTGGCAGTCAGCCCGGCGGCGACGTTCGTGCATGTCGGCTGCACGATGAACACGTCGGCGCCGCGCACCGACTCCTCATAGCGACAGTAGACCTCGCCGTTGGCGAACGTCTTCGTGTGCGCGTTGGACAGCTCCACCCCGAGCTTGTCGGCGATCTTCGCCGCCAGCTCAGGGTTCGCCCGGCCGGTCACGAGCATCAGCCGCTTGTCGTAATCGCGCCGCAGCACGGTCGTCGACGACGGGATGGGCACGACCTCCATCTCGGCCGTGAGTGTACGAGCGTCCGTGGACGGGTCCAACGTCGTCATCCGCTCCCGCTCCAAGCGTGAACCCGGGTCCAACGTGGTCATTCGCTCCCCTCCGAGCCGATTCCGGCCTCGGACTTGCGCGCCCGCGCCCGCTCCACGGAAACGCCCAGCCGGTAGGCGATCCACGCGTCGGTGCGGCCCTGACCGACCCACTCCCGGATCTGCTCGAGCTCGGGATCCGGAGGAGGCTCGGGCCGCGCCTCGGGCGCGCCGCCGTCGCCGGTCGTCTGGTCGCCGGCGGCACCGGGAGATCCCGCCGCCTCCGCCCCCGCGGCGTGCGGTCCCGTCGCGCCCTCACCTTCAGACTCGGCGCGCCGCGCCCGGGCCGCCGCGTAGCCCTCGATGTTGCGCTGCGCCGAGCGCGCGACGCCCGGCGATCCCGCCAGCGCGCCGTCGGGCACATCGGAGCCGATTACCGAGCCGGCGGCGGTGAAGGCGTCGTCGCCGACGGTGACGGGCGCGACCAGCACCGTGTCGACGCTCGTCTTCACGCGGCTGCCGATACGGGTGCGGTGCTTGCGGTAGCCGTCGTAGTTGGCGGTGATCGTCGCCGCCCCGAGGTTCGTGCGCTCGCCGATCTCCGCGTCGCCGATGTACGACAGGTGCGGGATCTTCGTCCCGGCGCCCACGTCGGAGTTCTTGATCTCGACGAACGTCCCCGCCTTGGAGCCGTCGCGCAGCACCGTCCCCGGCCGCAGGTACGCGAACGGGCCGACGCTCACGCCGGCTCCGACCTCGGCGCTGGTCACGTAGCAGTGCAACAGCGTCGAGCCGTCGCCGACGGTCGCGTCGATCAGCGTCGAGCCGGGGCCGATCGTCGCGCCGGCGCCGATCCGCGTTGCGCTGTGGAGGCTCGTGAACGGCGCGATCACGGCGTCCTGCCCGATCTGCACGCCGTGATCGATCACGGTCGCCGCCGGATTGACGATCGTCACGCCGGCGCGCATGTGCGCCTCGTGGATCTGGCGCTGCGCCACCGCCGTCACATCCGCCAGCTGCACGCGGTCGTTGATCTGCAACAGCTCTCCCGGGTCGGGCAGCTCGTAGACGTCGACGGTCCGCTCGTGCTCACGCAGGATCGGCACCACGTCGGGCAGGTAGTACTCGCCCTGTGCGTTGTCGGCTCGCACCTGCTCGAGCGCCATCAGCAGCGCGTCGCCGTCGAACGCGAAGATCCCGGTGTTGACCTCACGGATCTGCCGCTCGTGTTCGGTCGCGTCGCCGTCGGCCTTGGTCTCGACCACCCGCTCGACGGTGCCATCCGGCGCCCGCACGACGCGCCCGTAGCCGCTCGGGTCCGCGAGCACGACCGTGCCGATCGTCGCCGCCGAGTGCGACCGGTCATGCGCCTCGACGAGCGCGCGCAGCGTCTGCGGCCGCACCAGCGGCACGTCGCCGTTGATGACGAGGACCGTCTCGTCGGACGCGATCGTCCCGGCCGCCGCCTTGACCGCGTCCGCGGTCCCGCGCGGCGACTGCTGCACAACCATCTCGACGCCCTCGCCCGCGACCGCCTCGAGCCGCCGCTCGGGCGAATCGACGACGACCACGCGGCCGGCGCCCGCCTCCCGCGCGGCCGCCATCGGCCACTCCACGATCGGCCTGCCGCACAGCGGATGCAGCAGCTTCTGCACCGACGAGCGCATGCGCGTGCCCTGGCCGGCGGCCAGAATGACGACGACTGGCGCGGTCACGGCCTGATCCTAAGCGATCGGAGGGCCCCGGCTCGCGGTTGGCGCATCCACGGCCGACATCTCATGTTTGGAGTTTGGTCGATCACTTATCTCGACGGGCCGCCCCCGTGCGCGCTCGCCCTCGCACGAGCGGACCCAGTTCGGGACCGCGGGCGGAATCGGAGAAGGCTGGGGAGCCCGGACTTGAACCGAGACTAAGGGTTCCAAAGACCCCTGTGCTGCCTTTACACCACTCCCCAGTGCGTCGTAGTTCCCGTACCGAGAGCCTAACCGAGGAGCGTCAGCAGCTCCGCGTCGGTCAGCGGATCGGCCAGCAGCGCGCGCACGTCGTCGGGCTCGCGTAGGCCGCGCTCGGCGCGCAGCAACCCGACCTCGAGGCCGCGCTCCTCCACGACCCGCAGCACCTGCCCGATCGCCGGCGGGCCATCGACAAGACCGGGGATCGGCTCGCCGACCGCGAGCAGGTAGAGCCGGCCGTCGAACACGGCTCCGATCGAGGCCGCGCAGCCCGCCGCCAGGTCGGCGAGCGCGGCGGCGCCCGTCTCGGGCAGCCACACCGGCAGCTCCGGCCAGACGAGCAGCGTCGGACCGTCGCCGGCACCCGCGGACACGGCGCCACACGACCCGCTGTCGCCAACACCCGCGGGCACGGCGTCACCCGACCCGGCTTCCACGACCGCTCCGACCGATGCGGCCACCGCCTCCGCCCACTCGAGCGCGCGCCGTTGCAGCAGCGCCTCGACGGCCGCGATGCGCGCGTCACCGCCGAGCAGCGGCGCGAGCGCCCGCTGCCGGCGCCGCGATCGCTCCGGGTCCGGAGCCATCACCACGACCCGGGCCGGCACGAGGATTTCAGGCCGGCTGCCCGAGGCGCAGCATCTCGCCGGCCGGCACCGGCGCGCTGTCGGCGACGGCGAGCCGGCGCAGCCCCGCGCCGAGCACGTCGGCGAACACCGCGGCGCTCGAGCGCATCAGCGAGGTGAACGTCTCGACGGGGGTCGGGTCGCCGGGCACGACCTCGTTGGCGTAGTCGGTGACAAAGCCGAGCAACCCGTACGGGAGCTCGAGCTCGCCGCACAGCACGGTCTCGGGCCCGGCGGTCTGGCTGACCGCGGTGACGCCGCACGCCGCCAGTGACGCGATCTCCGACGGGGTGTTGAACCGCGGCCCGTCGACCTGGCCGTAGGTGCCGCCCGCCCGGGCCGGATGGCCCGTGTCGGCGGCGCCGGCGACGAGCGCACGGCGCACACCTTCCGAGAATGGCCCGCCGTGCAGCACCCAGTGGCCGCGCTCGGGGTCGCCGGCCTCAAAGAACGTGCACAGCGACCCATCGGGTAGCCGATTGGAGATGAAATGCAGATCGTCGAACACGACCAGCGACCCGAGCTCGAGCGCCGGATCGACGGCGCCGCACACGGTGCAGGCGAGCACGGCGGTGGCGCCGCACGCGTTCAGCGCCCAGACGTTGGCGCGGTGGGTGACGTGGCTCGAGAGCCGCACGTGGCCCGCTCCATGGCGAGAGAGGTGCAGCACGTCCGCGCCGGCGAACGTGCCCGAGCTGACCTCGACGTCCCCGTGCGGGGTCGTCACCCGCTCGCTGCGCGCCGCCTCGAAGCCGGGGAGCGCGTGGGTTCCGGACCCGGTGATGATCGCGACCGGCATCGCCGCGCGATCCTACTTGAGACGATGACCGCCTCGGATCGGTGGATCGTGATCTACGACGGCGAGTGTGGCGTCTGCGCGACGCTGCTGGCGTTGTTGTTGCGGGCCGATCGCGACCGCCGTCTGCGGCCGCTGGCGCTGGGCACGCCGGAGTCCGACGCGCTGCTCTCGGACCTCTGCCCCGCCGAGCGCGAGGCCTCCTGGCACCTGATCGACCCCGCCGGCCATCGCGAGTCGGCGGGCGCCGCGGCGCCGCCACTGCTGCGGCTGCTGCCCGGCGGCGATACCCCGGCGGCATTGCTGGCGCGGTTTCCGCGCCAGACCGAGCGCGCCTACCGCGCCGTCGCCGACCACCGGACGACGATCGGGCGCTGGCTGCCGTCGTCGGTCAAGCGTCGCGCCAAGCGAACGGTCGCGGTCCGGACCGAGCTCGCGACCGAACGCTAGTGGCCGCTCCCGCGAATGCGTCCGCATTCGAGGTGCGAACGTACCTACGGGACCGACCACTAGTGCGGGACGCGGCCGCCCCCGGCGCCCGGCTCGGTGGCCGGCCCCCGCGGGCGCTGGATGCCGAGCACGCGCATCGCCTTCAGGCCGAGCGACAGCTTCTCGCGCCCGTCGGTCGAGGACACGTCGAGCCCGGTCAGCTCGCGCACGCGCTCGAACCGGTAGCGGATCGTATGGCGGTGGGTGATCAGCCGTGACGCGGTCGCGTTGACGTTCGCGTCGCAGTCCAGGAACGTCTGCAGCGTGCCGAGCAGGTCGGTCTCGTACTGCTCGTCGTAGGCGACGAGCGGGCGCACCGTCTCACGGTAGAAGCGCCTCAGGTCGACGGGGTCTCGCATGTAGGGCAGCAGCAGCTGGTAGGTGCCGGTCTCCTCGTAGGCGAGCTCGACGCGCTCGACGTCGCCCTCGACGACGTTGAGCGCGAGCAGCGCCTCGTCGAACGCCCGCTGCAGGTCGAGCGGATCCTCCACGCGGCGGCTGCGGCCGAGGCGGAACGCGAAGCCGGCCAGTCCCGCTTCGAGCTCGCGCAGCACCGCGGCGGCGACGCGGCGGCCGGCCTCGCCGGCGTCGGGCACGAGCAGCACGACCTCGCCGTCGCCGTCGGTCGCGGTCGCGATCGCGCCACTTGAGATCGAGTGTGCGCCACGGGCGGCGATCGCCAGCAGGCGGCGGCGCCAGTCGTCCTCGGTCGGGTTGCGCGGGCGCGCGCGCACGACCGCGACGCTCGCGCCGGCGCCGAGGTCGGTGCCGAGCTCCTTGCCGCGCGCGATCAGGTCGGCGCGATCCTCGATCCGCCGTTCCAGCACGGCCCGTTGGAAGCTCGCGGCGGCCTCCTCCGAGGCGCGTTCGGGGGCGCGGACGCGCTCGACCTCGGACGCGATCAGCGTCGTCACCAGCCGCAGCAGCGCCGAATCGGACCCGTGCGTGCGGCTGCGCATCCGCAGCTGCCCGACGGGGACGTCGGCGACCTTGAGCTCGACCGTTGAGACGTCGTCGGCGTCGCGCATCAGCGACCGCTCGTCGGCCGGCGAGCGCGCCGCGACCGCCAGCACCGCGGCCGAACGGTCGATCAGGATCAGGCTCGCGTCCAGCGCCCGCGCGGCCGCGCGCAGGACCTCGGGCAGGCCGGCGCCGGCCTCGACGGCGTCGGTGATCGCCGCGAACGCGCCCAGGTCCGGGGAGCGGATGTTGCCGCGCCCGGCCCTCTCGGTCATCCCGTTCACCTCAGAAGAACCGCGGCCACTCGTAGATCACCAGCGCTCCCAGCAGGACGCCGAGGCCCATGAACGCGCCGAGCACGTAGAGCGACAGCACGAGCGCGCCGAGGCGCTGCAGCGTGGTCCGGTACGAGGTGATCGCGGGTCCGAGCAGCAGCAGGCAGAACGCGATCAATACGATCACGCCGCATCCGGCGCCGACGATGTATGTGATCGTCGTGTTGCTCACGTCAGCTGCTCGAATTGTGACGAACCGACCGGTCCGGTGGCGGTCGTGCCCGGGAAAACCTCGCTGACAGCGGACGCGGCCTCGCCGGCGCGACGCTCGCCGTCGGCTCCGGCGAACACGCCGATCACGGTCGGGCCGGAGCCGCACACGAGCGCGCGGTCCGCGCCGGCACCGGCGGCCGCAGCGAGCGCGGCCGAGATCCGCGGCGCCAGCGACAGCGCCGCCGGCTGCAGGTCGTTGATGATCAGCTCTGGCGCCAGTCGCTCCGGGAGCGCCGCCCGCAATGTCTGACGCAGCCGATCAAGCTCCTCCCCAGAGCGCGGCAGGCCGAGCCGGTCGCTTTCGCGGTAGACGTCGGCGGTCGACAGCTTCAACGGCTGCGGGATCACGAGCACGCCGTAGGGCGCAAGCGGCGCCAGCGGCTCGACCAGCTCGCCGGCGCCGGTCCCCAGCGACGGGCCGCCGCGCAGCTGGCTCGGGACGTCGGCGCCGAGCCGCGCGGCGATCTCAGACACGGTCTCTGCGTCGACCGGGGCCAGTCGCGACGCGGCGCGCAGCATCGCCGCCGCGTCGGCAGAGCCGCCGCCCATTCCGGCCGCGACCGGGATCCGCTTGACGATCGTGACCTGCAGCGGCGGCGCCCGCCAGCCGGCGTCGCGCAGCGCCGCAAGCGCGTCGGCGACGAGGTTCGGCCCGGCGACGCCCTCGCACACGATCTGATCGGCGCCGGACCGCGCACGAACGAACGTCAGTTCGTCGGACAGGCCGACCGAGTCGAACACCGTCACGAGCTCGTGGCGGCCGTCGGCGCGGGTCGGCCCGACGAACAGGCAGAGGTTGATCTTCGCGTGGGCACGCTCGCGCGCGAGGACGGTCATGCCGTCAGGTACTGCGCCAACGTGCGGAACTCCTGCGGCGACAGCCGCTCGGCGCGCACGTCGGCGGGATGGCCGAGCCGCGCGACAGCGTCCCGCACCCGTTCGCGTGAGGCGGCGCCCGGAAGCGCGGCGGCAACCTGCTGCGACAGCGCCAGCGAGCCCGCAAGCGTCTTGCGCCGGTGCGCGAACGCCCCATGCACGAGCGCCGCGAGCGCCGGGTCGGCGCCCGGGCCGGTGCGGGTCAGCCCGAGCAGCACCGAGTCGACGTTCGGCACCGGCCGGAACACCTGGCGTGACACGGGGCGCAGCACCCGCACCTCGCAGGCGAGCTGGGCGAGCACCGACGGGACCCCGTAGGCGTCTGAGCCGGGAGCGGCGGCGAACCGCTCGCCGACTTCGCGCTGGACCATCACGACCCAGTCGGAGACGGCCGGCAGCTCGTCGACCGTACGCAGGATCACGGTCGCAGCGACGCCGTACGGGAGGTTGGCGACCATCTTGGTCGGCGCCGGCGCGAGCGACGCCAGATCGAGCGTGACCGCGTCGCCGAAGTGCAGCGCGACGTTCGACGCGCCCGCGACGGCGGCGGTCAGGCGGTCGCGCAGGCGCTCGTCGAGCTCGACGACGTGCACGAACCCGCAGGCGGCGACGAGCCGCTCGGTCAACACGCCCGGGCCGCCGCCGACCTCGAGCACGATGTCGTCCGCGCGCAGCGCCGCGAGCCGCTCGATCACGTCGAGCGTGTTGCGGTCGACCAGGAAGTTCTGGCCGAGCTCGCGCTGACGGGCCGAACGGACGCTCACCAGCCGAACACGACCGCCGACGCTCCGTCGACCGCGTCCTCGAACGCTCCGTACTCGACCCGCCGCTCGGCCGCAATCGCCTGCGCGGTCAGCGCGACGTTCGCGGGGGTGTTGCGCGTGCCGCGCCGCGGCTGCGGGGACAGGTAGGGCGCGTCGGTCTCGACCAGCAGCCGCGCGGCGGGCGTGCGCACCGCCGCCAGCATCAGGTCGGCGTTCTTGGGGTAGGTCGCGTTGCCCGCGAACGACAGCCACCAGTCGTCGTGCGCCAGGCACTCCTGCACGCGCGAGCCCATCGAGAAGCAGTGCAGGATCACGCGCAGGCCGTCGGCGTGCTCGTCGAGCACCGCGAGCGTGTCGTCGTCGGCGTCACGGGTGTGGATCACGAGCGGCTTGCCGGTCTCGCGGGCGAGCTCGATGTGGGCCAGGAACGCGTGACGCTGCTCGTCGGGCGTCGCGCCGGAGCGGTAATAGTCAAGGCCGGTCTCGCCGATCGCCACGCACCGCTCGTGCGCCGCCATCGCGCGCAGCTCGGCGAGGTCGCCGTCGCCGAAGCCGCTCGCCTGGTTGGGGTGGCGTCCCACGGCGGCGAACACCTGCGGGAATGCCTCGGCGGCCGCAAGCGCCTCCCGGCAGCTCTCGGAGTCGGTGCCGACCGTCACCATCCGCGTCACGCCGGCCCGGCGCGCGTCGGCGATCACGTCGGCGAGCGGTGCCTTGAGCAGATGCAGGTGCGTGTGACTGTCGATCACGCCCGGCATGCTAGGCGCTGATGTCCGCCCATCCGACCTCGACCAGGGGCGTGCTGACGGCCGCCGTGCGCGGCGCCGGCCGGTTCGATCGCTCGGCGGTCTCGTGGCCGGGCGGGCTGATCGCCTCGATTCCGGTGGTGGCGGTGCTCGGGATTCCGATCGCGGCGGGCGACCCCGTTGCCGGCGTGACGATGGCCGCCGGCGCAATGCTGGTCGGGATCGCGTGGCGGGTGCAGGGCGGCAGGCCGCCGCTCGGCATCATGGCGATCGACACGCTGATGATGGGGTTTGCGACGTTCGTCGGCTGCGTCTCAGGCAGCGTGCTGTGGGTCCACCTCGTCGTGCTCGCGGCGCTCGCGCTGCTCGGCGGTCTGCTGGTCGGCGTCGGCAACCGCGGGGCCGCGATCGGCAACCAGATGGTGATCGCCGCGATCGTGTTCGGCCGCTTCTCGGAGCCGCTCGGCGGGGCGGCGGGACTCGCGGCCCTGGTGATGAGCGGCGGCGTCGCGCAGGTGCTGTTCCAGATGATCGTGCGGTGGCCGTCGCCGCTGCGCGCCCAGCGGCTCGCGACCGCCGCCGGCTACCGCTCGCTGTCGGCGCTGGCGAGCGGCGGCCTCGATGCCACCAGCCTGCCGGCCGGGTCGCGGCTGGACGCGGCGCGCGACGGGCTGAGCGCGCCCGCGCTGTTCGGCGATCCGGCGATCACGACGTTGCGCACGCTCGTCGACGAGGGCTACCGGATGCGCGTCTCGCTGACCGCGATCCGGACGCTTGAGCGGCGCTGTGCGGAAGACTCGCCGCCGGCGATCGTCGCGAGCGAGATGCTGTCGCGGGCGACGGATTCGCTCAAGCTGTGCGCGGACGTGCTCGAGGGTGATCTGGCCCGCGAGGACGAGCTGACCGCCGCGATCGTCGCGCTCACCGACCGCCTCGACGAGGCCCGCGGCGACCGCACGTTCGCCGGCGATCCATCGGCCGCGGTGCTGGGGCGGCAACTGGCGGCGCTCGCCGGGCAGCTGCGCGCGGCCGGCGCGCTGGTGCCGTCGGCGGCGCGCGGCGGCGGGCTGCGAAGCCGCCGGCCGCGGCGACCCTCGGGGCGGCCGCTGCGGCGCCTGCGCCTCAACCTCTGGCGGCTACGCGGCGACCTGCGATGGGAGTCGCCCGTCGCCCGCCACGCGCTGCGGCTCGCGGTCATCGTCCCCGCGGCCGAGCTGATCGCGCGACAGCTCCCGCTCGCGCGCGGGTACTGGATGGTCGTGGCCGCCGCGATGGTGCTGCGACCGGAGTTCGGCGCGACGTTCACGCGCGGCGCCGAACGGGCGCTCGGAACCTCGGTCGGCGTCGGCATCGCGGGCTTGCTCGCGGCGTGGCTGCATCCGGCCGGCGCCGCGACCGTGGCGCTCGTCGCGATCTTCGCGTGGCTCGCCTACGCGACCTTCCCGGCAAGCTTTGCCGTTGGGTTCTCGTTCATCACGGCGCTCGTCGTGTTCCTGCTCAACGTGATCTACCCCGACACGCTGGCGACCGCGAGCGCGCGGTTACTGGACACGCTCGTCGGCGGCGCGTTCGGGCTGATCGTGTTCGCACTGTGGCCGACGTGGTCCGAGGCGCCGGCGCGACAGTCGCTGTCGGAGCTGATCGAAGCCGAGCGCGCGTACCTGTCGGCCGTACTCGGCTGGTACGCGGCCGGGACCGACCCGCAGGGCCAGGAGCTCCGGGACCTGACGCGGCGGTTACGACTGGCGCGCGTGAACGCCGACGCGACCGTCGCGCGGTCGCTGTCGGAGCCGAGCGGGCGGCAGATCGACCGCACGCGCGCCGAGCGTGCGCTCGCGGCACAGCTGCGGCTCGCGCGCGCGACCCACGTGCTCGGCTTCGACGCCCGTGACCGCCCCGAGCGCGACCCCGTCCCCGAAGTGGCGCCGCTCGCGCGCGCGCTCGATCTGCTGCTGGCGCGGGTGCGGACGGCGGTCGCGTCCGGCGGCCGGCTGCGCGCGGACGCGCTGCCGGACGTGCGGGGTGGCTACGACGAGCTCTCCGGGGCGGACCCCGACCCCGACCTGCTCGCCGAGCTCGACGAGGTCGTCGACGCCGCCAACAGCCTCGCGGCGGCGGTCACCGACGAGACCTGATCAGCGCTTCGGATACAGCGGCGCAAGCTCGGCGACGTCGCGCGGCAGCGTGCGGCGGGCGAACTCGGCGCCCGCCAGCGACAGGTCGGGCGACCCGAGCGCGGCCAGCAGCTTGCCGGCGCCATCGGGGATGTACGGCGACAGCAGCACGCTCAGCACCCTCACCGCCTCGGCCAGCGACGCGAGCACCCGATGCAGCTCGCCGGCCTGCCCGGGGTCCTTGGCCAGCTGCCATGGTGCGCGTTCCTCCACGTAGCGGTTGGCGCGGCGCACGCGCTGCCAGATCCGGTCCAGCGCGGCCGTGATCTCGGCGGCGTCGATCAGCTCGATCACCTCGCCCACGAGGCCGTCAAACTCATTGCGGAGCTCGGGGTCGGTGTCGGCGTCGGGGACGCGGCCGTCGGTGTAGCGGCGAAGCATCGCGACCGTGCGGCTGACGAGGTTGCCGTACTCGTTGGCGAGCTCGGTCTCGTACCGTGTATGGACGTCATCGATCCCGACCGCGCCGTCCGAGCCGAATGGCACCGCGCGGACCATGTAGTAGCGCAACGCGTCGACGCCGAGCGCGTCGATCACCTCATCGGGATCGAGCACGTTGCCCAGCGACTTGGACATCTTGCGGCCGTCCGTGAGCAGAAAGCCGTGGACGAACACGTGCTCGGGCACCGGCAACTCCGCCGCCATCAGCATCGCGGGCCAGAACACCGTGTGGAACTTGAGGATGTCCTTGCCGATGATGTGAAACGTGGCCGGCCAGAACCTCGGGCGCAGGTCTTCGCCGGGCCGCGCATAGCCGAGCGCCGTGTAGTAGTTGAGCAGCGCGTCGAACCACACGTAGAACACGTGCGACGGGTCCCACGGGACCGGCACACCCCAGTGCATTCGCGCGCGCGACAGCGAGACGTCCTGCAGCCCCGAGTCGATGAACGCGCGCGCCTCGTTGTAGCGAGCGAGCGGCATCACGAACGAGCGGTGCTCGTCGAACAGCCGCTCGAGGCGATCCTGGAAGCGCGACAGCTCGAAGAACCAGTTCTCCTCCTGCTCGCGGGTCAGCTCGATGAAGTGGATCGGGCAGCGGTTGCCCTCGAGGATCTCGTTCTCGACCTTGAAGTCCGCGCACCGCGGGCAGTACCAGCCCTCGTAGATCCCCTTGTGGGTGTAGCCGTTGTCGTGGACGCGCTGCAGCACCTGCTGCACCAGCAGCTGGTGCTGCTCGTCGGTGGTGCGGATGAAGAAGTCGTTGGAGATGTTCAGCTTCGCGACCAGTCGCTTGAACCGCTCCGCGTTCTGGTCGGCCAGTTGCTGGGGCTCGACGCCCTGATCGCGGGCGGCGTCGGCGATCGGCTCACCGTGCTCGTCGGTGCCGGTCAAAAAGAACACGTCCGGGTCGCGCTGGCGCATGTGACGTGCGATCACGTCGGTCGTGATCTTCTCGTAGGCGTGGCCGAGGTGGGGCGCGCCGTTGACGTAGTCGATCGCGGTGGTGATGTAGAAGGTCATCGAGGGATGCCTAGGCTATCCCCCGCCCGCGAGGCGGTAGATCGCCATCGGGCGGTCGTTGGCCTCGAACGCCAGCGGGCGGACGTCGGCGAGCGCAAAGCCGTTTCGCTCCAGCACCGCCCGGGACGGGCCGTTGGCCGCCTCGGGCTCGACCACGATCCCGCAGCCGGGATGGTGGGCGCGGACGGTGCGCACGAGCGCGGCGATCATCTGCGTTCCGAGCCCGCGGCCCGTCGCCGCCGGGTCCCCGAGCGCGTAGTCGAAACCGACCTCGCCCGCTGCCGTGCCGAGCTCCCGCGCCTCCGCGGGCGTGTCGTCCCAGCGGTACCACTGACACCAGCCGACCGGGCCGCGGCCGTGCTCTGAGACGATCAGCAGGTGGGTGCCGTCGTCGATCTCGCCGGCCAGCCGCCGGCGATAGGACTCGACCTGCTCGTCGGCGGTCTCCTCCTGCAGCCACCAGCGCGCGACGTGCGGCTCGCGCAGCCAGCCGGCGACGAGCGGGAGATCGGCCTCGGTCATCGGCCGCAGCTCGATCATCGGCTGCGAGCCTACCGGCGGGTGCGTCGGAACTATGGCGAGTGCCGGTGCACAGTGCACCGGCGATCGCCATCGTTCGGACGGCTGGACGCGGCGGATACCGGTACGCCCGACCGCGCGACGGCGCGGCTCACGCGTGCGAGCTATACCTGACGGACACGCATGCGTGCGCGGCCAGGGGACGTCGCGCGTGAAAAACAGGAGCCGAGCCGATGACCGCGACCGCCAACGAGACCCGCCTGATCGACAACTACATCGCCGGGGCGTGGGCCCCCGCGAGTGCCGCGACCGGGGAGCTTGACGTGACGCGACCGGCGACGGGCGAGGTGCTGGCGCGGGTGCCGTTGTCGGGTCGTGCCGATCTGGACGCGGCCGTCGAGGCGGCGCGGGCGGCACTGCCACAGTGGCGGGCGGTGTCGGCGATCGCCCGGGCGCGCAAGCTGTTCGAGCTGCGCGAGCGGCTGTCGGCGCGCGCAGAGGAGATGGCGCAGTCGGTGACGGCGGAGATGGGCAAGACGATCGGCGACGCCCGCGCGGAGGTGACGCGGATGATCGAGATGGTCGAGGCCGCGTGCGCGTTGCCGCAGACGATGCAGGGCACGGTGCTGGAGGACGTGTCGCGCAACATCGACGCCGAGACGATCCGCCAGCCGGTTGGGGTGTGCGCGGCGATCGTGCCGTTCAACTTCCCGGCGATGGTGCCGTTCTGGTTTCTGCCGTTTGCGATCGGCTGTGGCAACACGTTCATTTTGAAGCCGTCGGAGCAGGTGCCGTTGACCCAGCAGATCGCGTTCGAGGAGCTGCACGAGCTGGGCTTGCCGGCGGGCGTCGTGAATCTCGTCAACGGCAGCCGCGAGATCGTCTCCGGGATCCTCGAGCACCCCGGCATCGACGCCGTCTCGTTCGTCGGCTCGGCGCCGGTCGCAAAGCTCGTGTACCAGGGCGCGGCCAAGCACGGCAAGCGCGTGCAGGCATTGGGCGGCGCCAAGAACCACATGGTCGTGATGCCCGACGCCGTGATCGACAAGACCGTCGACGGGTTGATCGGCTCGGCGTTCGGCGCCGCCGGCCAGCGGTGCATGGCCGGCTCGGTCGTCGTCACCGTCGGCGACGCGCACCAGCAGCTGATCGGTCCGCTGGTCGATGCGACCAGGGCGCTGTCGGTCGGCGACGGCGCCGACGAACGCTCCGACGTCGGCCCGGTGATCTCCTGCAGCGCGCGCGACCGGATCGCCGACTGGGTGCAGAAGGGCATCGACGCCGGCGCGACCCTCGCCGTCGACGGCCGCGACGTGGCCGCGGGCGGCGACCTGGCCCCCGACGGCGCGTTCGTCGGGCCGACGATCCTCGACGGCGTGACCCCCGACATGGAGATCGCCCAGGAGGAGGTGTTCGGCCCGGTCCTGTGCATCATCCACGCCGGCTCCTTGGACGAGGCGATCGAGATCGTCAACGGCTCGCGGTTTGGCAACGGCACCTCGATCTTCACCGAATCTGGCGCGTCGGTCCGCCACTACCGCCACCAGGTCCAGGCCGGCATGGTCGGCGTCAACATCGGCGTCGCCGCGCCGGTCGCGTTCTTCCCGTTCTCGGGCTGGAAGGACTCGTTCCTGGGCGACCTGCACGCCCACGGCGGCGATGCGGTCGAGTTCTACACGCGCAAGAAGACGATCACGAGCCGCTGGTTCTCGTCCGGGCAGGGCTCGGGCGGGTATTTCGTCGAGCGCTGAGCGCCGCGCGGGTCGTGCTCGGCCCGCCCCCCGAACCGGTATACGATAAGGACCGCTGTGCAGGCAATTGGCCTGTTCTGCGTTCCGGGAGCCCGGTCCGAGCCTGTCTGGGGCTTCTGAGTTGGAGGGAGTGTCCTGTGGGAGGAGGCCGATGATGGTGTCCCAGGTTGAGGGCGTGACGGTGGATGGGTCCCGCGGAGGGCTGCGGCGGGAGCTGCGGTTCTGGGAGGCGATCGCGATTTCGATCGGGATCATGGCGCCGACCGCCGCGATGGCACTGAATGGGACGGCGCCCGCGGGGCTCGTCGGCCGCGCGGTGCCGCTCGCGTTCCTGTTCGCGGCGATCGCGGTCGCGCTGATCGCCTATTCGTTCGTGCGGCTGACGTCGTTCTTCAACCACGCCGGCTCGACGTACGCGCTCGCCGGCGCCACGCTCGGGCCGCGCGCGGGGTTTTTCGCCGGGTGGACGCTGCTGGCGATCTACAGCCTGTTCATCGCCGCCGACGTCGCCGAGGTCGGCCTGTTCGGGAGCTCGTTCCTGTCAGGCGCCGGGATCTGGGGCAACCCGTCGTGGATCTTGATCTCGATGATCGCCGCCGCGCTCGTGTGGCTGCTGGCCTACGGCGACGTGAAGGTCGTGGGCCGCGCACTGCTGAGCTTCGAGGGGATCTCGGTCGCGCTGATCACGGTCGTGGTGATCATCATCTTCTGGAAGGTGATCGGCCACACGGCGCCGAACCACCAGCAGTTCACGCTCAAGCCGTTCGTACCGGCATCGGGCACGGCGATCGGGGCGGTGGCGTTCGCCTCGGTGTTCGGCCTGCTGTCGTTCGGCGGCTTCGAGGGCGCGGCCGCGCTCGGCGAGGAGACCGACAACCCGCGGCGCAACATCCCCCTCGCGATCGCTGTCGCCGTCGGCTTCTGCGGCGTCTTCTACACGATCGTGATGCTCGCCCAGTCGCTCGGTTTCGGGATCGGCGCGGCCGGCGTGAACGCGTTTTCGTCCTCGAGCGCGCCCGTCGGCGACCTCGCGAAGATGTACGTCGGCAGCGGTATGCGCGACGCGATCAACTTCGGTGCCACGTTGAGCGCGTTCGCCTCCACGCTGGGCTGCGCGGCCGGTGCCTCGCGGATCCTGTTCGCGCTCGGGCGCGACGGCTTCATCACACGCCGTCTCGGCGACGCTTCGCCGCGGACCGGCTCGCCGGCGAACGCGCTCGCGATCGTGATGATCTTCGGCGTCGCGCTGACGATCTACCAGCGCCTGCACAACACGACCGACGTGAACGCGTTCTTCTATCCGGGGACCGCCGGGGTGCTCGCGATGCTGATCGCGTACTTCGTGATCCAGTTCGGGGCGGCCAAGTTCCTGCATCTCGAACGGCGCGAGCCTCGCTGGCGCGTGATCTTTTTGATCCTCGCGACGGCGGCGATCGTCTACACGTTTTACAAGCAGGTCCATCCGACCCCCGCATATCCGTACAACCTGTTTCCGTACGTGATCGGCGGCTGGGCCGTGCTCGGGATCGCGATCACGCTCGCCTTCCCCGCGCTCGCGCGCCGGATCGGACGTGGACTCGCCGAGGCCGAGGGGATCGGCGGCAACGCGGACCAGCAGGCGGCGGCGTTGGCTGCAAGGGACGGCGTGAGCCCCACGTCCAGCGCTGGTGACGCACGCGGCCCGGACAGTTGATGGACGCCGAATCGGCCACCGAGCTCGGGCCACTACGGGTCGAGCAGGTCTATGAGCAGATCGCGCGGCGGATCGTCCAGGAGATCCAGGCCGGGCTGTTTGTGCCCGGGCAGCGCCTGCCGTCCGAGCGCGAGCTGGCGCGCCAGATGGAGGTTGCTCGCTCCTCGGTCCGAGAGGCGATCGGGATGCTGCAGCTGGACGGGATCGTGGAGACGCGTCCGGGGGCGGGCTCGTTCGTCGCCGCCGACGCGCTCCAGCGAGTGCGCGAGGAGCCCGCATCGGACCTGTTCACGCATGACGCCGGCCCGTTCGCACTGCTCGAGGCGCGGGAGGCATTCGAGCCGGCGGTCGCGCGGCTGGCCGCCGTTTGCGCGTCGCGCGACCGGCTCGCCGAGAAGCTGCTCGCCGACATGGAGCGGCTGTCGGACCCGGCCAGCGCCGACGAGCGCGCGATCTGGTCGGAGGCCGACCGCCTGTTCCACCGTCAGATCGGGGCGATGACCGGCAACCCGGTGGTCCTCGCGCTGTGCGACCAGATCGCCCAGATCATGGACCAGCCGCTGTGGCGGCGGCTGCGCGACGACTCGATCGCGGTCGCCGGGCGAATGCAGATCCACATCGCCGAGCACCGGATGATCTACGAGGCGGTGGCCGACGGCGAGCTCGACACGGCCGCCATGTACGCGCGCCTGCACCTGCGCCGCGTGCGCCGCTACATGACGATCACCGAGCAGAGCGCTCGGGTCGGCTGAGGAGCCCGTCGAGCAGGCCGCCGACGACGTCTGCGACCTCGGCGCGCGCCGCGTCGGGATCCTCGGCCTCAGCGATCACCATCGCCCCCTCGTCGAGCGCGCCGAGCAGCACCGCCGCGAGCGGCCGGACCGGCTGACGACGCAGCTCGCCCGCCTCGATCGCGCTGTTGAGCAGCTCCTCGGTCATCCCCAGCCCGTAGCGCTGGGCGAGCTCGCGGAAGTCGGCCCAGCCGAGCACGGCCGGGGCGTCGAGCAGCAGCAACCGGCGGATCTCGGGCTCGGTGGCGATCGACAGCCACGCGTCGGCGGCGATCCGCAGCGCCGCGGCGGACGTCGGCGGCTGCGCGGCGGCGACGGAGGCCGCCAGGCGCTGCATCGCCTCGCTTTCGACGCGCTCGATCACGGCCCTGAACAGCGCCGCCTTGTCCGGGTACTGGTGATACATGGCGCCGCGGGTCACGCCCGCCGCGGCAGCGATCTCGGGCGTGCCGACGTCGGCGTAGCCGCGCTCGCCCCAGAGCGAGCGCGCCGCGGAGATCAGCGCGTTCTGGGTCGCGGCGGAGCGCTCGGGCTGGGTTCTCGACATTACGTGCAGTCTGTTGGTATCTTACGTGCAGTCTGCACGCAAATGTGTTTGGAGGTAGATCGATGCCGACCGTGGAACTCGATGCAGGAACGATCCATTATGAGAACGCCGGCCCAGCCGACGGACGCCCGGTGGTGTTCGTGCACGGCTATGCGATGGGCGCGTCGCTGTGGCGTCCGCTGAGCGAGCGACTGGCTGGGCGCGGCCTGCGCTGCATCGCGCCGACGTGGCCGCTCGGTGCCCACACGGAGCCGATGCGCCACGACGCGGATCTGACGATGGGCGGCGTCGCCGGGATCATTGCCTCGTTCTTGGACGCGCTGGAGCTCGACGACGTCGTGCTCGTCGGCAACGACACCGGCGGCGCAATCGCACAGATCGTCGCCGGCACGTACCCGCAGCGGCTCGGCGCGCTCGTGCTGACCAGCTGCGACGCGTTCGAGCACTTCCCGCCGCCGATCCTGAAGCCGCTGATCGCGGCCTCGCGGACGTCGGCGCTGTTCCGCCTGGCGCTGCGGCCGATCGGCACCCGGACCGGACGCCGTTTTGCGTACGGCAAGCTCGCGCATGCCGACCTCGACGCGTTGAGTGCCGAGTGGGCGCGCCCGGCGCTGCGCGACCGCGACGTCGCCGAGGACCTGCGCCGGTTCACGGCGTCGATGGTGCGCTCGGTGACGGTGGACGCGGCCGAGCGGCTGCCGACGTTCGTGAAGCCGGCGCTGGTCGCGTGGTCGGCCGACGACGCGTTCTTCGACGTCGCCGACGGCCGGCGGCTGGCCGAGCTGCTGCCCCACGGCCGCTTCGCGCTGATCGAGCGGGCGCGGACGTTCTCGATGATCGACCGGACCGACGAGCTGGCGCAGCTGGTCGGGGAGTTCGCCGTGGCCGGCGGGGCCACGCCGGCCGGGAGCGCATCGCCGTCCGCAGCCGCCTAGGCCGGCCCGGGGCGAGCGGGACGGACGACGGTCGTAGGCGAACGGCGGCACCGAAGGGGTGCAGAGGCGGCCCCGGTCGCGCGATGACCCGCAAACGGTCGTCGGCGAACGGCGGCACCGCAGGGGTGCGAAGACCGGCCGGGTCGCGCGATCACCTGCAAAACTCGCCATTCGGCCCGCCGGCGGGGCATCGTGGCGGATGCCGACACCTGTGCCGGGCGCAATTCGCCAAGTTGCTCCGTGGGGCCGCCGATTGGCGTTTTTTCATGTCCCGTGGTGGTTAGGGGGGTCCCCCGTTGCGCGACAGGCAACCGCGATGGCGAGAACCCCAGGAACGACCGCGCACGCGGCTCCAGGCCGTAGAAGCGTCAGGCGCCCCGCGCGTCAAACGCGATCGGCAGCCGCAGCGGCCCGGTGTTGCCGCTCGGCGGCAGCGACGAGACCTCGCCGTCGACGCGTGGCCGCGCCAGGCGCCGGGCGAGCAGCGGCAGCGCCTCGCTCATGTCGTTGCGGGCGACGAAGTGGCCGATGCAGTGGTGGACGCCGCCGCCGAAGCCGAAGTGGCGGGCGCGGTCGACGGTGATGTCGAACGGCGGCGGATCAAACACGCGCGGGTCGGTGCCGGCGACCGCCGACAGCAGGTGCAGCACGGTCCCGGCACGGATCTCAACACCTTCAAACGAGAAGTCCTCGAGCGCCTCCCGTGTTACCCAGGTGACGGTCGGGGTGACGCGCATCACCTCCTCGACGGCGGCGGCGCCGAGCTCGGGCCGCTCGGCCAAGAGCTCCCACTGCGAAGGGTGCTCCATGAACGTCTGCATCGCCAGCCCGAGCTGGCTGCGGGTCGTGTCGACACCGCCGAAGATCAGCAGCACGACCTGAACGCGGAGCTCGTCCTCGGTGAGCCGGTCCTCGTCGGAGTGCGCGTGCACGAGCCGCGTCATGAAGTCGTCGCGGGGCGCCCGCCGGCGGTCGGCGATCACCTCGTCGGCGTACCCGTACAGGCCCTCGAGCGCCGCCTCGATCTCGGGCAGCCGCTGCCGCAGCTCGACACCGAGCGCCAGCCCCAGTGCCCCCGCCCAGTCGGCGATGCGGCGCCATTCGGACTCCGGCAGCCCGAGCATGATCGCGATCACACGCGTGGCGTACGGCTCGGCGAACTGCGACACGAACTCGCAGCGCCCGTCGTCGACGAACGCGTCGATCAGCTCGGTGCCCAGCGCCTGAAACCGCGGCACCAGCGACGTGATCAGGCCCGGCGAGAACGCGGGCGTCAGCAGCCGCCGCAGCCGCTTGTGGTCGGCGCCCTCGAGGTTCAGCACGGCCTTGCACCACCACTGTGCCCACGGGCCGCCGACGCCGTTGAGCGCCGGCCAGTTGCGACTGCCCTGTCGCAGCCGGCGGTCGCGCAGCAGCCGGCCGACCTCGTCGTAGCGCAGCACCGCGAGCCCGTAGTTGGTGCGCGCGTACCAGCTGCGTTCCTGGGCGGCGCGCAGCTGCGGCGAGCGCACCGAGAACGCCGGGTCACTTAGGTCGAAGTACGGGACCTCGGGAGCGGAGGTGGTCATCGTCCGGCGACGACGATACCGGCCGTTCAGCGGGCGCTGAGGCTGCGCCGACCGAGGCTCGCGCCGAGCGACGCGTAGGAGCGGAACAGGTGCTCGTCGGCCTCGCCGAGCACGTCCTCGAGCGCGGCTGCGAAGCGGCGGATGTCGGCCTCGGGCGTGACCAGCGGCGGCAGCGCCTTGATCACGTTCATGTGGTGTCCCGCAACCTGCGTGAGGATCCGGTGCTCGGCGAACAGCGGCACCGTCACCATCTGTGCGAACAGCCCCGGCTGGCGGCGCTCGATCGACTCCCACAGCCGCCGCGCCGCGCGGCCGGCGGGCGGACCGAGCTCGATGCCCCACATCAGCCCCAGGCCCCGCACCTCGCGGACGATCTCGAAGCGGTCGACGAGCGGCTGCGTCAGCGACATCAGCAGCTCGCCGAGTTGCGCGGCGCGGGCGACGAGGCCGTCGCGCTCGATCACGGTCAGCGACGCGAGCGCGGCGGCCGCCGCGAGCTCGCCGTTGCCGAACGTCGAGCCGTGCACGACCGAGCGCTCCATCGAGTCGAACGTCGCGTCGAACACGGCGCGGCTGGCGAGCATCGCACCGATCGGCACGAAGCCGCCCGACAGCGCCTTGGAGAGGGTCACGATGTCGGGCCGGACGTCGTGCCAGTGCTCGAGCGCCAAAAACCGTCCGGTACGGCCGAGCCCGGTCTGGACCTCGTCTGCGATCAGCAGAGTCCCGGCCGCGCGGCACAGCGCGGCCGCCTCGGGCAGGTAGCCGTCCGGCGCGACGTACACACCCTTGCCCTGGATCGGCTCGACGATGAACGCGGCGACATCGCCGCCTCGCAACTGCGCGCGCAGCGCATCCAGATCGCCGAACGGGACCGGATCACACCCCGGCAGCAGCGGCTCGAACCGTTCCCGGAACTCCTGGTTGCCGTTGACCGACAGCGAACCGATCGACAAGCCATGGAAGGCGCGGTCGCAGTACAGGACCCGCGGCCGTCCGGTCGCCGCGCGGCTGAGCTTCAGCGCCGCCTCGACCGCCTCGGTCCCCGAGCTGCACAGCACCGCGGCGTCGATCGGCTCGGGCGCACGGCCGACGAGCTCCTCGGCGAGCACGCCCGCCAGCGTCGTGACGCCGAGCTGCGGCAAATTCGGCGGGTCGGCCAGCATCACGCCGATCAGCTGCTCGCGGACGAACGGGTGGTTGCGCCCGAGCGAGAACACGCCGTAGCCGGCGTACAGGTCGAGGTACTCGTGCCCCTCTGAGTCGATCAGGTAGGGGCCACGGCCGTGCACCCACTCGCGGTCGAACCCGAGCGTGCGCACGACCCGGCCGAGCTGCCGGTTCAAGTAGCGCTGGTTGAGCTCCATCGCCTCGCCCGCGCGCTCGTCCATCACCCGCGCCAGATCCGGGCGCTGGAACCGATCGCGCGGAACTGGCTCGCTCATGCCCCCAAGCTATCGCGCACCGACCCGTAACCCTCCAGGCGGGTGGTTCGCGATCGCACAATCGGCACGGACGTACCAGTTGACGGGGCAACGTGTTTACATACGCCTAAGCTTCTGTTCCTCCCCCTGATGAGCGGCGCGATCGAAGAAACCCCCGGGCTGATCGCGAGCCCGGCGGCTGACTCCGACGGGCTCGTGGCGCTGGACCGTGCCCGTGCCTACCTGCTGTCGCTCCAGCATCCCGCGGGCTGGTGGAAGGGCGAGCTCGAGACCAACGTCACGATGGACGCGGAGGACATGCTCCTGCGCGAGTTCCTCGGCATTCGGGAGACCGGCAAGACCGAGCGCTGCGCGAACTGGATCCGGTCCCAGCAGCGCCAGGACGGAACCTGGTCGAACTTCGCCGGCGGCCCCGGCGACCTGTCGACGACGATCGAGTCCTACGTGGCGCTCAAGCTCGCCGGGGACGATCCGTCGCAGCCGCACATGGCGCGCGCAGCCGAGTGGATTCGCGCCCAGGGCGGCTTGCAGCGCGCCAGGGTGTTCACCCACATCTGGATGGCGCTGTTCGGCGCCTGGGAGTGGGACAAGGTGCCGGCGCTGCTGCCCGAGATGCTCCTGCTGCCGCCGTGGTTCCCACTGAACGTCTACGACTTCGCGTGCTGGGCGCGTCAGACCGTCGTCGCGCTGTCGGTCGTGTTGGCGCTGCGGCCGGTGCGCTCGCTGCCGTTCTCGATCGAGGAGCTGCACGGCGACGAGCCGTGGACAGCGCCGCGCGGCACAAGCGCCGCCGGCCGTGCCGTCGTCGCGCTCGATCGCGTGCTGCAGCGCTACCAGCGCCACCCGATCGCGCCGCTGCGACGCCTGTGCCTGCGTAAGGCGGAGCGGTGGATCGCCGACCGTCAGGAATCGGACGGCGGCTGGGGCGGGATCCAGCCACCGTGGGTGTACTCGCTGATCGCCCTGCATCTGCTCGGGTACGCCGACGACCATCCGGCGATCGTCCGTGGCCTTGCCGGGATGGAGTCGTTCACGATCGACACCGGGGACGGCCTGCGGCGCGTCGAGGCGTGCCAGTCGCCGGTGTGGGACACGTGCCTGTCGCTGATCGCGCTGCACGACGCCGGCGTCCCCGACGACGACGAGGCGGTGCAGCGCGCCGCCGGCTGGCTGGTCGACGAGCAGATCCTCGGCCGCGGCGACTGGGCGGTCCGCCGGCCACGTCTGGAGCCCGGCGGCTGGGCGTTCGAGTTTCAGAACGTCAACTACCCCGACATCGACGACACCTCAGAGGTCGTGATGGCGCTGCGACCGCTGGCTGACGCCCACGAGCAGCCCGAGCGGGTCAGGGCCGCGATCGCCAGGGGCGTCGCATGGCTTGGGGGCATGCAGAGCTCGGATGGCGGCTGGGCCGCGTTCGACGTCGACAACACCCGCGCGGTCGTCCGCGACCTCCCGTTCTGCGACTTCGGAGAAGTCATCGACCCGCCATCGGCGGACGTCACCGCGCACGTCGTCGAGATGTTCGCCGTGCTTGGCCGCGCCGGCGAGGAGGCTCCGCAACGCGGTCTGCGCTGGCTGCTTGACCACCAGGAGGCCGATGGCTCGTGGTTCGGTCGCTGGGGCGTCAACCACATCTACGGGACCGGCGCGGTTGTGCCGGCGCTCGTGGCGGCCGGCCTGCCGAAAACCGCCGAGCCGATCCGGCGCGCCGTCGCGTGGCTCGCGCGCGTGCAGAACGAGGACGGCGGCTGGGGCGAGGACTGTCGCTCCTACGACGATCCGGCGTGGATCGGCCGGGGGCCGAGCACCGCCTCACAGACGGCATGGGCGCTGCTGGCGCTGCACGCGGCCGGCGAGACACCCGCCTCCTCAGCGGCGGCGCACCAAGGCGTGCAGTGGCTGGCCGCGACCCAGCGCGAGGACGGCGGTTGGGATGAGCCGGTCCACACCGGAACCGGCTTCCCGTCGGACTTCTACATCAACTACCACCTGTACCGCCTCATCTTCCCGCTGATGGCGCTGGGGAGGTGCCTGCGGTGACCGTCGCCGCGGCTCGCGCCATCAGGGCGCTCGGGAGATGCCTACGGTGAGCACGGTCGCGCCCCCGACCGCGATGGACTTTCCTGACCGCGACGGGGTGATGGCACAGGCCGGATCCGAGAACTTCACGGTCGCGAGCGCGCTCGTCGGACACGAGCGCCAGCGCCACCTCCGGGCGATCTACGGCTTCGCGCGGCTCGTCGACGACGTCGGCGACGAGGCGCCGGGCAACCGCATGGGGCTGCTCGAGGTCGTCTCCGACGAGCTCGAGCGCGTGTACGACGGCGCGCCCCGTCACCCGGTGATGGTCGAGCTGCAGCGCACCGTGCGCGCCTGCCGGCTGCCGTCAAGGCCCTTTCAGCGCCTGATCGAGGCCAACCGCGTCGACCAGGTCCAGACCCGCTATCGGACCTTCGAGCAGCTGCTCGGGTACTGCCAGCTGTCGGCCGCCCCGGTCGGGGAGCTGGTGCTGCACGTGTTCGATGCCGCGACGCCCGATCGGATCGCGCTGTCGGATCGGATCTGTGCCGGGCTGCAGATCGTCGAGCACCTTCAGGACATCGCCGAGGACCGTGCGCGTGGGCGCGTATACATGCCCGAGGAGGACGTGGTCCGCTTCGGATGCAAGGATGAGGACTTGGCAGGAGCGGGTACAGCTTCCAGACGGGCGCTGGTGGCGTTCGAGGCCGACCGTGCGCGACGGCTGCTCGCGGCGGGCGCGCCGCTGGCGCGAACCCTGCCGCCGCGACCGCGGCTGGCGATCGCCGGCTTTGTCGCCGGGGGCCGCGCAGCGCTCGACGCGCTCCAGAGCGACTCGCGTAGCGGCCCGCGCGTCGCGTACTGGTTCATGCGATCGGCGCTTGGCCGATGACCGTCCCCGCCCTCGAGATCGCGCACTGTCAGCGGCGGTGCGAGCAGATCACGCGCCGCCAAGCCGCGAACTTCTACTACGGGATCCGGCTGCTGCCCCGCGACCGCCGCGACGCGATGTGTGCCGTCTACGCGTTCGCGCGCCGGATCGACGACATCGGCGACGACGGCGACGACCGCGACGCGCAGCTGCAAGCGTTGCGCGAGCAGCGCGCGATGCTGACGCGGCTCGACCTCGACGACTCGTCGCTCGACGATCCCGTGCGGATCGCGCTCGCGCACGCACGGCGCCACTACGCGCTGCCGCTCGACGCGCTCGAGCTGCTGATCGAGGGCGTCGAGCTCGACGTCGTCGGGACCGAGTACGAGACGTTCGAGCAGCTCGACGGCTACTGCCGTCGCGTCGCCGGCACGATCGGGCGGCTGTGCGTCGCGATCTTCACCGACGGTCGCGCGACCGAGACCGACACGCGCCTGGCGGACGAGCTCGGCGTCGCGATGCAGCTGACGAACATCCTCCGCGACGTCCGCGAGGATGCGATCCGCGGCCGCACGTACCTGCCGGCCGAGGACCTGCGGCGATTCGGCTGCGAGGATCTCGCGCAGCTCGCCGCAGCGACCGGTGACGGCGCCGGCTCCTTGAACGGCTCGGCCGCCGGCGCGATCGACCTGATCCGCTTCGAGGCCGACCGCGCCGCCGAGTGGTTCGAGCGCGGGATGCGGCTGACCGAGTCGCTTGACCGCCGCAGCGCCTCCTGCGTGCACGCGATGACCGGCATCTATCGAACGATCCTGCAGCGGATCGTCGCCGACCCCGCCCAGGTGCTCCGCCACCGCGTGTCGCTGAGCGGCTGGGAGAAGGGCATGGTCGCGGCGCGCAGCCTCACCGGGGCGGGCAGGGCGACGACCAACGGGGCCCCACGATGAGCGACGCGCGCGTGATCGTCGTCGGCGGCGGCCTCGCCGGGATCGCCGCGGCGCTGGACTGCGCCGGCGCCGGCGCCGACGTGACGCTGCTCGAATCCCGGGGCCGGCTCGGCGGCGCTGCGTATTCGTTCCGCCGTGACGGGCTGTGGGCCGACAACGGCCAACACGTGTTCCTGCGCTGCTGCACCGAGTACCAGCGACTGCTGGCCGACCTCGACGCGAGCGAGCTGGTCACGATCCAGCCGCGCCTGGACATCGCCGTGTTGGCCCCGGCCGGCCGCCGCGGCCGGCTGAACCGCTCGTCGCTGCCGGCGCCGTTGCATCTCGCGAGCGCGCTCGCCCGGTACCCGTACCTGAGCGTCGCCCAGCGACTGGCGGTGACCGCGGCGATGACGGCCCTGCGGTTCGTCGATCCCGACGATCCGGCCAACGACCGCCGCTCGTTCGGGGCGTGGCTGCGCCAGCACGGCCAGGACGCCCGCACGGTGCAGGCGATCTGGGACCTGATCGTGCGCCCGACGCTGAACCTCACGTCCGATCACGCGTCGCTGGCGCAGGCGGCGCTCGTGTTCCGGCTCGGACTGCTTGAGCACACCGACGCCGGCGACATCGGCCACGCGGTCGTGCCGCTGTCACAGATCCACGACGGCGCCGGACGGGCGGCGCTGGCACGCGCGGGCGTCGACGTGCGACTTCGAGCCGCGGCGGCGTCGATCGAGCCCGAGCGCGGCGGCGGCTTTGAGATCCGGCTGGCCGGCGGCGACCAGCTGCGCGCCCACCACGTGATCGTCGCCGTACCGCCGGCGCGCGCGACGGGACTGGTCCCGGACGGCGCGGGCGTCGACCGCGACGCGTGGCGGCGGCTCGGCAGCTCGCCGATCGTCAACCTCCACGTCGTCTACGACCGTCCCGTGCTCGATCTGCCGTTCGCCGCCGGCATCGACAGCCCCGTCCAATGGGTGTTCGATCGCACCGGCAGCACCGGCCTGACCGGCGGCGGCCAGTACCTGGTGGTAACGCTGTCGGCGGCCGATGACGAGCTCGGCGTGCCCGGCGAGCAGCTGCGCGAGCGCTACCTGCCGGCGCTCGCGGAGCTGTTGCCCGCGGCCCGTGATGCGACCGTCCGGACGTTCTTCGTCACCCGCGACCACGCCGCCACGTTCCGTGCCCAACCGGGCCAGCGGGCGCTGCGGCCAGGTCCCGAGACCGCGCTGCCGGGCCTGCTGCTGGCGGGCGCGTGGACCGACACCGGGTGGCCGGCGACGATGGAGGGCGCCGTCCGCTCAGGCCATGCGGCGGCCGAGCGCGTCGTCGCGCGGCTTCGCGCCCGCTCGGCGCCGACGTCACCCGACGTGCTGCGCGCACCGGACCGGCCGCGGGCTCTGACCGTGCTCACGCCGATGGCGTTCGAGGCGCGCGCGCTGCGCCGGGGCGCGCCCGGGCTCGACGTTCGCAGCACCGGCATCGGCGCGCGCCGGGCCGCCGAGTATGCGCGCACGCACGACCACGGCGATGCCGCCGCGGTCGTGATCGCCGGCTTCTGCGGCGGGCTGGCGCCCGACCTCGAGCCCGGCGACATCGTGCTCGCATCCGAACTGCGCGATGGCGACGGATCGGACCGCACGGTCGCCTGCGCCGACTCGACGATCCTCGCGGCGATGCTGCGGCGCGCCGGCCTGCGCGTCCACGTCGCGCCGGTCGCATCGCACCGCACGCTGACCACCGGCGCCCGGCGCCGGCAGCTGGCACAGACCGGAGCCGCCGCCGTCGACCTCGAGTCGGCATGGCTGGCGCCCGTCGCCCGCGATCGCCCGCTGTATGCCCTGCGTGTCGTGCTCGATACCCCGCATCGCGAGCTGCACCGTCCGATCGCGAGCGCGACCGGGACGGCCGCCGCATACCGGTCACTGCGCCGGGCGGCCGCGGTGCTCGCGCAGTGGGCGCCGCTGCTGTGCGAGCGCGAACTGATGCTCGCCTCGCCGCGGGCGTCGTGCGCCGGCGTGCAGCGCGCGGTCGAGATCGTCGAGCGGGCGCTCGAGCGCTACGGCGCCCCCGTCTACGTGCGCCGCCAGATCGTCCACAACGAGCACGTGGTCGATGCGCTGCGCCGGCGCGGGGCCGTGTTCGTGCAGGAGGTGCAGGAGGTGCCCGAGGGCGCGACCGTCGTGTTCTCGGCGCACGGCGTCTCACCCGAGGTGCGACGCGCCGCCGACGCCCGCAACCTCAACGTGATCGATGCCACCTGCCCGCTCGTCGCCAAGGTCCACGCCGAAGCGCGGCGGTTCGCGGCGTCGGGCTTCGACATCGTGCTCGTCGGCCACGAGGGCCACGAGGAGATCGAGGGCACCGTCGGCGAGGCGCCCGAGCACACGACCGTGATCGCCTCCCCCGAGGACGTCGCCGGGCTCGAAGTGTCAGACCCCGAGCACGTCGCCTACCTGACGCAGACGACGCTTGCCGTCGACGAGACCGCGTCGGTCGTCAACGCCCTGCGCGAGCGGTTCCCGACGGCGGTCGGACCGCCGTCGGAGGACATCTGCTACGCGACCCAGAACCGCCAGACGGCGGTCCGCTCGCTGGCGCACCGGTGCGACGTGATCCTCGTCGTCGGCTCGACGAACTCCTCCAACTCACGGCGGCTGGTCGAGGTCGCCCACCGCGCGGGCTGCCGCAGCCTGCTGGTCGAGAACGCGTCGCAGCTGCCCGCGGACGCGCTGCAGGACGCCCGCCGGATCGGGATCACCGCCGGCGCGTCGGCCCCGGAGACGCTGGTCGCCGAGGTGATCGACGCGATCGCCGGTCTCGGCGCCGCTACCGTTAGTGAGCAGAGCGTGGCTGAAGAGAACATGCACTTCAAGCTGCCACCCGAGGTCAGGCAAAGGAGCAACTGAATGCCGGTGCCGATGAGACAGGCCGTCCGGATGGGTGCCTATCTGATGGAGCAGAAGCTCCGCGGTCGTGACAAGTTCCCGTTGATCGTCGAGCTCGAGCCGCTGTTTCAGTGCAACCTGGCCTGCGCGGGCTGCGGCAAGATCCAGCACCCCGAGGCGACGCTGCGCAAGCGGATGCCGGTCGAGCAGGCGGTCGGCGCGATCGACGAGTGCGGCGCCCCGATGGTCTCGATCGCCGGCGGCGAGCCGCTGATCCATCCGGAGATCGACGAGATCGTGCGCCAGCTCGTGGCGCGCAAGAAGTTCGTCTACCTCTGCACGAACGCGCTGCTGCTCGAGAAAAAGCTCGACAAGTTCGAGCCGTCGCCGTACTTCTCCTGGGCGATCCACATGGACGGGCTGCGCGAGCGCCACGACGAGTCGGTCTGTCGCGACGGCGTGTTCGACAAGGCGGTGTCGGCGATCCGCGCCGCGAAGGCCGCCGGCTTCCGGGTCACGACCAACACGACGTTCTTCACGACCGACTCGCCCGACACCGTGCGCTCGGTGCTCGACTTCCTCAACGACGACCTCGAGGTCGATCAGATGATGATCTCGCCGGCGTACGCGTACGAGAAGGCGCCCGACCAGGACCACTTCCTCGGCGTCCGCCAGACCCGTGATCTGTTCCGCGCCGCGTTCGCCGACGGCCGTCGCAAGCGCTGGCGGCTCAACCACTCGCCGCTGTTCCTCGACTTCCTCGAGGGCAAGCTCGATCTGCAGTGCACCGCCTGGGGGATCCCCAGCTACTCCCTGTTCGGCTGGCAGCGGCCGTGCTATCTGATGTCCGATGGCTACGTCTCGACCTACAAGGAGCTGATCGAGACGACCGACTGGGACAAGTACGGGCGCGGGCGCGATCCGCGCTGCGACAACTGCATGGCCCACTGCGGCTATGAGCCGACCGCGGTGCTGAAGTCGACCGGGTCGGTCAAGGAGTCGCTGCGGGCGGTGCTGCAGGGCTGACGGCGCGCCGTCGGCGGCCATGCCGGCGGAGGTCTCGCGGGCGGCCGGTATGGTCGGCTGCACGAACATTGCGCCGCCTCGGAAGACATCCGGTCGCGTCGTCGCTGCTCGCCACGGCGCTGGCCGCGGTGGCGGTGGTGGTGATCGCCCATGCGACGAAGGCAGACACGATCGGTCGCGCCTTCGCGTCGATCGACGCGCCCTGGATCGCGCTGGTCGCCGCCGCCCAGATCCTGACCTACCCGGCCTACACGCTCGCCTACCGGTCGCTTGCCCAGGTGCACGGCCATGCGCCGCCGTCGCTGCCGATCGTGGCGCGGATCGTGGTCGCCGGGTTCGGGCCGTTCGCGCTGTCGGGTGGCTTTGGAGTGGACCGGCAGGCGTTGCAGGCGCTGCACGAGGACGAGCGGTCGGCGCGCGTTCGCGTGATGGCGCTCGGCGTGCTCGAATGGGCGGTGCTGGCGCCCCTGGGGTGCGTGGTGTCGATCGTGCTGCTGGCCTCCGGACCCGACATCCCCGTCTCGCTGCTGTGGCCCTGGGCGCTCTGCGTCCCGCTCGGCTTCGGATTTGCGCTGTGGGCGGCGGCTCCGTGCCGGCTCGAGCGGCTGACGTGGATCGGCGGGCGCGAGCGCGTCCGGCTCGCGGAAGCGCTCGAGGGCATCGCCGCCTTCCGTCACCTGCTTGCCAACCCGCTCCAGCACGCCTCGGCGTGGATCGGGACGGCGCTGTACTGGGTGCTGGACATCGCGTCGTTCTACGGCGCGCTGCGTACGTTCGGCCTGCAGCCCGATGTCGGCACCGTCGTGATCGCGTACGCGACCGGCTACGCCGCCACCCGACGGTCGCTGCCGCTCGGCGGCGCCGGTGTCACCGAGGCGCTGATGACCTACGCGCTGTACTGGTGCCACCTGCCGCTGGCGCCGGCACTCGGGGCGGTCCTCGTCTATCGCTGCTTCAACTTCCTGCTGGTCGCGGCGCCGGCCGTGATCGCCCATCGCCAACTGGAGCCCGTACTCGCCGCACAGCCCGCCAAGTCCAAGGACGTCAGCTGAGCTCAGCGGGACCCCCGCGCCTGCGCTCGCGCTCGGGCGGGCGTCGTCGGCCGCGCCACCGCCTCGAGCACGGCGAGCAGCCGGCCTGAGACGCCGCTCCAGGAATAGCGCGTGCGGGTCGCGAGCTGCGCGGCACGGCCGCGTCGCCTTCGCTCGCGATCGTCGGCGAGCACCTCGGCGAGCGCCGCCTCGAGCCTTCCCATGTCATGCGCGGGTACGAGCCAGCCGGTCTGCCCATCGCTGATGATCGAGGACGGGCCGGCCGAGGCGGTCGCAACCGCGGCGAGCCCGCAGGCCATGCCCTCCACCAGCACGAGCCCGAACTGCTCACGCAGCGATGTCAGGACGACGGCATCGGAGGCGTTGAACAGCTCTGGCAGTCGCTCGTGCGGGTGCCAGCCGACGAGATGGACGTTCTGGAGCCCGAGCCGCGCGACGGTGTCGGCGGGATGCTCGCCCTCCCATTCGCCGGGATGGCCACCGACGAGCACGAGCGCGGATGGACGCCGCACGCGCGTCGCCGCCGCGGCGTAGGCCTCGATCAGCAGCCCGAGCCGCTTGACGGCGGTGAAGCGTCCGACGTACAGCAGCACCGGACCCTCGAGCGGCGAACCGAGGATCCGCCTCCAAACCTCGTCGCGGTCGATGGTCAACGGACGGAAGTGCTCGGTGTCGACGCCCCCGGGGAACGGCACCACCCGCTCGCGCTCGATCCCCAGCACCGAGCAGGCGCGGTCGACGGCGCCCTCGCTGACGACGATCCGCGCGCACGCCGCAGCCCAGCGCCGCAGCCGCTGCGCCCAGCGCTCCGCGTATGGCCAGCCGGTGGCGCTGCCGTCGCCGATCGCCTCGAGCATCAACAGCTCGGTGCCGTGCAACTGGCCGACGACCGGCACGTTCGGCGCGACGCGGGCGGCTGCTTCGTGCAGCGGCGTCAGGTGGTGCAGGTGCAGGACGTCGGCATCGGCGGCGCCGACGCGGTCCAGCTCCCGCGCCCAGCTTGCCACTTGGTGCTCGTAGGCCGCGTCGTCGAGCGCGGCGAAGACGACGTCTGGGACGCCGGGCTTGTCCTCGTAGGAGGGGTGCAGCGGCGCCGTACCGGGCGGGCCGTCGAATCGGATCGGGTCGCGCGAGCGCAGCGCCGGCGAGAAGTCGACGGGCTCGACTCCGTCGCCGCCGTAGAAGGCGCGGGCCTGGCCCGGCTGCCCGAGGTCGTCGCGCGAGCCGGCCAGCAGCGTCACTTCACACCCCTGGTCACGCAGCCCGCGCGCCAGCGCCCGCGCGACGTGGGCCGAGCCGCCGCGCGGCGAGAACAGGATCGCGGAGACGACGCGCAGGGCCACGGCGAGCGATTATCGCGCCGGGTGCGACTCCAATACGGCGTGGACGTCTCTACCCGGGGCCGCGCTTGGCTCGCAGGTGGGGACCGTCTATTCAGGCGTGCGCGGCTCGAACACGATGGCGCTGACGATCGCGCGACCCTCGAGCAGCGCGATGCCGTGCTGCTCGCGCGGGCGGTTGCGAAGCCGCCCGCCGAGCACGAGCGAGGCCGAGCCGCCGCCATCGAGGTTCAGCGCCTCGTCGGCCCCGAGCCCAACGAGCGCGTCGGCGAGCTCGGCGAGCGTCATCCCGACGTCGCGACGGCTGCGGCCGTCGCACGCGACCGCGAGCAACTGATCGGCGCAGCGGGCCAGCGCAGCGCGCGGATAGCGGCCGTCGGTGATGTCGGAGTCGAACTGGTGGGCGCCCGCTGAGAACCCCTCGGCGTCCTCGCCGGGCACGATCGCGCTGCGCCCGGCACGCACGAGCGCCGGGCCCGCCTGGAGCAGGTCCCCGTCATCGACGTCGGTCAGCTCGTCGCGGCGCGCCAGGCGAACCACGCCTGGGGCGGCATGCAGACAGGCGCGCCGCTCGTTCCACGGCGAGTCGAAGGCGCGTGTCGGCCGGGGGCGACCGTCGATCCGGACCTCGCCGAGCGGGGTGCCGGTCGCGCGCACGAAGAAGCCGCCGACCACAGCATCGCTGACACCGGCCTGCCGGCACCAGCGCACGAGCGGCAGCGGCTGCTCGAGAACCACGACCCGCGCCTGGAAGTCGTCGAGGCCGAAGCGCGCGAGGTGGAGCGTCGTGCGGGCGCCGTCGCTCAGCTGCGGGCGCAGCCGCTCGTAGCGCGGACGAGGTCGGAGCGCCGGCGAGCGGCGCCCTCGCGGCGTCTTCAGCGCGAGCATGCGCTGAACCGGGCTGCGGCGGACGGCCGCCATCGAGCCGATGATCGCCACCGGCTCCGATCACGGTGTTACGGATCTGAAAACGCCAGATCGCCGAGTCGCTGTACGCGCTCGAGAGCCTGCTGCGGGCCGAAGCGCAGGTCGTCCCCGTCTCGCACTTCCTCCCAGGTGACCGGGACCGAGGCGAGCGGGACGTCGGCGGCGCGCAGCGAGTACGAAGCGATCACCGTGCGCCGCTCGCTGTTCTGCGCCCAGTCGACGAGCACCGTGCCCTGCCGTCCCCGGCGCCCGGCGGCGCTGGCGGCGATCCCGGGGTGGCGCTCGGCGAACTCGTGCGCGATGGCGCGCGCGAACGCTCGCGTCTCGGCGTAGCTGTGCGGCTCCCGTAGCGGGACCAGCACGTGCAAGCCGAGCCCGCCCGTCGTCTTGACGAGCGCGTCGCGCTGCAGCCTGTCGCGCAGCAGCAGCGCCACGCGCGCCGCGTCCCGGCGCCCGAGCGGAGCGCCAGGCAGCGAAACCCGTCCCATTTCGGCTCGTAGACGAAGTCGCCGAGCGGCAGCTCACGAGTCAGCCGGCCGAGCATCGGCCGGATCGGCAGCTGTACTGGCACGTGCCGAATTTCGATACCCGAGTCCGCCGCGGAGAAACCCGGCGTCGCCTTGCGTACGGCCGTTGGTTCCGGGCAGCGGATGAGGCGCGAGCATGTTGCTGGCGATCTACCTCAACGACCACCTGGCCGGAGCCACCGTCGCCCGCGAGCTGGCCAGGCGCGCGGCGGCAAGCAACCGTGACACCGCCTATGGCGCGTTCCTGGAACGCCTGGCGCGCGAGATCGAAGAGGACCGGGTGGCGCTTGAGGCGATCATGCGCGAGCTCGACGTCCGCGTCGACCGCTTCAAGGTCGCCGCCGCATGGGGAGCCGAGAAGCTGGGGCGGCTGAAGCTGAACGGGCGGGTGCTCGGCTATTCCCCGCTGAGCCGCGTGATCGAGCTCGAGGGATTGACGCTCGCCGTCCACGGCAAGCTCGGGCTCTGGCGCACGCTCGCCGAACTGAAGCCGACCCTCCGCGGCCTGGCACAGGTCGACCTGGCGGTGTTGACCGAGCGCGCCGAGCGGCAGCTCGAACAGCTCGAGCAGCACGACCTGCGCAGCGCGTCAGAGGCCTTCGCCCGCTCCTGACGTCAGCGCCCGGTACAGACCGTTGGCGCTCGTGCCCGTCAGCTCGGCGACGACCGACGCGGCGACCCGCGGCTTGGCGCCGGCATCGATCAGCCGGCGCACGGCGCCGAGCGGCTGCTCGACGTCGGGCAGCGCCGGGCTGGAGGGGCCGAGCACGAGCACGATCTCGCCGCGCGGCGGCTCGTCGGCGTAGCGGCCGGCGAGCTCGGCCGCGGAGCCGCGAACGACCTCCTCGTGGAGCTTGGTGAGCTCGCGGCAGACCGCGACCTCGCGCGCGGGGTCGGAGTCGGCCAACAGGCGGAGCGTCGCCCCGACCCGTTTGGGCGACTCGAACGCGACGAGCGTGTCGGAGGTCTGCAGTACCGCCGCAAGCTCTGAGCGCTTGCGGGGCAGAAAGCCGACGAACCGCCACCGCTCGGCCGGCAGCGCGCTGGCCACGAGCGCGCTGAGCGCGGCGCTGGGCCCGGGCAGCACCTCGACGCCGAGGCCGGCGGCGACGCAGGCGCGCACGAGCACCAGCCCGGGGTCGGAGACGAGCGGCATCCCGGCGTCGGAGACGAGCGCCACCACCGCGCCCTGCCGCATCCGCGCGACGAGCTCGTCGGCACGAGCCCGCTCGTTGTGCTCGTGGTAGCTGACGAGCTTGCCGGCGACGCCGTAGCGATCGAGCAGCACGCGCGTGCGGCGGGTGTCCTCACACGCGATCACGTCCGCCTCGCGCAGCGCTGCCAGCACCCGGAGTGTCACGTCCTCGAGGTTGCCGATCGGCGTCGGGCAGACGATCAGCCGGCCGCCGCTCACCGTCGCTCCTCGCCGATTCCGCTGGCGACCGCGGTCCGCGCCAGCTCGTCGTAGGCGAGCGCCGCGGCGCCGACCATGCCCGCCTCCTCGCCGAACCGGGCCGCGACGATCCGCACGTCGGAGGCCAGGAACGGCAGCACGCGCTCGGCCACGACCGCGCGCGCCGGCGCCAGCAGCAGCTCGCCTGCTGCGATCACGCCGCCGCCGATCACGATCACCTGCGGATCGAAGATGTTGATCAGGTTGCCGAGCACGACCCCGAGCCGCGAGCCGATCAGCGTGATCGCCTCGATCGCGGCGGCGTCGCCCGCGTGCGCCAGCTCGGTGACCAGCGGTCCCGCGAGCGTGCCGTTGTCGGCCAGCGCCCGCTCGAGGCCCGACCCGGGCCGGATCGCGCCGAGCCGCCGTGCCTCCTCCACGAGCGCCGTGCCCGACACGTAGACCTCGGCGCAGCCGCGGCTCGGGCAGTTGCCGTGGCACGGCGGACCGTCGAGCTCGATCACCATGTGCCCCAGCTCGCCGGCGCCGCCGCGAGCGCCCCGGTACAGCTCGCCTCCGAGGATGAGCCCGCCGGCGATCCCGGTCCCGAGCGTCAGCACGATCGCCTCGCCGGCGCCGCGGCAGGCGCCCGCACGATGCTCAGCCAGTGCCGTGCAGTTGCCGTCGTTGTCGACGAACACCGGCAGGCCGAGCCGCTGCGACATCACGTCGGCGAACGCGATCTCGTGCAAGTTCGTATTCACGCCGACAGCGGCGGTGCCGGTCGCGCGGTCGATCAGCGCCGGAATCCCGAAGCCGACGGCCTCGATCGGGGCGCCCGCCGCGTCGATCGCCTCGACCACCGCGCGCTGCGCAACGTCAAGCAGCGCCTGCTGATCCAGTCCCGCGACGATGCGCTGGAGGCGGTGGTGGACGGACAGTTCGGGGTCCACCGCGCCGGCCAACAGCTTGGTTCCGCCGAGATCGACGCCGATGACGCGTGGCGCCGGCATGGCAGGACTATAAGCAGGGCTCTTATCCGCCGATTAGAAAACGCCCTCTACATTGCACGCACGAATGTCCGGAGACCGACCAAAGCGGCCGGGCCGAGCACAGACGCAGGATCCACCGCAGTACCGGGTGTATCGAGCGGGTCGGGAGTCGCCGCAGTCCGAGCCCGGACGCAAGGCCTCCGCTGACCGCTACGGCCTGTCCGACGACGAGCGTCCCGCGCGCAGGCGCGCCGAGCGCCCCTACACGCTGTATCGCGCCGCCCCGCGGGGCCTGTTGGAGCGGCTGCGCGGCGAAGACGCGCCGGTCGAGCGCAAGGGCCGCGCGTCGGGCGCGGGCGCGGGCGGCGGCGGTCGCGGCGCCGGCGGCGGCTACGACGGGCGCTCCGGCGACGACGGCGCCGAGCCCGGCAAGGTCCGCTGGTGGCGACGGCGCTGGACGCCGATGCGGGTGCTGCGCTGGGTCGTCGGGATCTGCGTGTTCTGGCTGGTGCTGTCGCTCGTGCTGTTTTTGATCTCCGCCTCGATCCAGAGCGGCGGCGCGATCCCGAACTCGGCCAAGAAGCAGTTGTCCTCGGGACCGAACATGATCACCGGCACCGACACCGTTCTCGTGCTCGGGCTCGACCAGCGTCCGAAGGGCTCCAAGGAGCCGGGCGCCTTCACGGGCGGGATCCGCTCTGACTCGATCATGCTTTGGCGGATCGGCGGCGGCACGTCGCGCCGGCTCTCGATCCCGCGCGACACGTGGGTGAACATCCCCGGCCATGGTCAGTCGAAGATCAACGCCGCGTACGCATACGGCGGCCCGGCGCTGACGATCAAGACCGTCGAGCAGCTCACGCACGTGAAGATCAACCACGTGATCATCGTCAACCTCGCGAACTTCCCGGCGTTCATCGACGCGATCGGCGGCGTCGACGTCCACACCGGCCGGATCTGCTCGAAGATCTCCGGCGGCGCGGCCAACGGCGGCTGGACGCTGAACCTCACGCCCGGCACCCATCACCTCAACGGCACGCAGGCGCTGGTGCTCGCGCGCACCCGCGAGAACTCCTGCAACGCGGCGTCCTCCGATCTCACGCGTGAGGCCTACCAGCAGCAGATCCTCAACGACATCAAGTCAAAGCTCGTGTCGCCGTCGATCGTCCCGCGGCTGCCATGGGCGTCGTGGGACGCGCCGAAGGCGATTCGTACCGACATGGGTGGCTTCACGCTGATGCAGCTGTTCGTCGCCGCCGAGATCGGCGGGTCGGCGCCGACCGACATCCTCAAGCCGACGCAGTACACGACGATCGACGGTCAGGATGCGGTCGTCGCGACACCCGCCGACGTGCACCGGCACGTCCGCAAGCTGATGACCGGCCACTGACGCCGGCCGGGGCCTACTTGCTTGCGGCGGCCTTCGTCTCGGACTTCTTGTCCGAGAACGAGGAGGAGTCCGAGGAGCCGGTCTTCTTGCCGTCCGACGCGGATGCGCCGTCAGACGAAGAGGAGCTGTCGCCGCTCGAGGACGCGCCGTCCGAGGACGCCTCCTTCTCGCGGGCGCGCTTGCGAGTGCCGTAGTCGGTGTTGTAGAAGCCCGACCCCTTGAAGTGCACCGCGGGCGCGTGCAGCACCTTCTGCGCCGGCGCGCCACAGACCTGGCACTCGTCGAGCGGATCGTCCGAGAACCGCTGGATCGCGTCGAACACGTGGCCCTTGGTGCACCTGTATTCGTAGATCGGCATCGCTTCATGAAGTGTAGCGGTAATTGTTGGCACTCGACAGGGTTGAGTGCCAAGAATTGCCGCCTGCATCGCGAGTGAGTAGCCTGCCTGCACGCCGATCCCGGACCGAAGGCGAGCGCGTGATGCCCCAGCCCCCGAAGGTCATCCACCTCGACGAGATCGAGCCGGTCCCAGGCCCCGGCTCGCTGCGGTGGCTGCCGGTGCGGCGCGAGCTCGGGATCAAGGCGTTCGGGACCAACGCGTACATCGCCGCCGAGGCCGGCGACGATGTGGTCGAGCCGCACGCCGAGGCCGCGGAGGACTCAGATCCGGCCGACGGCCATCAGGAGCTGTACTTCGTGGCGCGCGGCCGTGCCACGTTCGAGGTCGACGGCCAGCGCCACGACGCTCCCGCCGGGACCTACGTGTTCATCCCGGACGCGGCGTCGCATCGGCACGCGGTCGCCGAGGAGGCGGGCACGACGGTGCTCAGCTTCGGGGGCCCGCCCAGCTTCACGCCGTCGCCGTGGGAGTGGGCATTCCTCGCGGCGCCGCTGTTGCACGCCGAGCCCGAGCGGGCCCGGGCACTGCTGGCCGAGGGCCTGACGCGCCACCCGAACGCCGGCGACCTGCTCTACACCCTCGCGTGCCTGGAGGCCATCCAGGGCGACCGCGACGCCGCGCTCGACGCGCTCACCCGAGCGGTGGCGCAGCTGCCACACCTCCGCGAGCATGCGGCCGATGACGAGGATCTCGTGTCGCTGCGCGACGACCCGCGCTTCCAGCGACTGACCGCGGGGCCTTGACTGGCGCAGAGCGGGCAGCCGATGGCGCGCTCGGTGAGCGGATGAGCGCCGCCGTGATCGAGCGCTTCGGGCCACCGGAGGTGCTGAGGATCGCTTCGCGGCCGATCCCCGCTCCCGGCCCCGATCAGCTGCTGGTGCGGATCGTCGCCGCCGGCGTCAACCCCGTCGACGCGCAGAATCGCAACGACGGATCGTGGGCCGGGATCCCGCTGCCGGCGACGCTCGGCAGCGATGCCGCAGGGGTCGTGGTGGCGGTCGGGTCGGGGGTGAACGACTTCGCGGTCGGAGACGACGTGTACTACTTCTCCGATTTCCTGGGTGGCGCCGACGGCGCCTACGCCGAGTACCAGACGGTCGATGCGCGGATCGTTGCCCGTCGCCCGGCGCCGCTGAGCTTCGGGGAGGCGGCAGCCGTTCCGCTGGCGGCGGGAACCGCGTATGAGCTGATCGTCCGACGGTTGGCGGTGGCGCCCGGGCAGCGGATCCTGATCGTCGGCGCCAGTGGCGGCGTCGGGACCTACGCCGTGCAGCTCGCCCATGGCGTCGGTGCCCACGTCGTCGCGGTCGCGAGCGAGGCCAGGCACGACGCACTGCGCGAGCTCGGCGCAGACGTCGCGCTCGACTACCGTCACGCTGACCTCTGGCAGCAGGTGCGGCGCGCCGGCCGGATCGACGCCGTCGTCGACCTCGCCGGCGGCGAGGTCCCGCTCCGCGGCGTCGAGGTCCTCGCCGAGGCCGGAGCACTTGCGACCGTCAACACGCTCTCGGGCGACTTCGAGCTCGCGGTCGACAAGAACCTGACCCTGCACGGCGTGCTCGTGCGACCCGAGGCGGACCGCCTGCGCGAGCTCGCCTCACTGGTCGATCGCGGCGTGCTGCGCCCGATCGTCTCCGGCGAGTTCGCGCTCGACGACATCGTCGCGGCCCACCGTCAGATCGAGACCGGCCACACCTTCGGCAAGCTGGTCGTCCGCGTCACGCCCGAGCCGGCCGCCTGAGCCCGACCGCCCGCTAGCGGGGGAACGCGGCCGGCCACCGCGCGCGCCGAACATTTCCACGTTTTCCCGACGCCAGCTGGAGCTGGCGGGAAAACGTTCGGCAGGGCCGAACCTTTTCCCGTCAGCGCCCGCGCCGCCGCTGTTTTCGTTGAAAAGCTCGGCGCGCGTGGGCTCAGCGAAACCCGACCGCCGGCGCTCGGGGCAGGCCGGTCGCCCCGGTCGGGAGCTGTATCGCCATGCCGACGGCGCCGTCAGACGGGCTCTGATCGTGAGGGGGCGACTACCATCCCGGCGCGATGGCCGACGACAAGGTGACGATGGACAAGATCGTGTCGCTGTGCAAGCGGCGCGGGTTCGTGTTCCAGAGCTCGGAGATCTACGGGGGGATCAGCTCCAGCTACGACTACGGGCATTACGGCGTGCTGCTCAAGAACAACGTCAAGAACCAGTGGTGGCGGGCGATGCTGCAGGAACGCGACGACGTCGTCGCGCTGGACTCGGCGATCATCCAGCATCCGCGCACGTGGGAGGCGTCGGGCCACCTCGCCGGCTTCACCGACCCGCTCGTCGATTGCCGCACGTGCAAGCTGCGGTTTCGCGCCGACCACCTCGACGTGTCGGCCTGCGGTCGCCGTCCCTCCAAGCATCCGGGCGAGGACGAGCAGTGTGACCTGACGCCGGCGCGTGACTTCAATCTGATGTTCGAGACGACGATCGGACCGGTCAAGGAGGAGGGCGCGACCGTCTACCTGCGGCCCGAGACCGCCCAGGGGATCTTCCTGAACTTCCGCAACTACCTGCAGTTCAGCCGCAAGAAGCCGCCGTTCGGGATCGCGCAGATCGGCAAGTCGTTTCGCAACGAGATCACGCCGGGCAACTTCATCTTCCGGACACGGGAGTTCGAGCAGATGGAGATGGAGTTCTTCGTGCCGCCCGCCGACGCGCCGCGGTGGTACGACTACTGGCTGGCGCAGCGCCACGACTGGTACCTGGACCTCGGGATCCGGGCCGACCACCTGCGGCTGCGCGAGCACGAGGCCGACGAGCTCAGCCACTACTCGAGCGCCACCTCCGACGTCGAGTACCTGTTCCCGATCGGGTGGCAGGAGCTCGAGGGCATCGCCAACCGCGGCGACTACGACCTCTCCCGCCACGCCGAGTACTCCGGGCAGAAGCTCGAGTACGTCGACACCGCCTCGGGCGAACGCTACGTCCCGCACGTGATCGAGCCGGCGGCGGGCGTCGACCGCTCGATGCTCGCGTTCATCGTCGACGGCTACGACGAGGACGAGATCGAGGGCGAGACGCGGACGGTGCTGCGGCTGCATCCGCAGCTGGCGCCGGTCAAGGTCGCGGTGCTGCCGCTCGTGCGCAAGGACGGCCAGCCCGAGCTCGCCGAGCGCGTGCACCGCACCCTGCGCGAGCGGATGCAGACCGAGATCGACGTGTCCGGCGCGATCGGCCGCCGCTACCGCCGCCAGGACGAGATCGGCACGCCCTGGGCGGTGACGATCGACCACCAGTCGCTGGAAGATGACACGGTCACGGTCCGCGACCGCGACTCACTTGCGCAGCAGCGGGTCGCGATCGACGCGCTCGCCGACGAGCTCGAGCGGCGCCTGCGCGAGCCCTGGACGACGCCCAAGATCGCTGCCGGCGCGTCATAGCACGAGGCCACGCACCCGGGTAGGGTGACGCCCGATGACGACCCGCACCGAGACGATCGAGATGCCCGATGGCGGCGCGATGAGCGCCTACGTCGCGCTCCCCGATGGAGGCGGCGGCCCGGGCGTGCTGGTGGCGATGGAGATCTTCGGCGTCGGCGCCTACATCCGCGGCGCCTGCGAGCGCCTGGCCGGGCTCGGCTACGTGGCGATGGCGCCGGACCTGTACTGGCGCACCCGCCCCGGCGCGGAGTTCGGCAAGGGCGAGGAGGCGCTGCGGGAGGCGTTCGCGGCCGTCCAGGCGCTCGATATGCCCCAGGCGATCGAGGACGCGCTGGTCGCGTTGACGGCGCTGCGGGCGCTGCCCGAGGTGCGCGGGCCGGTCGGGGCGCTCGGGTTCTGCCTCGGCGGGACGATCGCGTTCGGGGTGGCGGCCGGCGGCGACCCCGAGACGCTCGTCGCCTACTACGGGTCGGGGATCCCGGAGATGCTGTCAGACGCCGACCGGGTCACGTGCCCGGCGCTGTTTCACTTCGGCGCCCAGGACCAGTACATCCCGCTCGAGCAGTCACAGCGCGTCGCCGAGGCGGCCGCCTCGCGTCCCGGCTGGGAGGTGCACATCCAGCCCGACGGCGGCCACGCGTTCGACAACTGGGACAACCCGTTGTTCTGGCAGCCCGAGCCCGCCGCCCGCGCGTGGGATGTGACTCGGTCCTTCTTGGCGCGAACACTGCCGGTCACCTGACATCGCACGCCCCGCGCGGGAGCTGGGCACCAAACGTTCGATATGCGCACGTTTTGTGCCCAGCGGATGGGGGCTGGTCAGCGCAGAGTCGCGGTCGCGCGGACCACGAAGCCACCCGGAGCCGGGGACGCGCGCACGCCGGTGACCTGCACGTCGGGGTCGCTGAACACGGTCACCGCCGCGACCGAGCCGAACGGCACGTCGGGCGAGACCACGAGCGCCCCGTGCACGGCCCGCGCCGTGAAGTCGACCGACACCGGCTGACCGAACACATCGGCGGTGCCGCGCAGCGTCAGCGCCCCGCGCGACGACGCGACCGGCGTGACCGACCGCACGACCGGCAGCGAGCGGCGCAGGTCGGCGTCGGTGACGTGCGCTGACGCAACCAGCGAGGAGCCGTGCTTGACCAAGCGCGCGTCGCGGACGGTCAGCAGGCCGACGGTCGCGCGCGTGGCCGACGCGTGCACGGTGCCGACGTCGTTCAGCTGACGCAGGCGATCGGTCAGCGAACCGCTGCCGGCCCGGAACGAGACGAGCTTGACGGTGACCGAGTCGGCGTGGTGCCAGAGCAGCTCGATCGCCGGGAACGCGCTCACCGACACCGAGCCCACGTGCCCGTAGCGATCCAGCTGCGAGCGGATCCGCTGCGCGGCGATCCCCGGCAGCACCAGCTGCCCGACGCCGAGCACGACGACGACGAGTACCGCCACTCCGAGCACCGCGGGCCGGCGCACGCCGCGATGGCTCAGGCCACCAGCGCGCGGGCCGCGTCGATCGCGCGGTGAAGCAGCGGCTCCAGCGACAGCTCGGGCTCGGACAGGCGTCGGATCGCGATCCCGTCGGCGAGCCCGAACAAAAAGCCGGCGAGGTCGACCGGATCGGCGCGCAGCGCAAACACGCCGGCGGCGGCGGCCGCGCGCAGCGCCTCGGCAAGCCGCTCGCGGGTGGCGCGGGCGAGCTGATGCAGCTCGCCGGCGATCTCGCGATTGCGCTGGCCGAGCATCAGCAGCTCGTAGTAGGTCTGAAACGAGCCGCCGTCAAGCGCGTCGCGCAGCGCGGTCACGAGCCCGTCGATCAGGCCGTCGGCGTCCTGCGCGCCCGACACCGCCTGGTCCAGCAGCTCGCCGCGCGCCTCGCACTCGAGCCGTACGACCTCGAGCAGGAGCCGCTCCTTGGTGCCGAAGTAGTAGTGCAACAGCCCGCGCGAGACGCCCGCCTCGCGCGCGACGTGATCGAACGTCGAGCCGGCGATCCCGCGACTGGCGACGCTCGCGCGCATCGCCGCCACGATCCGCGCCGCCTTCTCCGAGCTCAGACCGGTCGCCGCGGCCTCCACTGGCGACAGCCTAGCTGGCCTCGGAGGCCGCGGGTTCAACCAACAGGCGCCCGCCAGGGCGCCCCCCAAAAAAACCTACGCGGCCGAGACCGGGCTTGCGGGCGGCTCGGTCGGCGTCGGCGACGGCGGCGTGTACTGGAACTCCTCCTCCTTGCCGAACAGCGCGTCCAGCACCTTGTTGCGGAGGTCTTCGGAGACCGCGAGCGCGGCGACCAGCACGATCAGCAACAGCAGCAGCTTGCGACCGCGGTGCTTGCGCTTTTTCTTCGGCTTGCGCCCCTTGGGGTCGACCTCGTTGAGCGCGAGCGCGACGTCGCGGACCGAGCCCGCGCCGGACTGGACGTACTCATGCAGCTTGGAGTCCTCGAGCACCGCCTTGTGGGGCGCCCCGTTGGCGACCAGCCGCGAGTACGCGCCCTTGCCGGACTCGACCACGTTCGCGATGTTGTCGCGCAGCTGCTGGTCCTCGATCACCCGCTGGACGTACGGGTTGTCCTTGATGCTGGCCAGGTCGGCGGCGTGCAGCGGCACCGCCTTAGCCACTTTCTTCGAACGAGATGCCATGTGTCTCCTTGTGCGTGCGTGGCGGCAATGTCCCCAGCATACGCGAGCGAACGCGCACTGGCCCGCCGGTCACGGCAGCGCGTAGGAGCGCGCGCGCCGCGCTGCCAGCGCCGCCTGGAGCACCTCGGACACATCGGACACGAACACGAACCGCAGCTGCTTGCGCAGGTGCTCGGGGATCTCCTCGATGTCGGGCTCGTTGAGCGCTGGCGCGATCACGGTCTTGATCCCCGATCGCTGCGCCGCCAGCGCCTTCTCCTTCAGGCCGCCGATCGGCAGCACCTGACCGGTCAGCGTCACCTCCCCGGTCATCGCCACGTCGGCGCGCGCCGGCCGCCCCGACAGCAGCGACGTCAGCGCCGTCACCATCGTCACGCCGGCGCTCGGCCCGTCCTTGGGGATCGCCCCGGCCGGTATGTGCACGTGGATGTCGTGCTCGGCGAACCAGTCGCCGGGCAGCTCGGGCAGCAGCTCGGGGGCGCTCGAGCGCACGTACGTGAGCGCCGCCTGCGCGGACTCGCGCATCACGTCGCCGATCTGGCCGGTGATCGTCAGCCGGCCCTTGCCGGGCATCGCCGACGCCTCGACGAACAGCACGTCGCCGCCGACCGGCGTCCACGCCAGGCCGGTCGCGACTCCCGGCCGCGACGTCCGCCGCCGCGTCTCGGCGTGGAACGTGCGCCGGCCGAGCAGCTCCCGGACGCGCGGTTCGGTGACGTTGACCTTGCGCGCCGCCGACCCCTCCGCCACCTGCCGCGCGACCTTGCGCACGATCGTGCCGACCTCGCGCTCGAGTTGGCGTACGCCCGCCTCACGCGTGTAGCCGGAGATGATCGCCCGCAGCCCCGCGTCGGTGAACGAGATCCGTCCGGGGGTCAAGCCGTTTCGCTCGATCTGTCGAGCGACGAGGTAGCGCTTGGCGATCTGCAGCTTCTCGTCCTCGGTGTAGCCGGCGAGCTGGATCACCTCCATGAGGTCGCGCCGCGGGCCGGGGACCGTGTCGAGGTTGTTGGCGGTGGTGATGAAGATCACGTTCGAGAGATCGAACGGGAGGTCGAGATAGTGGTCGCGGAACGTATCGTTCTGCTCGGGGTCGAGCACCTCGAGCATCGCCGACGCCGGGTCACCGCGGAAGTCCGCGCCCATCTTGTCGATCTCGTCGATCATGAACAGCGGGTTGTTGGCGCCGGCGTCGCGCAGCGCGCGGATCACGACGCCGGGCATCGCGCCGATGTACGTGCGCCGGTGGCCCCGTATCTCCGATTCGTCGCGGACGCCGCCGACGCTGATCCGCTCGAACTTCCGGCCGAGCGCCCGCGCGATCGACCGTCCCAGCGACGTCTTGCCGACGCCGGGCGGGCCGACGAAGCACAGGATCGAGCCGCGCGCGTCCGGCTTCAGCGAACGAACCGCGAGGAACTCGAGGATCCGGTCCTTGACGCGCTCGATGTCGTAGTGGTCGGCGTCGAGCACCTGGCGGGCGTGCTTGAGGTCGAGGTTGTCCTCGGTCGAGGTGTCCCACGGCAGCGACGCGATCCACTCCAGGTACGTGCGCACGACGCCGTACTCGGCCATCGCCGGCTGCAGCCGCCCGAGCCGGCCGAGTTCGCGGTCGACCTGCTTTGAGACCTCCTCGGGCAGCTTCAGCGCCTCGAGCTGCTCGCGCAGCTCGTTGGCCTCGGCCTGGGCCTCGTCGCCCTCGCCGAGCTCGTCCTGGATCGCCTTCAGCTGCTGGCGCAAGAAGAATTCTCGCTGCCCCTTCTGCAGCTCGGACTGGACCTGGGACTGGATCTCGGAGCCGATCTCGACGACTTGGCGCTCGGAGGCCAGCACCTCCGACAGCCGCCGCAGCCGCTTGGCGACGTCGAGCTCCTCCAGCAGCGACTGCTTGTCGGCGGCCGGCAGCCGCAGCGCGCCTGAGATCAGGTGCGAGAGCATCACCGGGTCCTCGACGCTCGAGACCATCGCCGACAGCTCCTCGGGCAGGTACGGGACCTGGCCCGCGATCGCGGCGAAGTCGCGCTGGACGTTGCGCATCAGCGCGATCAGCTGCGGCCCCTCGGAGACCTGGTCGGCTAGCTCTGAGACCTGCGCGACCAGGTACGGGTCGGTCTGCACCCAGTCGTCGAGGTGGACCCGCTGCCCACCCTGGATCAGCACCCGCAGCGTGTCGTCGGGGAGCCGCACCATCCGCGCGACCGTGCCGAGCACGCCGACGTCGTAGAGCTGATCGGGGCCGGGCGTCTCGAGCTCGGCCGAGCGTCCGGCGACGAGCACCAGCGTGCGGTCGCCGCGCAGCACGTCGTTGATCAGCGCGACCGAGCGCTCCTGGCCGATGTTGAGCGGGACCACCAGCTCGGGGAACGTGACCGCGTCGCGCAGCGGCAGCACCCCGAGCCGGCCAGGCAACGTGCGCTGCTGGCCGATCGCGACCTCGTCGGAGCCCGCTCGCTCCGGTACGCCGATGTCGATCATCTCGTCAGCGGGCCGCCGCTGAGCCGAACCCGCCCACCCCGCCTGCCCTGGCCGCCCTCGCTCGGGTCGCCGGCTTGGGTCGGGTCGCCGGCTTGGGTCGGGTCGCCGGTGACCGGGTCCCGCCCACCCTCGCCGCTTTCGATCGGCACCTCGCGCGGGCGCCCCGGCCGCTGCAGCAGCGGCAGCTCGATCCACAGCATTCCGTGCTCGTAGTGCGCGGTTGCGGCGTCGGGCCGGACCTCGGCGGCCAGCTCGACGATTCGCCGGAACACGCCGCGCTCGATCTCGACCTGCTGGTAGACCTCGCCCTCGCCGCCCGACGCGCGGCGGCGACCGGCGAGGATCAGCCGCCGACCCTCGACCTGGAGCGCGATGTCGGAGGAGTCGACCCCCGCGATCTCGGCGGTGACGATCGCGCGCGGCGGATCAGACGCGTAGGCGACGTCGATCGGCGGCCAGTGGCCGGGGCGCCGGCGCGACAGGCCGGAGCGGCCGAACGCGTCGGAGAACATCTCGTCCATCTCCCGCCGCATGCGGTCGAAGCTGGCAAACAGATCACGGTCGGACATCGACGCTCCCTGAGCCTACTTCGTCAAAGCGCGTAGACGGCCCCCTCGTGGGCCAGTTCGACGTCGCGGCCGTAGCCGGCGGCGGACTCGGCCGCCACCCAGGCCGCGTCCATCTCGTCCGAGTAGTGGGTCAGCACCAGCCGCCGCGCGTGCGCCGCGGCGCCATGCTCGCCGGCCTCACGCGGGGTCATGTGGCCGCGGTCGGGTCCGGGGTCGGGCTCGGACAAAGTCCCCTCGACCATCAGCAGGTCGGCGTCGAGCGCAAACCGCACGAGCGCCTCGTTAGGGCCGCAGTCGGCGCCGAACACGAACCGTGCGCCGTCGGTCGACAGCTCGACCGCGTGCGAGCGGACGAAGTGCGGCACCTCTGTGAAGCGGACGTGCAGCGTCTCCACCTGGAGCTCGTCGCCGGGCTCGTACTCGGCGATCGCGAAGGCGTCGTCGACCAGCTCCTCCGAGCCCCAGCTGCCGACGATCCGCCGCAGCACCGCGCGGCCGCCGGGGGGCAGGTGCAACGTCGGGCGCCTGCAGTCGGCACCGTCGCCGAGCCGGCCCGACCGCGCCGCGTTGGCGAGCGCGTAGCTGAACGGGATCAGGTCGAGGAAGTGGTCGGCGTGCAGGTGGCTGATCACGACCTCGCCGATCGAGGTGTAGTCGATCAGCGAGCGCAGCTTCGAGAACACGCCGTTGCCGCAGTCCAGCAGCAGCGTCAGCTCGTCGTGCTGCACGAGGTAGCCGCTGCACGCGCCGCCGGCGTCCTGCCACGATGGTGACTTCCCCAGCACGGTGACCCGCACGTCCCGCTCCCCTCTTGGTCTCGGCCTCTGACACTGTAAAGCCGTGCTCGCCTATGGGATGTCTCGCACACGTTCGAGGTCGCCGCGGTCGCGGTCGGCGGCCTGCTTGCGGTTGCGACGCCGGCGGCGGCGCGATCAGGCGTGCAGCGAGGCCTGCTCGGCCGGCGACGGGAACGCCCACGCGACCTGCTGGCGGCGCTCGGCCCCGAACACGAACCGCAGCTGGCCGGGCGGACGCAGCCCCTCGGGACGGTCGGGCCGAAACGTCGCGCAGGGGCCGCTGCAGCCCACTGCGCACAGCATGTTGCGCCCGAAGAAGCAGTTCTCACAGCTCGGGTTCTCAACCGTCCGACGTCGTGCCATTACCTCGCCCACATCCCCGCTCGTGCTCGATGCTCAGCTACGTGAAGGTGGGCATCAAAGCGAACTTCAGGTGGTGCTCGCAACGTCGATTTCCGGAAAACGCAAGAACTTCACGTCGGCTCAAAAACCGTCAAATTGCGGCATGTTCTCATGGCCGTCCGCTATTTCGAGGGTTTGTGGCGGGGGCCTGATCGTGTCTTCGCGGCGACCGGAGGGCCGATCGTGAACGTGCTCGTGACCGGAATCGGAGGCTACGTCGGCACGCTCGTCGCGCGCGCGATGCGCGATCGCGGCCATGACGTCCGCGGCTTCTCGCGCCGGCCCGACCGGATCGAGCTCGACGTGCCGGTGATCGGCGGCGACGCAGTCAGCGGGGACGGGCTGCACCGCGCGATGCGCGGAATCGACGTCGCCTACTTCCTGATCCACTCGATGGAGCCCCTACGCAGCGACGGCGACGATCCGTTCGTGATCCGCGAGCGCGTGGCCGCCGAGCGGTTCGCGGACGCGGCGCAGCGCGCGGGCGTGCGCCGGATCGTCTACCTCGGCGGCCCCGAGCCGCCCGCGCAACCACCGTCGCCGCATCTGGCCAGCCGGCTCGCGGTCGAGCGGATCCTGCTCGACGGCGTCCCTCGGTCGATCGCGCTGCGTGCCTCGATCGTGATCGGCGCGCGGTCGCGCGCGTTCCGCTTCCTGGTGCGGCTGATCGAGCGACTGCCGGTGCTGATCCTGCCTGCGTGGCAGCACCACCGCGGGATGCCGATCGACGAGCGCGACATCGTCGCGGCGCTGGTGGCGTGCGCCGAGGATCCGCGGGCGCCCGCCGGCGTGCTCGATGCGGCCGGTCCCGAGGTCGTCAGCTACGGCGCGCTGATCCGCAGGATCGCCGACGCGATGCTCGTCGACCGGCCCGTGCTGACGTCGGACCGCGTGTCGGCGACACCGATCGCGAGCCGGATCGCGGCGGTCGTCGCAGGCGAGCAGGCGGAGCTGATCGGACCGCTGATGGAGAGCCTTCAGACCGACCTGTTGCCGGTGGGACCGCTGGTCTCCGAGGTGCTCGACCTGCGGCTGCACTCACTGGACGCGGCGATTGAGCACGCGCTGTCGGAGTGGGAGCGGAGCGAGCCGCTCGCAGCCCGCTGAGTTAGGCTCGCCAACGATGAGCACGGTCCAGGCCGAGATCGAGATCGACGCGCCGATCGAACGGGTGTGGGAGACGGTCATGGACCCGTACCGGCTCGGCGACTGGGTGACGATTCACAAGTCCGTCGACAACGTGTCGCGGATCCCGCTGCGAACCGGCTCCACCCTGGACCAGGCGATGACGGTCGTCGGCATCACGTTTCACGTGCACTGGCGACTGACCGAGGTGAACGTCCCGACCGAGGCTCGCTGGGAGGGCGGCGGCCCCGCGCACTCCGACGCGCTGATCCACTACCTGCTGGAGCCGAGGGCGTCGGGCGCGACCAGGTTTCGTTACACCAACGAGTTTCACCCGCCCGGCGGCCGGCTCGGGAGCCTCGCCTCTCGCTTCATCGTCGGCGCCACCTCCGAGCGGGAGGCGACGCGTACGTTGTCGCGGCTCAAGCGACTGCTCGAAGCGCCCGCCTGAGTGCGGCGGCGTGGGACGGGGGTCACCCGAGGGTTCGAAACGGCAGCGGTGATGGGGACGGTTCGAGCGTCCACAGCAGGACGCCGGGGTGCGAGCGTCCGCAGGGACCCGGGGGCGCGAGCGTCCGCAGCAGGACCCGGGGTGCGAGCGTCCACAGCAGGACGCGGGGGGTGCGAGCGTTGGCGACTGTCGGTGGGTACGCCGCGTGGATCCGTCAGGCTGACATCCAGGCTCGTCTGCGTTCCCGAGTTTCTCGCCACTCTGGGCCTCGGCTGGGTGGATTGGCTGTCGGTTACGGCCGGCTAGCGATCCGTGACCAAGCCGGCCGGGAGACGGCCAAGATGGCGATTTTCACGGCTGCCGCCTCAGGCCCTTCGTAGCCGCAGCGACCATGCTGCTCCCCTTCGGTGCAGTCGTCTTCCCTGCCCCTGGCAACGACCATGGCCCTCCCCTTTAGTGCAGTCGTTTCCTCCGGCCCGCCGCTCAACCACGTTCCGCCCCTCCTCGATGCGCCGTTCGCCGGCTACGCCGCCAGCCGATGAATGCGTCACGCCCAGTGCGACGTGCGCGGGTGGTCACCTACGCTGCCACTGTGCTGGTCCGGAGCACTGGGGGCAGTCGACTTCGCGGCCAGTGCGAGCAGCTCGCCGGGCGTCGTGTCCGTCCTGCAAGGATGCGCGATCGACAGGCGCAGCGGCGTCGCCCCGGGCGTGCGAGGATCCGCGCATCGGCAGCGCCGCTGCTTCGTGCTCGGTAAGCAAGTTCGTTCTCAATTCGCACAAGCGCGGTTGTGCCATGTATCGTGGCAATCACTGCATACGTACGAACGTTCTGAATCGGAGGTACCGGGTTGGCAGGATTCGTTGACACGACAGTGGCCGAGATCGACAGTCGGCTCGACGAGCTCAAGGCCGAGATGTCAAAGCTCGAGGCGGCGCGGTCGGCGCTCACGGGCCGTGGCTCGGGTCGCAGCCGGGCGAGCGCGGCGGCGCCCACTCGGACCCGCCGAGCCACGCGGCGCAGCACCCGGTCACGCGGCCGGCGTAACGGCACCCGCGGCGAGCAGGCGCTGGCGCTCGTGCGCGAACGGCCAGGGATCACGATCCCAGAGATCGCATCGTCGCTCGGGATCGAGCCCAACTACCTGTACCGGGTGATGCCGAACCTGGTCAAGACCGGTCAGGTGAAGCGCGACGGCCAGGGCTGGCACCCGGCCGACAGCAAGTAGTCAGAGTGAGGAGCGTCGGCGGCGAGCCGGCGCTCCTCACCGATCCTCAGATCAGGCCGAGGCCCCTGACCGCCTCGGCTTCATCGTTGAGCTCCTTGACGGTGGCGTCGATCCGGGAGCGTGAGAACTCCTCCACCGTCAGCCCCTCGACGACCGTGTAGTCACCGCCCGAGCAGGTGCACGGGTGGCCAGCGAACACTCCCTCGGCGATGCCGTAGCTGCCGTCGGATGGGATCGCCATCGACACCCAGTCGCCGTCGGGAGTGCCGAGCACCCAGTCGTGGACGTGGTCGATCGCGGCGTTCGCGGCCGAGGCGGCGCTGGACGCGCCGCGCGCCTCGATGATCGCTGCGCCGCGCTTCTGCACGGTCGGGATGAACTCGTTCTCCACCCAGGCCTGGTCACCGATCGTCTCGGCGACGTTGGCACCCTTGACCTTGGCGTTGAACACGTCGGGGTACTGGGTCGCGGAGTGATTGCCCCAGATGGTCATGTTGGTGACGTCCGAGACCTGCGCGCCGGTCTTCTTTGCGACCTGCGCGATCGCTCGGTTGTGGTCGAGGCGCACCATCGCGTTGAATCGTCGGCGGGGGATGTCCGGTGCATTGGAGGCGGCGATCAGACAGTTCGTGTTCGCCGGATTGCCGACGACCAGCACCTTGATGTCGGAGGCGGCGTGCGCGTTGAGCGCCGCCCCCTGTGGCTTGAAGATGCCGCCGTTGGCCTCGAGCAGGTCAGAGCGCTCCATCCCCTTGGTGCGCGGCCTCGCGCCCACCAGCAGCGCGACCGAGGCGCCGTCGAACGCCTGGTCGGGGTCGTCGTAGATGTCGATCGCCGACAGCAATGGGAACGCGCAGTCGTCAAGCTCCATCGCGGTGCCCTCGGCGGCCTTGACTGCGTCCGGGATCTCCAACAGGGTGAGATGCACGGGCGTGTCGGAGCCGAGCAGCTGGCCGGACGCGATCCGAAACAGGAGCGCATAGCCGATCTGACCGGCCGCGCCGGTGACGGCGACTTTGACTGGGGTTGTGCTCATCTGTAGCTGTCTCTCTTTCTGGCTGTGGCGTTGCTTGAACGGCGGCGCGCGAGTGCCCGGCGAACGCTCGCCGGACGCCGCGACTGCCGCGCTTAGTCGCCGAGGTCCACTCCGTACACGTCTGAGAGCTTTCGCTTCAGATAGCGCGTAAACGGCGCCACGGAGATCGGGCCTCCGCCCTCTCGCTCCAACAGTTCCTCGGTCTCGAACTTCGCACCGTGACGGTGAACGCGCCGGCGCAGCCATGAACGCAGCGACGCGAGCTCACCCGCGGCCAGCTGCTCGTCGAGACCCGAAATCTCGGCCTGCGCCCGCTCCCACAGCTGCCCGGCGATCAGGTTGCCCAGCGCGTAGGTCGGAAAGTAGCCGAGCATGCCGCCGGACCAGTGCACGTCCTGCAGCACGCCGTCGGCGTCGTCGGTCACCTCGAGGCCGAGATACTCGTGAAAGCGCTCGTTCCATGCCTGCGGCAGGTCGGCTACCTTGAGACGGCCCTCGATCAGCTCCTGCTCGAGCTCGAATCGCAGAATGATGTGCAACCCGTACGTCGCCTCGTCGGCCTCGACGCGGATGAACGATGGCTTCACGTGATTGATCGCGCGATACAAGGTGTCGGCGTCGATCTCGGCCAGCTCCCCGCCCGCGTACCGCGCCAGCCGTGGCGCCAGCGTCTGCGAGAACGCCCGGCTGCGCCCGACCATGTTCTCCCACAGCCGGCTCTGTGACTCGTGTACGCCGAGCGACTGCGCGGTCCCGATCGGTGTCCGTTTGAGCTCCGGGGCGATTCCGGCCTCGTACAGGCCGTGGCCACACTCGTGCATCGCGCCGTACAGCGCCATCGGCCAGTAGGACTCGTCCCAGCGGGTCGTGATCCGCACGTCACCGGGTCCGATCCTGACCGCGAACGGGTGCACGGTGTCGTCGATCCGCCACCCCTGCTCGTCGAACCCCATCAGTCCCACGACTTCCCGCGCGAGCCGGCGCTGCCCGTCCTCGGAGAAGTGCGCCTGCAGCGGCCGCTCGTCGACGGGCGTCGCCTGCGCGAGCGTCGCGATCATCGGCACCAGCTCGCCCTTGAGCTCGGAGAACAGGGCGGCGACATGCGCGGTCTTGATGCCCGGCTCGTAGTCGTCGATCAGCACGTCGTAGGCGCACTGATACCCGTCGTGGCCGAGATGACAGTCGACGTAGCGGCGCGTCAGCTCGAGGATCCGCTCGAGGTACGGCGCAAAGCTCTCGAAGTCGGACGCCGCCCGGGCCGCGACCCACGCCTCCTGGCCCTCGGATGACGCGCGCGCAAGCTCTGACTCGAGCTCGGTCGGCACGCGCCTGGCCTTCTCCCAGCGGCGGCGCGTGACCTCGATCAGGCGCACGTCGTCGTCGTCGGGATCGGTGCGGTCGCACTCCGCGTCGGCGGCGTCGAGCAGTCGCCCGGTCTCGGAGGCGGTGAACATCTCGTGGCGCAGCGCCGCCAGCGTCGACAGCACGTCGGCCCTGGCCGGGCCGCCATCGGGCGGCATTTTTGTCTGCTGGTCCCAGACCGCCAACTCGGTCGCCCCGTCGAGGTCGGCGAGCATGCCGAGCCTGGTCCTCAATGCCTGCATCTGCTCGCTCATCTACATAATCCTTCGTCTACGGGCCCTATGCCACCATTGCAGCATGGTCCGGGGGTCAGGCTCCTTCAGGCTGTTCACCGTGTTCGGGATCCGCGTCTGCGCGGACGTGACCTGGTTCATCGCGCTGTTCTTGCTGATCTACCTGCTGTCGTCCCCGTTCCAGGACACCCTCCACAGCTCCCAGACGGTCGCCTACCTGACCACCGTGATCAGCGTGCTGCTGCTGTTCGTGTCGCTGATCGTGCACGAGCTCGGTCATGCGCTGGTGGCGCGGCGGCAGGGCATCGGGGTTGACCAGATCGATCTGTACCTGTTCGGTGGGTTGACGCGGATGAACCGCGACGCCGCCACCCCGGGGGAGGATTTCAAGGTCTCCGCGGCGGGGCCGCTGGCGACGTTCGGCGTGATCCTAGTCTGCCTCGCGATCGACGTCGCGATCGTCGGGCCACACCGCCTGACCCACGCGATCGCGCTCGATCAGGACATCACGATCACGCCGGTGCTGCTGTCGCTCAGCTGGCTGTTGCCGATGAACGCGCTGCTGCTCGTGTTCAACCTGATGCCGGCGTACCCGCTCGACGGCGGCCGCATCGCGCGCGCGATCATCTGGCGCGTCACCGGCTCCAAGCGCACCGGCACGGTCATCTCGGCCCGCATGGGCCAGGCGCTGTCGCTGCTGCTGGCCGCGTTCGGGCTGTGGCTGCTGTTGTCCGACGGCTCGTTCGCGGGACTGTGGGCGATTGCGCTGGCGTTCATGACCTACCAGGCGGCGCGCTCGGCGATCGTTCAGTCGGTGCTCGATGAGCGGATCGAGGGCGTTCGGGTGGCCGACATCATGGACACCCACCCGGTCGCGATCCCGATCGCCACCGGCCTGCACCAGGCACTCGACGAGTACTTCCACCGCTACGGCTGGTCGTGGTTCCCGGTCGTCGACGAGCAGGGCCGCTACGCGGGCATCGTTTCGCAAACGCGCACGCAGGCATCGATCGACGCCGGCGAGGGATGGCTGACGATCGCGTCGGTCGTCGACGCAGAGCGGACGAGCGGCTGGAGGGTGCGCACCGACCGCCCGATCTCAGACCTGATCGGGGCCGAGTCGCTCGGCGCGCTGGGCGCCGTGATGGCGGTCGACGAGGACGGCGTGCTGCGCGGCGTGGTGACCGTCCAGCAGCTCCGTCGTGCGATGCAGTCGGCGCTTTCGAGCCCCGCCTGACCGCCCGCCGACGCCGCGTCGAGACGCGGCTGGGTCATATATTGGGGGCCGTGCCCTCACATGACGTGCTGATCATCGGTGCCGGGCTGGCCGGCCAGCGCGCCGCGCTCGCGGCCGCGCAGACGGGAGCAACCGTCGCAATCATCTCCAAGGTCCACCCGGTCAGATCGCACTCGGTGGCGGCCGCCGGCGGCATCAACGCCGCGCTGAACCCGGACGACAGCTGGGAATCGCACGCGTTCGACACGGTCAAGGGCTCGGACTACCTGGGCGACCAAGACGCGATCGAGGTGATGTGCCGCGAGGCGCCCGACGAGATCCTGTGGCTCGAGCACGCCGGCGTCACGTTCCACCGCTCGGAGACCGGCCAGCTCGGCACGCGCGCGTTCGGCGGCGCCTCGGCCGCTCGCACCTACTACGTCGCCGACATCACCGGCCACGCGATCCTGCACGTGCTCTACGAGCAGCTGATGAAGCACTCGCACGCGGTCGACCGCTACGAGGAGTGGTTCACGACCGACCTGCTCCGGGACGACGACGGCCGCTGCGTTGGCGCGATCTGCCGGGATCTGCGCGACGGCGCGATGCAGGTGTTCAACGCCAAGGCCGTGATCCTCGCCTGCGGCGGCGCCGGGCAGGCCTACAAGCCCACGACCAACGGCCTGATCGTGACCGGCGACGGGATCGCACAGGCCTACCGGATCGGCGCCAAGCTGATGGACATGGAGATGATCCAGTACCACCCGACGACGCTCATCGGCAACGGGCTGCTGATCACCGAGGGCGCCCGCGGCGAGGGCGCGCAGCTGTTCAACGCCGAGGGCGAGCGGTTCATGGAGCGCTACGCGCCCAACAAGCTCGAGCTCGCCTCCCGCGATGTCGTCTCACGCGCAGAGCAGACCGAGATCAACGAGGGCCGCGGCTTCCCCGACGGCGGGCTCGCGCTCGACATCACCAAGGTGCCGCGCCGGCGAACGCTCGAGGCGCTGCGCGAGATCGTCAACATCGGCCGCGACTTCGCGGGCGTCGACATCACCCGCGAGCCGATCCACATCCGTCCCGGCCAGCACTACATCATGGGCGGGGTCAAGACCGACGTCAACGGCGAGACGACGATCCCCGGGTTGTACGCGGCCGGCGAGGTCGCTTGCGTCTCGGTCCACGGCGGCAACCGGCTCGGCGCCAACTCGCTGCTGGACACGCTGATCTTCGGCCGCCGCTCGGGCGAGCACGCCGCGCAGCAGGCGAGGCACATGAACATGCCGACGACGCCCGCCGCG
>DASUHF010000060.1:0-119133 GCA_036273655.1 Solirubrobacteraceae bacterium | reverse complement strand
CGGCGCGACCGGTGGCTACGCGGCGTTCCTCGGCCTGCTGCGCGACCAGCGCCGGGGCGTCGCGGTGCTCATCGACGCCGCGCGCGCACCGGAGGCACTGCGGGTCGCGCAGGCGTTACTGACGACGGATTTGGGGGGCGGCTGACGCCGCCTTGTTTTTCTGAGCAGTCACGGGCCCGAGCGGCGCAGCCGGGGGCGATGCGGGTCCGCCGCCATCGACGAGCTCGCGCATCGCCGCGAAGTGCCGGCGCGCCTCCTGGACGGCCTCCTGCTTCTGGGCGGGTGCGGACGCGGTCAGCTCGGCGACCTCGATCGCGCCCATCGGCCGCAACGCGGCGCCGGTCGACATCGCCAGCACCTGGCTGCGGCACGCGAGCTCGAACGTGTAGAGGTCGAGATACGCCTCCTCCACGGTCGCGCCGACGACGATCACGCCGTGGCCGCGCAGCAGCAGCACGTCGTTGTCGCCGAGCGCGGCCGCGATCCGCTCTCCCTGCCCGTCGGCACCGCCGATCAGGTCGTAGCGGTCGTTGTAGGCGATCCGGCCCACGAACGCGACCGACATCTGCGAGGCCGGGATCAGCGCCGGCTCGTCGAGCAGCGATAGCGCCGTCGCGTACGGCGGGTGGGCGTGCAGCACGCAGGCCGCGTCGGGGCGGACGCGATGCAGCGGCTGATGGATGCGGTAGCCGATCAAGAACTGCAGCCCGCGCGCGCGGGCGTCCTCCTCGCCGGCCGCGAGCACGAGCGAGCGCGCGTCCATCAGCGACCAGTGGCGGTCGGCCGGCGTGATCAGCATCCGGCTGGCGTCGAGCATCAGCGAGAAGTGGTTCCAGGTCCCCTCGGCAAGGCCGTCGTAGGCGGCGATCCGATGCGCCGCGGCGAGCACCTCCCGCGCGTGCGCCTCGTCGTCGTCGTGCAAGAGCTTCGCCGTCGCCATCGTGCTCATACCTCCTTGAGCGCCTCGCGCAGGGAGATCCGCGCGCCGGTGCGCAAGATCGAATTCTCGTAGATCTTGGCAGCGATCCGAGCCAACACGATCAACAGCCCCACGGTGATCGCATATCCGATCAGCACCTGGGCGATCCCGATCGTCCCGACCGCGTACTCGACGACCGACGCCACCGGCGCCGTCAGCGGGATGTAGGCGAGCACCTTGTAGAAGCCCCCGCCGGACGCGCTGAACAGCACGTTGAACGAGAGGATGTACGCGATCAGCAGCGGGATCATGACCGGGAACGTGATGTTGTTGGCGTCGGACTCGCGGCTGACCATCGATCCCGCGGCCGCGAACATCGTGCAGTACAGCGCGTAGCCGAGCAACATCCAGATCGCGCCGATCACGACCACGCCCACCGCCGCGCCGTGCAGGATGTTCGAGCCGGTCGCTGACGCGACGATGAAGAACGCGGCCACCAGCGCCGCGACCTGCACGAGCGCGGTCGCGCCGATTCCCAGCACCTTGCCGATCAGCAGCTGGGTCGGGCGGATGCTCGACAACAGGATCTCGACGACGCGGCTTGACTTCTCCTCGACGACGCCGCTGGTGATCCGCTGCCCGTAGGTCACCACGAGGATGTACATGAGGATGCAGACCGCCATCCCGGTCAGCCGGGTCGACAGCGGCTTGGCGGCCTTCTCCAGACCGTGGACCGGCAGCGCGGCCGCAAGCGGCCCGGCGCTGCGGCCGCCTGCGCCGAGCTGGGCGATCGCGTTTGCCAGCGCCGGAGGGCTGGTCCCGCTCGCCGGCGTCTGCTTGATCAGCACCCGCTTGCCGACGACGTACACGCCCGACAACTTCCCCGCGCGCAGCCGCTCGGTGGCGGCCGCGGCGCTCGCAAACGGGATCGGCTGCACCTTCTCCTTGATCACGGCCCCCGCCTCGCGGACGGTCGCGATCCCCGGCGCGCCGCCGACGACGCCGATCTTGTGCGGCTGGCTGCCTCCCGACACCAGCGCCGGGATGCCGACCGCCAGCACGACCGCGGCGACGAGCACGACGGTCGTGATCCGATACGAGCGCGCGCCGATTCGCTCGTCCCACTCGCGGCGAGCGACGAGCATCGCGCCCGTCCACCAGCGCCGCGTCACGTCGCCTGCAGCTCCTTGATCTCGGCCGGCGGCAGGTCGCGGCGCACCGCCTCGCGGAACACCTCCGACAGGCGCCGGGTGGCGGCGCCGAACTGCACTACCCGTCCCGCCGCGCGGGCGGCGTCGAGCACGTCGTCGGAGCGGCGCTCGTCGTCGAGCTCGATCGTGACGGTGCCGTCGTCGGCGGCCGACAGCCGCCGCGCGCCGTCGGGCAGCGCGTCAGACCAGCGACCTCCGGTGTCGCCGGCGACGCGCACGTTCAGCCGCGCCGAGCCGCCATGCGCGAGCTCTGAGACCGATCCCGACGCGACCAGGCGGCCGTGGTCGACGATCGCCACCTCCTCGCAGAGATGCTCGACGAGGTCGAGCTGGTGGCTTGAGAACAGCACGGTCGCGCCGGCGGCCGCCCGCTTGGCGAGCGCGTCCGACAAGTCATCGACGCCACCGGATCAAGCCCCGAGAACGGCTCGTCGAGCACCAGCAGCTCGGGGTCGTGGACGAGCGCGGCGGCGAGCTGCACCCGCTGCTGGTTGCCCAGCGACAGCTCCTCGACCTTGGAGTCGCTGCGCCCGGTCAGCCCCAGGCGCGTGCACAGCTCGTCGCCGGCGCGGCGGGCGGACGGGCCGTCCATGCCGTGCAGGCGGCCGAAGTACTCGAGCTGGTCGAGCACCCGCATCGACGGGTACAGACCGCGCTCCTCGGGCATGTAGCCGAAGCGGCGGCGCATCGACTCGTCGAGCTCGCGGCCATCGAAGCGGATCGACCCGGCGTCCAGCGCGGTGACGCCGAGCATCGCGCGCATCGCCGTCGTCTTGCCGGCTCCGTTGGGCCCCAGAAAGCCGAACATCGTGCGCGGCGGGACCGCGAACGTCATCCCGTCAAGCGCCTTGACGTCGCCGAACCGGCGATGGAGATCGTCGAGCTCGAGCACGTCGAGACACGGTACCCATCGGCGCGGAGGCCGTAATCGGCGCCGGGCGGCGCCGGGCTCAGACCGTCTGCACCTGGAACAGGCTGGTCGTGCCCGGACGGCCGCTCGGCAGTCCGGCGGTGATCCCCACGCGCTGGCCGGGGTTGACCCAGCCGAGCTCGACGACGCGTCGCGCGGCGTCGGCGATCAGCTCCTCGGTGACTTCGTGGCGGCGCATCCACGCGGCCTGCACCCCCCACATCAGGCCGCAGCGCCGCAGCGTCTCGCGGCCCGGCGACAGCACCAGGATCGGGATCTCCGGGCGGTGGGCGGAGATCAGCCGCGCCGAGCGGCCCGACAGCGTCGGCACCACGAGCGCGGCGAGATCGAGCTGGCGCGCCGCCGCGCAGGCGCTGTAGGCGATCGTGTAGGCGGGGTCGCGGGTGCCGCGGAACACGCGCTCCTCGTTCCAGCGCTCGTACGGCAGCGTCGCCTCGGTGTGCTCGGCGATCGAGGCCATCATCGCGATCGCCTCGACCGGGTAGGAGCCGATCGCGGTCTCCTGGGAGAGCATCACCGCGTCGGAGCCGTCGAGGATCGCGTTGGCGACGTCGGAGGCCTCCGCGCGCGTCGGACGCGAGGAGTTGACCATCGAGTCGAGCATCTGCGTCGCGGTGATCGACGGCCGCGCGAGCTGGCCGGCGATCCGCAGCAGCTGCTTCTGGACGATCGGCACGTCCTGGATCGGCAGCTCGATCCCGAGATCGCCGCGCGCCACCATCACCGTGTCGGCGGCGCGGATGATCGCCTCCGCGTCGTGCACCGCCTGCGGCTTCTCGATCTTGGCGATCAGCGGCAGCCGCGTGTGGCGGCGGACGGTTTCGACGTCCTCGGCCGAGCGCACGAACGACAGCGCCACCAGGTCGACGCCGATCGACTCGCCGAAGCGCAGCATGTCGAGGTCCTCCTCGGGCACCGCCTGCAGGCCGCGCGTCGAGCCGGGGATGTTGAGCCCCTGGCGGGTGGCGACCGAGCCGCCGACCTCGACCATCGTCTCGACTTCGACGCCGGCGACGACGTTGCCGACCCGCAGCCGGATCGCGCCGTCGGCGAGGTAGATCACGTCGTCGGGATCGACGGCGTCGGCGAGGCCGCGCCACGACACCGGGATCTGGGACTCGTCGCCGAGAGCGTCCGAGCCGCACCGCAGCAGCAGGCGCTCGCCCGGCTTGAGCTCGACGATGTCGTCGCGCAGGGCGCCGATCCGCAGCTTGGGGCCGGGAAGGTCCTGGAGGATCGCGACCTGGCGCCCGGCGCGGTTGGCGGCGGCGCGAATCCGCTCGGCGTTCTCGGCGTGCAACTCGCGATCGCCGTGCGAGAAGTTCAGTCGGGCGACGTCCATGCCGGCCTCGACCATCCGCGCGAGCGTCTCGGGGTCGCGCGAGGCGGGGCCGATCGTGGCGACGATCTTTGTTCGGCGTCGGGCCATGTCGGATCGTGACGCTATCTCAGCGCATGTGTTGGATACGTGAACGTGTGCCCGTGTCGAGTGCGTTTCGCCCGGCCGTCAGAGCACGAGCTCGCCGTCGCGCACGACCGGCGCGCCGTCGGCGCTCAGCAGGCCGCCGTCGCGCAGGTCGCAGATGAGGTCCCAGTGCAGGGCCGAGACGTTGCTGCCGCCGGTCTCCGGATACGAGCGGCCGAGCGCGAGATGAACGGTGCCGGCGATCTTCTCATCCAGCAGCGTGCTGCCGGTCGCGCGGTCGATGCCGACGTTCGTGCCGATCCCCAGCTCGCCGAGCCAGCGGGCGCCGTCGTCGGTTTTGAGCGCCGCGTCGAGGTACTCCTGATTCTGCTGCGCGACCGCCTGCACGACCTCGCCGTCGCGGAACGTCAGCCGCGCGCCGGCGACCGTCGTGCCGCCCCGGCTGCTCGGGACCGTGAAATGGATCGTGCCGTTGGCCGAGCGCTCGTGCGGCCCGGTGAACACCTCGCCCGAGGGCATGTTGCGTCGGCCGTCGGAGTTGATCCAGGTGCGGCCGCCGACGTCGAGCGTGAGGTCGGTGCTGGGGGCCTGGATCCGGATCCGTCGCGCGTCGCGCAGACGGCCGACGAGCGCGGCTTGGCGTTCTGACAGCTCGCGCCAGGCGGCGACGGGGTCGGCGCGATCCAAGAAGAGTGCCGAGCGGACGAACGCGGCGTAGCCGTCCTCGGACATCCCCGCCTGCTGTGCGAGCGCCGCCGTCGGCCAGATGGTGCCGCACCACCGCCGCCGCAGCCGCGCCTCCTGTACCGGCGCTCGTGCCGTCGCGGAGCGCTGGGTCAACGCCGGGTCGACGTCGGCCAGCGCCGCTGTGTTGTGCGGCGCGATGATGCCCAGGACCGAGTCGACCGACTCGATCTCCGTCAGCTGCAGCGGCGCGAAGCCGTCGAGATGCCGGTCGCGAGCGTGCCGGTAGAAGTCGGCGTCGAGCCCGGGCAGCGCCGAGCGGATCAGCGGCCATGCGTCGTGGTCGAGGATCGCCGCGTGCAGCGCCAGCATCAGCGGCTCGGCGAGCGTCGTCGAGTTCACCAGCACCTGCTGGCCGGGCTCGACCTCCAGGCACCAATCGCACAGCAGCGCCGCGAATGCGGCCGGGTCGGGCGCGGCCGGCGCTGGGTCAGGACCCGGCGTCGGGTCGGGACCCGGCCGCCCCGGCCGCTCCGCCCGCGTCGCCCGGGTCTCCCCGCCACCGCCGGTTTCCCTGCCACCGCCCGTCACGGCGCCTGCAGCTCCGGGAAGTGCTCGGCGCAGTGCTCCCGCATCGCCCCGCGCACGAACGTTCGTTCGTCGGCGGTGGCCATCCGGTAGCGGCCCAGAAGCTCCTTCTGGCGGGTGATCGGCACCCCGGCGATCGTCCACGACACCGCAAGCCGCTCGAACAGCAGCTCGGTGGCGCGGGCGAGCGCATCCTCGCGGTGCAGCCCGCCGGCGAGCGTGTCGGCGTATTGGCGGCGGGTGCCGGCGGTCAGCGAGCCCCGCAACTCGAGCACGTTGCCCTCCTCATCGCGGTACTCGCTCGTCGGCGCAGCGAGCTCGTCGCGCGGGCGCCTGTCGCGCGGACGCCTGTCGCGTTGGCGGCGCTTCGCCATCGCCTATACGGAAGCAGCCGCGGCGGCGCGCAGCTGTGCGGAAGCGTCGCCGGTGACCGGATCGGCGTGCCCCGCCCACACGACCGCCGGCTCGAGCGCCGCCAGCTTGCGGATCGACTCGCTCGCACGCTCGGCGCTCTGATCGAACGCCGGGTGCGGGATCCACGGCCCGCCCTTGCGACCGGTCTGGATGTCGAGCGTGTAGACGGTGTCCGAGCACAGCGCGAGCCGATCCGATTCGCGGAACAGCCCGATCAGACCGGGCGCGTGGCCCGGCAGCTCGACGACCCGGAAGCCCGCGACCTCGTCGCCCTCGGCGACGGTCCCCGCGACCTGCACCGCCCCACCGTCCCACGTCGGCAGCGCCTTGGCGTAGAACGGCCGTGCGTAGGGACGGAGCTTGTGCAGGTCGAAGTACGGCCGCATCGGCGAGGGCGACTCGGCCGCGGCGCGCTCGAGCTCGTGGCAGTGCACGGGCGAGCGCAGCGCCGGCGCGGCGCCGCGGTGGTCGGGGTCGGCGTGGCCGAGCACGACCCGCCTGATGCCGCCCATCCGCGCGGCCGCGGCCGTGATCGCCGGCCCCATGCCGTCGATGCCGGCGTCGAACACGGTCACGCCGCCCGCCGGTTCCTCGAGCAGGTACACGTTCATCGTCTTCAGCGGAAAGCCGCCGCGGATCAGCCACACCCCATCCGCGATCCGCTCCGGCTCGGCGGCGTGGATGCCGTTGGCGGCACGGGTGCGGAGGTTTGCGAGCGTCGCCAGCCGGCGCTGGGCAGCGGAGCCGTTGGGCGGCAGCAGCCCGAGCTGGCGCGCGATGTCGCCCGAGTCGATGTAGGCGTCGTTGTGGACGATCAACCCGTCGTTGACGGTCACGACGTCGCATCCCTCGAGCGTCATCCGCGCGTGGTTGGGCGCAAAGCCGTAGTAGTCGCCGGGGCCGGCGAACGTGCCGGTCGCCCGCCAGCGGATCGCCACGCGCTCGTCTGTGGCGGTGACCTCGACGATCTCCAGCGCGAAGTCCGGGAACGCCGCGAACACCTCATCGAAGAACTCGCGGATGCCGTCGGGCGCCGTCACCTCGCGGTCGCCGACGAGCCGATCGGTGGCGCCCGGCTTCCAGACGGCGAGCGCGGCGTCGAGGTCCTGCCGGCCGAGCGCCTCGAAGTACCGCGTCGCGATCTCGGCGGCGGTTGCCATCGGAGGGCCGAGTCTACGCGCTGACACGTATCGTGCAGGCATGCCGACGAGCCGACGTGACCAGGGGCGCGGGGAGCGCGTGCTGCCCGGCCTGTGGCGACTGCGCCTGCCGTTGCCGTGGCCCGGGATCCCCCACTGCAACGCGTGGGCGATCGCGTCCGACGGTGGCTTCGTGCTGATCGACACCGGCATGTACGACGACGGCTCGATGGCGCAGCTGGAGCGCGCGCTGCACCAGGTCAAGCTCGATCTCGCCGACGCGTCGCTGCTGGCGATCACCCACGCCCACTCCGACCATTGGGGCCAGGCAGCGCCGATCGTCGAGCGGGCCGGGTGCGAGATGTGGATGCACCCCAACCACGGGGCGCAGTTCGCAAACCTGGCCGATCCCGACCGGGCGCTGACGCGACGCATGGAGGTGGCGCGCCACTCGGGCGTGCCCGACGGCGCGCTGACCGAGTACGTCAAGCGCGCCAAGGACATGCCGTCGGGGATCGCGGCCGCGCTCGAGCCGAGTCGGTCGCTCGTCGACGGCGTCACGATCGACACCGACCTTGGCCGCTGGGACGTGATCGAGACACCCGGCCACACGCCCTCGCACGTCTGCTTCTACCAGCCCGAGCGCCGCCTGCTGATCTCCGGCGACCACCTGCTCGGTCGCATCACCCTGTACTTCGACTACGGCCAGTCCGAGGACCCGGTCGGCGAGTATCTGGCCTCGCTGTCGAAGGTCCAGGCTGTGCGAGCGCGGCTGGCGCTGTCGGGCCACGGCAAGCCGTTCCTCGACGTGCCCGGCCACATCGACGGCACCCGCCGGCTCGTGCAGGACAACATCGACCGCGCGACCGCCGCGGTCACGAGCGAGCCCCGCACCGCGATGACGATCGCGCTCGACATGTTCCGCGAGCAGCGCGGCATGCGCCATCCGGCGTGGCTGCTGTCGCAGACGCTGTGCTACCTGCGCCACCTCGAGCACGGCGGCCGCGCGCAGCGCGAGATCGACGGCGAGCTGCAGTTCTGGCGCGCCACCGGCGGCTGAGCCGGCTCACAGGCACGCGCGTCCGCGGCGTGCTGGCACGGGCGGGCGCGGCTCTTCGGACGCCGGTCACGGGCGCGCGCCGGCGGCTCGCAGATGCGAGCGGGGCGCAGGTCCGGGCGCCGCTTACGGCCGCGCGCCGCCGGACCGGCCCCTGGGCGATTCCTTCCACCTGCCGGAAGGCAGATCCCATCAGGGCTCATGGAGGGCCGCCGACACCAGCCGCGCGGTCGGACACGAGCCGCCGACGCGAGGCGCCCGTGCCGGGAGCCGGCCCGTTTGCGTAAACGGTCGACGCCGCACGTACGACAACCCTGCGCACAACGTTGACACGATCGTGTCAAGGTTGGTACGCTGCCCGCCATGAGGATCGACCGGATCATCGCCGAGGCCGACAGGCCGTTGTTTTCGTTTGAGTTCTTCCCCCCGAAGTCGGACGCGGGCGAGCGCGTGCTCGGCCTCGCGCTCGAGTCGCTGCGCCAGCTCGATCCGGACTTCGTGTCGGTCACGTACGGGGCGGGCGGCAGCACCCGTGCGCGCACGCTCGAGCTGACTAAGTGGATCAAGCAGGAGCTCGGGATCGAGGCGATGGCCCACCTCAGCTGCGTCGGCGCGACCGAGGACGAGCTGCGGGCGATCCTCGACGACATGAGCGCGGCCGGGATCGAGAACGTGCTGGCGCTGCGCGGCGATCCGCCGCGGGGCGAGACCGAGTGGCGGCCCCATCCCGGCGGCCTGCGCTACTCGACCGAGCTGGCGGCGCTGATCGAATCCGAGTACGACGCGTGCGTCGGCGGCGCGTGCTTCCCCGAGGTCCATCCGGAGGCGCCGGACCTCGCCCACGACCTGCGGTTCCTGTGCGAGAAGGTCGCAAACGGCGTGTCGTTCCTGGTCACGCAGCTGTTCTTCGACAACGAGCTGTACTTCCGCTTCGTCGACGAGGCGCGTGCGGCCGGCATCGAGGTCCCGATCCTGCCGGGGATCATGCCGATCACGAACCTCGGCCAGATCAAGACGATCACCGGTCTCTGCAAGGCGTCGATCCCCGAGCCGCTGCGCGAGGCGCTGGAGTGGCGCTCCCACGACCCCGAGGCGGTGCTGCAGCTCGGCGTCTCCTACGCCACGCTGCAGTGCGCGGAACTGCTGGCGCGCGGCGCGCCCGGTATCCACTTCTACACGCAGAACCGCTCGCACGCGACCCGCGCGATCCTGTCGGCGCTGAAGCTGCTGCGGCCGTGGGTCACGCGCGACGTGGTCAGGACCGAGACGCTCGCGCCCGAGACGCTGGCGCCGAACCCCGCCTGACCCGGCAGCGGCGCCGGAATCCCCGCGGACCCTTTCAGCCTCCCGACGATTGAATCCCCCGGACCCGGTCAGCCTCCCGACGCCAGATCCCGTCTGATCAGCGACCACACCTCGGCGTCGGCGCGACCGTGGCGCTCACGCCAGTGCGAGCGCAACAGCCCCTCGCGATGGAAACCGGCGCGCTCAGCGGTCGCGAGCATCGCCGCGTTGCCGGGCGCGATCAGCAGCTGCACGCGCTCGAGTCCCGCCTGCTCGATCAGCCAGCGACCGCCGAGCGCCAGCGCCGCCGACCCCAGGCCGCGGCGGCGATGCCCGGGGGCGACCCAGACCTGCACGTCGGCGCGGCCGTGCTGAAGCTCGGCCTCGTGGACGTCGAACTGCCCGCGGCACTCGTCGCTCCCCGGGGCAAGGATCGTCAGCCACAGGCGCGCGCCGACCGCGCGCTCGCTGTCGGCGGTCTCGGTGCGGCGGCCGAGCTCGGACGCGCTCGGTGGGCGCCGCATCCGCAGCGCCGCAAACAGCTCCGGGTCGTCCTGGTGAGCGATGAGGATCTCCGGGATGTCGCGCTCGGCGGCGGGTCGCAGGATGACGCCGTCGCCCGGTAGCGACGCAGGAAATGACGGGAACGAGGGCATGCGTCTGTCGCTGACCGTAGCCTGGTTGGCCGATGACATCCGACCCCGGCCAACTGCGCCGCGACCGCGAGCATGACGCCAACAGGCGCAGCGCCCCCGACACCGGTGGCGACCCGAACGCCGCGGTCACATACGCGGTGCGCCGCTCCGACCGCGCTCGCCGAGTGCGAGTGACGGTCGACCCGGGCCGTGGCGTCGAGGTCGTGCTGCCGAGACGTGCCCCGCGGCGCGCCGCCGCCGAGGCGATCTCAGAGCTCGAGCCGTGGATCCGCCGGCGCCTGTCAGAGCTCGAGGAGGCGCGCTCGGTCGTCGCCGCGCGCGGCGACACCGTCCCCTACCTGGGCACCACGCTGCGGCTCGTGCCCGAGCGCGGCCGCACCCGCGTGCACCGCCGCGGCGACGAGCTGCGCGTCCCTGCCGGCGCCGGCCGCGAGGACGCGATCGAGCGCTGGTACCGACGCACGGCCAGGGACGAGATCACGCCGCGGCTTGACCGCGCCTGCGCGCTTGCCGGGCTGTCGTACACGACGCTGACGATCCGCGGCCAGCGCACGCGCTGGGCCAGCTGCTCTCGCTCGGGTGCGATGAGCTTCAACTGGCGGCTGCTGCTGGCACCCGCCGAGGTGCTCGACTACGTCGTCTGGCACGAGGTCTGCCACCTGCAGGTGATGGACCACTCGCCGCGGTTCTGGGCACTGCTGCAACGCTTCAGCCCCGACTGCCGCGAGCACGCGCGCTGGCTACGCCGCCACGGCCGCACGCTGATGCTGTGAGCTCCCGGTCAGGCGGCGAGCTGCTGCGCCGACGGCAACACGATCTCCATCTCAATCGTGACGCCCTGGCTGCGGCGCCTCACCGGCCCGGCCGCGAACGCGATCAGCAGCCGCTGGATCGCGACGTTGTCTGACAGCATCGTCGCGCGAAAGCGGGTGATGCCCTGCACGGTCGCCAGCTCGGCGAGGGCCGCCAGCAGCCTCGTGCCGAGGCCATGGCGATGTAGCTCGTCGGCCACGACGATCGCGAACTCGCCCGTGTCCGGGCTCTCGGGGATCCGGATGCAGCGTGCGACTGCGACGATCTGCTCGCCCTCGGGCGACGGCCGCGTGGCGACCAGCGCGATGTGATCGATCCCGTCGACGTCGAGCAGGTAGCGGACGTCGGCGACGCTCAGCTCCGGCTTGGTCGCCAGAAACCGCCGGTAGCGCGACTCCGGCGAGAGCCGCGCGTGCGATGCGCTCAGGCGCTCGCCGTCGTCGGCGCGGATCGGGCGGATCGTCACCGGCGAGTCGATCGAGGCGTACTGATCCATTTCCATGACTCGAACATACGTACGAGCGGCCCGGCGATATGTGGGTACCGTCACAGGCGGTTGCGAGCACAACAGAATCGCAACTCAGGACGCGCGCGACGCCGCCCGGGGCCGGCCCGTGGATACTCGGCTCAGGCGAGGTTGAACGGGTCCCGCGTCGCCCCGGTCAGCTCGATCCATACGGTCTTGAGCTCGGTGTACTCCTGCAGCGCTGCGAGCCCGTTCTCGCGGCCGAGCCCGCTTGCCTTGAAGCCGCCGAACGGCGCCATCGGCCCGACCGCCCGGTATGAGTTCACCCACACGGTCCCGGCGCGGATCGCGAGCGCCATCCGGTGCGCGCGCTGGACGTCGCGGGTCCACACCCCGGCGGCAAGGCCGAACGAGCTGTCGTTGGCCAGCCGCAGCGCCTGGGCCTCGTCGGAGAAGCGGATCGCGGCCGCGACCGGGCCGAACACCTCTTCGCGCGCGAGCCGCATGTCGTTGCGCACGTCGCCGAACAGCGTCGGTTCGACGAAGAAGCCACGCGAGAGCTGCGGGTCGGTGGGCCGGCCGCCGCCCGACAGCAGCGTCGCGCCGTCGTTGCGGCCGATCTCGATGTAGGACTCGACCGTGTCGCGGTGCTCGGAGAACGCAACCGGGCCCATCTCGGTGTCGGCCAGCAGCGGGTCGCCGAGGCGGACGTCGCGAGCGCGTGCCGCGACCCGCTCGGTCAGCTCGTCGTAGACGGCGTCGTGGACGAGCAGCCGGCTGCCGGCCATGCAGGTCTGGCCCGTCGCCGCGTAGATGCCCGCCACGACGCCGTTGGCCGCGGCCTCGAGGTCGGCGTCCTCGAACACGATGTTGGGCGACTTGCCGCCGAGCTCGAGCGACACGTGCGCGACGTGCTTGGCCGCACCGGCCATCACCGCCGAGCCGACCGCGGTCGACCCGGTGAACGCGACCTTGTCGACGCCCGGGTGCTCGGCCAGCGGGGCGCCGCAGTCGGGCCCGAAGCCGGTGACGACGTTGAACACGCCGGGCGGGAAGCCGGCCTCCTCGACGAGCTTCGCGAACTCGAGCGTCGACGCTGGCGCCTGCTCGGCCGGCTTGACGACGAACGTGCAGCCCGCCGCGAGCGCCGGGGCCAGCTTCCAGGACATCAGCAGGATCGGCGAGTTCCAGGGCGTGATCGCACCGACGACGCCGAGCGGCTCGCGCACGGTGTAGACGAAGAAGTTGGGCTTGTCGGAGGGGAGCGTGTCGCCGCCGAGCTTGTCGGCGGCGCCGGCGAAGTACTCGTAGTACGCGGGCAGCCCCGTGAGCTGGCCCTGCATCTCGCGCAGCAGCTTGCCGTTGTCGAGCGACTCGACGACCGCCACCTCGGCGGCGCGCGCGGCGATCACCTCCGCCAGCCGTCGCAGCATCCGCCCACGCTCCACCGCAGTCGTGCGTCGCCATGGTCCCTCGTCGAACGCGCGGCGCGCGGCGGACACCGCGAGGTCGACGTCGGCCGCGCCGGCGCGCGGCACCACGGCCCACGGCTCGCCGGTGTAGGGGTCGACCGACTCGAACGTCTCGCCCGAGCGGGCGTCGACCCACTCGCCGTCGATATACATCCGGTACCGGCGCGGCTCCCCGCGGTGGTGAGCCGGCGGCTCGGCGACCGCGGTGCTGGTGGCTGAGCTCACCGGCTCGGTGCGGCTCGAGCTAGCTACGGTCGGCGATCGGCACGTAGTCCAGCCCGCGATCGCCCGTGTAGATCTGGCGCGGGCGGCTGATCTTCTGCTCGGAGTCCTCGATCATCTCCAGCCACTGCGCGATCCAGCCGCTGGTGCGCCCGATCGCGAACAGCACCGGGAACATCTCCACCGGCATCCCCAGCGCCTCGTAGATGATCCCCGAGTAGAAGTCGACGTTCGGGTACAGCTTGCGCTCGGTGAAGTAGTCGTCCTCGAGCGCGATCCGCTCGAGCTCCAGCGCCATGTCGAGCAGCGGGTTGGTCCCGGTGACCTCGAACACCTCGTAGCACGCCTTCTGGATGATCTTCGCGCGCGGGTCGTAGTTCTTGTAGACCCGGTGGCCGAAGCCCATCAGCCGCTCGTTGCCCTGCTTGACGCCCTCGACGAACTTCGGGATCTGGTCCTTTGTCCCGATCCGGCGCAGCATCCGCAGCACCTGCTCGTTGGCGCCGCCATGCAGGGGGCCGTACAGCGCCGCGACGCCTGCGGCGACCGCCGAGTATGGGTCGACCTGCGAGGAGCCGACGCTGCGCACGGCGCTCGCCGAGCAGTTCTGCTCGTGGTCGGCGTGGAGGATGAACAGCACGTCGAGGGCGTGCTCCAAGCGCGGGTCGGGCTCGTACTTGAGCTCGGCGATCTTGTAGATCATCGAGAGGAAGTTGCCCGGATAGCTGAGGTCGTTGTCCGGGTAGACGTACGGCATCCCGCGGTTGTGGCGGTAGGAGAACGCCGCCAGCGTCGGCATCTTTGCCAGCAGCCGGATCACCTGGATGTAGCGGGTCTCGGGATCCTTGATCGCCGCGGCCTCGGGATAGAACGTCGACAGCGCCCCGACCGACGCCAGCAGCATCCCCATCGGGTGCGCGTCGTAACGGAAGCCCTGCATGAACTCCTTGACGTTCTCGTGCACGAACGTGTGGATCGTGATCAGGTGGTCCCACTCCTCGAGCTCCTGCTTGCTCGGCAGATGGCCGTTGATCAGCAGGTAGGCGACCTCGAGGTAGTTGGACTGCTGGGCGAGCTGCTCGATCGGGTAGCCCCGGTACTCGAGGATCCCGCGCTCGCCGTCGATGAACGTGATCGCCGAGCGGCACGACGCGGTCGCCATGTACGCCGGGTCGTAGGACATCAATCCGAAGTCGTCGTCGTTGACCTTGATCTTGCGCAGCTCGGTGGCGCGGATCGTCTCGTCCTGAATCGGGATCTCGTAGGTCCGACCGGTGCGGTTGTCGGTGACGGTGAGCGACTCTGACGACGTCGCTACGTCACCCCCGTTCGAAGTCTTGGTCTCGGTGGTCATCTTGCTCCAATCACGAGGGATACCGGGGGCAGTGGCCGCCCGGTCGGGGAGGACGACCGAACAAAGACTCTATTACTCGGCCCGTGGCGCCGAACGGTAGCGACTGGCGGTCGCCGCCCGCTGGCCCTGGTAGTGACTGCCGAGGCCGGGGCTCCCGTACGGCCGCGCCGCCGGCCGGTCGAGCGTCATGAACGACAGCTGCCCGATCGGCAGTCCCGGGTGAAGGATGATCGGGACCCGGGTCAGGTTGTTGAGCTCGAGCGTCAGCGTCCCCTTCCAGCCCGGATCGCAGAAGCCGGCGGTCGCGTGCACGATCAGCCCGAGCCGGCCCAAACTCGACTTGCCCTCGATGCGCGCGACGATGTCGTCGGGCAGCTCGACCCACTCGAGCGTTCGTCCCAGGCAGAACTCGCCGGGGTGGATGACGAACGTCTCGCCCGCGGGCACGATCACCTCCTCGGTGAGGTTGTCGGGCGGGTTGCGCAGGTCGATCGCGGACGCCAGGTGGTTGTGAAAGACACGGAACGAGTCGCCGAGGCGCAGGTCGATGCTCGCGGGCTGGACGAGCGTCGGGTCCCACGGGTCGATCCGGATCCGCCCGGCCTGCACGAGGTCGGTGATCGTCTGATCTGAGAGGACGGAGACGGTGGTCGGCGGCGTGCCGTCGGCTGACATCGCGGCGCAGTCTGTCACGGAGCCGGGCGCCGGATCGGGCTCAGTGATCGATCAGCGGGCGATCAGTGGTCGATCGCGCGCGCGCGGGCCCGAACCGTGCGGATCCGCGCCGGTGGCGGCGGTGCCGGATCGCCGTGCGGTCCGCGCCGTGGACGGTGCGGGAACGGCCGCGGGCGATGGGGATGCGGCCGGTACTTGATCCCGCCGTCATCGTCGGACGAGGACGGCTCGTCCGGCTTGCGCCGGCTCGCCCACCAGATCATCAGCAGGGCGAGCACCAGCGGCAGGCGAAACACGATCAGCAGCCAGATCGAACCGGAGCTCACGACCCGCTCCATCCTAATCCTCAGCGGCGCTCACGCCAAGTGAGATGCACGGGATTCGTACGCGCCGCCATCGGCAGCTACGGCGAGCCGCTGCTGCTGTCACCCGCCTTGCCGTCGCCGATCAGCGGCCAGCCGTCGACCCAGTTCAGCGAGCCCATGCTCAGGTAGCGGTCGGCCGAGACGTGGTGGGTGTCGTCGTTGAGCAGCGCGTGGTACATGATCATCGACTTGCCGCTGGGGGCCGTGACCGGCTCCGATACGCCGCCCGGCCCCAGGAAGCCGGGGGCGGAGCCGAGGATCGGGTTCGAGAGCTTCTCGAACGGCTCGTCGGAGCCCATCGGATCCGAGGTCGAGGCGACGCCGACCGCGTAGCTCGAGTTCCAGGTGCTGGCGCCGCTGTACATCACGTACAGCTTGTCCGCGTGGAAGAACGGCTCCGGTCCCTCGACGACACACACGGCGCTGCACTCCCATGGTCGCGACACGGTCACCGCCAGGCGCATCTTCGGTCCCAGCTTGAGCCCGTCGGCCGATAGCGGCGCCTCCCAGATCTGGCGCTCCTGCTCGGCCCAGAACAGGTACAGCTGCCCGGTCTTTGGATCGCGAGCGACGGCCGGGTCGATGTCGCCGCCGACGCGCTCCTGCGCCCTGGGTCCGTTCTGGCCGTTGAGCTCGCCGCGGTAGTGCAAGAGCTCGGTGTGCCACGGACCTTGTAGCGACGTCGCCGTCGCGGCGCCGAGCACCATCGTGTGCGAGCCGAGCTCGTAGGTGCCGGTGTCCTGGGCGTTGGTGTCGTAGATCGCCGCGAAGTACAGGACCCAGCGGCCCTGGATCCGGTAGAGCGCCGGCGCCCAGTAGCGCCCGTCGTGCGTCGAGCCCGTGGACGGCTGCGCCCACCACGGCTGCTTGCCGTGCGGGAACACCCACCCGTCCGGATACCAGTGGACGAGGTCGATCGACTTCCAGATCGGAAACGCGTTGAGCGCCGTGTCAGACGTGCACACCAGGTAGTAGTTCCACGGCCCCTGCCTGTAGCGGATTGCGGTCGGGTCCGGGCACGACAGCGGCGCTCCGGTGAGGCCGTCGCGGATCGGATTGTGGAAGTGGACCTGCGAGCCGTCGGGCACGGGGCTCGAGCTCGTCGGGGTGCCGCCACGATCGGAGCTCCCCGAGGCACTGCCGACACCGGCACCGACGAGCGCGCCGCCGACGAGCGCGGCGAGCAGGACGACGATCAGGCCCCGTCGCACGACAGGACCGTTGGAAGAAATCCAATTCACGGCAACGACTGTGGGGCTGTCGGGGTGCCCGTTGTATTCGCGGCGGCGGCTCCGCCACCTGCCGACCGGACGGGGCGCATCATAAAGCGAGCCGCGTACGCAACCTGGTCTCGGTCGTGCAAGCGGCGCCGTGATCGGCCGTTTTCCCGCAATTTACGAACACGCGGTCGCTCCGATTCGGAGCATCCGGTGGTCGCCCGCGCGGCGTCGAACCCGCCGGATGATGCCGGGGCAGCGCCTAGGCACGCGAACCGGACCGCGCGGTCGTATTCCTGACCGCCGCCGGCCGACGCCGGAGGGTAGGGTGCACCTATGGGAGCAGAGCAGGCGACGGTCTCGACCGACGTGATGGAGCCCGCGAGCGGTCACTCGCTCGGCGTCGTATTCGCGCCGGTGCGCTCGCAGACGGCGTTCGAGGAGACGGTCGAGCGGCTCGGGTCGGCGATCCGGCTCGGGCTGCTACCGCCCGGCACGCGGCTGCCCGCCGAGCGCGAGCTGTGCGAGCGGCTCGGGATCGCCCGCTCGACGCTGCGCCAGGCGCTCGTCGCACTCGGGCGCAGCGGTCACGTGCACGCGCTGCGCGGACGCGGCGGCGGCACCTTCGTCGCCGATCCACAGCCGCCGGCGCTGCCGCCGACGAGCGAGCAGCTCGCGTGCTGGCGATCGCTGTGCGACGAACGCCGGGCGGTCGAGGTCGGGATCGCGCAGCTGGCGGCCGAGCGCGCCGAGGGCGGCGGCATCGACGAACTCGAGCGGTGCGTGCTCGGGATGGACGCGACGCTGCACGACTTCCCGCGCTACCGCCTGTTCGACGTGCGGCTGCACATCGGCATCGCCGAGCTGACTCAGAGCCCGCGGCTGGTGGCGCTGATGACCCACGTCGAGGCATCGACGAGCAGCCTGCTGGCCTACGTCGTCCATCCGCCGGACATGCTCGAGGTCTCCAACGGACAGCACCGGCGGCTGCTCGAGCAGCTGCAGCGCCGCGACGTCGGCGGCGCCGGCCGCGAGATGTCCGAGCACACGCGCTACACGGAGGCGGCGCTGGCCGAGCTGCTGCCGGGCCTCAGCGCCTGACGCGGCTGACCCGGCTGGCGCGGCGCGGCACTCGCGAGCGCGAGCCCGATCCCGAGCAACGCCCACGTCGTCGGGTCCTCCAGGAAGTCGGCGTACAGCATCGTGTGGAACACGAGCGCGCCGAATGCCGCCGCCAGCGCCGAGCGCGCGGGGTCGCCGCGCGCGCCGCGCACCAGGCAGATCAACGCGCACACGACCAGCCCCACGTACGGCGTAAGACCGATCACCCCCTGCTCGGCGCCGATCGTGATCGGGATCGTGTGCGACGCCGACAGCTGCCCGGCGCCGCGGTTGTGGACGCGGTACTCCTCCACGAACGAGCCCGACCCCCAGCCCTGCAGCGGCCGATCGCCGAACAGGTGCAGGCCCCCGGAGACAAGTCCACCGCGGCCGCTCGAGGCGCCGTTGAGCCCCTGGTTGAGCCCGAACGTGGTCGGCGTCAGCGCCACCACGGCGGCGCCGATCGCGATCACGGCGACCGCGACCACGAGCGCCCTCGATGGTTTCCATCGCAGCGCCGCGAGAATCGCCATCCCGACCAGCAGCGCGCCGAGGCTGGAGCGGCTGAGCGTCAGCACCAGGCACGCCCACAGCACCGCCAGCGCGCCGGTCGCGACCGTCTGCTCGCGGCGGCCGAACGGGTACAGCAGCGTGACCGCCAGCAGGATCATCGTCAGCGCCAGGTAGCGCCCGAAGATGTCGGGGTCGAAGAACACGGAGTTGACCGTGAAGTACGTGTGCACGTCGTTGGCGGCGACCAGCTTCGAGTTGAGGATGATCGTCTTGGTCGCGTACTCGACGAACCCGATCACCGAGAACACGAGCCCCAGTACGACCGCGATCGCCAGGCAGCCGCGCAGCAGTTGCGGCGTCCAGCGCACGGTCCGCAGCAACCGGTACAGCAGCGCGAACGGCACGTAGAAGAACACCATGTTCTGCAGCGCCACTTCAAAGCCTGACGGCGAGCCCTTCGAGGTCGAGTAGATCGCCTGCAGCGCGTACAGCACGACGTACAGAGCCAGCAGCCGGTCGACCCACTTGAGCAGCGGCTCGCGCGGCGACGTCGGCTCGCGCGGCGGCGCCGGCTCGCGCGGGTCCCGACTCGCGGCGGGATCGGCGCCGCCGATCAGCGCCGGCACCAGCCACGCCAGCGCGCCTGCCGCGGTCACGAAGTACAGCGGTAGCAGCAGGTTGGAGGTGTTGCCGCCGGTCGAGATCGGGATCCGGAACGGCAGCGTCAGCACCGCCAGCAGCGGGAACAGCTGTGGTCGGCGATGCATCAGCACCGCGACCGCGGCGAGCACAGCCAGCGCGATCACGGCTCCGACGACCGCATACAGCGGATGGCGGTGCACGAAGCCAAGCTGCGAGGAATGCCAGATGTCGGCCAGCAGCAGGACCGGCGCCAGCACGAGCGCCGCCAGCATCGCCGCCGCGCGGATTCGGACGCCGCGGAACTCGCCCGTCTCGCCGGAGACCAGCACGATCGCGGCGAGCGCCGCGACGGCGACGACGCCGATCCGTGGCACCGGTCCGGTCAGGGTCGCAAGCGCGAGCACCGCCCAATCATCCTCTACCCTCTGGCTCCATGCGCATCGCGACGTTCGCGGCGGCGGCGCTTGCCGTCGTGCTGGCGCTGTCGGCGTGCGGCTCGACCACCAAGTACGTGGCGGGGACGCCGCAGGCGGCGGCCCAGGCAAAGAAGGGACTCAACGACCCCCGCACGAAGCACATCCAGTGCTTGCGCGCCGATCACGTGACCGACATCCGCAAGGAGACGATCCAGGGTCATCCGAGCTTCCAGGTCGGCACGCGCACGTCCGGGCCAACCGTGGTGTTCCTGCCGACGCCGGGTGCCGCGCAGTACGTCCAGATCGCGGGCGAAGATCAGAACGCCGAGGTGATCGGCGCCGCCCAGGTCTACCCAAACCAAGCGCCTGCCAAGCTCGCCCACGAGGTCGAGACGTGCACCGCCCTCGGGGTCTCTGGCTGACGCGATGACCGCCTCCACGACCGAGATACCCGAGCTCGCGGGGACGGCCACCCGCGGCCGTTTCGCGCCCCAGCCGTGGCTCGCGTCCGAGACCCATCCGCTGCTGCGCAGCCGCAACTTCTACATCGCGCTGACCGTCACGACGCTGGTGATCGGCGCGCTCTCGCTGCTGATCCCCTCGACCCCGAGCTATGACCCGTGGTCATGGACCGACTGGGCGCGCGGGATCATCCACCTGAACTTCCACCTCAACCAGTACGGCACCTCGTGGAAGCCGCTGCCGATGATCGGCACCGTCCCGGCGGCGCTGTTCGGGCACGCGGCGCCCGACATCTGGCTCGTGTTCGCGCGGGCGGGCGCGCTGGCGGCGGCGGTGATGGTGTTCCGGCTCGGCTACCGGATGACCCGTCAGCTCGCCTTCTCCTACGAGGAGCTGCGCGGCTCGCGGCTGGCGACGATCGCGCCGGCCGTGATCGCCGGGCTGATCGGCGCCGTGGCGCTCGTGTTCACCGGGACCGAGTACTACATCTCCTCCAACGCGCTCGGCTACTCCGAAGGGCTGGCGACGGCGCTGATGCTGGTCGCGATCGAGCGCCACCTCGACGGCAAGCCGCGGCAGGCGTTCGTGGTCGGCTTCTTCGTCGCGCTCGACCGCCCCGAGATCTGGGCGTTCTGGGTTCCGTACGGGCTGTGGCTGCTGTGGCGCGACCCAGGCATGCGGATCACGATCGTCGCCCTGTTCGTGCTGCAGCCGATCCTCTGGTTCGTGCCGGTCTACTGGGGCTCGGGCCACTTCGGCTCGAGCGTCGCGCGCGCCACCAACCCACGCTCCAACAGCCTCGCGTACGCGAGCTTTCCGTTCTGGGCCGAGCTCAAGGAGGCGGCGTGGCCGACGATGATGCTGCGGATGAAGGTGTTCGCGGCGCTGCTCGCGCTCGGGTTCGGCGTCGTCGTCGTTCGCGACCGCCGCGTCCATGGCTGGCTCGGGGCGCTGCGCACGAGCCGGGCGCGCGCGCTTGGCGCCGCCACCGTGTGTGGGCTGGCGGGGCTCGCGTGGTTCGTGATCATCGCGATCGAGACCCAGGCGCACTTCTCGGGCAACGACCGCTACCTGGTGCTCGGCGACGCGCTCGTCGAGCTATGCGGCGCTGTCGGCTTCGGCTGGCTGGCGATCCAGCTCGGCCGCCTGGCGCTCTGGGCGTGGCGGCGCGTCGGCGCCGCGCGCGTGCCGGCGGCGATGGTCGCGGCGTCGGCGGTGGCCGCGCTCGCGTTCGTGTTCGGTCCGAACTTCGTCGGCGACAAGCTGATCTCGATTCCGGCCACGCACGGTTCGCTTCATTACCAGGCGTTGCTGCGAACTGCGATGCAGAAACTGATCTCGCAGTACGGTGGCCCGCAGAAGGTCCTCGCCTGCGGCCACGTGATGACCGAGGGCTTCCAGGTTCCGATGGTCGCCTACTACCTCAACACGCGCACCGCCTACATCGGCGCGCCGCCGGCGGCGGGCGACCCACCGGGCCCGGCGCCGAACGTGATCCTGCAGACGCGCGATACCCGCTCGGCGTCGCTGTTGCCGTACCTCAGCTGGTGGCCGCACGTCCACTACCACTACGTCAGGACGATCGGCCCGGTCCACATGTTCACCAACTGCCTGCCACAGAGCTCGGCGACGTCATGAGCGCGGCGGCCGGCCGCTGATGTCGACGACGGTCACCGCACCGCCTCCGGAGCTGGACGAGCGCTCCGGCGTCGACGACGACGGCTACGCGCCGCGCACCCCCGACTGGCTGCGGCGGGTGCCGACCTGGCTGTGGGTGACCGGCGGGCTGATCGCGCTGATGGGGCTGTCGGCGTTCTTCCGGACCCGCTACCTCAACGGCCAGTACTGGATGGACGAGGCGATCACGACCGGGATCGCGCTGCACCCGCTCGACAAGATCCCGCACGTCCTGCGCTACGACGGCAACCCGCCCCTGTATTACATGGTGCTGCACCTGTGGATCAAGGGGTTCGGGGACTCCGTCGACGCCAGCCACTCGCTGTCGCTGCTGTTCGGCCTGCTGACGATCCCGGCCGGCGGCTGGGGCGCCTGGAAGCTGTTCGGCCGCCGCGCCGGCGTGATGGCCGCGATCCTGTTCGCGTTCAACGCGTGGCTGACGTCGTATGCGCAGGAGACGCGCATGTACGAGCTGATGGGCCTGTGGGGCGTGCTGGCGACGACGTTCTTCGTGCTCGGCTTCGTCGAGCGACGGCGGCGTTGGCTGCCGGCCTTCGGAGCCGTACTGCTGGCGATGCTCTACACCCACTCGTGGGGCACGTTCTTCTTCGTCGGCTCGGCGATCGCGCTGATCCCGTCACTGCTCGCCCAGCCCGACCGTCACGCCCGTGTCGTGTTCCTGCGCGACGCGGCGCTGACCTATGTCGGCGCCGGGATCCTGTACCTGCCGTGGGCGCCGACCCTGCTGTTCCAGGTCGCGCACACCGCTGCGCCGTGGGACACGCCGCCGCGGTTTGGGGCCCCGATCCAGCTCTCGCGCAACGTGCTCGGCGGCGACAAGGTGACGATGGTGCTCGTGTTCGCGGCGGCGATCGGACTGGCGCCGCTGTTCATGCGCGCGCAACGGCGCAACCCGGAGGCGACCAAGGTCTACACGCTGCTGCTGCTGCCGATCGCGGTGCTGGCGATCGCGTGGATCGCCTCGCAGATCAACCCGGCATGGGCGCCGCGCTACTTCGCGCCGGTGATCGGCGCGATGCTGTTCTTGATCGCGTGGGGGTGCGCCCGTGCGCGGCTGGTGGGGATCGTCGCGGTCGCGCTGTCATGCGCGTTCCTCGCCAACCCCTACGCGGTCGCGCCGAAGTGGAAGTCCGACATGCGATTCGTCGCGGCGACGATGGGACCGCTGCTGCACAAGGACGACGTCGTCGTCGTCAGCCAGCCCGAGCAGACGACGCTCGCGTGGTACTACCTGCCGGGCGGGCTGCGGTTCGCGAACACCGCGCGCGGCCCGATCCGTGACCCCACCTACATGAACTGGGTGGACGCGCTCGACGCGGTCAAGCAGACCAAGCCGCAGCCGACCGCCAGCCGGATCGTGGCCGGGCTGCGGCCCGGACAGCAACTGCTGTTCGTGCGGCCCCTGACCGAGGGCGCGCAGAACTGGGAGGCGCCGTGGACGCTGTGGGTCCGGCGCCGCTCGGCGCAGTGGGGCGCGGTGTTCGCGCATGACGTCGCCGACGGCGTCCTGGCACCGGTGGCGACGGCGCCGCTCAACTACCCGGGCGCCTGCTGCGTGGCCGACAGCGCCGTGCTCTACAAGAAGACCTCGAAGTAACCGCGGGCGTCCGCGCCGCCGCCGTTTGCCGTTGATCGTCTGAGACCATGTCCACCGCCACCCGCCCCCACCGCCCGCTGAGCCAGGTGATCGGCGTCCCGTCGATCCGCGAGGTGCATGCGCCCGCGTGGTTCAACAGGCTGCCGACGTGGTTGACGACGGGCGGGATCGTCGTCGTGCTGATGGCGATCTCGCTGGTGCTGCGCACGCGGCAGCTGTCGGGTCAGCTGTGGTTCAACGAGGGGATCGCGGTCGGGGTCGCGCAGCACTCGCTCGGAGACCTGTTCGGGCTCGTGCGCGACGCCGGTGGCTCGCCGCTCTACTACCTGCTGCTGCACTTCTGGGTGACGACGGTCGGCTCCAGCGCCGCCGAAGCGCACTGGCTGTCGGAGCTGTTCGCGCTGCTGGCGATCCCGGCCGCGATGTGGGTCGGTCAGAGCCTGGGCGGTCGGCGCGCCGGGATCTTCGCCGCGATCCTGTTCGCGTTCAGCTCCTACATGACGCAGTTCTCCGAGGAGGCGCAGCCGTATGAGCTATTGGTGCTGCTGTCGCTGCTGACGACCGCCGGCTTCGTGCACGGCTTCGTCTACCGGCGGCGACGCTATCTGTGGCTGTTCGCGGCGGGCCTGACCGCGATGCTGTACACGCAGCTGTCCGCCGGGCTGTACGCGTTCGGGGCGGCGTGCGCGCTCGTGCTCGTGTGGTGGGCGGCGCGCACTGAGGACCGCGGGGCGCTGGCGCGCGACGCTGTGGTCTGCTTCGTCGCGGTCGCGCTGCTGTACGTCCCGTGGCTGCCGACGACGATTCATCAGATCGGTCATGCGACGTCGCCGTGGCACTACACGCCGCTGGTGGGCGCCGCGCTGCCGAGTCAGATCACCGGCGGCGACCGCGTCGACGTGACGCTCCTGGTGGCGCTGCTGGTCGGCTGCGTGCCGATGATGGTGGCGGCGCGGCGGCGCTCGCCCGAGGCGGTCACGATCTGGGCGCTGGCCGTGCTGGTCGCGCTCGGGATCCTGCTCGGCCGGCTAGGCTCGGTCGCCGGACCGTCGTGGGTGTACCGGTACTTCGGCGTGATGGTCGCGCCGGTGCTGCTGCTGGCGGCGCTCGGGATCGCCCGCGCGAAGGTGGTCGGCGTGATCGCGATCGCGCTCTGCATCGCGTTCTGCGCCAACCCGAACTCGTTCGCGCCCGGCCACAAGTCAGACATGCAGCAGGTGGCCGCGCAGCTCGGCCCGATGCTGCACCGTGGCGACGCCGTGGCCATCGCGCAGCCCGAGCAGGCGCCGCTGGCGTACTACTACCTGCCATCGGACCTGCGCTGGAGCTCGACGCTCGGCCCGATCTCGACCCCGAGCGCAATGAACTGGAACGACGCGTATTCACGGTTGCGGGATGCCGCCCCGGCGGCGACGATCGGGGGCGTCGTTGCTAGCCTCAAGCCCGGCCAGCAGCTTCTGATCGTCCGCCCGCTGACCGAGGGCGTGATGAACTGGAAGGCGCCGTGGACCGAGCTCGTGCGACGGCGCGCCGCGCAGTGGGGCCAGATCCTGACCAAGGACGTGGCCGACGGGACGCTCAGGCAGGTCGCGATTGCGCCGGCGAACTACCCGAGCGCCTGCTGCGTGGCCTCGAGCGCGGTCCTGTACCAAAAGGCGCAGTGAGCAGCGACATCACAGATCTACAGAGCCCGAGGCGATGACCGAGACCAACCCCGCGCGGACAAGCGCTCCCGAGATCACGCCAGAGCATCCCGTCGTCGTGCTCGGCGCCGGCCCGGCCGGCCTGACCGCCGGCTACCTGCTCGCCAGGCAGGGCAAGCCCGTGGTCGTGCTCGAGTCCACCGACCAGGTCGGCGGCATCGCCCGCACCCAGGTCCGTGACGGCTACCGCTTCGACCTCGGCGGCCACCGTTTCTTCACGAAGGTGCAGGAGGTCGACGACCTCTGGCACGAGATCATGAAGGAGGAGTTCCTCAAGCGACCGCGCAAGAGCCGGATCTATTGGAACGACAAGTTCCTCGAGTATCCGCTGCAGGGGATGGACGTGATCCAGAAGCTCGGGCCGGTCGAGCTGGCGCGCTGCCTGGCCTCCTACGGCTGGGCCGCGATCAAGCCCAAGGGCAACGAGGACACGTTTGAGGACTGGGTCTCAAACCGCTTCGGCAAGCGGCTGTACCGCCACTTCTTCAAGACCTACACCGAGAAGCTGTGGGGCGTCTCGGCGACCGAGATCCGCGCCGAGTGGGCCGCCCAGCGGATCAAGGGCCTGTCGTTCTTCTCCGCCGCCAAGGCCGCGTTCTTCGGCAACGAGGGCAACAAGATCAAGTCGCTGATCTCCGAGTTCAACTACCCGCGCTACGGCCCGGGTCAGATGTGGGAGCAGATGACCGACGACATCCGCGCCGCCGGTGGCGAGGTGCGGTTGAACGCGCCGGTCACCAAGCTCGTCGTGGAGGACGCACGCGTGGCCGAGGTGATCGCCGGAGGCGAGACGCTGACGCCGTCGCACGTGATCTCGTCGCTGCCACTGCGCACGACCGTCGGGATCGCGTCGCCCGGCGCGCCGCTCGAGGTCCGCGACGCCGCCCGCGGCCTGCGCTACCGCGAGTTTTTGACGGTGCTGCTCGTGATCGACGTCGACGAGATCTTCGACGACAACTGGATCTACATCCACCAGCCCGGCGTCCGCGTGCTGCGCATCCAGAACTTCAAGTCCTGGAGCCCGTGGATGGTCCCCGAGGGCGAGACCGCCTCCTCGATCGGCATGGAGTACTTCTGCTTCGAGGGCGACGAGCTGTGGAACATGGACGACGACGACCTCGTCGCGATGGCCTCAGCCGAGATCGAGCAGCTCCACCTGGCGCCGGCCAGCAAGGTCCGCTTCGGCTTCGTCGAGCGCGTCCACAAGGCCTATCCGATCTACGACGAGCTCTACGCCGAGCGCGTCGCCACGATCCGCCGCTGGCTCGAGTCCGATCTGGTCAATCTCGCCCAGGTCGGCCGCAACGGCCTGCACCGCTACAACAACTCCGATCACTCGATGCTGACCGCGATGCGCGCGGTCGACAACATCCTCCTCGGCACCCACCACGACATCTGGGCCGTCAACGCCGAGAGCGTCTACCACGAGGAGCACCAGGAGAACGAGGAGCCCTACAAGCGTCCGCCGACCACGCCGGCGATGGAGCAGCCGCTCGCGGGCGACCGCTGAGTCGCGTGGACGCGGTCGGCTGTCCGCTCGGCGGGTTCGGGCGACGCGGCGCGACGGTCGGCGGCGGCGTCGCGCAGGACGGACCGCCGAGCCCGGATTGCGCGTCCGCCGCGCGGCCGGAGGGCAGCCGACGCCGCGTTTGACCGACAATTCGCTCGTGCCCTGGGTCCCCCGTAGGTCATCGACGGCGCTGCTCGCGATCGCGCTCGTCTGCGCGCTGCTCGTCGGCAGCGGCAGCGCGCTCGCGGCAGGCTCGAGCGGGGCGAACGGGTCGGCCGGGGCGAACGGCTCGTCAGGGTCCAGCGGGGGGCAGGCCGCGACGCTGCCGTCCTCGGGCGGCGGCCCGCTCTCGGGTGGGCTAAGCGCGCCAGGGACCCCAACCCCGACGGCGACCGCCACGCAGACCCAGGCTCAGAACACGAGCGCCGGCAACGCGTCGGGCGGCGCCGGCAGCCTCTCGCAGACGAGCGTGTTCGGCATCGTCATCGGTGCGGTGATCGTGATCGGCGGCGTCTGCGTCTACATCTTCCGTGACGCCAGCCGTCGCGCGCCGTCACGCGGGCGGCGCGCGGATGGCGGATCCGCTACGCAGGCTCGCGTGCCGGGCTCCAAGCGCGTCAAGCCGCGCAAGCTGAGCCCCCAGGAGCGCAAGCGCCGCAGGCGTGGCCGCGCGCCACGTCGCAAATAGCCCGCCCGCGCGAAATAGTCAGCCCGCGCGAAATAGCCCGCCCGCGCGGCACCCCGCGCCACGAGTGACGCCCGCCGCGCGCACGGGCTCGCCGCCGAGTATTCCGCCAATCGACGTCCTTCCATGATGAGTTGGTTGGCGATGCACGACCGGCCGTCGTTGATCGCCATCGGCCGACCCGCCGACGTGAAATGGCGAAAGATGCATGTCGGAAAGCGACGCCGGGGCCCGCGGCATGGCCCAAGAACCGACGCGCGGCACGATCCAACAACCGCCGCGCCGGCTCATGCTCCCGCTTTCGACAACGAGACACGCGCGCGCATCAGCTGACGCTCGACCGTCCGCCGCGTCATCCCCGTCTCGCCGGCCATCTCCCGATAGCTGAGCCCCAGGCCCTGTAGCCACACGAGCCTGCGCTGTCGGTCGGGCAGCGCCCGCACCGAGTCCAGCCGCGCCCGCTGCTCGACGAGGTCCTCGATCAGCGTCGGCGTGAGCGTGGACGCGATCGCCGGCTCGACGCCGCGATCGGGACGGCGATCGCGCTCCTGCAGCGCCTCCAGCGAGCGCTCTCGCCCCTCTCGGGCGATCGCTTTCAGCGCCTCGTGCACCGCGACCTGGACCAGCCACGCGCGCGCGGACTCTCGCCGCACCCGCGCCCGATGGATCAGCAGCCGGCACCACGCGATCTGACATGCATCCTCGACGAGCGCCGACGACGCCACGACGTGCATCCGCACGAGCTTGCGGATGCGGACCGCCTCCTCGCGGTACAGCCGCGCGACGTCGTCGAGGTCGTCGAGCACCCCCTCGGGGGTCGTGCTGACGACGGGTCGATCCATGACGGCGGTCTGGCCATTCGAGTCCATCTTCGGCCTCTCCCTCCAATTGAGACGAATTATTTACGTTTCGTACTAACTGATGTGTGTTCTATCAGATAGGCTGGGTGCATCTCAATTGGCTCAATTAGAAAGGCGGGCGGATGCGGTCGATGCTTCTCGGCGCCGTCACGGCGCACCCAGTCCTGAAGAACCTCCCGGGCAGCAACGTCCTGCAGCAGCTGGTCGACGGCGCGCAGGCGTGGGCGCTCGCGGTCGCACTGCTCGGCACGTTCATCGGTGCCGGCCTATGGGCGGTGGCCTCCCACAGCCACAACCACCACTACGCAGCGCGCGGTCGGATGGCGGCGGTCGTGTCGGCCGCCGCCGCGCTCGTCGTCGGCGCCGGACCGGGCCTCATCAACTTCTTCGAGCACCTCGGGTCGACCGCGAAATGAGCTCGTCCGTACGGTCGCTCACGCTCACGCTCGCGTTCGTCGCCTCGGCGTTGCTGATCGTGGTGCTGCCGCGAGCCGCCGCCGCCTTGCAGCTGACAACCTCGACGACGCCGGCGACGACGCTCTCCGCGTCCCCCGCGTCGTCCGCAGCAACCGCCGCCGGCAGCGTGTGCACGCTGCCCGGCCTGGTGCGGAGCGACGGCTCGCGATGCCCGGGCACCGGCCGCCTCCGGCGCCAGATCCTCGGCATCCCCAACCCGCTGCACTACATCAACCCGGTAAACGTGATCCAGAAGATCACCGGCGGCGCCGCCACGACCGTGTTCAAGACCGTGGCGCTCGGCGTGCTCGTCGGATGGGTGTCATCGGGCGCCGAGTCGGCGCTCAAGGGCACCGCGAAGGTGATCGACTCGAGCACCAAGCCGCAGCTGACCAGCGGCTGGTTCTCGGCGTCCTACTGGCGGATCGCGGCAATCGCGGCGTTGCTGACGCTGCCGTTCTTGTGCGCGGCCGCGATCCACGCGCTCCTGCGCTCGGACCTCGGGCTGCTGACGCGCGCGGCGTTCGGCTACCTGCCGCTCAGCCTGCTGGCGGTCGCGATCGCCTCACAGCTAACGATGCTGCTGCTGTCGGCCATCGACGAGATGACGTCGATCGTCTCGTCGGCGGCGGGCAACGAGGACGGCCTGTTCCTGGCGAAGACCGGCGTCGCCGCGATCGTGTCGAGCATCGCCACGACCGACCCGTTCGTCGTGTTCCTGACCGCGATCGTCACGGTCGGAGCGGCGCTCACGTTGTGGCTCGAGCTGCTCGTGCGCGATGCGGCGGTGTACGTGATCGTGCTGATGCTGCCGCTGTTCTTCGCCGCGATGGTGTGGCCGGCGCGTCGGATGCTCGTGATCCGCGCGATCGAGGTGCTGATCGCGTTGATCCTGTCGAAGTTCGCGATCGTCGCGGTGCTGGCGCTCGGAGGCGCGGCCCTCGACCACTCCTCGATCCCGGACCCCGCGGCGATGCTGACCGGCGCCACGCTCGTCCTGCTGGCCGCGTTCTCGCCTTGGGCACTGCTGCGGATGCTGCCGTTGCACGAGGTCGCCAGTGCCGCCGCCGGCGGACTCAGCCAGGGGCTCAAGCACGACGGCCCGGCCACCGGACGCGCGGTTACCGACGTCGGCCAGCAGGCGGTCGGACTCGCGGCCGACGGGGCCGCGTGGCTGCGCCCGCGGCTGGCGTCGGGCAAGCAGTCGCTGCTGGACGGCAGCCGCTATCTCGACGCGCACCGCTCGGCGATGATGTCGGAATCCGGACCGGCCGAGGACCCGGCGCGACCGGGCGAGGGCGGCGGTGAGCCCACGCCGGCCGCGTCCGGGATCGTGGGCGGAGGGCCGGGCGGCGGCGACTCGGCCAGCTCCGACGCGACGGCGAGCGGCGGCTGGTCGTGGCCCCGACGGTCATCGAGCGCGCAGGACGCGGACGCCAGCGGCGAACGTGGCATCGGCACAGGCTCGGGCGCGGGCAGCGACGGTGGTACCGGCCCAGCCGTCGACACGGGCGCCACCCATGGACCCGGCAGGCATGGACCGGGCGGCGACAGGGACCGGTCGAGCCCCGTGTTCGACGACACGCTCGAGCTCGGCGATCATTACGAGGTTCCTGCGGACCAGGCGCCCGCCACGGGCGACCACCTGCCGCCCGTCCTGGCCGACGCCCTGGATCTGCCGCGCGGCTCGGCTGAGCTCGACCCGCCGCCGCTCGCAGACGACGAGGTCGAACGGCCCACGCCGCTGCCAGGGCGCGATCCGATTGGGCCGCATACGCTGCCGCCCCAACGCGATCCGACCGCGGCGCCGCAGACACCGTCGCCCGGCCACCGACCGGGCGGAGACGCCGAATGAGCGAGCGCCTCACCTATTCGTTCGGGCCGCTCGAGCGGCGCGGCATCGCCGGCAGCTTTCACGCCGGCCAGCTGGCGGCGCTCGGCACCGGCGCCCTGCTGGCGATCGTCGCGCTCGACCTGTACCCGACCGCGGGCGGGGCGATGCTGGCGACGATCATCTGCGCCGTCGCGGGGGCGATCGCGTTCACGCCGATCGCCGGCCGCACCGCGCAGGAGTGGCTGCCGCTCGCCGCGCGGTTCGCGGCGGCCAAGGTCGCAGGCAGCGACCGCTTCGCGACAGCAGAGCCGACGGCGGGAATCGGGCCCTCGGGATCCGCCATGACCCGGCGTCGCGGGCGGCGCGCGCGAGGGCGCCCGGCCGCCGATGCCGACGACCTGCCGGACCTGCGCACGCCACCCCAGCTGCGGGGCGTCCGCGTGCTCGACGCCGCGTACCGCGACCGGCCGATCGGCGTGCTCACCGAGCGTTCGGGGAGGTTCGCGACCGCGGTGCTCGCGTGCCGAGTCGGTTCCTTCTCGCTGCTCGACCACGAGGCCCAGGAGCGTCGGCTCGCGCGCTGGGGACTGGTGCTGTCGGGCGCCGGGGGCGGGCCGATCCGGCGCCTGCAATGGATCGAGCGAACCGCGCCGGCGCAGGGGGACGAGCTGGCGCGATGGGTCCACGAGCAGCACGACCCGGCGATCGCGCCGCGTGGCACGGCGATGATCGAGTCCTACCTGGAGCTGATCTCGACGAGCACCAAGGTCGCCCAGGAGCACGAGGTGCTGCTCGCGGTGCAGGTCGATGCGCGTCGAGCGCGCGAGCGGCGTCGCGGCCCCGCCACCGAGACGCTGCTGGAGCAGACCGAGCGGGTCGCGCAGGGGCTCGAGGCGGCCGAAGTGACCGTGCTTGGTGCGCTCACGCCCGCGCAGCTGGCCCGCACGCTCAGGACCGCGTTTGACCCGTACGCGCGCGCCGAGCTGACCGCGCTGCATGCCGCCGACCCGGACGGCGAGCGCGGACCGGCGCACGGCAGCTCCTGGCCGGTGGGCGCCCGCGACAGCTGGGATCACTACGCGTGCGACGGTGCGGTCCACGCGACGTACTGGATCAGCGCCTGGCCGCGGGTGGAGGTGTCGCCGATGTTCATGGACTCGCTGCTCGGCCACTCGACCGCCGTGCGGACGGTGTCTGTCACGTTCGAGCCGTTGCCGATCGACCGCTCGACGCGGGAGATCGAGGCCGCGGTCACGCGCGACCGCGCCGATCGCGAGCTGCGCGCCCGCTTCGGCCAGTCGGAGACCGCCCGCCAACGCCAGGCCGCGGAGGCGACGAGACGCCGCGAGGCGGAGCTGGCGGCCGGCCACGGCGAGGTCCGCCTGAGCGGGTTCATCACGGTGTCGGGCCGCGACGCCGACGATCTGCGCCGCGCCTGCGGCGAGGTGATCGAGCACGCGGCGCGGGCGCGGCTCGAGCTGCGACGGCTGTACGGCCAGCAGGCCACCGCGTTCACGTTCACGCTGCCGCTGTGCCGGGGACTGCGGTGATGGTCGGCGCGGCCGAGCGTCCGGGGCACCGCTGCACGACCCGGCATGCACAGGCCATCTATCCGTTCGTCAACGCCGACGGGCTCGGCGGCCGCGGCGTGTTCATCGGACGAGATTCGAGCGGCGGCGCGTTCTGCTACGACCCGTGGGTCCTGTACGCCGACGCGGCGCTCGACGATCCCAACGCGATCGTGCTCGGCAAGCTCGGGCAGGGCAAGAGCTCGCTTGTCAAGACGCTGCTGTGGCGGATGCTGCTGTTCGGCCGCCGCGCGTTCGTGCTCGACGTCAAGCGCGAGTACGGGCCGCTGTGCCGCGCCGTCGGCGTGCGCCCGATCTCGCTCGTCCCTGGCGGCGACGTCCGGCTCAACCCGCTCGCCTCCCGGCCCGAGGAGCACGCGCAGCTCGAGCTTTTGCGCGCGGTCACCGTGACCGCGCTCGGCGGTCCGCTGAGCCAGCTGGAGGCGGGCGGGCTGCGCGAGGCGCTGCGCGTCGTGCGCGCCCGCGCAAACGGGGAGCCGACGCTGCCGGAGATCGCATCGGTGCTGTTCTCGCCCGTGACCGAGATGGCGGAGCGGCTGCAGACCACGACGGAGCGGCTCGCGGCCGATGCGCGGCGGGCGGCGCTGGCGCTGCAAGACCTGTGCGAGGGGCCGCTGCGCGGGATGTTCGACGGTCCCACGAGCTCCGGCCTCGACCTCGACGCGCGCCTGCTCGTGCTCGATCTGCACGCGGTCCGCGACTCACCGGCGGTCGGGATCCTGATGGCGTGCGCGACCGCCTGGATCAGCGCGCTGCTGGCCAAGACGGCCGAGCGACCCGGCCGCGAACGGTTGATCAACGTCGCGGATGAGAGCTGGAAGATCGTCCAGCACACCGGCCTCGGCGAGTGGTTTCAGTCCAACTTCAAGCTCGCCCGGCAATTCGGGGTGATGAACCTCGTCGTCCTGCACAAGCTCGCCGACCTGCAGGCGGCGGGCGACGCCGGCTCGCGAGCGGCGCGCGTCGCCGAGGGCCTCGTATCGGATGCGTCCACGCGGATCGTCTACCACCAGGACGAGAGCCAGGTCGAGCTCACGCGTTCGCTGCTCGGGCTCTCGCGCTCGGAGGCGCAGCTGCTGTCGCTGCTGTCGCCCGGGCAGGCGCTGTGGCGCGTGGGCAACCGCTCGTTCGTCGTCTCCCACCAGCGCTCGGCGATCGAGGCTCGGCTGACCGACACCGACTCCGGCATGAGCCTGAGCGAGAGCCGGCGACGATGAACGGCCGCCGAGGATCGGAACCGTCGGACCTGGCGATGGTGGTCGTGATCGGGGTCGTGGTCGCGGTCGGGATCGCCGTCTGGCTGTGGGGCGGCGTCGCCGGGCTGCTGTTCGGCTCCGGGTGGCCGCGCCTCGGCGCCGGCGGCACGTTCACGGTCGTCGCGAGGCTGCCGTCGAGGATCTCGGACCCGGCGCTGGCGTGGCCACCCGCGGCGCGCGGGCGGTTGCCGGGCACGGCCGGGCTCTACGGAGCGCTGGCGCTGCTCGTTCTCGGCGGCCTGACGCTCGTCGGGGCGGCGTCGCGGACGGGCGCGGCGGCACTGCTGCGCGGCCGCCGCGATGGCGCGCGCTGGGCGCGGCGCGGCGAGCTGCGCCCGTTGCACGGCGCGGGCGATGGTCGTCTGGCGCTCGGACGTGCCGGCGGGCGGCTGCTGTACACCGAGCAACGACACGCGCTGGTCGCGTTCGGTCCGCCCCAGTCGGGCAAGTCGGCGGGGCTGGCGGTTCCGGCGCTGCTGGAGTGGGACGGGCCGGCGGTCGCCTCCTCGATCAAGACCGACCTGTTGGCGTGCACCGCGACGCGGCGCCGCGCGCTCGGCGACGTGCTCGTGTTCGACCCGTTCGCGCTGGCGCCCCGCGAGTCGCACACGTGGTCGCCGCTTGCGGGCGCGGGGACGTGGGATGGAGCGCTCGAGGTCGCGTGGCGACTGGCGGCCGCGGGGGAGCTCGACCAGAAGGGCGTCGAGGGCGGCGACTTCTGGGCGGTCGCGGCCGAGCAGCGGCTGGCGCCGTTGCTGTTCGTGGCCGCACGAACCGAGGCCGGCATGGACGCGGTCGTGCGCTGGGTTTACGGACAGGGCACGCGCGAGCTCGATACGGCCGTCTCGGAGCTGACCGGTACGGCACGCACCGATTCAGAGCTTGCGGACGCCCATGCCGCCTACGACGCGTTGCGCGCGTTCGAGACCCAGGCCGACCGCACCCGCTCGTCGATCGAGGCGACCGCGCAGGGCCTGCTGCGCGCCTACCGGTTCGAGCGGGTGCTGCGTTCTTCGCGCGGCTGCGAGATCACCGCCGACGGGCTGCTGGACGAGCGCGCGACCTTGTATTTGATCGGCGACGCGAAGGCTTCGAAGCTGCTGCGGCCGATCTTCCTCGCGCTGCTGTCGGAGATCGTCGACCGCGCCTACGAGCGCGCGACGCTCGCCGGCGGCCGCCTCGAGCTGCCGCTGCTGCTGTGCCTCGACGAGGCCGGCAACGTCGCGCCGCTGCCGAACCTCGCCGAGGTCGCGTCGACGGCGCCCAGCCACAACATCCAGCTGGTCTCGATCTTCCACGACCTCGCGCAGGCGCGCAGCCGCTACGGCCGTCAGGCCGAGACGGTTGTGAACAGTCACCGCGCGCGGATGCTGCTCCCGGGCGTCGCCGATCTCGACACGCTGCGGTACTTCTCCAGCCTCGCCGGCGAGGAGGAGACCCGCGACACGACGAGGACGACCGGCGCCGGCGGCTCCAACCGCACGACCGGCCGGCGGCGGCGGCCGCTGATCGCGCCCGAGCAGCTGCGCCAGCTGCCGCCGGGGCAGGCGCTGCTGCTGTACGGCCGGATCCCGCCGGCGCGGGTGGCCCTGCGGATGTGGTTCGCCGACCGGCGCCTGAAGCGACTGGCGGGTGCGACATGAGCGAGGACGCGGACCGGCTCGACGAGATCCGCGACGAGCTCGATTCGGACGGTTATGGCGAGCGGCTGCCGATGACGTGGCACGGGCTCGCGCCCGCCGAGCGCTGGGCGTGGTTTGACCGGCTCTGGTCTGAGGTCTGCGTGCTGCGCGAGCGCTACCGGCTCGCGGTCCGGTCGGGGTGGTGGGCGGACGAGCTGCAGGTCGAGGTGCTGGCCGCGTTCGCGGCGTGGGTGCAGCGATACGACTCCGGCGAGTGGGACGACCCGCCGGGCAAGCTCGCGCTGCTGTTCGACCTCGAGCGGGTCGCCGCGGCCCTGCGCGATGGCGTCGACCCCTTCAACCCCGACCGCGACCGGCTCGCGTTCGAGCGCCACCTGCGGCTGCTGGGCTGCCGGCAGCCGTGGGAGTGATCGCTGGTCAACACGTCCCAGTGCTGAACCCGTGGGAGCCGTAAGCCCTCATCCGCTCGCGGACGGGCACAATCGGTTCACCCGATGCGCGCCCGCAGCCACGACGAGTTCCCGGTCGGCGCCGCCGTCACGATCGACGAGCTCGACCGCGATCCGCACGCCGTCAACGCACGGCTGCGCGACAGCGAGCCGGTGTCGTGGCTGCCCTGCCTGGACGGCTGGCTGATCACCCGTCACGACCTGGCGCTGGCGGCGATGCGCGATGCCGGCACGTACACCGTCGACGACCCGCGGTTCTCGACCGGCCAGGTGATCGGGCCGAGCATGCTGAGCCTCGACGGGGAGGCGCACACGACCCATCGGGCGCCGTTCGTCGGCCCGTTCCGTGCCGCGGCCGTCGCCGGCAGGTTCGAGCAGGCGGCGGCCGAGCGGGCGGCGGCGCTCGTCGCGGCACTGGCCCCGGCCGGCAGCGGCGAGCTGCGACGCGGGTTCGCCGGGCCGATGTCGGCCGCGATCGTCGCCCGCGCGCTCGGCCTCGGCACCGCGGAGGCCGAGGCGGTGCTCGGCTGGTATGACGCGATCGTCGCGTCGGTGACGTCGATCACGGCCGGCGACGGCGCCACCGCGGCCGGCACCCGTGCGTATGCGTCGCTGCGCGAGCGGCTCGAACGGGTGATCGCCGGTGGCGCAAACGAAGCAACCGGCGAGACCTCGCTGCTCGCCGCCGCCGCGGCGCAGGGCGACGCGCTCACCCACGATCAGATCGCGTCCAACGCCGCGGTGCTGCTGTTCGGCGGGATCGAGACGACCGAGGGGATGATCGCCAACGCGACGCTCGAGCTGCTGCGCCGGCCCGAGCTGCTCGAGCGCGTACGCGACGGCGACCCGGCGCTGCTCGATGCCGTGATCGACGAGTCCTTGCGGCTCGAGCCGGCCGCGGCCGTGATCGATCGCTACGCGACGGCCGATACCACGCTCGGCGGCGCCGCGATCCGCCGCGGCAACCTCGTGCGGATCTCGATCGCCGGCGCCAACCGCGACCCGGCGCTGTTCGAGCGCCCCGACGAGTTCGACGCGAGCCGGTCCAATCTACGGCGCCACCTGGCGTTCGCCCAGGGTCCGCACGTGTGCGTCGGCGTCCACCTGGCGCGGCTGGAGGCGCGCGCCTCGCTGCGGGCACTGCTCGCAGACCTGCCGGGGCTGCGAGCCGACCCGCACCGACCGGCCGAGGTGCGCGGGCTCGTGTTCCGCAAGCCGGTCGTGCTGCACGCCTGTTGGGACCCGTAGGCAAACGAACGCCGGCCGCCGGGCAACTTCGTCGATCATGTTCGGAGGGTCCGAACGAGATCTGCGATGTCCGGCCGCGTACGCCGACGCGAGACGCGCGGCTCAGCCGACGCGCTCGGCGCGGTGGCGCTCGGACAGCGCCGTACCCGCCTGCAGCCAGGCGGCAGCGATCGTGTTGTGCAGCAGCCACATGTCGGTGATCGGCCCGACGCCGCCGGGGACCGGCGAGACCGCCTCGGCGACCGGCTCCACCGACGCGGTGTCGACGTCGCCGACCAGGCGGACGGAGCCATCGTCGTTGCGCAGCGCGTTGATCCCGATGTCGATCACGATCGCGCCCTCGCGGATCATGTCGCCGGTGATCAGGCCCGGGACGCCGACGGCGACGATCAGGATGTCGGCCCCTCGTGTGTGCTCGCGCAGCCGCCCGGCGTCGAACGTGTGGCGGTGGCAGGAGATCACGGTCGCGTTGCGCTGCAGGCCGAGGATCGCCGCCGGCTTGCCGACGTTGTTGGAGCGTCCGACGAGGACCAGGTCCTGGCCGTCATACGCGTGGACCGGGTCGCGGCCGACCGACGTCGTGTAACGGTCGAGCATGTGAAACGCGGCGGCCGGAGTCGACGGAACGAACCGCGGCATCCCGAGCGACAGCAAGCCGGCGTTGATCGGGTGCTGGGCCTCGACGTCCTTGAGCACCGGCAGCGACGAGAACACGCGCGCCTCCTCGATCTGGGCCGGCAGCGGGCGCAGCACGAGGATCCCGGTGACCCGCGGGTCGGCGTCGAGCTCGGCGATCTTGCCGATCACCTGCCCGAGCGTGGCGTCGCCCGGCAGCTGCTCAGGACGTGAGTACACCCCGAGCTCGCCGGCGTGACGATCGATGCGCCGCTGGTAGACCTGAGCGGCAAGATCGTCACCGATCAGCACCGACGCAATTCCGGCCCCGTCGGGTAGCCCCGCCATCTCCTCAAGCAGCGACGCCCGCAGCTCCTCGGCGTATGCGGCTCCGTCGATCAGCACGCGGCCGGAGGCTAGCGGCTGCTCAGCCGGCCTGCCCATCCGCGACGGCGCGTGAGGACGAGGCTGGCATCGACAGCGCGGCGACGGTGCTGGTGACCATTCGACGTGAGTACGGTCGCACCGAGAGATGCGGTGGCGGAGGCCGGTTAAGGACACAGACCGTTGTCGCCGGAGTCCTTGCGCCCAGACTCAGCATGCTCGTACCCCTCTGATGCCTGTGCCCGTTCCGCGTGCCCGGCAGGGAGTGGTCCGCGGCGGCGCGACGCAGCCACCGAATGTTTCAACGTTTTCCAGGGCTCGTTTCGCGCCGGCGGTGAAATGCTCGGTAGGACCGAACATTTCAACGTCAGCGCCAGCGCCGCCGCCGATTTCGGTGAAACGTTCGGTCCCGGCCGGGCTCGGTGAAGTCCGCTTGCCGTGCCCGGCCCGTCCGGGCCGGCCCTTATCGCATGTTCTTGCCAACGCGGGCGCGATCGACCACGAGGTAGCGATAGCGCTACGTGTGCCCGACGATGGTGGCGATTCACGTGCGAACGTGCCGGCGACGGTCGTCGCCGGTGTGCGCGAGCGAGCCGCGCGGCCCGGCCAGTCGGTGCAGCAGGACCTCCGCCAGATCCTCGAGGCCGCGGCTGCGGACCAGCCGCCTTCGGCGGCGGTCGACCCGATTGATCTGCACACGGTGCACGTCGGAGGTAGCACCACCTAGAGCCGCGCAGGTCGCGGGTCAGCGCGCAACCATGACGGACGTCGCCTTGACCGTCGCGGTCGCCTCGACGCCTGGCGCGAGCCCCAGCTCCTCGACCGAGTCGCGCGTGACCGCGGCCGTGATCAGAAACGGCCCGGCCTCGATCTCGACGAGCGCCATCACGCCGTCGATCTCGACCGAGCGCACGATTCCCGGCATCCGGTTGCGGGCCGAGAAGCCCGAGTCGGTGTGGTGGCGCTCGCGGCGGCGGCGACTCAGCCGGCGCACCTCGTCGGCCGAGACCAGGCGACGGTTGCGCTCGTCGCGGAACGTCTGCAGCTTGCCGGCGCGGTCCCAGCGACGCAGCGTGTCCGGACTGACGCCGATCGCATTGGCGGCCTCGCCGAGCGTCAGGTGCGGTTCCACTCCGCGAACGATACTGTCGGCACGGACCGCGGGCACCCGAGCGAAGGAGAGACACGCCATGCCACTGAGCGCACGCCAGGCGCAGCGAACGCACAACCCGACGCTGGCGCTGCCGGGCTATCAGGCCGGAGAGGTCGAGCTGCCGATCGACCGCCTCCCCGCCAACGGGGTCGGCGGCGACACCGCGTACGAGCTGCTCCGTGCCGAGCTGCTGCTCGACGGGCAGTCGCGGCTGAACCTGGCGACGTTCGTGACGACGTGGATGCCCGCGCTCGGAGCCAGGCTGATGGCCGAGACCGCCGACAAGAACATGATCGACAAGGACGAGTATCCCCAGACCGCGGCGCTCGAGGAGCGGTGCGTGAACATCCTCGCCGACCTGTGGGGCTCGCCCGAGCACGAGTCGGCGACGGGCTGCTCGACCACCGGCTCCAGCGAGGCGGCGATGCTGGCGGGAATGGCGCTCAAGTGGCGCTGGCGCGAGCGGATGCAAAACGCCGGCAAGCCGACCGACAGGCCGAACCTCGTGATGGGCTCAAACGTCCAGGTCTGCTGGGAGAAGTTCTGCCGCTACTGGGAGGTCGAGCCGCGGCTGGTGCCGATGGAGGGCGAGACGTTCCACCTGACCGCCGACCGCGCGGTCGCGCACTGCGACGAGAACACGATCGGCGTGGTCGCGATCCTCGGCTCGACGTTCGACGGCAGCTATGAGCCGATCAAGGAGATCGCGGACGCGCTCGATCAGTTCGAGTCCGACAAGGGGATCGACGTGCTGATGCACGTCGACGCGGCCTCCGGCGGCTTCGTCGCGCCGTTCTTGGCGCCCGAGCTCGAGTGGGACTTCCGACTCCCGCGGGTGCAGTCGATCAACGCCTCCGGACACAAGTTCGGGCTGGTGTATCCCGGCGTCGGCTGGGCCGTGTGGCGCGACAAGGCCGCATTGCCCCGCGACCTCGTGTTCGACGTCAACTACCTCGGCGGCAACATGCCGACGTTCTCGTTGAACTTCAGCCGCCCCGGCTCGGAGGTCGTCGCCCAGTACTTCATGTTCCTCAACCTCGGACGCCAGGGGTACACCGACATGATGCGCAACCTCCGGGACGTCGCGATGCACATCTCGGCGGGGGTCGCGGAGATCGGCCCGTACCGGTTGATCTCCGACGGCTCGGAGCTGCCCGTGTTCGCGTTCGCGCTGCAGGGCTCGATCTCCAACTACACGGTGTTTGACGTCTCCGAGCACCTGCGCGAGCGGGGCTGGCTGGTGCCCGCCTACACGTTCCCGGAGAACCGCCAGGATCTCAGCGTCCTGCGGGTCGTCGTCCGCGCCGGCATGCACATCGACATGGCCGAGCAGCTGCTCGACACGCTGCGTGAGAAGACCGCAGCGCTGCAGGCACTCGAGGGACCGCTGCCGCGATCGCTGTCCTCAAACACGCAGGCGTTCGCGCACTGAGCGCTTCGGCCACACCGTCGATCGCCGGGTCCCGGGCACGCCGCCTGGCGCTGGCGCTACCGGTCGCGCTGGCGTTCGCCGACGCGTCGATCGTGCTGCTGGCGCTGCCGGAGCTGGTCGCACGGCTGCACACGTCGGTCTCCCACGTGGTGTGGGTGATCGTCGTCTACAACCTCGCGCTGATCGCCGCGTCGCTGGCGATCCGGCTGGCGCCCGACCGCTTCGCGGTCGAGCCGATGCTGGTCGCCGGGTTGCTGCTGTTCGGCGCAGCGTCGCTGGCGGCCGGGCTCGTGTCGGACCTGACCGGACTGCTCGTCGCCCGCGGCTTTCAGGGAACGGGCGGCGCGGTTCTGTTGTGCGCGTCGCTGCCGCCGCTCGCGCGCATTTCGAACGGCGGCCCGTCGCCGCTGCGGACCTGGTCGGCCGCGGCGGCGATCGGGGCGGCGGTCGGCCCGGCCGCGGGCGGGGTGCTGACGCAGCTGTTCGACTGGCGAGCGATCTTCATCGCGCAGGCGCCGGTGGCGGCCGTCGCGGCGGCGGTCGTGTGGCGGATCGCGCGCGCCGAGCGCGAGCACCCGGAGTTCAGCGATCCGGTGCCGACCGACGCGCGCACCGAGGAAACGGCGATGGCAGGCTCGCTGGCGGGCGCGATCCGCGCCAACGTCGCGCTGATGCTGCTGTCAGCGGGCCTCATCGGGGCGCTGTTTCTCTCGACGCTACTGCTGATCGACGTCTGGGGGCTGAGCCCGATCGCCGCCGCCGCGGTGCTGGTCGTGCTGCCGCTGCTGACCGCCGTCAGCGGACGACTGGCCCGCGGCTCTGACCCGACCCTCGCCGCCGCCGGCGGGGCCGTCGCCGTCGCCGTCGGCGTCGGGTTGTTGGCGCTGCCGTCAAACCGCGCGGTATTCGTGTGCGTGATCGCGCTGGCGCTGTCGGGGATCGGACTCGGGGTGTCCTTCGCCGCGCTGACCGAGGAGGCACTCTCGACCGGACCGACGATGCTCGGGCGCGTCGCGAACACGATCGTCGCGCGCGACCTGGGGCTCGTGGTCGGGCTGCTGGCGCTGACGCCGATCTTCGTCGGCCAGATCGGCGGCCTCAAGGACAAGGCAGAGCCGCCGCTGCTCAACGCGGTGATCGCGTCCGGACTGCCGCGGGCGGTCGACCTCGAGCTGGCGTCCGGGCTGCTGAAGGTCGCCAACTCGGCGCCGCAGAGCCAGCTGCCCGACATCTCCGGACCGTTTGAGGCGGTGGAGCGCTCCCACCCGTCATCGGCCGCCACGCTGCGGGCGCTTGCGCCGAAGACCGAGTCGATCATCCGCTCGGTCGCGACCAAGGCGTTTCGCTCGTCGCTGCTGGGGGCCGCCGGCTTTGCGCTGCTGGCGGCGATCGTGGTGCTCGTGCCGCTGCCCGGAAGGCGTACCCGCGGGCGGGCGCCGGCGCGCGGCCCGACGGCGGCTGTCGGCTGATCGCCGCAAACCGGGATCGGCCCGCTCAGATCAGCTCGCCGAGCTCGCGGCCGGCCTGCTCCAGCTCGGCCAGCGTCGTCGCCTCGACGATCCGCTCGAGGTCGAGCATCCGCGCGCCCATCGCATCGAGCTCGCGCACGCCGCAGACGGCGTCGCACGGGACCCCGCGCTGCCGCGCCCGCGTCGCGATCTCGGCCACGAGCTTGCCGACCAGGCTCTGCGCGTCGAGCCTGCCCTCACCCGTGATCACCGTCCGTGACTGAAGCATCCGCCGGTCGAACTGCACCGCGTCGAGCACGAACGCGGCGCCGCCGACCAGTTCGGCGCCGAACGCCGCCCACAGCCCTCCCGACAGGCCGCCGGCGGCGCCGGTCATCTCGAGGCCGCGCGGATCGCGCGGCATCCGCCGCGCCTGGCGGTGCAGCCGCGAGGTCAGCCGCTTGACGGCGTCGGGGTCGGCGCCCTTCTGCGGTCCAAACACGCGCGCCGCGTCCTCGAACGGCGTGCGCACGTCGCACAGGACCACGAGGCGGGCGTCGCGCAGACCGCCCGCGCGCTCGATCGCCTCGATCGCGCCGGCGCCGCCGTCGGTCGTGGCGCTTCCGCCGACGCCGAGCAGCACCGTCCGCGCGCCGGCTGCGACGGCGGCCGCGATCAGCTCGCCGGTGCCGGCGGTCGAGGCCGCGAACGGATCGCGGCGGCGCGCCGGGACGAGATCCAGTCCGGACGCGGCCGCGGTCTCGACGATCGCCGTGCGCCCGTCCTGCGACAGTAAAAACGGGGCGCGAAGCGCCCTTCCAAGCGGTCCGTGGGTCGTGACCGTGCGCAGCTCGCCGCCGAACGCGGAGCGCAGCGCCTCGAGCGTCCCCTCGCCGCCGTCGGCGACCGGGCACAGGTCGACCGACCGACCGGCGGCGCGCAGGCCGGCGCCGACCGCCTCGGCGACCTCGGTCGCGGTGAACGTGCCCTTGAACGAGTCGGGCGCAACCAGCACCGTTTCACGAACGCCGGCAATCACGGGCGCCAGTATCGGGCATCCTGTGATGCGATGCCCGACCACCAGCTGATCGAGGCCGGCGACCGCGAGGTCCGGATCTCCAGTCCGGACAAGCTGATCTTCCCGGAGGCGGGCGTCACCAAGCGCGGGCTGATCGACTACTACCTGGCGCTGGCCGAGCCGACGCTCAACCAACTCCGCGACCGCCCGACGGTGCTCAAGCGCTTCCCCAACGGAGCCGCCGCCGATCCGTTCTTCCAGAAGCGGATCCCGGACTCGGCGCCCGACTGGCTGCAGACGACGATCGTCACGTTCCCGAGCGGCCGCACCGCGCGCGAGCTGACTCCCAACGACGCCGCCCATCTCGTGTGGGGGGTCAACCTCGGCGTGATCGACTGGAACCCGTGGCAGGTGCGCGCACCCGAGCTCGATCATCCCGACGAGCTCCGCGTCGACCTCGACCCGACGCCGGAGGCGAGCTGGGACGATGTGCGTCGGGTCGCGATCGTGTGCGGCGAGGTGCTGTCCGACAACGGGCTCACCGGCTATCCGAAGACGAGCGGTTCGCGCGGGATCCACGTGTACGCCCGCATCAGACCGGAGCACGACTTCTTCCAGACGCGCCGCGCGGCGCTGGCGCTGGCGCGCGAGGTCGAGCGCCGCGCCCCCGAGCTGGCGACCAGCAAGTGGTGGAAGGAGGAGCGCCACGGCGTGTTCGTCGACTACAACCAGAACATCCGTGATCGCACAGTCGCGTCGGCGTACTCGGTGCGACCGACCCCGGACGCGCGCGTGTCGACGCCGCTGACCTGGGATGAGGTGCCCGACGTCGAGCCCGCCGAGCTGCGGCTCGACACGGTGCCGGCTCTGGTCAAGCGACGCGGCGACCCCGCCGCTGACATGGACGAGCGCGCCGGCGCGCTCGACTCGCTGCTTGAGCTCAGCCGCATCGACGAGGAGGAGCGCGGTCTCGGAGACGCGCCGTGGCCTCCACACTTCCGCAAGCAGGCGGGCGAGCCCAAGCGTGTCCAGCCGAGCCGAGCGCGCAAGAACGGTTAGCTTTTACGGCATGGGCCACGGAACGGTCGGTGTCTGGGGTGTCGAGACGAAGCGAGCGGACTGATGGCCGTCCAACCCGGTCCGGAGCAGCTGCTCGCGCTGATGCCGTTCTCGGCGCAGTCCGGTGTGCGGCTGGTCACCACGACCAAGGACGAGGTCGTCGGCACGCTGCAGTGGACGCCCGAGCGCTGCACCGCCGGCGGCGCCATGCATGGCGGCGCGATCATGACGCTCGCCGACTCGTGCGCCGCGATCTGCGCGTACCTGAACCTGCCCGACGGCGCCGAGGCCACGGCGACGGTCGAGTCGAGCACCCGCTTCATGCGCGCGCTGCGATCGGGGACGCTGACCGCGACCGCGCGACCGCTGCGGATCACACGGACGCTCGCGTTCCTGGAGACCGAGATGCGCGACCACGACCAGCGGTTGGTCGCGTCGGTCTCGCAGATCCAGTCCTACACCTATCCGCGCGAGTGAGCCCCGGCGCGGGTCCCAGCTATAGGAAGTCGTTGCCGAGCAGGACGTAGATGAACGGCACGATCGGGATCATCACGCCGAGGCCCCAGGCGACCTTTCGGAACGATCCGATGTCGTCGCGGTGGAGCAGTTCCAGCCAGATCAGCACGACCGCGACCGGGTGCAGGAAGCACACCAGCAGTTCGAGAATTTTTCGCGTCTTCACGGACTCAGGATTGCATCTGGGCAAGCGCGCAGTCGCGCGGTGCCTTGTCCTCGCGCCAGCGCAGGATCTTGGTGCCGTGACGGATGCGGCCGTCGGAGACGTGGTCGAACGTGATCTCGACGACCAGCTCCGGCCGCAGCGAGATCCATTCGAGGTCCTTCTCGGACTTCCAGCGGCTGGGATCGCCGTGGCCGCGCTCGCCGGTCTCGTACGGGGCGAGCCGCTGCACGAGCGCGCGCTTCTCGGCGGCGCGCAGGCCCGATGAGTGGCCGACGACGTGCAGCGTGCCCCCGGGGTCGTAGAGACCGAGGATCAGCGACCCGACCGTACCCTCCTCCTTGCCGGGGCGATAGCCGACCACCACCGCGTCGATCGTGCGCACGCGCTTGACCTTGACCATCCCCTTGCGCTTGCCCGGCAGGTACGGGGCGTCGAGCTCCTTGGCGACGACGCCCTCGCCGTCGGCCAGCCACGGCTCGGTCGCGTCGGCATCGGTCGTCGACGGCGTCAGGTCGATCCCGCGCTCGTCGCAGAGCGACTCCAGCGCCGAACGGCGTTGCGCGTAGGGCAGCGACAGCAGCGAGTCGTCGCCGCGGGCCAGCAGGTCGAACGCGACGAACCGCGCCGGCGTCTGCTCGGCGAGCAGCTCGATTCGCGACGCGGCCGGATGGATCCGCTGCTGCAACAGCCCGAACTCCTGCCGGCCCGCGGCGCCGTCGATCACGATCTCGCCGTCGACGACGTAGCGGTCGGCTGAAAACGTCAGCTCCGGGAAGTAGCGGCCCAGCGGCTTGCCCGACCGCGACTGGATGTACGCGTCGTCGCCGTCGACGAACACGATCGCCCGAAAGCCGTCGAACTTCGGCTCGTACGCCCACTGCTCGCCGAGCGGCAGCTGCTTGGCCGGGCGGGCCAGCTGGGGCTCGATCGGGGGCTTGAGCGCAAGCGTCACAGCGCCGCCGATCCTAGCCCCTCCGGCGCTACGATCTCCCGATGGCGACCGGATCACACAGCAGCACCGAGCAGGCCGCGACGACCGCCACCACGGCCGAGCAGGAGTACCTGGAGTCGCTGTTCTGGCTGTTCGAGGCGGGCTTTCCGATGACCGGCGCGAACCTCGCACGGGCGATGCAGCTGTCGGCGCCCACCGTCCACGAGATGCTGCGGCGCCTGGAGCGCGACGGCTACGTGCGCCGCGGCTCAGGTCGCGAGATCGAGTTCACCGAGTTCGGCCGCGAGCACGCCGAGCGCGTCGTCGGCCGCCACCGGATGATCGAGCGGTTCTTGACCGACGTCGTCGGCGTGCCGTGGGACGACGTGCACGAGGAGGCCGAGAAGCTCGAGTACGCGATGACACCGCGGTTCGAGGCCTACGTGCGCGACGCCGTCGGCGACGCGAAGACGTGCCCGCACGGCCATCCGATCAAGGTCGGCTCGAGAATCGACGGCGTGCCGCTCGCCGACTGCCGAGAGGGCGCGACGGTCACGGTTCTGCGGCTCGAGAACGAGGCCGAGGACCTGCTGCACTACCTGATGGACGCCGGCGTCGAGCCCGGGATCGAGGGCCGCATCACCGCCAACGACGGCGAGGAGCTGCGCATCGAGACCGACCGCGGCACGAGCGTGGTGACGTTCTCGGTTGCCGAGACGGTCTCGGTCAAGGCCGACCCGTCCCCGCCGCCGCGCAAGGCGCTGCCCGAGCAGCTCGTGCTCGGCCGCGAGCGCTACGGCCGCTAGGCCGGGGTGGCGGCGCCCGACTCGGCGTACGCCTCGGCCAGCAGCTTGACGCCGGTCTCGATCTGCTCGGGGGTGACGCCCGAGTACGCCAGCCGCAGCGACGACTCGCCGCCCTCGAGCACGAAGTCCGTGCCCTTGACGAACTGCACGCCGCGTCGCGCGGCGGCATCGAACATTGCCGCCACATCGGTGCCGACCGGCAGGTCGACCCACAGGAAGTAGCCGCCCTCGGGCTCGACGAAGCGCGCGTCGGGCAGGTGCTCGGTCAGCGCCCGGCACAGCGTCTGGGCGCGCTCGCGCAGTGCCTCGCGAACCGTCTCGACCGACCGCCGCACGCGGCCCGAGCGGCAGAACTGGTTGACGATCCCCTGGGCGACCATGTTCGGCGAGATGTAGGCGCTGGTGGCGCGCTTGGCGATCGCAGCGATCAGCTCGGCCGAGCCGACGAGGTAGCCGACGCGGATGCCGGGGCAGACCGTCTTTGAGAACGAGGACGCGTAGACGGTCACGTCGGGTGCCGTCGACACCATCGTCGGCAGCGACTCGCCGGAGAACCGCAGCGACACGTACGGGTCGTCCTCGAAGATCGTGAACCTATGGGTGCGAGCGAGCTCGATCAGCCGCTCGCGCTTGGGGCCCGAAAGCGTGTAGCCGGCCGGGTTCTGGAAGTTGGGGATGATGTGCGCCAGCTTGGGCTCGGCGCCGGCCGCGAGCACGCGCTCGAGCGCGGCGACGTCGATCCCGTCGGGCTCCAGCTCGACCATCCGCACGTCGGCGCCGCGGTTGCGCAGCGACAGCAGCGTGCGGTCGTACGTGGGCAGCTCGGTGATGACGGTGTCGCCGGCGGCGACGAGCACATCGAACAGGAATGCGTCGGCCTGCATCGAGCCGTTGGTGACGAGCACCTGGGAGGGGTCGACTCGGTGCTGCTCGGCAATCCACTCGCGCAGCGGCAGATACCCGACCGACGTCCCGTACGCGGTCATGCCGCCGGGATCGGCGTCGAACGCCTCCTGTGCCGAGGCCTTGAGACCGTCGACGTCGACGATGTCCAGCGAGGGCGCTCCGCGCGCGAACGAGATCGTGGCAGCCATGCCGACGAGACTAGAACGTGAGCGCTGAGATCGTCGCGCCGCGCACCGTCACCCGCGCAGCTTCGCGACGGCCGCCTCGGCGACCTGCGTCGGGGTGCGCCCGACGGTAACCCCGCGCGCCGTCAGCGCCTCCTCCTTGGCGGCCGCGGTCCCGCGCGAGCCCGACACGATCGCGCCGGCATGGCCCATCGTCTTGCCGGGCGGCGCCGTGAAGCCCGCGATGTAGCCGATCACCGGCTTGGTCACGTGCTCGGCGATGAACTCGGCGGCGCGCTCCTCGGCATCTCCGCCGATCTCACCGCACATCACGATCAGGTCGGTCTCGGGGTCCTCCTGAAACATCGCCAGCACGTCGATGAAGTCGGTCCCCGGGACCGGGTCGCCGCCGATCCCGACGATCGTCGAGTTGCCGAAGCCGCTCTGGGCCAGCACGTAGCCGATCTGGTAGGTCAGGGTCCCGCTTCGTGACACCACCCCGACGTTGCCCGCGTTGAAGAAGGTGGCGGGGATGATCCCGACCGAGGCCTTGCCGGGCGACAGGATCCCGGGGCAGTTGGGACCGACCAGCCGCGCCCGCCCGTTCTTGCGCAGCGTGTTGTAGACGCGCAGCTCGTCATGGGCGGGAATCCCTTCGGTGATGCAGATGATCAGCTCGATCCCGGCGTCCTCGGCCTCGAGGATCGAGTCGGCGGCGAACCGCGGCGGCACGAAGATCATCGCGGTGTTGGCGCCCCGCTGCGAGACCGCCTCGTGGAACGTGTTGAAGACCGGCACGCCGTCGACGTCCTGGCCGCCCTTGCCGGGCGTGACGCCGGCGACGACCTGGGTCCCGTAGTCGCGGTTGCGCAGCGTGTGGAACGTTCCCTCACGACCGGTGATGCCGCTCGTGCACAGCCGCGTGTCCTGGTCGACGAGGATGCTCATGCCGCGGCGCTCGCAAGCTCGACGACTCTGGCGGCGGCGCCGTCCATCGTCTCCTCGGAATGGACGTTGGGCAGGGCCGCGTCGGCGAGCAGCCGGCGTCCCTCCTTGCCGTTGGTGCCGTCGAGGCGCACCACGAACGGGACCTGGGGCTGGATCTGCGCGAACGCCTCGATCAGCCCGCGCGCGACCTCGTCGCAGCGCGTGATCCCGCCGAAGATGTTGAACAGCACCGCCTTGACCTTGGGATCGGAGAGGATCACCTCGACCGCGGCGGTGATCGCGTCGGCGCGCGAGCCGCCGCCGGCATCGAGGAAGTTCGCGGGCGCGCCGCCGGCCTCGGCGACGACGTCGAGCGTTGACATCGCCAGGCCGGCGCCGTTGGCGAGGATCCCGATGGTCCCGTCGAGCTTGACGTACGTGAGCCCGCGCTCGGCCGCCATCGTCTCCTGCGGGTCCTCGGCCGAGAGGTCGCGCAGCGCGGCGTTGTCCGGGTGGCGGAACAGCGCGTTTGAGTCGAGCGTGACCTTCGCGTCGAGCGCCCGCACCTCACGGTCCGGGGTGACGATCAGCGGGTTGACCTCGACCAGCGTCGCCTCCTCGGAGACGAACACCTCGTACAGCTTGGCGAGCATTGCGCCGACGGGCCGCACGACGTCGGCGTCGACGGCGGCCTCGTAGGCGAGCCGGCGGCCGTGGAAGTCCTGGAAGCCCAGCAGCGGGTCGACGTGCAGCGAGGCGATCGCCGCCGGGTCTTCGTCGGCGACCTGCTCGATGTCCATCCCGCCCTTGGTCGACAGCATCACCAGCGGCGCCTTCGCCGAGCGGTCGAAGACGACCGACGCGTAGTACTCGGAGGCGATCTGCGAGGCACCCTCGATCCACAGCTCGTGGACCGTCAGTCCGCGGATGTCCATCCCCAGGATCGTCTCGGCATGGGCCTGCGCCTCCGCGCGGTCGTTGGCGATCTTGATGCCGCCGAGCTTGCCGCGCCCGCCGATCTGCACCTGGGCCTTGACCGCGCACGGATAGCCGATCTCCTCGGCCGCCGCGACCGCCTCCTGCACCGTGGACGCGGGCTTACCGGATGGGACCGGCACGCCGTGGCGGGCGAACAGCTGCTTGCCCTGGTACTCGAGCAGGTCCATCGCGATCGGCACCCTAGCTCAAAGCGCACCGAGACGCGGTGCATGGTCACCGGATGGCATCATTCGCCACGAAATGGCGATCCCCAAGAACATCTCGTTCGTGACCTTCGACGTGTACGGCACGCTGATCGACTGGGACACGGGAGCCTATGAGGCGTTCGCCAAGGAGGCGGAGCGCGACGGCTTCACGATCGAGCGCGACGCCCTGATCCCCCTGTTTCACGAGACCCAGCAGCAGATCCAGGCCGGTTCCTACGAGCTCTACGCCGAGGTGCTGCGGCGCACGGCGGTGCAGATCGCCAGAGAGCTCGCCTGGCCGCTGGAGCCGTCGCGGTCGGGCTTTTTGCCCGATTCGGTGAAGCGCTGGATGCCGTTCAAGGAGACCAACCCGACGCTGCAGAAGATCGCCAAGCAGTATTCGGTGGGGCTGGTCTCCAACATCGACGACAAGCTGCTGGGCCAGACGCGGCGGCACATCCCGATCGACTTCGACCTCGTCGTCACCGCGCAGCAGGTGCGCTCCTACAAGCCCGACCCGGCCCACTTCACCGAGTGCGAGCGCCGCATCGGCTCCAAGAAGGGGTGGGTCCACGTCGCGGCCAGCTACTACCACGACATCGAGCCCTGTCTGAAGAAGAAGGTCCCGGTGATCTGGGTCAACCGCACCAAGCAGGAGCTCGAGCCCGGCCAGAAGAAGCCGGACGCCGAGGTCGCGTCGCTCAAAGAAGCGGCGAAGCTGATCGGCGTCGGCTAATGCTCGCCGCCGAGCGCAACCGCTAGCAGTCGCGATGCGCGCGCTCGCCCTGCACGCCGACGTGCTGGTGTTCGTCTCCGACGTCTGGCAGACGACCTGCACCGCGGTACGCGCCGCCGACGAGGGGTTCGTGATCGACTCGCCGGTGTACCCGGAGGAGCTGCGCGTGCTGCCCGGCGTGCTCGAGCAGGCCGGGTACCCGGTCTCGGGCCTTTTGACCACGCACGGTGACTGGGATCACCTGCTCGGAAGACTGGCGTTTCCCGGCGCCGCGCTGGCGGCGGGCGAGTCGACCGTGGCGCGGCTCGGCTCAGAGCTCGGGCAGGCCCATCGCGAGCTGCGCGAGTTCGACGAGGAGCACTACGTGGCCGAGCGAGCGCCCCTGTCGCTGGGGTCGCTGCAGGCGCTGCCGGTTCCGGGCAGGCTCGAGATCGGCAGCTCGGCGGCCGCGGGCGCGCGCGAGCTCGAGCTGCACCCGACCGGCGGCCACACGGCCGACGGGACCGCGTTCTGGATGCCGTGGTGCAACGCGCTGGTGTGCGGCGACTACCTGTCGCCCGTCGAGCTGCCGGCGATCTCGCCGGGCGGCTCCGCGGCGGTCTATCAGGAGACGCTGCAACGACTCGCACCACTGGTGGCGCAAGCCGAATGGGTCGTGCCCGGTCACGGCGGGCCGATCTCCGGCGAGCGCGCACAGCAGGTGCTGGCCGAGGATCGCGCCTATCTCGAGGCGCTGATGCGCGACCGCGAGCACGCGGCGCTGCCCGAGGGCCGGCGCACGGCGGCCCAGCGGCGGCTGCACGCCGACAACGTCGCGCAGCTGTAGTTCGCCGCGGTTCCCGGCGCAGTCGTCCATCGGTGGACAAATCCGGGAAACCGGCCGCGCACGCGTTCCGCGGCTGGCGTCAGCGGCTACTCGGCGGCCGTGATGACGGCGAGCGTGTCGCCGGTGGAGACGGCCGCGCCCGCCGAGATCGGCAGCTCGGCGACCGTGCCGGCCTTGTGCGCGGTGATCTCGTTCTCCATCTTCATCGCCTCGATCACGGCGATCAGCGCGCCCTCCTGCACGGCCGCGCCGGCCTCGACGGCCACGCGCAAAATCGTGCCCTGCAGCGGCGAGGAGAGCGTGTCACCGCCGCCCGAGCCGCCGCCGGCGCGCTCGGCGCGGCGCGCCGGGCGCCGTCCCGGCCCCGAGCCGTTGGCACCCCCGGCCGGCGCCGCCGCATATGCCGGCGGGGCGCCGATCACCTTGACGTCAAAGCGCTTGCCGGACACCTCGACCGTGTAGGTCTGCTCCTCGGTCGCGGACTCGTCCTCGCCCGCCGCCGCGGAGGCGCTCGGCTCAAACGCCAGCTGCTTGAGCCACTGGCGATCCTCGATCAGGTCACGGCAGGTCTCCGCGTTGGCCCACTGCTCGGTTGCGAGGATCGCCTGATGAAACGGAATCAACGTCTTGAGCTCGGTGATCTCGTACTCGCCCAGGGCCCGCAGCATCCTCGCCGTCGCCGACTGCCGATCGACGTCCCAGACGATCAGCTTGGCGACCATCGGGTCATACATCGGCGAGATCTCAGAGCCGGGACCGACGCCGGAGTCGACGCGCACGCCGGGGCCGGTCGGCTCGCGATAGTCGCCGATCGTGCCCGGCGCCGGCGCGAAGTTCTTGGACGCATCCTCGGCGTTGATGCGGCACTCGATCGCGTGGCCACGCAGCACCACCTCGTCCTGAGCGATCGACAGCTCAGCGCCCGCGGCGACCCGGATCCCCTCCTTGACGATGTCGATCCCGGTCACCATCTCGGTCACACAGTGCTCGACCTGCACCCGCGTGTTCATCTCCAAGAAGAAGTACTCGCCGTCCTGCAACAGCCCCTCGATCGTGCCCGCCCCCGTGTAGCCGACCGCGGCGGCGGCGTCGGTGGCGACCTTGCCGATCCGCTCGCGCAGACCCGGCTGGGCCTCAACCGCCGGCGCCGGCGCCTCCTCGATCAGCTTCTGGTGGCGGCGCTGCAGCGAGCAGTCGCGCTCACCGAGATGGATCACGTTGCCGTGCGCGTCGGCCAGCACCTGCACCTCGACGTGGCGCGGATCGGGCAGGTAGCGCTCCAGGTACACGGTCGCGTCGCCGAAGAACTTCTCGCCTTCACGGGCAGCGCCCTCAAACGCGTCGGCCAGCTTGTCGTCGGTCAACGCGACCCGAAAGCCCTTGCCCCCGCCACCGCCCGCGGCCTTGACCGCGACCGGATAGCCGATCGACTCCGCGATGATCGCGCGCGCATCGTCGACCGTCTGCACCGGCTCGGTCGTACCGGGCACGATCGGCACCCCCGCGGCGGCCATCAGCTCACGCGCACGCGTCTTGGAACCCATCGCCTCGATCGCCGACGACGGCGGACCGATGAACGTGATCTGAGCCTCCTCCAGCGCCCTCGCAAACGACGCGTTCTCGGCCAAGAACCCATAGCCCGGATGCACCGCCTCCGCACCCGAGCGCGACACCACGTCGAGGATCTTGTCGATCGCCAGATACGACTCGCTCGCCGGCCCCGGCCCCAGCAGATACGCCTCGTCGGCGCGCTTCACATGCAGCGCGTCGCGGTCAAGCTCGGAGTAGACCGCGACCGTCGCGATCCCCAGCTCCTCGCACGCGCGGATGATGCGGACCGCGATCTCACCGCGGTTGGCGACCAGGACCTTCGAGAACATGCGCCGCGGAACTTTACCTCCCCTGCGGTGACCGAGATCTGCAGCGGACGCGCTACACCTTGGTGTCATCACCGCTCGAGCGCTGCTGCGGCGCACTCCCCGCACCGCTCGCGGGGTGCTCCAGCTCGCGCCCGCGTCTGATGATGTAGGCCCCAAGCGCGCCGGCCAGGCTCGCGATAACGGTGATGGCGTACGCCTCCATCGCGACATCGAGAATTCGGGCGCCGACGCTGATCGGGTTCGGGATCGAGGACGACACCGTCAGCAATTGCGTCGAGGTCCAGAAAATCGCGTCGCCGAAGTTCACGATCTGGGTCTGGTTGGCTCCGTGTTCGAACAAGAGCGCGAGCGCAGCGCAGATCAAGTCGATCCCGGCAGTCGCCACGGCGATGGCGACCAGGATGTCTCTGAGGCGAGCGTGGGTCGGGGTTTTTGCCCGCGCCACATCGCGCACCTCGCAGGCAAGCGACCGCGTGACCCGAGCGACATACACGCCACGCGATTCTCCTCGGCGGCGCAGACGCCGTCGTATCGACGGGCGTCATCCGGCGGTCGAGCGGCTGACGCGCTCCCAGGCGTCCAGGTCCGCCCGCCTGGCGTCCTGGGCAGCGCGGATCGCGTCGACGGCGTCGCCGCCGAGCGCCAGATGCAGCGGCGCGTCGTCGGCATCGAGCGCGCGCAGGATCGCCGACGCGGCCTTGGCCGGATCGCCGGGCTGGGTGCCGTCCATCTCGTCGATCATCCGCCGCGTGGGGCCGGCGGTCTCGGCGTAGACGTCGCCGAGCTCGGGCGAGCGCTGCATCGCGGCGCCGCCGAAGCCGGTCCGGAACGCACCCGGCTCGACGATCAGCACCTGGATCCCGAGCGGTGCCACCTCGGCCGCCAGGCACTCGGAGACCGCCTCGAGCGCGAACTTCGCCGCGCAGTAGGCACCGAACCCGGGAGCCGTGATCTGCCCGCCCATCGAGCTGATTTGGACGATCGCGCCCGAGCGCTGGCGACGCATCACCGGCAGCGCCGCCTGGGTCAGCGCGAACGCGCCGAAGAACATCGTCTCCATCAGCGCGCGGAATGGCCCCTCTTGGATCTCCTCGACGGCACCGACGGAGCCGAAGCCGGCGTTGTTGACGAGCACGTCGAGACGGCCGAAGCGATCGACGGCAGCTGCGATCGCCGACGCGCGCTGGTCGGGGTCGGTGACGTCGAGCCGGACCGGCTCCACGACGTCCTGGGGCGCCTGGGAGACGAGTTCGTCCAGCGCGGAGGGGTCGCGGGCGGTGGCGACGACACGATCGCCATGCTCCAGTGCCGCCTGTGCCAGCCGCAGGCCGAACCCGGAGGAGCTGCCGGTGATCAGCCAGATACGAGAGTCGTTCGATGTCATGCCCTCAGCATGCCCGTTTCGGAGGTCGTGCGCCTACACCGGTCAAACCGGCGATCGCGTGCGGTCGCGCCCGCAGTGCTCATGTGGGCGAAACGGCGCAACGAAGGGACGGCGAGGCGGCGCGAGATGGCCCCGTGAAACGCCAGCCGGATGCCCACGTGAATTTTCTGCCAAGTCGGCCCCGCTGGAGGAGAGTTGGCGATGGATGCATGAGGGCCGTGCATCGAGGACCAACCGACGATCCGGCCGGGCCGTTTGGTGATTTTTTACGAGCCGAGCGCCCGCCAGGGGGATCAGTGCCTCCCCTTCACTGCCTAAACGCCCCGCTGACCACGGCCGCCCGCTCCCTCTTCGCCGCTAACGCGCCAAGCTGGCCGCCCCGCCCTCGCCTTCAGTGCCGAACCGCCCGCTGATCAGCGAAGTGCTCCGCCGGCGCCCGGCGTTCAGCGCGCCCGGGCGCTCAGCGCGCGTTCAGGACCATCCCGGCGGCGACGGTGTCATTGCTCGACTCGTCGATCAGGATGAAGCTGCCGGTCGTGCGGTTGCGCTCGTAGGGGTCGACCACGAGCGGCGCCGAGCACCGCAGTCGCACGCGACCGATCTCGTTGAGCCCGAGCTGCTGCGCGGGCTCGTGGGCGAGCGTGTTGATGTCGACGCGATGCTCGATCTCCTCGATGATCGCGCGCGCCGAGCGGCTCGTGTGCTTGATCGTGTACTTGCCGCGCGGCGTCAGCGGCTGCTCGGACATCCAGCACAGTGTCGCGTCGAGCTCACGACTGGCGGGCGGCGGGTCGTCGGGCGAGACGATCATGTCGCCGCGGGAGATGTCGAGCTCGTCGCTCAGCCGCAGCGCCACCGACATCGTCGGGAAGGCCGCGTCGAGCTCGCCGCCGTAGGTGTCGATCGCGGCGACCGTGCTCGTGCGACCGCTCGGCAGCACGACCACGTCCGACCCGGGGCGCAGGACCCCGCCCGCCACCTGGCCGGCGTAGCCGCGGTAGTCGTGGTGCTCGTCGGACATCGGACGGATCACCCACTGCACTGGGAAGCGAACGTCGTGGAGGTTGCGGTCCGAGGCGATCACGACGTGCTCGAGGTGGTACAGCAGTGGCGCCGCGCCGTACCACTGCATGTTGTCCGAGCGCTCGACGACGTTGTCGCCGTTCAGCGCCGAGATCGGGATGAACGTGATGTCGGGCACCTGCAGCCGCGCCATCCAGTCGGTCATCTCCTCGAGGATCCCGTAGAACGTGTCCTCGTCGTAGCCCACCAGGTCCATCTTGTTGACGCACACGACGAGGTGCGGGATCCGCAAGAGCGAAGCGATGTACGCGTGCCGGCGGGTCTGCTCCGAGACGCCCTTGCGCGCGTCGACGAGCACGATCGAGAGGTCCGCGGTCGAGGCGCCGGTGACCATGTTGCGCGTGTACTGCTCGTGGCCGGGTGTGTCGGCGACGATGAACTTGCGCCGGGGCGTCGCGAAGTACCGGTAGGCGACGTCGATCGTGATCCCCTGCTCGCGCTCGGCGCGCAGGCCGTCGGTCAACAGGGCCAGGTTGACGTAGCCGTCGCCGCGTCGCTCGGACGTCTGCACGACGTGCTCCATCTGATCCTCGAAGATCGACTTGGTGTCGTGCAGCAGCCGGCCGATCAGCGTCGACTTGCCGTCGTCGACGGAGCCGGCGGTCGCGATCCGCAACAGCTCGGAGGTGCGCTTGCCGATCCAGTAGGGGCTCGTGTGCTGGACGTCGGCGATGGCGTCGGGGACCGCGCCGTTGCCGCCGTTGGTGACCACTAGAAGTACCCCTCCCGCTTGCGATCCTCCATTGCTGCCTCGGTGACGCGGTCATCGGCGCGGGTCTCGCCGCGCTCGGTGACGCGGGTGGCGGCGATCTCGGCGACGACCGCCTCGAGCGTCTCCGCGGTCGAGCGCACGGCGCCGGTGCAGGTCATGTCGCCGACGGTGCGGTAGCGAACCGACTCGGTGAACGGAACTTCGTCTTCCAGCAGCTCGATGAAGTCGTTGTGCGCGTACAGCATCCCGTCGCGCGCGAACACCTCACGCTCGTGCGCGAAGTAGATCGATGGCAGCTCGAGCTGCTCGGTCGCGATGTACTGCCAGACGTCGAGCTCGGTCCAGTTAGAGATCGGGAACACGCGGACGTGTTCGCCCTTGCGGATCCTGCCGTTGTACAGCGACCACAACTCCGGGCGCTGGTTCTTCGGATCCCACTGGCCGAAGTCGTCACGGAACGAGAACACGCGCTCCTTGGCGCGGGCGCGCTCCTCGTCGCGGCGGGCGCCCCCGAACGCGGCGTCAAACCCGTGCTCGGCGATCGCGTCCAACAGCGTCGTGATCTGCAGGCGGTTGCGCGACGCGCGCGGACCGGTCTCCTCGGTCACGCGGCCGGCGTCGATCGAGTCCTGGACTGAGGCGACGATCAGCCGCTCGCCGAGCGCGCCCACGATCCTGTCACGGGCCTCGATCACCTCGGGGAAGTTGTGGCCGGTGTCGACGTGCATGATCGGGAACGGGAACCTGCCCGGTCGGAACGCCTTCTCGGCCAGCCGCAGCAGGACGAGCGAGTCCTTGCCGCCGCTGAACAGCAAGACGGGGCGCTCGAACACGGCCGCGACCTCACGGAAGATGTGGATCGACTCGGCCTCGAGCGTCTGCAGGTGCGATAGCTCGTAGTGGATGCGGTTCATCGGGGTGGGCGGGTTTAGATTAGGACAGATGGATGCCGCACTCGGTCTTGTCGGTGCCGGCCCAGCGGCCGTCGCGCCCGTTGCCGGGCACCGTGCACGGCTGGCAGCCAATCGAGTCATAGCCTTGGTCGTGCAGCGGGTTATACGGCAGGTCGTGCTTGAAGATGTACGTCCACACATCCTTGTCGGTCCAGTCCGCCAGCGGGTTGAGCTTGAGGATCCCGCGCCGCTCGTCGCGCTCGAGCTTGGGCGCCTGCGCCCGCGTCGTCGCCTGTTCGCGACGGATCCCGGTGATCCAGGCGTCGACGTCGGACAGCGCTGACTCGAGTGCGGCGACCTTGGCGGCGCTGCAGCAGTGCTCAGCCGTCCATGGCGCTCCCGGCGTGTGGGCGTCGAGCACGTCGATGTGGACCTCCGGGAAGCGATCCTCGAATCGCTTCCACGTCTGCAGCGTCTCGGGGAACAGGACGCCGGTGTCGATCGTGAACGCACGGAGCGGCTCGGGACCGGCCGGCAGCTGCGAGAGCATGTGGAACAGGACCGACTCCTCCTTCTGGAAGGAGCAGGCGAGCGTCAGCCGCGGATGGAAGCGCTGCACCGCGTAGGCGAGCACCTCCTCGGCGGTCGCGTCTGCGAGCTGTTGTTGAGTCGCAGCTGTCAAAGCGCGCACTCGCCTTCGCCGCGCTGCACCACGAACGGAACCTCACGGTTGTAGTCGATGAAGTAGTTCATGTTCTCGAGGCTGAACTCGACCGGCATCGTCAGATCCTTGACCAGCTCTTCGAACCGTGCGGTGCCCACTCGCTGCGCGAATGTCCCGAACGGTTCGCCGTCGGCCCTGTCGGACTCGTAGAAATCTACCCACCGCTGCACCGCGTCGGGCACGCGCTTGGCCGGGAGCCGCGCCTTCAGCCGCTGACCGAAGCGCACCTCGCCGCCCTCGTAGGCGCCGCCGATGTGCGGGATGTAGGCCGGGATCGTCCGCTCCCCGACCTTCATCGAGGCCCCGTAGAACCCGATGTCGGCGATGTGGTGCTGGCCGCATCCGTTCGGGCAGCCGCTCATCTTGATGTGGATCCGGCGCGTCAGCGGATCGGTGACGTTGAGCTGCTCGACGCGCTCGGCGATCGCCTGGTTGAGCCCCATCGAGCTCGTGATCCCGAGCTTGCAGGAGTCGGTCCCGGGGCACGAGACGACATCGGTGATCTCGTCGGCGCCGGCGTCGCCGAGCCCGAGCTCGGCCAGCTCGCGCCACACCTCGTAGGCGGCGTCGTCGCGGACCCAGCGCAGCACCAGGTTCTGATGAACGGTGGTGCGCGCGTAACCGCCGCAATGGCGGCGCATGATCTCGGCCAGGCCACGCAGCTGCTCGGGCGTCAGATCGCCGCGCGGCACCTTGACCTCGATCGTCTGGAAGCCACGCTGGCGCTGTGGCGCGACGTTGGAGGCGGCGAACGCGTCGAACGCGCGCCGGTCGCCGTTGGGGCTGGCGTAGCTGCGGCGCGCGGCCGGCAGGTGGGCGCGCTCGTCGTGGAACAGCAGCAGGCCGTCGGGCGAGAAGTCGCGCTCGTGCACCCAGTCGCCCTGCAGCTCCTCCTCGACCTGCTCGCGGAACGCGTCGATTCCGATCTTGTCGATCAGGACCTTGATCCGCGCCCGCGCGCGGTTGACGCGCAAGAAGTCCTGGCGGTCGAAGATCCGCATGCACGCCTCGGTGATCTTCAGATAGTCGCCGTTCTCGAGCTCGACGAACTCGTACAGCGTCGGCGCGGTCCGCGGCATGATCGCGGTGCCGCCGCCGACCCGGACCTCGACCCCGCGCACGCCGTCGCGCAGCTTCGGGATGAACGCCATGTCGTGGATCCGCGTGATCGCGTTGTCGGCATCGTTGGCCGCGAACGCCGTCTTGACCTTGCGCGGCATCGCCTGGGTCGTCGGGTGGCGCACGAAGTAGCGCACGTACGCGACCGCGTAGGGCGTGATGTCGAACGGCTCGTCGGGCAGCGTGCCCGCCCGCGGGTCGCCGGTGACGTTGCGCATCGTGTTGCCGCAGCCCTCCCGACTCGACAGGCCGGCATCGCCAAGCTCGCGAATCAGCTTCGCGGCGTCGGGGAGGGGCACGTGGTGCATCTGGATGTTCTGGCGGGTCGTGATGTGACCCTTGCGCAGCGGCACGTAGCGATCGATCCCGGCCGCGAACGCATCAAGCTGATCGGGGGTGACGCCGCCCAGCGGCAGCTTCACGCGCACCATCTGCACGGCCGGCTGGCGTTGGCCGTAGATGCCCTGCTTGAGGCGGAACTTGATGAAGTCATCCTCGTTGAGGGTGCCGTCGAGGTACCGCGTCGACTCCGTGTCGAAGTCGTCGAACTCCCGTTCCAGGATCGGGATCACGTGACCCGGGACGTTTTCGACGACCAGCGGGTTCTCGAGCGATCCCGCACGAGGAGCGCTTGGGCGTGCCTTCAGCGATGCGGGCTCCATCGGGGTCCTTCCGGTCGGGGGGCGGTGTCGCCCTACAAGACGGGCGGCCGCCTAATCTACCAAAACCCAATCCGGGTTTAGGTATTTTACCCCGATGGCGGGCGGCACCAGGCCCGCGCACACAGCTCCGAGATTTATATGTCCATTCCGGACTTGCTTCCCATCTGCGCGGCGGTTCGCGCTGCCGAGCGGGCGTCGCTCAGGCCCAGGGCAGCGGCTCGCGCGGCGCGCGGTCCACGGACTCCAGCAGCGCCGCCTGCTGCCACGGGTTGCGGCGGCTCGGCGGCGGCGCGGGCGGCGGCGCGGTGTCGCGGATGAACCGCTGCACCGCGGCGATCACCGCGGCGGCCTCCTCGGGCGACGCGCCCGGCGCGACGATCGACAGCTGCGCTCGACGGTTGACCACGCCCGCAGCGTACCCGTCGCGGGCGCGTGGCCGCAGGCCACGCCCTCGTCTCGCCGGGCACGACATCCGAGTCTCTTCGTGTACCGACCCGCCAGGGGCGGGTAGCGTTTCAGGATGCCGGCGCTCGTGCTCGGACCGATCCTGCGCTACGTCTCGGACACCGAGGCGACGGTCTGGGTGCAGACCGACATCGCCTGCGAGGTCGAGATCCTCGGCCGTAAAGCTCGCACGTTCGCCGTCGGCCCGCGGCATTACGCGCTGGTCGTGCTGCGGGACCTTCAGCCGGGGTCGAGCACCGAGTACGAGGTCGCGCTCGACGGCGAGCGCCAGTGGCCGGTGCCGGACTCGCCGTTCCCGCCGAGCCGGATCCAGACGCTCCCGGACGTGGGAGCGGTGCGGATCCTGTGGGGCTCGTGCCGCGTCGCACGGCCGCATGGCGGCTCCTACGCGCTTGACAAGGAGCAGCATCCCGAGGGCGTGGGGGTCGACGCGCTGCACGCGCTCGTGCTGCGGATGCGCGAGCAGCCGCACGACGAGTGGCCGGCGCTGGCGCTGTTGATCGGCGACCAGGTCTACGCCGACGAGGTCTCGCCGCAGACGCTCGGGAGGATCCGGGCGCGTCGTGACACCAGTCGCGAGCCGGGCGAGGAGGTCCTCGACATCGACGAGTACACGATGCTGTACGAGGAGTCCTGGGGCGATCCGTCGATCCGCTGGCTGCTGTCGACGGTCGGCTCGGCGATGATGTTCGACGACCACGACGTCCACGACGACTGGAACACGTCGGATGCCTGGGTCCGGGACATGCGCGCCACCTCGTGGTGGCACGAGCGGATCGTCTCGGCGCTCGTGACCTATTGGGTCTACCAGCACATGGGAAACCTGTCGCCCGACGAGCTGGACGCGGACCCGTTGTACCGGCGCGTCGTCTCCGCCGAGGACGCCGAGCCCGTGCTGCGCCAGCACGCCGAGGACGCCGACCGAAACGAGGGCGGCAGGTTGTGGAGCTTCTCGCGAAGGATCGGGCGGACGAGACTCGTGGTGCTCGACGGCCGCGAGGGCCGCGTGTTGAGCGGCCCCCACCGCGAGATGATGGACCCCGACGAATGGTCATGGCTGGAGCGCCAGCTCCACGGCGATCACGATCACGTGCTGATCGCGGGCACGCTGCCGGTGCTGCTCGCGCCGACGCTGCACTGGGTCGAGGCCTGGAACGAGGCCGTGTGCGCGGGCGGCTGGGGACAGTGGGCGCGGCGACCCGGCGAGTCGCTGCGCCGGGCGCTGGACCTCGAGCATTGGGCGGCGTTCCAGGATTCGTTTCACCGGCTGATCGAGCTGGTCGGCGCGACCGGCTCCGGCGCGCGCGGCACCGCGCCGGCGGCGATCGTGATGCTCGGCGGCGACGTGCATCAGTCCTACGTCGAGCGCGTCAGCTTCCCGGCCGAGGCGGGCGTCACCAGTGCCGTCTACCAGGCCGTGTGCTCGCCGTTTCGCAACCAGCTGGCCAAGCGCGAGCGGCGCCTTCTGGGCATTGCGCGGCGCTCGCGGCTCGCGCGGCGGCTCGCTCGTCGGCTCGCACTGTCGGCCGGCGTGCGCGAGCCGGTCATCCGCTGGGACGTCGTCGAGCAGCCGACGTGGCGCAACCAGCTCGGGTGGCTGCGGATCGATGGCCGCGAGCTCGAGCTGACAATCGAGGGCACGCCCGCGTCGCACGCGCCGGCGCTCGCGCCCACATTGCAGCTGCGCGTCGTTTGAGCACGCGTGCCGCGGGCGGGCACGGCCGTCGTCAGCGGCCGTCTGCGCCGTGCCCGAACGCACGGTCGTAAACGTCGTCGTCAGCGCCCGGCGGCGCCGCCCAACGCACGTGCGCCAAGCCGCCGTGCCCCAACACGTGGCCGCAACACGCGTGGCCGGCGTTCCCCAAATAAACGGTTCTGTATATTCGAAGTCGAATATGAGCGCCGCTGCCCCCAACCGCGTGACGACGCTGGTGCAACCGCCAGCGACGGACGGTGCGGCCACCACCGAGCAACCGCGCCGCCCGCGCCGCCGGCGACGGTCCAACCTGCTGGCGCTGGCCGTGCTGAGCTGCCTGGCGGAGCGCCCGATGCACCCCTACGAGATGGCGACCACGATGCGCACGCGGGGCAAGCACGACAGCATCAAGCTCAACTACGGCTCCCTCTACGGGGTCGTGGAGGGGCTCGAGCGCGACGGGCTGGTCGCTCGCGTGCGCACGGTCCGTGACGGCCGCCGTCCCGAACGCACGATCTATCGGATCACCGAAGCCGGCCGGGTCGAGCTGACCGACTGGGAGGGCGACCTGCTGAGCGTGCCGGTCAAGGAGTTCACGCGCTTCGAGGCGGGGCTGTCGCTGATCGTGACGCTCGACCCCGAGGAGGCGGTGCAGCGCCTGCACGAGCGCTGCGGCGCGCTCGAGGCCCAGCTCGCCGGCGAACGGGCGCTGCTGGCCACGTGCGAGCAGCGCCGGCTGCTGCGGCTGTTCGTGATCGAGCTCGAGTATCGGGCGGCGATGCGGGAGGCCGAGCTTACCTTCACACGCGCGCTCGCCCGCGAGATCGAGACCGGCGCGCTCGACGGCATGCGATGGTGGCGTGCCGTCTACGACGAGCTCGCGAGCGCGGCCGCGGAGCAGCGGGAGCCGGTGTTCCCCGAGCCATACGAGCCTCCTGAGCTGCACGAGGGCGGCGAGACCGAGGAACGCCGCACGTGACCGCCACCACGTCGCACGTGACCGCCACCACGTCGCACGCGATCGAGGCCGAGGACCTCGTCAAGGTCTACCCCGGCGGCGTGCGCGCGCTCGACGGGCTCGGCTTCACCGTGCGGGAGGGCACGATCTTCGGCCTGCTCGGCCCCAACGGCGCCGGCAAGTCGACGACTGTCAAGGTGCTGACGACGCTGTCGCGCCCGACGAGCGGCTCGGCCCGAGTCGCCGGCCACGACGTGCTCGCCGCGCCCGGCCGCGTCCGCCGGTCGATCGGCGTCGTCGCGCAGCGCTCGGGCGTCGACCCCGAGGCCACCGGCCGCGAGAACCTCACCCTGCAGGGCCATCTGTACGGGCTGCGCGGCGCCGAGCTGCGCGCGCGGATCGACGAGCTGCTGCACCGGTTCGGCCTCGCCGACGCCGCCGACCGGGTGACGCGCACGTACTCGGGCGGGATGCAGCGCAAGCTCGACATCGCCACCGGGCTCGTCCACCGGCCCCGCGTGCTGTTCCTCGACGAGCCGACGACCGGGCTTGACCCGGAGGCGCGCGCTGACATGTGGGAGCAGGTGTCGGGCCTGGCGGGCGAGGGCCTGACGATCCTGCTGACGACCCACTACCTCGAGGAGGCCGATCGCCTCGCCGCCCGCCTGGCGATCGTCGACCGCGGCCGGATCGTCGTCTCCGGCACGCCCGAGGAGCTCAAGGGCCAGCTGCGCGGCGACGCGATTCAGATCGAGCTCGCCGAGCCCGAGGCCGACGGCGTCGCCACGGGCGCCCTGCATCGCCTCGAAGGGCTGCGCGAGATCGCGCTCGACGGCCGCGCGCTGCGCGCCCGCGCCGACAACGGCGCGACCGCCGTGCCGGGCGCGCTGGCCGCGCTCGAGGCCGCCGGCGTCACCGTCGCCTCGGTCACCGTCGCGCGCCCGTCGCTCGACGACGTCTACCTGCGCCACACCGGGCGCGCGTTCTCCGAGGCCGACGCCGACCCCGACCACGCACAGAAGCGATGACCGCCACCACCGTCAGCCGTCGCCAACCGGCGGTGACCACCGCCCTGGCCCACTCGTGGTTCTTCGCCCAGCGCGAGCTGCGCAACCTCGCCCGGCAGCCGTGGTGGATCGCGGTGTCGCTGGCGCAGCCGATCATCTACCTGCTGCTGTTCGCCGCGCTGTTCAAGAAGATCGTCGAGATCCCCGGCTTCGGCTCGAAGTCCTACCTGGACTTCTTCACGCCCGGGGTCGTGATCATGACCGCGCTGTTCTCCGGCGGCTGGGGCGGGATGGGGATCATCAACGATCTCGATCGTGGCGTGATGGACCGCTTCCTCGTGTCGCCCGCCCACCGTGGTGCGCTGATCGCCGGGCGGCTCGCCCAGCAGACGATCGTCTCGATCATCCAGTCGCTGATCATCGTCGGGCTGGCGCTCGCGCTCGGTGCCAACTTCCCCGGAGGGGTGCTAGGGGTCGTCGTGCTGCTGTGCATGGCGATCCTGCTCGGCACCGGCTTCGGCGCGCTCTCGATCGCGCTCGGGCTGCTGCTGCGCAAGGAGGAGTCGGTGATCGCCGCCGTGCAGTTCGTGCTGCTGCCGCTGACGTTCCTGTCGTCGGTGTTCATGGCGCGCAACCTCGCTCCCGCCTGGATCCAGGACGTGTCGCGCTACAACCCCGTCAACTGGGCCGCCGAGGCGGGCCGCCAAGCGGTCCGCGCCAACGTCGATTGGAGCGTGGTCGGCTCGCGCGCGGGCTACATGGTCGCGTTCACGCTCGTCTGCGCGCTCGTGGCGACGCGCGCGTTCCGCGCCTACCAGCGGTCGGTCTGACTAGAGCGGGATGTTGCCGTGCTTGCGCCGCGGCCCGGGCTCGCGTTTGGTCTCGAGCGTGGCCAGCGCGGTGATCACCTTCGGCCGTGTCTCGTGCGGGATGATCACGTCGTCGATGTAGCCGCGCTCGGCCGCGACGTAGGGGTTGGCGAAGTGCGCCTTGTAGTCCTCGATCAGCTTCTGGCGGCGCTGCTCGGGGGTGGGGGAGTCGGCGATGTCGCGCCGGTAGATGATGTTGACCGCGCCCTCGGGCCCCATCACGGCGACCTCGGCCGACGGCCACGCGAAGTTGAAGTCCGCGGCCAGGTGCTTTGAGCCCATCACGTCGTAGGCACCGCCGTAGGACTTGCGGGTGATGATCGTGACCTTCGGGACGGTCGCCTCCGCGTAGGCGTACAGGAGCTTGGCGCCGTGGCGGATGATCCCGCCCCACTCCTGCGTGGTCCCCGGCAGAAAGCCCGGGACGTCGCAGAACGTGAGGATCGGGATGTTGAACGCATCGCAGGTGCGGATGAACCGCGCGCCCTTCTCGGAGGAGTCGATGTCCAGCACGCCGGCGAGCTGCGCCGGCTGGTTGCCGACCACGCCGACGCTCTGTCCATCCATCCGGGCCAGCCCACAGACGATGTTGCGCGCGTAGTGTTCGTGCACCTCCAAAAACTCGCCGTCGTCGACGACGCGGCGGATCACCTCGCGCATGTCATACGGCTTGTTGGGACTGTCGGGAACGATGTGGTCGAGCTCGGGATCGGCGCGCAGCGGGTCGTCGGTCGGCTGCACCCGCGGCGGCGTCTCAAGGTTGTTCTGCGGCAAGAACGACAGCAGGTAGCGGGCATCATCGATGCACTGGTCCTCGTCGTCTGACGCGAACTGCGCGACCCCGGACTTGGCGTTGTGCGACATCGCGCCGCCGAGGTCCTCGAACCCGACCTCCTCGCCGGTGACCGTCTTGATCACATCGGGACCGGTGATGAACATGTGCGAGGTCTCCTTCACCATGAAGATGAAGTCGGTGATCGCCGGCGAATAGACCGCGCCGCCCGCGCACGGGCCCATCACCAGCGAGATCTGCGGGATCACGCCGGAGCAGCGGACGTTGCGCAGGAACACGTCGCCATAGGCGCCGAGCGACACCACGCCCTCCTGGATCCTCGCCCCGCCGGAATCGTTGATGCCGATCACCGGACAGCCGATCTTCGCCGCGAGGTCCATCACCTTGCACATCTTCTCGGCCATCACCTCGCCCAGCGAGCCGCCGAACACCGTGAAGTCCTGGCTGAAGACGCACACGCGGCGGCCGTCGATCGTGCCGTGGCCGGTCACCACCGCGTCGCCATACGGCCGGTTGCGCTGCATGTCGAAGTCCGTCGTGCGGTGGCGCACGAACACGTCGAGCTCCTGAAACGAGCCCGGGTCCAGCAGCTTTGCGATCCGCTCACGCGCGGTGAACTTCCCCTTCGCGTGCTGCTTGTCGACCGCCACCTGGCCGGCGTTGTGGATCGCCTCCTGACGCAGCTCTCGCAGCTGCGCCAGCTTCTCCTCGTAGGTCTCCGGTGCCTTCTCTCGCATGGCGCGCGAGTCTATGTGGTCCCCACACGCCGGGTCGACCTCTCGGTCGATGTACTTCACAGCCGCGAACGCGCTCTATACGTTCGAGACGAGGGCATAGATGTATCGGGGACAGGCTCGGGACCGGGTCACCGACCACGTCGATCGATGCAGGTGTCGCGCTGGCCCGATCGGGGGAGCCGGCACGCGAATCCAGGGATCTGCCCGGATCGCGCGTGCACGCCCCCGATCGCGAATCGGCGGGACCGCAGCGAGCGTGGATGGTGGGCCACCGTGCAACAGCCGCCGCATTGCGCCCGGACCATCAATCACAGGAGGTTCGTCGGATGCGACGACTGCTCACAGGGCGCGCGGCGCCCGCGATCGCCACTGCCGTGGCGATGATGTTCGTGGCTGGAGGCAGCTACGCGCTCGCGGCCGGAGGCGGCGGCAGCAAGGTCAAGGCGTGCGTGCAGCAGGGCTCGCGCACGCTGTACGTGTCGCCGTGCAAGAAGGGCGACCACAAGCTCAAGCTCGGCAAGACGGGTCCGCGCGGGGCCACGGGCGCAAAGGGCGCCACCGGACCCGCAGGTCCAGCCGGGCCGGCAGGCCCCACGGGGCCGACCGGCGTGGTCACGTTTGGCAGCTGGGCGGGTGCTGTCAGCACGATTCCGGTCAGCTCGGGGTTCGTGTTCGCGGGCCCGACCACCACCCTGACGACGACCACCGGTCAGTCGATCATGGCAACCAGCGAGGCGGCGTTGGCGAGCGCCGGCACCACTGCTGACGTGTCGATCTGCAAGGCGCCCGCCTCCGGCACGCCGGTGACGCTCCTCGACACGGTCGTCGGTGGCGCGTTCTCCAACGTGACAATCTCCACGACCCGGGTCACCTACGCCGCGAACGGCACCGGTTCGCCGGGCGCCGGCACCTGGAAGATCGGCGAGTGCGTGGACAACACCGGCACGACCAACACGATCACCGGCAACGACTGGTCGCTCGGGTACGCGTTCGTCGTCAACGGGACGGTCGCGCCGGGCTCGTCGGTGGCGACCAAGTCCGCCGCTGGTCACAGCTGATCCGGCGTCCCGGGCTCGAGTTCACCGTGCCGCTTGCGGCAGCCCTCCCAGGCAACGGTGGACTCGGGCTCGGGACCCGACGGTCCGCTGATACCGGGTTCGCGCGTGTGGCGGCGAGTCCTGCGGGCGCCAGCGGCGTTGCACGGTCGTCATGCCTCACGCCGGCGCGTCCTCGCACGGTCGTCATGCCTGGCGCCGGCGCGTCCTCGCGGGTGGCCGATTTGTTGACCCATGTGCGACTTCTTGGACACACGCAGCGCGTGAGCACGGAGGGCGACCGCGCGAGCCCGCGATCCGTCAGCGGGAGGCCGCCTCCGACGGCTCCGGCGTGCGCGGCCGACCGGCGAGCCACCACTCGATCGCGCCGCCGACGATCAGCACTGCGACCGCCGCGTTGATCGAGAGGTCGGCGAGGTTCATGCTGCCGCCGTGAGCTGACGCCTGCAGCCAGTCGATCACCCCGCCGCGCAACGGTCCCGGCGCCGTCACGAGCCGGTCAATCAGGTTGCCGACACCGCCGCCGAGTAGCAGCCCGAGCGCTACCGCGGTGCTCCGCGCGCGCACGCGCGTCACGAGCGCAGCGATCGCGAGCACGGCGCCAAGCGACAGCAGCGAGACGAGCACCGGGTGCCCGGCGAACGAGTTGCCCGGGCCGGCGTGATTGCGGTACAGCAGCAGGTGCAGGTGACCGTCCAGCACCGCCACGCGCCCGCGGCCGGCGAGCGCGTTGGCGGCGATCGCCTTCGTGATCGCGTCGACGGCGACGACCGCCGCGGCCACGACCAGCGCCAGCCTGCGCCGCGGGCGCGGCACCGAGCTCATCGGCGCGCCGACCTCGCGACGAGGCCGTCGAGGAACGTGTCGATCGCGAATGCGAAGCGCTCGTCGCCGTCGCCGGAGACCATCTCCTCGGCGTGCGCGGTGAGCTGCGGGTAGCGCTCGGGCGACAGCGCCGCGAACGCGCTCATGAGTCGTGCGACCGTCTCATCCTCGGGCCGGTGACCGCCGGCCGCGCGAGCCTGATAGGTGGCGGTCTCGACAGCCGTCGCGGTGACGATCAGCGGCAGGATGTCGCAGGCCCAGGCCGCGTCCCGCGAATCGATCCCCCCGGCGCGCAGCAACGCGACCATGTTCTCGGCGAAGTCCATCGCGCGGTCGGTCGTCGGGACGTTGGCGACCGCTACCTGCGCGATCCCCGGATGCGCGTCGAGCGCGCGCAGCAGGCGCGTCAGCAGCAGGTGTACCTGCTCGCGCCAGAGGTCCGGATCCGGTTGCTCCAGCGGCACCAGGGCCGACACGCGGTCGAGCATCGCCGCGCGCAGCTCGTCGCGACCGCGGATATACACGTACAGGGACGCGGGGCCGGTATCCAGCTCGGCGGCGACGCGCCGCATCGTGACCGCGTCCAGGCCCTCGGCGCGGAGGATCTCAAGCGCCGTGTCGACGATCACCTCCTCGCTGAGCGGCGCCTTCGCGGGACGGTCGCGGGTGCTGCGACGACGGGCGCGGACGGTGTCGTGGACGTCGCGCACGGTCTCGACCGCGTCCGGCGTGGCGTCGAAGGCGCTGCGTGTTGCGTGCAGCGCGTCGCGCGATGCCTCGACCGCGCCGCGGACCGCGTCACGGCCGGGTGACCTGCGGTCGTCGTCACTGGCACCGGGCGGCATGTACACAGCGTACTTGACACGATCAGCGTTCGTTACGTACAGTGTTCGGCACGAACATCGTTCTTCACGATCATAGTTCGGCTGCCGCTGCGGGCACACCGCCGCGTCGGCGCCAACCCTGGAGCCGCCGATGACGACCACCAGCGACCCGATCTCGACCCCAGCCGCCGACCCGATCTCGCCCCCAGCCGCGGATGCGATCTCGACCCCGGACGGCGCGACCGCTGCAGCCACCCCATACCGCTGGCGCTGGATCGTGCTCGCGGTCGTGCTCGCGGCCGAGGTGATAGATCTGATGGATTCGACGATCGTCAACGTCGCCGGCCCGTCGATCCGTCGCGACCTCGGCGGCGGCGCATCGACGCTGCAGTGGCTCAGCGCCGCCTACACGTTGACGTTCGCGGTGCTGCTGATCACGGGCGCGAGGCTCGGCGACATCTTCGGACGACGGCGGCTGTTTTTGATCGGCTCCGCCGGCTTCACCGCGATGTCGGCGGCGTGCGCGGCGGCACCATCGCCGGCACTCGAGATCACGTTCCGCGCGCTGCAGGGCGGCTTCGGTGCGCTGCTGATCCCGCAGGGGTTCGGGATGCTCAAGGAGGTCTTCCCCGAGGCCGAGATGCCGAAGGTGTTCGCGACGTTCGGACCGGTGATGGGGCTGTCGGCGATCGCCGCGCCGATCCTCGCCGGCGTGCTGATCGACGCCAACCTGTTGGGCACCGGCTGGCGGCTGGTGTTCGCGATCAACGTTCCGGTCGGGCTGTTCGCGTTGATCACCGCGGCACAGGTGCTGCCACGCGGCGCCTCGCACCCGGGCGTACGGCTCGACGTTCCGGGGATGACGCTCGTCGGCCTTGGGCTGGTGGCCGTGATCTACCCGCTGATCCAGGGCCGCGCCGACGGCTGGCCGGGGTGGATGTTCGCGATGCTGGGCGCCGGGGCGGCGCTCCTCGTCACGTTCGGCGCCTACGAGCGCCGGCGGCGGCGGTCGCCCCTGATCGAGCCGACGCTGCTGCGCAACCGCACCTACGTCGCCGGGGTCGCGGTCGGGCTGGCGCTGTTCGCGACCTTCGGCGGCCTGATGCTGACGATCTCGCTGTTCGCGCAGCTCGGCGAGGGCTTTTCCCCCGTCCACACCGGTCTCACGTTCGCGCCGATGACGGTCGGGATGGTCGCGGCGATGATCGGCTCGTTCGCACTGGTCGACCGGCTCGGACGCCATCTGCTGCTCATCGGCGCCGGGCTGATCGGCGCCGGGATCCTGGCGCTGGCGCTCACCGCGACCGGCGCCGACCACCTGAGCACGCTGGAGCTCTCCCCGAGCCTCGTGCTGATCGGCCTCGGTGCCGGCTTCAGCTTCGGGCAGCTGTTCGACTTCATCCTCGCCGGCGTCGCGATGGACGAGGTCGGGTCGGCGTCGGGCGTGCTCAATGCCGTGCAGCAGCTCGCGAACGCGCTCGGGGTCGCCGTCCTCGGCACCGTGTTCTTCTCACGGTTTGGCAGCGCGCTGCCGACGAGCGCGCTCAGCATCACGGCGTGGGTGGCGCTGATCCCGCTGGCGGCGACGTTCGCGCTCGTGTTCGCGCTGCCGATGCGCGCCCGGGCCGGCTGAGCGCTGGGCCGGTCGCGGCGCGATTCGGAAGAAAGTCAAACATCATTTGACTTTCTTCCCGGTCCGGCGCCGGCCGCCGCGGGTCCGGCTCAGGCGCCGGCCTGCGTCGCCATGAAGTACACCGTGACGATCACGATCGCGGCGAGCACGGCGCCGCCGATCGCGACCTCGCGGAACACGGTCACGTACTCCGGGCTGTGGGTCACGATCGCGACCCCGCCGCCCTCGCCGTTGCGGGCGGCGGCGGCCTCGAGGTCGCGCCGGGCGAGATCGGCGAGCCGCCCCTCGCGGGGGATCATGAACATCCCCTCGAGTGCGCCGATCACGATTGCGGCGCCAATCCCCCACTGGACGTAGAACGCGCTCCAGGCGTGGTACTTGGATGCGAGGATCGCCCCGAAGATCACGACCAGCAGCAGCCCCGGTCCGATCAGCCAGCGGCTGACGGCCTGCTGCATGCGATGGAACCACGGCATCGCGTGCGGATCGAGCCGGGCGCCGATCGTCATGAAGATCGGATACGCGAACACGACTCCGAACGCGGCAACCACGCAGAGGATGTGCAGCGCGACGAGCACCTGCACGAACAGGACGGCCGGAGCGAGCATGGCGGGCAACGCTATCGCGCCCGCGGCGGCCGGGCCGGCGTCAGAACGTCGGCTTGTAATCGCCGAACACGTCGCGCATCGCGCCGCAGACCTCGCCGATCGAGCAGCGGTCGGCCAGCGCGGCGCGCAGCGAGATCAGCATGTTGTCGCTCCCGCGCGCGGCCTCGCGGATCTCCTCGAGGCGGCGAGCCACGAGCTCGTCGTCGCGGTCGGCCTTGAACGCTTTAAGCCGTGCGACCTGCTGGTGCTCGGTCTCGGGGTCGACGCGGAGGATGTCGGGAACCTCCGGGGAGTCCTCGACGAAGCGGTTGACGCCGACGACGACGTCCTGCTCGGTGCGGTAGCGCTCGTGGTAGCCAAACGCTGATTCTTCGATCTCGTTCTTGATGAAGTCGATCGCCTGCACCGAGCCGCCGAGCTCTGAGACCTTGTCGATCAGCTCCTGCGCGCGGGTCTCGATCTCGTCGGTCAGCGCCTCGACGAAGTAGGAGCCCGCGAACGGATCGACGGTGTCAGCGGCGCCCGACTCGTAGCCGATGATCTGCTGGGTGCGCAGCGCGATCTTCGCGGCCCGCTCGGTCGGCAGCGCCAGCGCCTCGTCAAAGCCGTTGGTGTGCAGCGACTGGGTGCCGCCACAGACCGCCGCGAACCCCTGCAATGCGACGCGGACGATGTTGTTCTCCGGCTGCTGGGCGGTGAGCGTGACGCCACCGGTCTGGGTGTGGAAGCGCAGCCGCCACGAGCGCTCGTCGGTGGCGCCGAACTGCTCGCGCATGATCCGCGCCCACATCCGTCGTGCGGCACGGAACTTCGCGACCTCCTGAAACACGTTGTTGTGGCCGTTGAAGAAGAACGCGAGCCGCGGCGCGAAGCGATCGATCTCGAGCCCGGCGTCGAGCGCCGCCTGCACGTAGGCGATCCCGTTGGCGAGCGTGAACGCGACCTCCTGCACCGCCGAGCAGCCCTTCTCCCGGAAGTGATAGCCGCTGATCGAGACCGTGTTCCAGCGGGGGATCCGCTCGTTGCAGTACGCGAACAGGTCGGTGGTCAGCCGGATCGCGCCCGCCGGCGGGTAGATGAAGTTCCCGCGCGCGATGTACTCCTTGAGAATGTCGTTCTGGGTGGTGCCGCGCAGCTTTTCGGACGGCACCCCCTGCTCGGCGCCGACGAGCTCGTAGAGCAACAGCAGCACGCTCGCCGGCGCGTTGATCGTCATCGACGTCGACACCTGGTCGAGCGGGATCTGATCAAACGCCGTGCGCATGTCGTCGATCGTGTCGATCGCCACCCCGGTACGGCCGACCTCGCCCAGGCAGCGCGGATCGTCGGAGTCCAGCCCCAGTTGTGTCGGCAGGTCAAACGCCATGCTCAGGCCGGTGGAGCCATGCTGCAGCAGATACCGGTAGCGCTCGTTTGACTCCTTCGCCGACGCATAACCCGCGTACTGGCGCATCGTCCACAGCTGCCGGCGATACATGTCGCGGTGCACCCCGCGCGTGAACGGGTACTCGCCCGGCTCGCCGAGGCGCTGCTCGAGGCCGCCCGGCAGGTCGTGCTCGTCATACAACGGCGCAATCTCGATGCCCGAGTCGGTGAACCGACGCGGATCGTCCGGGCCGACGATCGGCGCGATCGTACGGTGCTCGTCAGCGGTCGCCATCTCCGCCCGGAGCTTACCGGCGTGTCCCGGCCGCCCGGCTCCTGGCCGGGTCCGGCGACCGGCCGTGTCGGTGTCCTGGCAGCGCCGCACTACGCTGATCGCAACCACCGCCAGCCAAGGAGGAAGCGATGACACTGCAGGGCGAGTATCAGCCGAGCGGCGAGGCCTGGGTCGACGACCAGGTGAGCGAGTACGAGGGCTCCGGTGGCACGTCGGGCACGACCCTGCGAGGCGTGCCGACGATCGTCGTGACCTCCGTGGGCGCCAGCACCGGCAAGCTCCGCAAGCACCCGGTGATGCGGGTCGAGCACGGCGGGACATACGCGGCGGTGGCGTCCAAGGGCGGCGCCCCGAAGGACCCGGCGTGGGCGGCGAACCTGCGCAAGAACCCGCTCGTGGAGGTGCAGGACGGACCCACGAAGGGCGAGTACCGCGCGCACGAGGCGACCGCCGACGAGCGCGCGATCTGGTGGAAGCGGGCGACGGCGGTGTGGCCCGATTACGACGACTACCAGACCAAGACCGACCGCCAGATCCCGGTCTTCCTGCTGGAGCCGGCCGACCGGTCCTGAGGGCCGGCGGGGACGGGCGCTACAGCACCTTCTCCAAAAACGAGCGCGTGCGCTCGTGGCGCGGGTTGACGAGCACTTCGTCGGGCTTGCCCGCCTCGACGACCGCGCCCTCGTCGAGGAACACGACGGTGTCGCCCACCTCTTTTGCGAAGCCGATCTCGTGGGTGACGACGATCATCGTCATGCCGTCGCGCGCGAGCCGGCGCATCGCGTCGAGCACCTCGCCGACGAGCTCGGGGTCAAGCGCCGAGGTGGGCTCGTCGAACAGCATCAGCTTCGGCTCCATCGCCAGCGCGCGGGCGATCGCGACCCGCTGCTGCTGGCCGCCCGACAGCGCCACCGGATAGGAGTCGAGCTTGTCCGCCAGGCCGACCTGGCCCAGCAGCCGCTCGGCGCGCGACCTCGCCTCGCCGCGCCTGACGCCGACGACGTGGATCGGCGCGAGCATCACGTTGTCGATCGCGGTCATGTGCGGGAACAGGTTGAAATGCTGGAACACCATCCCGATCTCCGCGCGCTTGCGCGCGACCTCGTTCTCGCGCAGCTCGTACAGCTTGCCGCCGGACTCGCGGTAGCCGACCAGTTCGCCGTCGACCGACAGCCGGCCGGCGTTGATCTTCTCGAGGTGGTTGATGCAGCGCAACAGCGTCGACTTGCCCGAGCCCGACGGACCGAGCAGGCACATCACCTCGCCCCGATCCACCTCGAGGTCGATCCCGCGCAGCACCTCGAGCGAGCCGAAGCGCTTGTGCACGCCCTCGGCAAGCACCATCGGCCCGCTCACATCGCCTCGCTTCCACGTCCGATGCCCAGCCATCGGGAGCGCAGCGTGACCCGCTGCGCGCGGCTGAAGCCCCGTCCATAGCGCTGTTCGATGAAGTACTGGCCGACGTACAGGACGCTCGTCATCGCGATGTACCAGATGCACGCGACGATCAGCAGCGGGATCACCTGGTAGGTCGCGTTGTAGATCTCCTGGGCCGAGTAAAACAGCTCCGTGTAGGCGATCGCTGAGACCAGCGACGTGTTCTTGAGCATCGAGATCGTCTCGTTGCCGGTCGGCGGGATGATCACGCGCATCGCCTGCGGCAGCACGATCAGCCGCAGCGTCCGCAGCCGCGACAGGCCGAGCGACTGAGCGGCCTCGGTCTGGCCCTCGTCGACCGACAGAAAGCCGGCGCGGACGATCTCGGCCATGTACGCGCCCTCGTTGAGCCCGAGCCCGAGCAGCGCCGCGACGAACTTCGTGATCAGCGAGTTGCCGTTGGCGTGGATCAGCGCCGGGCCGAACGGCACGCCGAGACCGATGTGCGGAAACAGGGCTGAGAGGTTGAACCAGAAGATGATCTGCACCAACAGCGGCGTGCCGCGGAAGAACCAGATGTACAGCCACGCGAAGCCCGACACGATCGGGTTCGGCGAGCGCCGCATGACCGCCAGCACGACCCCGAGCACGATCCCGATCACCATCGCCAGCACGGTCAGCTCGATCGTCACCAGCACGCCGTGCATGATCCGGTGGTCGAACAGGTACTGCCCGACGACGTGCCACTGGAAGTTGGAGTTGGTGACGATCGAGCGGACGATCGACGCCGCGATCACCAACACCACGAACGCCGCGATCCAGCGTCCGGGATGGCGGACCGGCACCGCCCGGATGTCGTCCGGGCGCGCCGGACCGCGCTGCTCGTCCAGCTGCGAGGCGCTCACCGCGCGATGACCACCGTCAGCTGCTCGCCCCGTTGATCTTCACCTGGGAGCTTGGGATCGCGCCGTGCTGGAGACCCCACTTGCGCAGGATCTTCATGTACGTGCCGTTCTTCATCAGCTCCTTGACCGCCGCCTGCACGGCCGGTGCGAGCCCCGAATTCTTGGGGACCGCGAGCCCGTACGGCGCCGTGGCGACCGTGGGGCCGACGAGCTTGAACTGGCCGTTGGACTTCTTGACCGCGTAGGCGGCGACCGGCGTGTCGGCGAAGCCGAGCTGCGCGCGCCCGGACGCCAGCGCAACGTTGGCAGCGCTCTGGTCCTGGAACGCCGACACGTTGACGGCGGGCTTGCCCGCGGCCTTGCACTTCTTGCTCTGCGCCTGCGCGGCGGCCAGCTCGGTCGTGCCCTGCTCGACGGCGACCGACTTGCCGCACAGATCGCTGAGGGTCGAGATCGAGGTGCCGCCCGACGCCTTCGTGAAGAACGACATCCCCGCGGTGTAGTAGTCGACGAACGTGACGACCTTCTCACGGGCCTTGGTGTCTGAGAACGAGGAGGCGCCCATGTCGTACTTGCCGGCCGCCAGGCCCGGGATGATCGACGCGAACGTCTGGTTCTGGACGTTGGCCTTCAGTCCCATCAGCGCCGCGATCGCCTTCGACAAATCGGCGTCCATCCCGATCACGGTCTTGCCGTCGGAGGCGAAGAACTCGTCGGGCGCGTAGCTGGCGTCGGCTGCGACCGTCAGCGTCCCGCTGGACTTGATCTTCGCCGGCACGAGCTTGACGATCGCCGGGTCCGAGCCTGATGCGGGTGCGGCGGCCGTGCTCGTGCCGGCGCTCGATGTCGTGGCGCCGCTCGATTTCGTCGTCGCGGCGCTCGATTTGGTCTTCGACGAGCTGCTGCTCGACCCACAGCCGGCCGCGAGCGCCGCGCACGCCGCCAGCGCAGCGACCCCGAACCGAAGCCTCCATGGACTCATCTGGCCCCTCCTCTTCCTCGCTTTACGCGCAACCGTGCCGCCAGCATAAACATGGACACCGCTGCTCGTAGCGATCGGCACCGCCGCGAGCTCGAGGCGAGGTCGTAGGCTCTTTGTCGAGATGCGCGTACGGGTGCTTCTGTTCGCCGGACTGCGCGAGCGGGCCGGCTCGCCCGAGGTGGCGGTGACGCTGCCCGACGGCGCGCGCGTCGCCGACGCGCTCGCGCGGCTCGAGCACCTGACCGACGGCGTGCCGGTCGTGATGGCCGTCAACCAGGAGTTCGCCGACGAGGCGATGGTGCTGCACGCCGGCGACGAGCTGGCGCTGATCCCGCCGGTGTCGGGCGGCGCCGCGACCGGTGCCGGCACCGCGCACGTACGGATCTCGGAGCAACCGCTGGCGCTCGACCGGCTCGTTGCGCTCGTGCGCGACCCCCGCGCCGGGGCGGTCGTGACGTTCACCGGCGTCACCCGCGAGGTCTCGCACCTGGACTACGAGGCATACGTGTCGATGGCCGAACGCAAGCTGCAGGAGATCGTGCGGACGGCGATCGAGCGCCACGGGCTGTGCGCCGCGGCCGCCGAGCACCGGATCGGGATAGTGCCGCTGTCCGAGCCGTCGGTCGCGGTCGCGGCCTCGGCACCGCACCGTGGGCAGGCGTTCGACGGAGCCCGCGAGATCATCGACGAGATCAAGGCGCGAGCGCCGATCTTCAAGCGCGAGGAGGGCGAGTGGGTGCAAGGGTCGCTTCCCGCGCCCGCCAGTCATAAGAGCGCGGAGTAGGGATCTGGCAGCCGGATGGCGCTGGAGTTGATCGCGTGGCCGTATCAGGACGGCCGCGCCGACTTCCGGATGGGACGCGGCGCGACGGTCCTCGCCGACGACGATCAGCTGCGCTCCCAGCTGCGAGCGGAGGGGCGCAACGTCTCGGTCGAGCGCGTCGCAGCTGTCGATGAAAACCGGCCCGAGGTCGCCCGGGTGATCGAACTCGACCGACGACTGGCGCGCCAGGTCCGCCGGGCGCGCGCCCGCGGTGCGTTCCCACTCGTGTTGGCGGGCAACTGCAACAGTTGCCTGGGTACGGTCGCCGGCGTCGGGCCGGACGGGCTCGGCGTCGTGTGGTTTGATGCGCACGCCGACTTCGACACGCCCGAGGACAACGTCTCCGGGTTCTTCGACGTGATGGGTCTGGCGATCCTCACGGGCACCGGCTGGCAGGCGCTGGCCCACACGATCCCGGGGTTCGCGCCGGTCGCGGAAGGCAACGTCGTGCTGGCCGGAGTGCGTGACCTGGAGCCCTACCAGCGAGCGCGGCTCGAGGACGCGGCGATCCGGACCGCACCCGGCGCGTTCGGCGCTGACCAGCTCGAGGATCAGCTGGATCGGCTTCGCACGGATGTCGAGCGGGTCTATCTGCATCTCGATCTGGACGCGCTCGACACCAGCGTCGGGCACGCGAACGAGTACGCCGCCGTTGGCGGTCCCAGGTCGGAGATGCTGCTGCGGGCGATCAGCGCGGTGTTCGAGCGCTTCCGCGTCGAGGCGGCCGCCGTCACCGCCTATGACCCGAGCTACGACACCGACGGTCGCATCGCTGCAGCCGCTCGTGCTCTCATCGCCGCGATCGCCCGAGGCGCGGCCGAGCAGGGCCGCGAGGCGGCCTTCCCGCGACGGTAGCCTCGCGGCATGTTCGACCATGTCGGCATCGCCGTCGCGGACCTCGCCGCGGCCGAGCGCTTCTACCGCACCGTCCTCTCAGTGCTCGACGCCGAGCCGAGTCATGCGGACGCCGCGCTCGTCGAATGGGAGGACTGGGACATCGGGGTCACGGACCGCGAGCACCCCGTGACCCGCGGCCTCCACGTCGGCTTCCGAGCGCCATCCCCCGCGGCCGTCGACGCCTTCTGGCAGGCCGGGATCGACGCCGGCTACCGCGACGACGGCGCACCCGGTCGGCGCACGCTCTACGGCCCGGACTACTACGGCGGGTTCCTGCTCGACCCGGACGGCAACAGCGTGGAGGCGGTGCACACCGACCGCGAGCGCCCCGTGCCCGACGGCTGCATCGATCACCTCTGGATCCGCGTCCGCGATCCCGCCGCCTCCAAGAGCTTCTATGAGACGATCGCGCCCCACGCCGGACTGCGGATCAGCGTGGTCACATCGGAGGGCGTTCAGGTGCGCGGCGGGGACATCAGCTTCTCCTTGGTCGCCGACGAGCGTCCGCTCACCGAGCACGTCCACATCGCGTTCCCGGCCCGCGACGATGAGACCGTGCAGGCGTTTCACGCCGCCGCGCTCGCCGCGGGGTATGAAGGCCACGGCGGTCCCGGCGAGCGCGCCGTCTATCACCCGGGCTACTACGGCGCGTTCGTGATCGACCCCGACGGACACAACATCGAGGTCGTCAACCACAACCGCTGAGCCATCCGAGCTCGGTCGCCGAAGGCGTGGGATCGGGTCGACGGCCGCCATCGGCGGCCGCGGGCGGCAGCCATTAGTCTGCGGAGATGGCATTCGACCGCCAGCAGATCCGCGAGTCGATCGAGCGTGCCGGAGACGAGCACTGGGAGACGCTGGTTCGCCACCACACCGAGGCCTACCCGGAGAGCAATCCGACGCCCGGGGACGTCGCGCGCGAGGAGGCGGAGCGACTAAACGCGCTCGGTTTCGGCGACCGCGACGACATCCGACTCGTCGAGAGCCGGGTGCAGGAGGTTCCGCCGGCGGTGCGGATCACGCACGTGTTCGAGGAGCGCGAGACCGGCAAGCGGTTCGAAACCGAGCCGTTCACCGGCTATGAGTAGACACGGCGACGCTCCGCGGCCGCCCGCGACAACGCGGTGCGACGCTGACGCCAGATAGATTCCGCCCATGAGCACCTGCCTAGTGACGGGCGGCGCCGGCTTTCTCGGGTCGCATCTGTGCGACGAGCTGCTGGCGCGCGGCCACCGTGTGATCTGCGTCGACAACGCCGAAACCGGCTCGCTGGAGAACATCGAGCACATCCGCTCGGACGAGTTCGTGTTCAAGCAACTCGACATCATCGAGCCGTACTTCGTCGACGAGCCGATCGACTTCGTCTACCACTTCGCGTCACCGGCGTCGCCGATCGACTATCTGCGACTGCCGTTGCACACGCTCAAGGTCGGCTCCTACGGGACACACCACACGCTCGGTCTGGCAAAGGCCCACCGCGCGCGCTTTCTGACCGCATCGACCAGCGAGGTCTACGGCGATCCGCAGGTCCATCCCCAGCCCGAGAGCTACTGGGGCCACGTCAACCCGATCGGCCCGCGCGGCGTCTACGACGAGGCCAAGCGCTACGCCGAGGCGCTGACGATGGCCTATCACCGCCAGCAGGGCGTCGACACCGCGATCGTCAGGATCTTCAACACCTTTGGCAGCAGGATGAGACCCCACGACGGCCGTGCGATCCCCACGTTCTTCCGGCAGGCGCTGCAGGACCGTCCGATCACGGTGTTCGGCGACGGCTCGCAGACGCGGTCGTTCTGCTATGTCGACGACCTGATCCGGGGGATCATCGCGCTCGCCGAGTCCGGGTACCACGACCCTGTCAACATCGGCAATCCGAACGAGTTCACGCTGCTCGAGCTCGCGCAGCAGATGATCGAGATCACCGGCTCGAAGTCCGAGATCGTCTATGAGGCGCTGCCCACCGACGACCCTCAAGTGCGGCGGCCCGACATCTCGCTCGCCAAGCAACTGCTCGGCTGGGAACCGACGATCCAGCTCGCCGAGGGCCTGCGGCGCACGCTCGAGCTATCGGGCCGGGACGCGCTGATCGGCGGCGGCAGCTGAGCGGTCCCGGCCGAGCCGCGGCGCCCTCGCGGGCCCGCGCTTGCGCCGAACCGCGCCCACACGGATAGATTTCCCGTAGACGCGGGGCTTTCGCGCAACTTCACTGGAAGCGGACTCGTTCTAAGGTCTGCGACGGTCCCGAGCACCTGTGGAGGGGTGCAATCGAACAACAACAGGCAATCGCGAGCCGTTCCAAGGACGTAGCAACGTCCGCGCCGTTCGCGCTCTCCGAGCACGACATCCGGCGCAAGCACGGCTCGATCGTGACGTTCATCCTCGGCCGAGGCATCGTGCGCCGCGCGACGCGGGTGGGCATGCTGCTGGCGCTCGACTTCATCGGTGTGATGGGCGCCCTCTACACCGCCCTGCTGATCAAGCTGGCGCTGCACGGGCACCCGAGCTTCGGCGCGGCTTGGAACGACACCGACTCGTCGCTGGCGGTCGCGTACCTGATCACCGCGCTGAACTTCGCTCGGATCGACGCCTACGCGGACCGGCCGCGGCGACCGGGGCTGGCCAAGATCACGATCGCGCTGTTTCAGGCGACGATCGTGGGGCTGATCTTCGAGCTCGCGAGCGGCACCCACTTCAACAGCTACTACCTGTTCTACGGATCGCTGTTCTTCGCGATCGTCTACATCGGGCTGCTGCGCGAGCTGTATACGAACGTCACCGGCTGGCTGCTGGAGCGGGCCGGCTACCGGCGGCGCGCGCTGCTGGTCGGCTCCGGCGCCCACATCAACGACGTCGCGCACGCGCTCGGCGGCCAGCCGCGCGCCGACCACGAGGTGCTCGGCTACGTCTCGCTGAGCCCGCAACGGCTCGACGGCCTGCGTTCGCTGGGATCGATCGACGGCCTCGTCGAGGTGCTCGGCACGCACGCCGTCGACGACGTGATCATCGCCGACCCCGACTTCCCCGAGGACCGCGCGCTGGACATCGTCGACCGCTGCCACCAGCAGGGCGTGACGGTGCATATCGCTCCCTCGACGATGGAGCTGCTCGTGCAGCGCGGCGAGTTCATGCCGGGCGCCTCGGTGCCGCTGTTCACGCTGCGGCCGCCGGTGCTCGAGGGCGTCGAGTTCATCGCCAAGCGCGCGTTCGACCTCGTCGGCTCGATCGTGCTGCTGGCGCTGCTGTCGCCCGTGCTGCTCGTGATCGCGGCCGCGATCAAGCTGACCTCGCGCGGGCCCGTGATCTACCGCTCGATCCGGCCCGGAATCGGTTGCCGGCCGTTTCACTGCTTCAAGTTCCGCACGATGAACGTCGGCGCCGACGCCGCCCAGCCCGAGCTCGAGGGGCTCAACGAGTCCGACGGGACGCTGTTCAAGATTCGCGACGACCCACGCCTGACGGCCGTCGGCCGCGTGCTGCGGCGCTTCTCGCTCGACGAGCTGCCGCAGATCGTCAACGTCGTGCGCGGGGAGATGTCGCTGGTCGGACCGCGGCCGCTGCCGATCCGCGACTTCGAGAAGCTCGAGGAGTGGCACAAGAAGCGTTACCTGGTGCTGCCCGGGATCACCGGCCTGTGGCAGATCTCGGGCCGCTCGGACCTGGACTCCGACGACCTCGTGCGACTCGACTTCCTGTACCTGGAGCGCTGGTCGATCCTGCTCGACCTCTCGATCCTGGTCAAGACGATCCCGGCCGTGATCAGCCGCCGCGGCGCATACTGAGCCTGCGAACACCACCGCCGACGCTGTAGGCTGCCCCACGCGGATGCCGCCGACCGACCGCTTCGTGATCTCCTTCGCGGCCGAGCCGCCGCGCCAGCCCGCGCCATATGGCAACTGGGCGGACACGCTCACGGAGTACTTCCTGCAGGCCTGCCACGCGATCGATGCCGAGGGCGCGGACCTCGGCGAGGCCGGCGAGATCGCGTGGTTTCCCGACCGCCGCTACGACGGGCGCACGTACGTGCCGGCGGTGGCGCGCACGACGACCGGGTACGAGCTGTTCGGGTTCGTGTCGTTCGCGGAATCCGAGGACGACGGCGCTCCACAGGACTTCGAGGCCCGCGCCGAGTTCACCTCCGAGACCGCCGACTCCAACCCCGATTGGCGCCTGGACCTCAACGACGACGTCATCGGCAGCTGGCGCGGCGAGAACGGCAACGTCGCGGAGATGACGCTCGTGTGGGGCGTACCGCTGATCGGCGGCGGCTCGATCGTGACCGCCGAGCTGGCCGATCTCGCGGTCGATCAGTGCGCGCTTTACGAGGAGCGGTTCACGCTGGTGGCGCCCGACAACTACCGCGGCGACTACCTGGAGATCATGCTCTGGGACGCGCGCGGCCGGCTGCTGGCCGATGAGTCGCTCTACGTCGACGATGACGACGAGGAGTCGTCCGAGTCCGGCGAGGACTCCGCCGGCGACGAAGACGACGCATCGTCCTGAGGGGACTGAACCGGAGCCGGTCCCGAGGCCGCCGCCGCCACCGCGGCCGCCGGCTCGTCTGACTCCACCGGGGTCTGCAGCGGGAAGTGGCATGCGGCCCGGTGCCCGGTCCCGAACGCGCGCAGCTGCGGCTCCTGCTCTGCGCAGATCGCCTGCGCACGCGGGCAGCGGGTGCGGAACCGGCAGCCCGAGGGCGGATCGATCGGGCTCGGCAGCTCGCCGCGGATGCCGACCTCGGTCTTGGCCTTCTCGGCCGCCGGGTCGGGCAGCGGGATCGTCTTGATCAGCGCCTCGGTGTACGGGTGGGCGGGCCGCAGGTAGACCTCCTCCGCGGACCCGATCTCGACCATCTTGCCGAGGTACATGACGCCGATCCGGTCGGCCAGGTACTTGACGACCGCGAGGTCGTGGGAGATCACGATCGAGGCCATGCGGTACTCGGCCTGCAGCCGCTTCATCAGGTTCAGCACCTGCGAGCGGATCGACACGTCGAGCGCCGACACCGGCTCGTCGGCGACGATCACCTTGGGCTCCAGCATCAGCGCCCGTGCGAGCCCGATCCGCTGGCGCTGGCCGCCGGAGAACTCGTGCGGGTAGCGCTCGAGCGCATTCAGCGGCAGGCCGACCTCGTCGAGCATCGCCGCGATCCGCTTGCGCTGCTCGGCGGCGGTGCCCATCTTCTGCACGATCAGCGGCTCGCGCAGGATCGCGTTGACGCGCATCCGCGGGTCCAGTGACGCGTACGGATCCTGGAACATCATCTGCAGGTCACGACGGCCCCGGCGCAGCTCGTTGCCTCTGAGCCTGAACACCTCGCGGCCGTCGAGCGCGATCCGTCCCGCGTTCGGCTTCTCGACGCCGACGATCAGCTTGCCGAGCGTCGTCTTGCCGCAACCGGACTCGCCGACCAGCCCGAACGTCTCGCCCGGGTCCAGGTGGAGCGTCACCCCGGACACCGCCTTGACCGACGCGACCTTGCGCTGCAGCAGCGCGCCGGCCGTGACCGGGTACTCGCAGACGACCTCGTCGACGGCCAGCAGGTGCTCGGCGTTGCCGTTGCCGCCGCCGCCGGTGCGCGAGCCGTTGCCGGCGGCCGCCATCGCCCGGTCGGTCGCGGCGACGCCGGGGATCTCGGGGCGCTTGACGATCGGCCCGTCAACCGGGTGCCAGCACGCGAACAGGTGGCGCGGATCGTCGCCCGAGAGTGGCGGCTCGTGTTCGCGGCACTGCTGGGTCGCCTTCGGACAGCGCGGCGCGAAGCGACAGCCGAACGGTGGGTTGGTCAGATCCGGGGGCAGCCCCGGGATCGTCACGAGCGCCTTGCGGGGGTCGGAGTCGAGCTTCGGGATCGAGCCGAGCAGCGCCTGCGTGTAGGGGTGGCGCATCGAGGAGAACAGCTCGTCGGTCGCCGCCGTCTCCACCAGCCGGCCCGCGTACATGACGTTGATCCGCTCGCTGCGACCGGCGACGACGCCCATGTCGTGCGTGACCAGCAGCGTCGCCATCCCGAGCCGGTCGCGGAGCCCGTCCAGCACCGACAGGATCTGCGCCTGGATCGTCACGTCGAGGGCGGTCGTCGGCTCGTCGGCGAGCAGCACGCGCGGCTCGCACGACAGCGCGATCGCGATCATCACGCGCTGGCGCAGGCCACCGGACAGCTGGTGCGGAAAGTCCGACAGGCGTTCGCGCGGGTGCGGCAGGCCGACCAGCTCGAGCACCTCGACGGCGCGGTCCAGCGCCTCTTTCTTGGAGGCGCCGCGGTGCAGGCGCACGGGCTCGGCGATCTGCTCGCCGATCGGCTTGGTCGGGTTCAGCGACGACTGCGAGTCCTGGAAGATCATCGCGACGTCGTTGCCGCGGACCTTGCGCAGCTCCCGCTCCGAGAGGCCGACGAGCTCGCGGTCCTCGACCTTGATCGAGCCGCCGACGATGTGACCGCCGGGCGGCAGCAGCCCGAGGACCGAGAGGCCGAGCATCGACTTGCCGCAGCCGGACTCACCGACCAGCCCGACGGTCTCGCCGGTCGCGATCGAGAGATCGACGTTGCCGACGGCCTGCACGATCGAGCGCGACAGCTGGATTTGGGTGGAGAGGTCCTTGACCTCGAGCGCGTTACCGGCCATCGTCAGCGCTTCCTCAGCCGCACGTCGAGCGCATCGCGCAGCGCATCGCCGATCACGTTGGAAGCGAGCACGACGAGCACCAGGCAGGCACCGACCGGATACACGAGCCACCAGTAGCCGGACGTGACGTTGTTCTGCGCGTTGCCGAGCATGTCGCCCCACGAGGTATTCGGGTACTGCAGGCCGAAGCCGAGGAATCCGAGGTAGGCGAGCGCGAGGATCGCGTCCGCGACCTGGAACGTGACGTTGACGATCACGACCGACAGCGCGTTCGGGATCAGGTGGCGAAACACGAGCCGCGCTTGGCCGGCGCCCATCACGCGCGCGGCCGACACGAAGTCGCGCGTGCGCAGCGTCAACACCTCGCCGCGGACCAGCCGCGCCGGGATCAACCACGAGAAGATCCCGAGCACGATCGACAGCGTGATCACCGTGCCGCTGTACTTGGTCGCGATGATCAGCACCGCGAACAAAAACGGGATCGACAACAGTACGTCGACGAAGCGCATCATCGCGCCGTCGAGCAGACCGCCGACGAGACCCGCGACGGCGCCCCACACTGTGCCGATCACGGTCGCGATCGCGGCCGCCAGAAAGCCGATTTCGAGCGCGGTCTGGCCACCCTTCATGAGCCGGCCGAGCTCGTCGAAGCCGTTCTGGTCGGTCCCCAGCGGGTGGCCGCCGCCGGGCGGCAGGGTAGTGGACAGCGGCTCCGTGATGGTCTGGTTGGAGTGATAGATCAGCGGCCCGATGAACGAGAACAGGATGAAGAACACGAGCACCAGCACCGCGAACAGCGCCAGACGGTTCTGGGAGAACTCGCCCAGCGCCAGCCGCCACCCCGACGCGATCACCTGAACCTCGCCGCCCTCGGGCGCCGAGGTCGGCGCGACCGTCGGCTCCGGGGCGATGACGCGGTCGACCGCGCCCCGCGTCGCCGGATCGCTCATCAGGTCAGCCTCACGCGCGGGTCGGCCGCGGTGATCGCGATGTCCGCGATCAGGTTCCCCACGACCGTCAGTATGCCGATCAGGATCGTGTACGCCAACATGATGTTGTAGTCGGCGTTGTTGAGCGCGTTGTAGAACAGCAGCCCGAGCCCCGGGTAGTTGAACAGGTACTCGATCAGCAGGTTGCCGGCCATCAGCGCCGGGATCGACAGGCCGACAAGCGTGATCATCGGCAGGCACGCATTGCGGAGCAGGTGGCGGGACAGGACCGCGCGCTCGGACAGGCCCTTTGCCCGCGCCAGGCGGATGTAGTCCTGGGCGAGGTTGTCGAGCGCCGAGGATCGCATGTAGCGGCTGAACGACGCGACCGTGATGAACGTCAGCGTCGCGATCGGCAGCACCATCTGCGACGGATGTGTGATCGCCGCCCACGTGCTCGTGATGTTGCTCGACACGCCCGGCGGGAAGATGTTCCAGTTAAGCGCGAAGAACTGGATCAGGACCACGCCGAGCAGGAACGACGGCATCGAGTACAGCGTCAGGTTGAGCGCCGACAGCGTGTAGTCGGCGATCGAGTTGCGCCTGACGGCCTGGTAGATCCCGAGCGGGATCGCGATCAGCAGCGCCAGCACCAGCGCCGCTCCCGACAGATACGCGGTCCGGCCGGCGTTCTCGTTGAACAGCGCGGCGACGCTCTGCGAGAGCTTGTAGGAGTAGCCGAAGTTGAAGTGCGCGATGCCCTTCAGATACGACCAGAATTGCACGATCTCGGGCCGGTCGTAGCCGTGCTGCTTGTTCCACGAGGCGATCGCCTCCGGCCGCGCCTTCGTGCCGAGCACGATTGCGGCCGGGCTTGGCTGCAGGTAGTGCAGCATCGCGAATGTGATCGCGGCGATCCCGATCGTGACGATCACCGCGATGATCAGCCGCCGGATGACGTACCCGATCATCCGACGGCCTCAGTGTGTGTGTGCGGCCCGCTCATGCGCTTGCGGCGCCGCCTTGCCTAGGACCCTTTCTTGAGCAGGTGCCAGTACTGCGGGTACCACTGCTGCTGGGTCAAAACGGTCCAGCCGTCGGGCACCGAGCCGACCTTCTTGGCGTTCACCGCCAGCAGGTAGTCCTGCATCGGCATGAACGCGACCGGCGGATGAATTGCCCAGTAGGAGGCCTCCTTGGTGACCGCCTTCGGGTTTGAGCCGAACACGGACTGCTGGATCAGCTTCGCGCCGACCGGGTCGTTCGCCGAGCCGGTGTTCAGCCCGGTGTGGGGGTGGTTCCAGAAGCCGTCCGCGGTCGGGTAGTAGTCCGTGAACAGGCCGCCGTAGTTGTTGACGCCCCAGTCGTTCTTGTACTTGAGGCTGGCCGCGCTCGTGTTCGTGTAGTTGGTGACCAGGAAGTTGAACGTCTTGGTCTGGAACTGGATGTTGATGCCGGCCTTCTGCTTGGCGACCGAGCCGAGCGCCTCGGACTCGAGCACGCCGGTCGACGACGCCGACGACGGCTGGTTTGCCCAGACGAACTTGAACGGCGTTCCGGCCGGGATCCCAGCGCCGCACTCGCCGCTGCCGGTGCCCGCCTTCTGGCACGTCGTCTGCCCGCCCGGAACGACCTTCCAGCCGTGGGCCTTGAGCAGCGACACCGCCTTGGCGGGGTTGTACGGATACGGAGGATTGGTCGCGTTGGCGGGCGCGTACGGCGAGACCGGCGCCGACGGGATCGGGCCGTAGGCGGGCACCGCGGCGCCCTTGTAGATGCCCTTGATGATCCCCGGCTCGTCGGTCAGGTACGCGATCGCCTGGCGCGCGTACAGCTGCGAGATCACCTTGCCGAAGTGGTTGGTGCCGTCCTCGAAGTTGTAGATGCCGCCGAACCAGCCCCAACTCGGGCCGCCGTACACGTCGATCCCCTGGGACTTGAGCGCGCCCATCTGCGGGATCTGCGACGGATCGAACCCGACCATGATGTCGATGCCGCCGCTCTTCAGCGCGTTCAGCTCGGACTCGAAGCTGGTGTACGTGTTGACGTTGATCTGACTCGCGTACGGCTTCGGGGTGCCACCGTAGTTGGGGTTGGGGACGAGCACGTACGAGCTGTTGGTCGCCGAGAACGACTTCAGCTTGAACGGGCCGGAGACGACCTTCCACAGCGGATTGGACGCGAACGTCGCGACCTTGCCGCCCTCCTTGCTCAGGTAGTCGTAGATCTTCTTGGCGTCTGCCGGGTTCGTCGCCCAGTCGGTGATGTGCGGACCGCCGGCGGAGGCGATGTTCCACGCCTGCGACGGGATCGGGAACACGTTGTTGGTGTCCTGGACCTGGTTGTTGAGGAAGAAGCCCGGGTTGTAGGCCTTGTCGAGGTTGAGCACGATCGTCGTCGCGTTCGGCGTGCTCGCCGAGGTGACGCTGATCGGGAATTCCCCGGGCACGTACTGCGCCCAGTTGGACGGGCTCTCCTTGACCGCGGCCTTCGTCAGGTCGATGAAGAACAGGAAGTCCTTGGACGTGATCGGCTGGCCGTTGGACCACTTCAGGCCCGGCTTCAGGTGGATCGTGTACGTCTTGTCGCCGTTGGACGGCTGCGGCGGTCCGGCCGCTGCGCTGAGCGAGTAGTCGGTCTGCGGCCGCGCTCCGGTCGGGCCGGCATACAGCGGCATGTAGAGGTTCGACACCAGCGAGATCGCCCCGGTCGTCACCAGCGAGCTGTTGATGATCGGGAAGATGTAGGCCGGCGTCTGCCCTGCGATCTGGCCCTGGCTGATCGTCCCGCCCTTGACCGGCGTCCCGTTCGGGGGAAGCGTCCCGAACAGCGTCGTGCCGAGGCTGCTCGCCTTCACGTTGGCGCTGTTGCCGTTCTTGGCGTTGCTCGAGTTGTTGGAGTTCGAGCTCCCGCACGCGGCGGCGGCCAACGCGGCGACGACGGCGATCGCGCACAGGCCGATCGCCCTCAACAGTGGGTGACTACGGGTCATAGCAGTGGGTCCGCCTTCCAGTGGATCAGATTTCATCGGGCAGACGAACGTCTCTCACGCCCGCCCGTCGTGCCGACCCCAGCGACGACACGACTCTGCCGAATGTGGGCAAATCCAACCACAACTCCTCACCGATGTCATTTGCGTTTAACCGGTTCCCAATGATCTCCGCAACGGATCGCCGTTATCGACATCCGACGATCGGCGTAGCGAGCCGCCGCTTGCAACGGATCGCCGATCCGGCCAACGCAAGCAGCCGTCTACTTCGTCAGATACCAGTACTGCGGCTGCAGCGATTGCAGCGTCAGCGCGCCAAAGCCGTCGGCGGCCCCCCCGACCCGTTTCGACACCGCATAGAGGTTGGCCGGCTGCGGTAGGAACAGGACCGGCAGGCTCTGAGTCAGGTAGGCCCCCTCGCGCGTGACCGCGCCAGGATCGGAGCCGTGCACCGAATCGCCGATCAGTCGGTCGGCGCGCGGGTCGCGGAAGCCCCCCGCGTTGAACACGCCGCCCGAGTTAAAGACCCCCGACGAGCTCGGATAGAAGTCATAGAAGAAGCCGCCATTGTTGGCGATCGCCCACGCGTCCCGGTTGCGGGCGCCGGATCGGTCGGCGTCGTTGTAGTTGGCGAGTTGGAAGTTGAACGGCTTGGTCTCGAGCTCGACGTCGATCCCCGCCGCCGACTTGGCCTCGGCGGCGAACGCCTCTCCCTCGGGAATGCTGGTCGGCGACTGCGATCGTGGCAAATCGACCCAGTTGAACTGCAGCGGCGTTCCGGCCGGGATCCCGGCGCCGCACTCTCCGGGCCCCGAGCCGGCCCTGCGGCAGGTCGTCTGCCCGTTGCGTCTCACGTTCCAGCCGTGCTCTGAGAGCAACGACGCGGCCTGCGACGGGCTGAACGGGTAAGGCCCGGCCTCGGTCCGGTTGTTGGCGGGCGCATACGGGTTGGCGGGCACGCTCGGGACCGGTCCGTAGTTGACCGACGCCGCTCCCTTGAAGATGTAGCGCACGTAGGCCGGCTGATCGATCAGATGAGCGAGCGCCTCGCGCACGTAGCGCTCCTTGATGATCTGAGCGAAGTGACCGGTCCGGTCCTCGAAGTTGATCGTCGCCCCCACCCAGCCGAACGACGGACCGCCGAACACGCTGTAGCCGTGCGATCGAAGCCGCGGGCCCGCGCGCAGCTGCGAGAAGTCGAGCTGTGAGACGTCGAGGCTGCCGGCCCGCAGCGCCTGCAGCTGCGCGCCCGCGGACTCGTACGTGCGCACGGCGATCGCCGCCCGCGCCTTGTGGGCACCGCCGTAATGGCGGTTGGGCGCCAGCACGTAGGAGCCGTCGTCGGGATCGAACGTCCTCAACTGAAACGGGCCGTCGACGACCTTCCAGAGAGGGTTGGTCCCAAACGTCGTGGTGCGCTTGCCCTGCGCCGCGAGAAAGTCATAGATCCGTTTGGCGTTGGCGGGGTTCGTGGAGTCCAGGTGAGGACCGCCCGGCCGTGCGATGTTCCACGCCGTCGATGGCAGCGGGTACAGGACCAGCGCCTGGTTGACCAGATAGCTCGGGTTGTAGGCGCGCTTGAGGGAGATCACGAGCGTGTACTTCGACGGCGTCGCCACCCTCGTGACCGTGGTCGGGAACTGGCCCGGCGTGTACTGGCTCCAGTTGCTCGGGCTCTCCTGTATCGCCGCCTTCAGCAGGTCGATCTCAAACGCGACGTCGGCGGCGTCGACCGGCGCCCCGTCCGACCACCGATACCCCCGTTTGAGCTTGATCGTGACGGTCCTGCCGTGATCGGAGAGCTCCGGCCGGTGCGCGAGGCTGAGCGCGTCGTCGATCGTCGGCGACGCGCCCGTCGGGCTGCTGTACAGCGGCGCGAACAGGTTCTGGATCAGGTTGAACGTGTACGACGTCGCGTCGGAGCCGGGCACGATCGGGAAGATGTAGCTCGGCGTTTGGCCCGCGAGCTGTCCGAAGCTGATCGTCCCGCCCTTCGTCGGGGTGCCGACCGGCGGTAGCGAGCCGTACGCGACGCCCGACACCGAGCCCCGCGGCGGACTGCCGTGCGACTTCGAAGCGGTCCCGCCGCCACAGGCGGCGGTTGCGACCGCGACGATCATCATCAGCGCGCAGCTGGCCATCGTCCTCGCGATTCGATGGTCACCGTTCACGCTGCGTCAGGATGTCGTGGCTCCGCGGTGCCGGGGAGCGTTGTGAGCATGGCACGAAAGCCTCTACCCCCGGCCGGACGGCGTTCACGGGTGGACAGGTACGCTGCGAAGGCCCGTCGCTCGGTTGCTGAGAGGCGGCGGCCCCGCGAGCCCTCGTAGCTCAATGGATAGAGCACGCGCCTCCTAAGCGCGGGATGCAGGTTCGATTCCTGCCGGGGGTATTTGTAGACTTAGAAAGCGCCCCAGCAGTAGACTCCGGGTCGTGAGTACGACGATTCGAGTCAGCGACCGGACCCGCGACCGCTTCGCCGCGTTGGCGGCGTCGACGGGGCGCCCGATGACGGAGCTCGTCGACGAGGCCGCGGACGCACTCGAGAGGCGGGTGTTCTTCGAGCAACTCGCCAGCGGCTACGAAGCGTTGCGGGGCGATCAGCGCGCGTGGAGCGAGATCGAACACGAGCGCGCCGCCGAGGCCGGTGCGCTCCCGGATCGATCGGCTTGACCACGCGTCGAGGCGAGATCTGGCTGGTCGACTTCGGAGACCCCGGCGGGCACGACCAATCCGGCAGACGACCGGCCGTGGTCGTCTCCGCCGATCCGCTCAACGACAGCCGCGCCGACGTCGCGATCGTCGTGACGATCACGACCACCGCGCGGGGCCTGCCGGCTCACATCGAACTCGACGCTGAACGCTCGGGGCTCGACGAGGTCAGCTACGCCAAGTGCGAGGACGTCAAGTCCGTGTCCGAGCAGCGCCTGATCGCACGGCTCGGGACGGCCGGCGAGGACGCCATCTTCGGGATCTCCCGCGCGTTGCGCTTCCTGCTCGATCTCTGACACTGACGCGGCTTGGCAAGTGAGACGGCCTTGCTACGGTCGGCGGTCTGCCCGTGTCCCAGCGCGTGCTCGCACCCGCACGGCCGCCGGCGCTCGAGGAAGCGGTCGCCGGCCCGACACCAGACGACGTCGCGATCGCGGCGAGCGCACGCGCGCGCCCGCGCGTACGCGCGTGGTGGCTGTGGGCGGCGGCCGCCGTTTTGCTGCTGGCCGGCTCGGCCGCCCTCGTCGTGTGGGCGCGGACGCTGCCGAGCTTCGATGCCTACGGCTGGCTGACCTGGGGCCAGCGGACCTGGCACGGCGGGCTGGACACGAACGCGGCGCCGTCGTGGAAGCCGCTGCCGTACGTGTTCACGGCCGTCTACGCGCTCGTCGGCCACCACGCCGAGCTGCGGCTGTGGATGACCACTTCGGCGGCGGTCGGCATTGCCGGCGCCGTGTTCGTCGGCCGGCTCGCGTACCGGCTGACGGCACCGCCGCCCGGGCGCGCCTGGACGGGATGGGTCGCGGCCGCGGTCGCCGGCCTCGCACTGCTGCTGCTTCGCGACGAGCTGGGCTACGGCTATTTGCACTACGTCCTCAGCTCGCAGTCGGATCCGATGATCGTCGCGTTCGTGCTGGCGGCGGTCGAGCTGGCGTGGTCCGGGCGACCTCGGGCCGCGTTCGTCTGCGCCGTGCTGGCGTCGCTGGGGCGGCCGGAGGCGTGGCCGTTGTTGGCGCTGTACTCGCTGTGGCTGTGGCGCGAGCAGCCCGCGACCCGCCGGCTGCTCGTCGCCGGCTGGTTCGCGGTCGCGGCGCTGTGGTTCGGGATCCCGGCGCTGACGTCGCGCACGCCGTTCGTGTCGGCCGCCAACGCGCTCGACTCCGGGCGCGCGCCGAGCGGCGACCGCGTGACCGCGGTGATCTCCCGTTTCGGGTCCCTGCAGTGCTGGGCCGTGTACGTCGCGGCGGCGCTGTGTGTGGCGGGTGCGGCCATGCGGGAGTGGTCGGCGCGCCGGACCTCGTCGCGTGAGGTATGGGCGCGGCGCGGGGCTGCGGCGCCTCATATGTCGCGGACGCCGGACCGGGTGGCGCTCGGGCTGGCAGCCGGGATCGTCGTGTGGGTGGCGATCGAGGTCGCGTTCGGGCTGCACGGCTGGCCGGCGCTCGGTCGCTACATGTTCGAGCCCGCGGCCGCCGCGACCGTGCTCGCCGGCGCCTTCGCCGGCCGCGCGCTGACCGCCAACTGGAGCACGATCGCGTCGCGGCTCGGGTCGCGGATCGCCGGCCTCGAGCAGCGCCCGGGGTTGGCGGTCGCCGCCGTTGGCCCAGTTCTGGTTGCGCTGCTGATCGCGGCGCTCGTTCCGTTCGCGATCTCAAGCGCGCGCCAGGAGCGCTCGGACCTGACCGAGCAGCACGCCCGCACGGCCGAGATCGAGGCGCTGCCGGCGGCCGTCGACCGGCTCGGCGGCCCCGCGACGGTGCGGGCGTGCGGCGAGCCGCTGACGCGCCTGCAGTACCAGTCGGCGCTCGCCTTCGCGCTCGGTGACAACGTCAGTCAGGTCGGCTTCAAGTACTCGCAGGCGCTCGCGCACGGCAACCCGGTGCTGTTCGTGACGCCGTTTCCGTCGGGCGTCGGGTGGCAGGTGCAGGCCGCACATCAGACCGCGCCGGCGTGCCGCCCGCTGCCGACGACGCCGACGACCGTCTCGTAGCCGCGGGCCGCCGTCTCGTCGGTGGAGACGCACTCTCGTAGTCCGCGGGCCCCGGCCCAGTCGGGCGCGATCTTTCACCTGCCGAAAGGAATCTCCCTAACCGCTCGCGCCGGCGCTGCCGCTCGCCCCAAGCGGCTCAGCGGTCGGGACGGTCGGGGTAGACCTCGTCGATCGTCGTCAGCGCCGCGTAGGGGACGCCGTCGCCGGCGGCCCCGCGGATCGCGTCGGCACCGCCGGCGAGCCGGTCGCAGATCGCGAGCACGCCGCAGACCTCGTGGCCCTCGTCGCGGATCGCCTCGAGCGCGCGGATCGTCGAGCCGCCGGTCGTGATCACGTCCTCGACCAGCAGGCAGCGGTCGTCCGGCGACAGCAACGGGCCCTCGATGCGCCGCGCGAGGCCGTGCGCCTTGACCTCCTTGCGCACGAAGAAGGCCTTGACGTCGGCGCCGCCGGCGAGCGCCGCGCAGGCGATCGGGTCGGCGCCCATCGTCATCCCGCCGACGGCCGTCGCGCCCCACTCATCGGCGGTGGCGGCGACGAGCTCGCCGAGCGCCGTAAAGCCGTCGCGCAGGAGGATCGCACGCTTGGCGTCGATCAGGTACTGGGCGGTGCGGCCGCTGGTGAGCGTCACCTCACCGATCACGAGCGCGTGCTCGCGCAGCGCCGCCAGCAGCCGGGCGCGCGCGTCGGAGGTACCGGGCATCGCGGCCAGACAGTAGCCGCCAGCGCGGGGAGAGGGCAGCGGGCGGTGCGTACACGGTCGCCATCCCGGCCGCAGATCGATGGCGGCCACCGCGCACATATCATTCTCACCAGCGCCCTCTGCCGCTGGCCGGCGCGGCTCAGATGGTGCCGGAGTAGTTGCCCGAACCCTGGTAGACGTCGACCCAGTCGCCGATCGCCAGCCAGTTGTAGGCGGGGATCGCGTCCTGGATCGGCAGCCGCATGCAGCCGTGGCTGGCGGGGTAATCGGGCGACGGGTCGTAGCCGTGAAGCGCGTACCCGCGGATGAAGAAGTCCGAGTAGTACATGCCGTCGGGCAGATAGCCCGGCACGCGGTTGTAGATCCGGAAGCTGCCGAGGATCGTCGGCGTCGACGGCTTGCCGGAGCTGATCGGGAAGATCCAGTGGATCTTGGAGCCGTCGATCAGCGCCGCCAGCTGCTTGCCGAGATTCCCTTCGACGTGCCGGCCCTGGTTGGGGAAGCGCACGACGAACCGTCCCTTGCCGGCGACGAGGTCGTTGAGCGTCTTGCGGTCAAGCACCGTCGAGTAGCCGCGGTCGAGCAGCCGGTGGTAGGCGTTGACCGCCCACTGCGTCCCCGAGTCCCAGACGCCCGTCTGCGGGATGTAGAGATGCAGCCGCGACAGGCGCTGCTGGACGTAGTCGACGAACAGGCTCTTGGTCCCGGTCCGCACGCCGGTGCCCATCGAGCTGATCCCGATCGTCTTCGAGAAGCGCGACATCTGCGCGTTGGCCTTGTGCTTGGCCTTCAGCCGCACGATCCCCGCGCCCTTCGGCTCGACGATCGCCGTGAACGTGCCGGTGCCGTGCTTGCCCGGCTTGATCCTCAGCTTGCCGGTGTGGAAGACCTTCTTGTTGAGCGACACTTTGACGCGCACGAACTGGCCAGGCGCGTAGTGGTTGACGGAGCCGACCACCTTGACGAAGTGCCCCGGCAGCACCGCCCTGAGCTTGTGGACGCGCAGCGCGTCGGGCGAGCTCAGCCTCAGCCTGGCCCAGACCGCCGGCGCGGTCTTCGGCTGGTGCTTGGGCTTGCGCTTGTGCTTCGAGGGCGGCTTCGCCGGGGTCGTCCCGGTCGTCGAGGTCGTGCCGGTCGTCGTCGCTCCCGCCGCGGGCGCGCTCGTGCCGGCGGCCGGCGCGCTCGTGGTCGAGGCGGGCGCGCTCGTCGTCGAGGCCGGCGCGCTCGTCGTCGACCTGCTCGTGGTCGATGCCGACTGGCTCGTCGTCGAGGAACCGCTCGTCGACGAGGCGCTCGTGGTCGACAACACGCTCGTGGTCGACGGCGCCAGCGTGCCCTGCGATCCGTCGGCGAACGCCGGAGCGGCGAGCAGCCCCAGCGATCCCGTGGCGGCAAATGCCGCGATAGGTGTAAAAAGTCGCCCCCGCATGGCGCAGCAGTAAATCATGAACGCGCCGGATTCCGTGACAGCGCGCGACCACCGGCTACAGCGCGGCCGCGCGGCCACGATCGAGCGCCGGGAAGCGCGCCCCGATCGGCCCGGCGACGAGCGCGATCACGGCCCACGAGCCGAGCATCAAGCCGATGATCTCCGGCGCGGTCCAGTGCAGGTCGTCGATCCCGAGCGCGAGCGCGTTGTTGGCCGAATGGAGCGCCATCCCCGGATACAGCGAGCCGGTGCGCCAGCGCACGATGCAGAGCATGAAGCCGAGGAAGCCGAGCGGGATCAGGTACTGCGAGGAGGCCGAGCCGGTGTGCACGAGCCCGAACAGGATCCCGGTGATGATCGCCGCGATCCACACGCTGACGTCGCGCCCGGCGACCGTCATGCGCAGCTTGCGCAGCGTCCCGAACAAAAAGCCCCGGAAGAAGAACTCCTCACACATCGGCGCGACCGCGCACACGAACACGGCGGTCAACGCGATCGCCGCATGGTTGTGGGTATTCGTGAGCTCGGACGGGAGCTTGTCCTTGCCGTGCAGGTTGAGGATCGCCGCGTAGAGATCGGTGACGACGTAGTAGACGATCGCCGCCAGCACGAACGTCGCGACCGCGGTCCGCAGGTGCGCGCGGCGAAAGCCGAACTCGGCCGGGCTCGGCAGCCTGCCGGCGACGCCACCGGCGGCGTAGACCATCACGAGCGCCGCCACCACGAAGCACAGATCGAAGACGATGTCGCCGACGATCGAGACGACCGCGGTCGGGTGGCTGACGCTGCCGGCGCCGCTGCCACCGATCACGTCGACGATCAGCGTGCCGACGGAGCCGAGGATGAAGCCGAACACGATCGCCGCCGGCGCTGCCCACCAGCTCCAGGTCGGGACGTCGACGCGGTCCTCTGATCCGGAAGCGGCCATGGTCGAGTCCGAGATTACGGCCCCTACGGCCCGGCGACACGCGGGCGCACGGGCGGCCAGTCGAGCTCATCGAGGCCGAAGATCGTGCGCACGCCTTCGACGCGCTCGCCGGAGCCAGAGCGATCGAGCAGCACCGGCTCGATCCCGGCGGCCCGCGCCCCGGCGACGTCCTCGGCGACCGAGTCGCCGACGTGCAGCGCGTCGGACGGCGCCGCGCCCGCCTCTGACAGCGCGTGCGCAAAGATCGCGGGCGTCGGCTTGGCGGCGCCGATCACGGCCGAGCAGACGGCACCGTGCAGCAGCGGCGCGAGGCCGACCCGCTCGAGCATGTCGAGCACCGACACGTCCCAGTTGGAGACCGCGACCACCCGCACGCCGCGGGCGCGCACGGCCAACAGCGCCGCGCGCGCATCCTCGAACGCGACGAACCGCAGCGACGCGAGCAGCGCCGCCAGCACCTGCTCGTCGTCCGTGTCCCTCAGGGCGGGCAGCGCCGCCGCGAGCGCCCGGGCACAGCGCAGCCGCAGCGCGCGCAGCGTCTGGTCATCGCGGCCCTCGCCCATGTGCGCGCGGTAGAACGCGATCTCGGCCGCCAGCGCGGCCGCCGCCTCGCGCTCGCAGATGTCGATCCCGAAGCGGACGGCGAGCTCGCGGCGCAGGCGCGGGGCGGGCGCTTGCAGCGTCACGAGCGTGCCCATCGCGTCGATCAACAGCGCCCGCGGGCGCCGGCGGGCGCGGTTGCGAGCAGCTCGGCGGGCCATCGTCGCAGGGTGCCAGCCGCGCGCGGCCCCTGCACCGGCCGCCCGTGCGCACGCGTCGCCGACCTGCACGAGACCGTGCGCGTGCAGGAGCGCCACCCGGCGGCCAGAACACGTGCCACGGTTACACTCGGGCCCGGCCCGGCGCGCTGGGGACGCCTGGCGCCGGGGTACGCACTGCCCCGACTTCCGCCATCGATGAGCCGCCGCGAACGACAGCGCCGACGCCGCAAGAACCGAGGGTCCCCGCTCGGCCGCGTGTTCGGCATGACCGCGATCGTGATCGTCGCGGCACTGGCGATCGGCGCGCTGGGGGCGGCGGGGTGGGTGCTCAACAAGGTGCACGCGGCGCCGAACCTGCCCAAGCACCCGACGATCCACCCGAGCTCGCCGTCGGAGGTGTTCGCGGCCGATGGCACCTCGCTGGGGTGGACCCGGTCCACCGGCGTCCACATCGAGCTGTCGCTCAAGCAGATTCCGAGGCCGGTGCGCCAGGCGACGATCGCGATCGAGGACCGGCGCTTCTACCAGCACGGCGCGCTCGACTACGAGGGGATCGTCCGCGCGCTGCTCAAGGACGCCCTGCACGGCTCGACCGCGCTGCAGGGCGCCTCGACGCTGACCCAGCAGGACGTCGACAACGCCTGGCTGCCCAGGAGCCTGGACAAGGACCGGCTCGCGCGCAACCTGACGTACAAGATCGCGCAGGCCAAGCTCGCCGAGCAGCTGGAGTCCAAGCACTCCAAGAACTGGATCCTCACCCAGTACCTGAACGTGGTCCCGTACGGAACCCTCGGAGGCCAGACCGCATACGGCATCGCCGCGGCGGCCCAGACGTTCTTCGACAAGCCGCTGCACAAGCTGTCGCTGGACCAGGTCGCGCTGCTGGCCGGGATGCCGCAGGCACCGACCTCCTACAACCCGTTCAAGTACCCGAAGCTCGCCAAGGCGCGGCGCAACCAGGTGCTGCAGGCGCTCGTCACCGCCGACGACATCACGCAGAAGCGAGCCAACAAGCTGATGCGGCGACCACTGGGCGTCAAGGCGTCGGAGCGCTACCTGCGCCAGAGCAGCCCGTTCGTGTTCCAGTTCATCGTGCACCAGGCCGGTCACGACCTGTGCCCGCACATGCGCAACCCGACCAACTGCCCGGCGCTGCAGCATGGGGTGAAGATCTACACGACGCTCAACCTGGCAGACCAGGCCGCCGCGACCAAGGCGATCGAGGACAACCGCTCGCTGATCGATTCGCAGGGACTGCCGGTGGCGGCCGGGGCAGGGGTCGCCTCCGTGCAGGCGTCAAACGGCCACATCCTCGCGCTCGGCACGTCGGAGCCGTGGACGCAGTCACAGCTCAACTACTCCTACCAGGCGTCGCGTCAGACCGGGTCGGCGTTCAAGGTGTTCGCGCTGATGACGATGATCCACGACTACGACGGCAACCCCAACGACACCTACTACACGTCCAGGCCGTTGCCGCTCGGATGGACGCCGCTGGCGCCCGACTGGTCGGTCCACACCGACGACTACCAGTACCACGGCAGCATCAACATCACGCACGCGACGGCGATCTCCGACAACACCGTGTTCGCGCAGCTGGTGGTCGACCTCGGCGTCGACAAGATGAACCAGATCGCGCGCGCGATGGGGATCACGTCGCCGCTGAGCGACAACCCGTCCGAGGTGCTCGGCGCGCTCACGTACGGGACGACGCCACTGCAGATGGCCGACGCCTACGCGACGATCGCCGACGGCGGCGTGCACCACGACCCGACGATCATCGACAAGATCGTGTTCCCCAACGGCCGCACGCTGAACTTCGGCGACAAGCCCGGCACGCGCGTGTTCCCCTACAACCAGGCGTACGCGGGCATCCAGGTGCTCAAGGGCGTGCTGAACGACCCCGGCGCGACCGGCCAGGGGCTCTCGTGGGGCTGTCCGGCGGCGGGCAAGACCGGGACCGCGGAGGACCTCGCCAACGCGTGGTTCGTCGGCTTCACGCCGCAGATCTCGACCGGCGTGTGGGTCGGTGACCCGAACGGCAACGTGGGGATGGCCGACGGCTTCGGCGGCGCGCTCGCGGGACCGATCTGGAAGGACTACATGGAAACGGTGTCGCACGGCTACTGCGGCGACTGGGCGGCGCCGCCGGTCCCGTTCACCGGCACCGCGTTCCGGGGCCCGCACTCGTCCGGCGGCGGCTCCACGGGTTCGACCGGCGTGACGACCGTGCCGACGACCGGCGCGACCACGACCGTGCCGACGACGACGCCGACCACCACCCCGCAGACGACGCCGGCAGCGCCGCCCACCAACACCGGGGGTGGCGGGGGCGGCGGTGGTGGCAACCATCACGGCGGGGCCGCGGGCGGCGTCGGGCTGACGGGCAACGGCACCGGCTGACCGGCGCCCGCGCCGGCCGACACGGGCACTCACCGCCGCGGCATCCAACGGCACCTACCCTGGTAGCCTCGCCGTCTGATGCCAAAGGAAGAAAAGGTCGAGCTCGAGGGCGAGGTCGTCGAAGCCCTGCCGAATGCGATGTTTCGTGTCAAGCTCGACAACATGGACCGGGTCGTGCTCGGGCACGTGGCGGGCAAGATGAGACGCTTCAGGATCCGGATCCTGCCGGGCGACCGCGTGCGGGTCGAGCTGTCGCCCTACGACCTCGATCGCGCGCGGATCGTCTACCGCCACCGCTGAACGCGGAGCCGGCCGCACCGTGCGCGAGCTCGAGCTGATCGAGAGCGTGCAGCGCGTCCTCGCCGGCGCCGCGCGGAACCCGCGTGATCGCGTCGTGCGCGGACCCGGCGACGACGCCGCGGTCGTGCGCGGCGAGGGCTACGCGGTCACCTCGATCGACACGCTCGTCGACGGCGTGCACTTCCGTTCGGATCAGCTGACGCCGGCTGAGATCGGGCACCGGGCGATGGCCTCGGCGCTGTCTGATCTGGCGGCGATGGCGTGCGAGCCGGGCGAGGCGTACATCGCGCTGTGCCTGTCGCCGCGGATCGCCACCGACGATGCCGTGCGGCTCGTCGAAGCCGCGCGAGAGGTGTGCGACCGCCACGGCGCCACGGTCGCCGGCGGCGACGTCTCGACGACGACGACGCTGACCGTGACGGTCACGGTCGTCGGCTGGTGCGAGGATCCGGGGACGCTCGTCGGCCGTGACGGCGCGCGCCCGGGTGACCTCGTGGCCGTCACCGGGGCGCTCGGCGGCGCCGGCGCCGGGCTGGCGCTGCTCGACGGCCGGGCAACGGCGGACTCGCTGCCCGAGCCCGCCGCGGCCGAGCTGCATCGCCGCTACGCACGACCCGAGCCGCGCTTCGCCGCCGCCCGCGCGCTGCGAAGCCTGGGCGCGACCGCGCTCATCGACGTCTCCGATGGCGTCGCGACCGACGCGCGCCACGTCGCGGCGCGCAGCGCCGTCGAGCTCGAGCTGACGCTCGGGAAGCTCCCTCGCGACGACGGCGTCGATGCGGTCGCGGCGCAGCTGCACGTCGACGCGGCCGCGTTCGCGGCGACCGCGGGCGAGGACTACGAGCTGTGCGCGTGCCTGCCGCCGACTGCGCCGGAGCTGCTCGCCGCCGACGCACAGCTGCGGGCGGCGCTCGGGCCGCTGACGTGGATCGGCCGCGTGCTCGACGGCCCCGGCGCGCTGACGTTCACCGACGGCGACGCAGCGGCTCTGGCCGGCTTCGAGCATGGTCGGGGCTGACGCCGCGCCGCCGCGCGGTCCGGCGCTCGCCGCCGGGCGAGAGCTCGCCGCGCACGCGCCGCCGCGCCAGTAGCGCGTCGGCCACCGCCTGCGTGTCGATCACGTACTCGCCTGCGCCGACAGCCCGTCGAAGCTCGTCGAACCGCAACGTCCCTCCAATCGTCGCTCGCTCGTTGCACCACTGTTCTCGGCAGCGCCACCGGGCGCACGAGCCGCCGGCGACGAGATTGGACGGGTGTCCGTCGTCCGATCGTCCGCTGCGCCGCCGTGACGAGGTCGATCAGCCGTTGAGGCCGGCCGCGATCAGCCGGCGACGCGCGCAGGCCCGAGCGGCTTCACCGAGCGCAGCTTCGCGAAGATGATGATCCGCTGCGCGGCCGAATAGATCGGGTTGCAGGCCGACAGCACGAGCCGGTCGTAGCCGACGTTGTTGACGACCGAGACATCGGTCGGCTGCACGATCTTCTGGTACTGGACGATGTACGTGAAGCGGCCGTAGGGCATCGTCACGTAGATCGGGTCGCCCGTGTGCAGCTCGTTGATGAACCGGAAAGGCGCCAGATACGTCGTCCGGTGCCCGGCGATCGCGACCGTCTGGCCCATCCCCGGCAGCGCCGTCTGCGGGTAGTGCCCGGGCCCGTCCTGCAGCTGCGCGGTCTGGTCGCCCTGGACGACGTTGTAGGTCTGTCCGATCTTCGGGATCTCGATCTGGCCGATCGCGTCGCCGGTCTTGATCCGCGCCAGGTCGGTGCGCGCCAGGTATCCGATCCGCTGCCTGCTCGTGTGGATCTGCTTGACCGCCCGGCGCTGCGTGTGGGTCAGCGGCGCGCTGCGGTAGCTGAGGTACTTGTGCGAGACGTTCGAGCGCTTGATCGTCGCGATCGCGGCCGTCACCGGCTCCTGCCACAGCCACGTGATGCCGCCGTCGATCAGCAGCAACAGGCCGGTGAGGATCAGCACCGACGAGATGTCCCTGATCACCCTGCGCATCGCCCCGGCAACGAGGATAGTCGCAGGCCCCGGCTGCCGGCTCAGTCCACATATAGACGACTGCGCCGGGAAGCGAACGCCGGCGACAGCCCCCGTGCCCCCCGGCTGCGCCGCGCCGCCTGGTACTGCACCCGAAAAACAAGGCGGCGTCAGCCGCCCCCCAAAAAACCAGCTACCGCCGCAGCGCCGACTTCGTGCCGCCGAGCGAGCCCGGCCCCGCGTACCCGACCGGCCCACGTACAGGCGTCACCTTCGCGGCACGGGCCGCCGGCGCCGGCCGCCGCGCGGCCATCACGATCACCGTCACCGCCGTCGCCATGCAGCCGAGCACGAAGCACCACAGCACGACCGCGAACAGGCTGACGACGTGGCCGGCGACCAGCAGCGCCGCGCCCCACACGAGCCCGACCGGCGTGAAGTGCAGCGACACCGCGTCATAGCCGACGAGCAGCACGACCGGGATCGCGCCCGTCGCCACCATCCCCAGCCGCACCGGCAGCGCCAGCTCCAGGTCGGAGTCGATCGCCCACAACCACAGGTGCAGCGCCGGGACCAGCAGCGCCGCTGCGTACGGGTTCGCAAGCCAGATCAGCAGCGCCACCACGCACAGGACCGCGAGCATCATCGCCGCGGTGCCGTCGCCAGAGCGGTCGGCAACGCGCGCCCGCGAGTCGCGCGACCCACGGCCGGCGGGCAGTCGCTCGAGCGCGCGGAACGGGCCGCACGCGACCGGCACCATCGCCAGCGCGACCACCGCGGCCGCGACCAGCACCGCGATCCCGCCGGTCCCCAACGCGACCGCCCCCGCCGGCGAAGGCCCCGGCGGCGCCGCCGAGATCAGCCCCGCCAGGCGGCCGATCAGCACCACCAGCACCGCCGCCACGAACGGCAGCGCAGTGCCGAGCACCGCCAGCAGCGACCGTCCCAGCGGGTAGCCGCGGCGGCTGGCGCGCGCACACGCGTCGACGGTCGTCAGCAGCACCGGCAGGATCAGCGTCAGCACGAACAGCGAGATCGCCCAGCCGGGCACGACCTTGCCGTCGAACAGCGCAAACGAGGACGGCGGCGCCACCCGCGGCCCCGAGTCGAGCGCCGAGATCGTCGCCAGCACCGCGCGGCCCGTATTCGTGAACGCCCGCTCGGAGGCCAGCGGCGCGCTCGCCGAGGCAGGCTGCTCGCCGCTGTCAGACAGCGTCACGGCGGGAATCCCGAGCCGCGCGAACGGTGTGTGGCCGGCGGTCGTCAGCGGGAACGCGAGGTGGGCGAGCTGCGCGAGGGTGCCCGGGTTGGCGGCGTGCCCGGCGTGCTGGCCGGCGAGCGCCCGCGAGACCGTATCGACGAGCGCCGGCGGCGCGAGCTTGGTCGTCGTCGTCCACGGGATCACGATCGGCTGCGAGTGATGGGCGGCGGCGAGGTCGCCGAGCACGACGACGGCGTCGATCGGCGTGGGCAGCGCCGACGCCAGCCGGCGGATGCCGGCCGTGCCCTCAGAACCCGACACCGACGCCAGCACGACCGTGCGCTGCAGCGTCTCGCCCGACAAGTCGCTGCCGAGCTCGAGGAGCGTCGCGGTGCCTGACAAGCCGGCGGGGCCCTGGCTGGTGGAGCCGTCTCGGGCGGCGACGATCACGATCGAGCCCGGCTCGGTGCCGGGCCGGGTCGCGATCACGTCGAGCAGCCGGCGGCTGCCGTCGACGGTCTGCGCGTCAAAGCGGTCGCGCGTGACCGAGAAGCCGCCGGTTTGTTTCAGCGCGCCGGCGATCAGGCTTCCGAGCCGGTCGTCGGTGCGCGAGCCGGGCGCCCGATCCGGTGCGCCTGCGTACATGTGCTTCATCGACGCGTACGCGGCCTGGCCGTCGAACGCCGACGGGGCGAGCGTCGCGCGCGAGCCCGCCGTCGGGTTGGCAAGCGAGAACGCGAGCACGATCAGTCCGAGCGCGGCCAGGACCAGGCCGGCGCGGTAGATGCGCGGGTCCAACATCGAGCACAGACTATCTGGAGCGGTCCCCTACTCTGACGATTGCAACAAGTGCTTCTCCCGCAAATACGCGCAAACGCCCGTCAGACCATCGTGGCCGATCACCCCGCACGCATCCTGCTGGTCGACGACGAGCAGTCGATCCAGACGCTGCTCTCCTATCCGCTGCGCAAGGAGGGCTACGACGTCGTGCAGGCGACCGACGGGCGCGAGGCGCTGCAGCGCTTCGACGAGCAGCCGTTCGACCTCGTGGTGCTCGACCTGATGCTGCCGCGGGTCGACGGCCTGGAGGTGTGCCGCCAGCTGCGCAGCCGCAGCTCGGTGCCGATCATCATGCTGACGGCCAAGTCCGAGGAGATCGACAAGGTCGTCGGGCTCGAGCTCGGCGCCGACGACTACATCACCAAGCCGTTCTCGCTGCGCGAGTTCTCGAGCCGGATCAAGGCGACGCTGCGCCGCTCGGAGATGACGCAGGCGGCGCTGACCGGCGCCGACGAGCCGCCGCTCGAGGTGCTCGACATGCGGATCGACTTCCCGAAGCGCACGGTCCGGGTCCGCGGCAAGGAAATTGAACTCACCTACGTCGAGTTCGAGCTGCTGTCGGCGCTCGCGCGCTCGCCCGGGCGCGTGTTCACGCGCGACATGCTGCTGGCGCGGATCTGGGGCGATTCGGCGTACCGCGATCCGCGCACGATCGATGTCCACGTCCGTCACCTGCGCGAGAAGGTCGAGCTCGACGCCAAGGACCCCGAGTACGTGTTCACGGTCCGCGGCGTCGGCTACCGGTTCCGCGACACCGAGCCGTAGGGTTCGCAGGTAGCCACTGATGCGTCCGCGTCTGCTGCGGCTGTCGCTCAGCATCCGCCTGGCGCTCGTGTTCTTCTCGATCACGCTGCTGGCGATCGCGGCGCTGTACGTGTTCGTGGCGCCCGGGCTCAAGAGCCGGCTGGTCGGGGCCGAGCTGTCGACGCTGCGCTCGACCGCGCGCGAGCGCTCGGGGCCGCTGGCCCAAACGGTCGGCTCAGCGGTGCCCCAGCGCGAGGTCCGGCGGCTCGTGACGAACACGTCGGAGTCGACCGGCTACCGCGTCACGCTGATCGACGTCAACCACGTGCTCGGGACCGTGCAGCTGTCGCGCCAGATGGACTCTGGTGGCGCCGACTCGGCCGCGCCGGTGGTGCTCACGACCGCCTGGCGGGCGGCGCAGAGCGGCCAGCTGCGCAGCGGCACGCTGCGCGAGGCCGGCACGACCGTCGCGCAGGCGGCGCTGCCGGTACGGGTCGGACGCCGCGTCTCCGCCGTCGTGCTTTACACGAGCTCGATCACGACGATCCTGCGCACGGTCTCGACCGTCCGCCGCGAGATCCTCGAGGCTGGCGCCGGCTCGCTGCTGCTGGCGCTGGCGGCCGGGTTTTTGATCGCGCGGGCGATCGCGCAGCGCGTGCGGCGCCTGGAGGTCGCCGCCAAGCAGATGGCGGCGGGCCGCTTCCCCGGCGCGATCCCGGTCGACTCCGCCGACGAGCTGGGCCAGCTCGCGCAGGCGTTCAACGACATGCAGAGCCAGCTGCGCCAGCTCGACCTGGCGCGCAAGAAGTTCATCGCGACCGCTTCGCACGAGCTGCGCACGCCGCTGTTCTCGCTGAGCGGGTTCGTCGAGCTGCTCGAGGACGACGAGCTCGACCCCGAGACCCGGCGGCGCTTCCTGGAGCAGGTGCGAAACCAGGTCGACCGACTCGGCAAGCTATCGGTCGATCTATTGGACCTCTCGCGGTTGGAGGCCGGGTCGCTGGAGCTGCGGCCAGAGCAGGTCGATCTCGGCGAGCTGACGCGGTCGGTGTCAAGCGAATTCGAGCCGACGCTCGCCCAGCACGACGCGCGGCTGGAGCTGCGGCTGCCGGCCGGACGCAACGCGATCCAGGCCCAGGCCGACCCGGTGCGCCTGGCGCAGATCATGCGGATCCTGATCGACAACGCGCTCACGCATACGCCCGACGGCACCCAGATCGTCGTCACCGCCGGGCGCGCGAACGGGAACGTGCGGCTCGCCGTCCGCGACGACGGCGAGGGGATCGACGAGCGCTCGCTGGACCGGATCTTCGAGCCGTTCTACACGGCCGACGACGCGCAGGGCTCGGGGCTGGGGCTGGCGATCGCGTCCGAGCTCGCCAGCCGGATGTCGGGCCGGCTGCTGGTCGACTCGGCGCCGGGCGACACGACGTTCACGCTCGAGATCCCCGCCTGAGCGTTTGGCGTTCGGCAGCTCGCTGGGTATCAAAGCTGCGCATACCGCCACTTTGATACCCATCCCCGGCGCCGACACGCCCCGTGCGCGGCGAGCACGATATCCTCGCGTCGCTTCATGGGGCGCTCGTACACGGCGCAGCGGTGCACCGGGAGTCGGTGCCTTGGCATGGTCGCGGTGGTCGCGACCTTCGTCGCATGCCTGCTCGCCACTTCAGGCCTGCTCGCGCCCGCCGCGCGCGCCGCCGCCGCGCATCCGTCACTGCCGTCGCTGGCGGTCGCCTCCTCCTCGAAGGCACAGCTCGTGCACAACCCGCTCAACGACCCGACGACCGGCAAGCCGCTCAGCTGCCCGGATCCGTCGGTGATCCGCCTGCCCCATCGCGCCTACACGTACTTCATGGTCTGCACCTCGGACTTCGCCAAAAGGGCGTTCCCGATCTGGGGGTCACGCGACGGCACCCGCTGGAAGCGGCTCGGGTCGGTGTTCCCCAACGGCTCGGCGCACTCGTGGTCGATCCCGGCCGGCCACGCCCACGGCCGCTACTGGGCGCCCGACCTGCATCACTTCGACAACCACTGGGTGCTGTACTACGCCGCCGAACTGAACGGCCACCAGCGCGCGACGCTCGATCCGGCCCCGCAGGGGGAGTTCGCGATCGGCGTCGCGACGACCGCGAACCTCAGCTCCGGTCACTGGCACGCGTCGCTGTTGCACTACAGCGGCCAGTTCAACACGATCCCGGCCCAGTACGGAAGCCGCGAGCACAAGGGCGGCGTGATCGACCCCAACGAGTTCTGGAACCCGGTCACCGGCCAGCGCTACCTAGTGTTCGCCAAGCAGTCCAACCAGATCTTCCTCGGCACGCTTGACCCCACCGGCACGCAGCTCACCCCGTCGATCCGGCTGATCATGAAGCCGAGCACCACCTGGGAGTGCGCCAACGTCCGCGGCACCTGCACGATCGAGGGACCGATCGGCTACTGGCACGGCAACGTCGCCTACATCATGTACAGCGCCTCGAGCACGTGGGCAGGTACGTACACGGTCGGCGTCGCCGCCTCCGTCGCCCCGTTCATCGTCCCGTTCACGAAGGATCCGTCGCCGATCCTCGCCTCCAGCAACGACCTGCTGGGCCCCGGCGGCACCTCCGAGCCCGTGACCGGCCCCGACAACAAGCCGATCATCTACTTCCACACGCTGCTCAAGCCCGACCCGGAGCACATCTCGGCGTCGCGGTACCTGACCGTCGGGCGCTTTCACTACGGCAGCGCCGCGAAGGGGTCGCTGAGCTCGACGACGGCGGGCGCGACGGTCGCGGTCTCGTGGCCGCAGATCAGCGCCGGCCGGCCGAAGAACTACACGACGCTGGTCCGGCGCGGGCGCTGACCCGCGCTTACGGCGCCCAGTCCTCGAGCAGCCGCAGCCACACCTCGGTGCGGGTGGGAAACGGCGGGATCGCGTGCACGAGCCGGCGCAGCGGCACCTCGCCGACGATCGCGATCGTCGCCGCGTGCAGGCTCTCGGCGATCTCGGGACCGACGAACGTGGCGCCGACGATCACCTCGCGCTGCTCGTCGACGACGATCCGCGCGCCCGAGCGCCCGCCCTTGCCGACGAAGCTCGCGCCCGGGGTGCGGCCGGGGTCGGCGTCGACGGCACGCGCCGGGATCCCGTCGGCGAGCGCGCGGTCGAGCGTCAGCCCGACGGCGGCGATCTGCGGCTCGGTGAAGACGACCTGCGGCGACCGCGGCCCGTCCCAGGTCGCGCTCGCATCGCGGTTCATGATCGTCGCGCACGCGACCAGCGCCTGGTACTTGCCGGCGTGGGTGACGAGCGCGCGCCCGTTCACGTCGCCGATCGCGTACAGCCACTCGGCGACTCGCATGCGGTCGTCGACCTCGATCGTGTCGCCGGCGCTCGCTCCCATCCCGACCGTCTCCAGGCCGAGGTCGTCGGTGTGCGGCTTGCGGCCGACCGCGACGAGCAGCTCGTCGGAGTGCAGCTGTTCTGAGCCGTCGGCGAGCGTCAGCGTGAAGCTGCCGTGTTGGTTGCGAGCCGCTTGGGTCGCCTCGGTGTTCAGCCGGACATCGATGCCCAGGTCGTCCATCGCCTCGTGCAGCAGCGCCGAGGCGAACGGCTCGCTGCTTGCGATCAGCGCCGGCGCGGCCTCGACGAGCGTCACGCGCGAGCCGAACGTCGCCCACGCCTGCGCCAGCTCGCAGCCGACGGCGCCGCCGCCGAGCACCGTCAGCCGCTCGGGCGCCTGCTTGGCGGTGGTCGCTGCCCGGTTCGTCCACGGTGCGATCTCGCGCAGGCCCTCGATCGGCGGGATCGCGGCACCGGAGCCGACGGCGATCACGACCGCGCGCGTCGCCTCGAGCACGCGGTCGCCGACGCTCACGCGGCGCTCACCGTCGAGCCGGCCCTGGCCGCGCACGAGCGTGATCCCGCGGTCGTTCAGCCACGGCAGCTGGGCGTCGTCGTCGAGACCGTGGATCACCTGGTCGCGGCGCTCCAGGGCGACCCGCACGTCGAGTTCGCCGCTGGCCGCCTCGCGCGCGCCGGGGACGCGTTTGGCCTCGGCCAGCACCTGCGCCGGGCGCAGCAGCGCCTTGGACGGCATGCACGCCCAGTACGCGCACTCGCCGCCGATCAGCTCGCGCTCGACGATCGCGACGTCGAGCCCCTCGCCGGCGAGGCGGCCCGCGCAGACCTCGCCGGCCGGACCGGCGCCGATCACGATCACGTCGTGGCGCTCGGCGGCGCTCATCTCGTCACGAGACCTCGCTCAGCCGTCCGCTGTCGACGTCGTATACGAAGCCGCGGACCGCACCGGTGTGAGGCAGGAACGGCGAGGCCTTGATGCGCGCGATCGACTGGCGCACGTCGCCCTCGAGATCGCCGAACGCCTCCGCCGCCCATGGCGGCCGAATACCCGTGTCGCGCTCGATGCAACCCCTGAACTCGTCATCGGAGAACGTCAGCATGCCGCACTTCGTGTGATGGATGAGGACGATCTCCTCGGTCCCGAGCAGCCGCTGCGAGATCGCCAGCGAGCGGATCGTGTCGTCGGTGACGGCGCCGCCGGCGTTGCGGATCACGTGGGCGTCGCCCTCGGACAGGCCGAGCGCCGCATACACGTTGAGCCGAGCGTCCATGCAGGCGACGACCGCGACCTTGCGCGCCGGCGCGCCGGGCAGCTCGCGCCGGTCGCCTAACTCGGCGACGTGGGCCGCGTTGTTCTCAAGCAGCTCATCGGTGTGGCTCACGAATCGCTCCCAACGTGTGCGTAATTGGTACTAATTTTATTTGGTTTATTGTTTTACCGGTCGTGGGCGGGGCGGCGGCGCGAGCCGGATCGTTGCTCGCGGGTCCTCGCCTCGAGGTTGGTGTCCAACCCCCGGTTGGACCCGCCGGTTATCGTTGTCTGAGCGCATGTCGGCCGACGCCCCACTCGTCCTGGTGTCGAACCGCGGTCCGGTCACGTTCGGCCCTGGCGGTGAGATCAGGCGCGGCACCGGCGGGCTCGTGACGGCGCTGATCGGGCTGGCGTCCCATCGCGACGTGACGTGGGTCGCGTCGGCGATGACCGACGAGGACATCGAGGCGGCCGAGCGCAACGACGGCCGGCCGTTTCCGGTCACCGGTCCCGAGGGCGACGAGTACCGCGTCAAGCTGGTCGCCTCCGAGAACGAGGCGTACGACGGCTTCTACAACATCATCTCGAACCCGATGCTGTGGTTCATCCAGCACTACCTGTGGGATTTGTCGAACGCGCCGGATATTCGCCGCCACGAGACCGACGCGTTCGAGCGCGGCTACAACGTCGTCAACGCCGACCTCGCGCACGCGGTGCTGGAGGAGGTCGCCGACGTCGAGAAGCCGGTCGTGATGGTCCACGACTACCACCTCTACACGCTGCCGAAGATGGTCCGCGACGAGCGCCCGGACGCGTTCCTGCACCACTTCGTCCACATCCCGTGGAGCCACGCGGATTCGTGGCGGGTGCTGCCGACGCAGATGCGCACCGAGATCTTCGAGGGGATCCTCGCCAACGACATCGTCGGCTTCCACACCCGCTCCTATCGCCGCAACTTCCTGCACTGCTGCGAGGACCTGCTGGGGCTCGACGTCGACCACGACAAGAGCGTGATCTGCTTCCAGGACCGCGAGGTGTGGGCCCGCAACTATCCGCTCCCGATCGATTCCTCGGCGATCCAGGCCGTCGCGCGGCGCCCGCGGGTCCGCGAGTTCGAGGGCGATCTGCTGCGCCGCCGGCGCGATCACCTGATCCTTCGCGTCGACCGCGCCGACCTGTCCAAGAACGTGCTGCGCGGCTTCACCGCGTTCGACGTGTTCCTGCAGCAGCATCCCGAGTTCCGCGAGAAGGTCACGTTCATCGCGCAGCTGATGCCGTCGCGCACCGACGTCGCCGAGTACGCCGAGTACCTGGAGCGGATCGACGCCACCGTCGCGATCGTCAACCACCGCCACGGCACGCCCGACTGGATGCCGATCCAGCTCAAGCTGCGCGACGACCTCGAGGAGGCGGTCGCCTCCTACAAGCACTACGACCTGCTGATCGTCAACGCGATGTTCGACGGCATGAACCTGGTGGCCAAGGAGGGGCCGATGGTCAACGAGCGCGCGGGCGTCTCTATCCTGTCGGAGAACACCGGCGCTCACGAGGAGCTCGGCGAGTACGCGCTGTCGGTCAACCCGTTCGACATCCAGGAGCTCGCGGACTCGATCCACGCGGCGCTGACGATGTCCTACGAGGAGCGCCAGCGCCGCCACGAGGGGCTGATCTCGATCGTCACCGCGCGTGACCCCGGCGACTGGATCGACGAGCAGCTCGCCGACATCAGGGCCAAGGAGCGGGCGCTGGCGGGCACCGCCGCGACGGTGCCGACCGGCAACGGCCGGGCCGAGGACTGACGGCGCGCGGCCCGCGAGGCCGTTCCGTCCGGGGCGCGCGCTACTCGCGGGCGCGCGTCAATTGAGGGTGCGCCCCTGGCTGAGCAGCTCGATGTAGGACTGGATCCGCGTGGCCCGGCGCGCCGGGTCGGTGACGTGGTGCAGACGGTGCAGGAACGCGTAGCGCCTCGTGCCGCGCAGCGTTGCGAAGAACTCGGCGGCCTTCGGGTTGGCGTCAAGCGCTGTGCGAAGGTCGTCGGGAACGGTCGCTCGGCTCTGGGGCTCGTATGCGGTGTCCCAGCGGCCGTCGGCCTTGGCGGCGTCGACCTGCGCCTGGCCGGGGGCGCGCATCCGGCCCGCTTCGGTCAGCCGTGCGACGTGCTCGCGATTGATCTGCGACCACCTGCTGCGCGGCCCGCGGGGCGTGAACCGCTGTAGGTAGAACGAGTCGTCGAGCCGCCGCACCTGGCCGTCGATCCACCCGTAGCAGAGCGCGACGTCGAGCGCCTGGGCGTAGTTGACGGTCGGCGTCTCGCAGCCCTTCTTGGCGAACTGCAGCCACACGCCCGGCGCGTCCTCGTGGTGGTCGGCCAGCCAGCGCTCCCAGTCGGCGTCGGTCGCGAACAGCAGCACCGGCAGCTCTGGCTTGGCTTTGGGCTTGCGGGCGCGCGGCGCGGTCATGCGGTGATCTTGCCAGCCGCTATAGTCGGCCGCCGCCGCGCCGGCGAGCGCTGTTGTGCGCCCGGCCCGGCGCTCACCACATGCCCTCAGACAATCGCCGATACGACCTGGTGCTGGTCCTCTCGCCCGCCGCCGAGGACGAACGCCGCGCGAAGATCGTCACCGACGTCGAGGCGCAGATCACCGCCGCCGGCGGCGAGCTGGTGCGCAACGACGACTGGCAGCAGCGACCGCTCGCGTTCGAGATCGCGCACCAGAAGGAGGGCGAGTACCACCTGCTGCAGTTCCAGGCGCCGACCTCGGTGCTCGAACCGCTGTCGCACAACCTCCGGATCGACGACGCGGTGCTGCGCTTCCGCATCATCCGCGAGATCCGCGGCACGCCTCCGGCGCCCGAGGCGCCGCCGCCGCTCGTCGTCGGCGCGCCCGCGCCAGCGGCGACCGCCGCCGCGTCCGCCGGGCCGTCGGACACCGAAGAGGCGTAGTCGGCGCCGGCGGGCGGCCGGCTCACCGTCGTTGCGCAGGATTCCGGACCCCACGACGGCCTCGAACATGTCACGACTCTCGCGCTTCGTCACGGGCGGCGTCACGCATCGCAACGGTTCTGTGCATTTTCCGGGGACCGCGGGTCGGTGACCGTCCGGACCGCCCATAGACTCGGACACAGCCTTCAACGTCTGGCAGAGAGGAGCCATCGACAATGGCCAACATCAACCGAGTGACGATCACCGGCAACCTCACTCGCGACCCCGAGGTCAAGGCGCTGCCCAGCGGCAGCACGGTCTGCTCGCTGTCGGTCGCCGTCAACGGTCGCCGCAAGAACGCCCAGACCGGGCAGTGGGAGGAGGAGCCCAACTTCTTCGACGTGACGGTCTGGGGCGCCCAGGGCGAGAACTGCGGCAAGTATTTGTCCAAGGGCCGCCCGGTCGCGATCGACGGTCGACTGCGCTGGCGCAAGTGGACCACGCCGGAGGGCCAGAACCGCTCCGCCGTCGATATAGTCGCCGAGAACGTGCAGTTCCTCGGCGGCCGTGACGATGCGGTCAGGCGCGATGACGCCGGTGACGGGAACGGGAACGGGTTCTCCTCCAGCGTTCGCGCGAGCGAGTCCGATGTTCCGATCGACACCGGCGACTTCGAGCGCACGCCCGTGAGCGCCGGCGCCGACGAGGACATCCCGTTCTAGACCTCACAAGACATTCGAGAACACCGCTAGGCTGATCATCTATGGCAAAGCAGCGCAGACGTCCGGTGCGCCGGCGCGACCGCAAGGGTGGGCCCGCAAGTACCCGCCGCAAGTCGTGCCCGTACTGCCGGGAGAAGATCGAGCAGGTCGACTACAAGGACCTGACGATCCTTCGCCGGTTCATCTCCGACCGCGGCAAGATCCGCTCGCGCCGCATCACCGGAGCGTGCCGTCGTCATCAGAGCCAGATCGCGCGCGCCGTCAAGCGCGCCCGTGAGCTCGCGCTGCTGCCGTACGTCGTCGAGGGCGCCGACCACCGTGGTGGCCGCGGCGACCGCGATCGCGACCGCGACCGCGACCGCTGATGAGGCCCACCGCCCCGCCCCCCGGGACGAGTCCGACCGCCCCACTTCCCGGCTGACCGATGCCACAGGCGATCCTGCTCCAGGACATCGACGCGCTCGGCGAGCGCGGGACGGTCGTCGACGTCTCGCCCGGCTACCTGCGCAACTACCTCGTTCCGCGCAAGCTCGCCGAGCCCGCGACCGAGTCGTCGCTGAAGGTCGCCCGCCGTCGCCAGGAGGAGGCCGAGCGCGCCGCCCGTGAGGCCGAGGAGCGTGCCCGCGAGGGTGCCTCGGTGCTCGGCCGCACGGTGCTGACGATCACCCAGCAGGCAGGCGACGACGGCCGCCTGTTCGGCTCGGTCACGACGCAGGACATCGCCGACGCGATTCGCGACGCCCGCGGCATCAAGATCGATCGCCGCAAGGTCCATCTCGAGGAGCCGATCCGCAACGTCGGCACCTACATGGTCGTCGTCGAGGTCACCGATGACGTGACCGCGACGATCAAGACCATGGTCGTCGCCGCCTGACTCTGGTCGTCGCCGCCTGACTCTGGTCGTCGCCGGCTGACTCGCGGCCGTTCGCTCGCGAGTCGCCCGGCCGGGTCCGAGCGGGTCAACGCGGCTCGGCGGCCGGGCCGGTGACCGGCGCTCCGCGGCCCGACCGGACGTGTTCCCGGGTCAGTTCGGCGGCACATTGGTGACGACCGACGGCCCGGTCCAGTGGCGCTGCTGCGCGCGGCATGAGCCCGTGAACGTGAAGCGGACGCCGTCGCGATGCACGTTGTTGTAGCTGGCGAAGATCGTCGCCCGGCCCTCGGTGCCGACCGTGCAGCCGGGGTCGGTGCTGGTATGGACGCGGACGTGGACGACCATGATGTTGCCGGGCACGCCGAACCGCACGGCGTGGTGGGAGGTGTGAATCACGTGCCGCCCGACTCGCAGCACGATCTCGCGGTCGGCCTTGCCGCGGGGGCGATACACCTGGCAGATGACGCCGGTCGCGGTCCGGGCGTGGAGGTTGATCGTCCCGTGCCCGCGCGCGTAGGCGCCCGTGGCGCCGGTCACCGGGTGCCCGGCGTGAAAGCCCCAGCCCTCGCGCGGGACGTTGACGATCGGGATCACCTGACAGTAGTTGACGGGATGGGCGGCCGACGCCCCGGCCGGCTCCGCCGACCGGCTCGCGGCGCCCGCGGCGGCCCGATGGTCGGCCCCCAGCGGGCCCGTCGCGTGCTGGGCAGCCGTCGAGATAGTCGGGATCAGCCAGACGGCGGCCACGGCGGCGATCACAGCGGCCACCACGGAGACCTGGATGAAGCGCCGCATCGGCACACCGTAGTCGACCGCACGGGCGGGCCACGCTTTCCGGCGACGCCCGAGCAAACATCGCACGCCCACATGAGCGCCGAAGCTTGGACGCTCGCCCCCGCGGGGTGGGGCTAGATGTCCAAACTTCGGACTTAGCCGGAGACGACGGCACCCCTGAGCCGCCGGCTACCGCGCCGGCGGCGTCCGCAAGCCGCCGGCTGCCCCGGCCGGCGGCGCCCCTGAGCCGCCGCAGCCGGAAGATTCGCCAATCAAGGCGCGCCAGAGCCACGTTGGCGAAGACCACCCCTCCAGCGGCAAACGCTCGCCAGATCACTTTTTGGCGACCCAAGTTGGCGATTTCTCCACGATCCGCGGCCCGCCGCAAGACCTCTCGCGTGCCCCCTTCCGTGCCCGTCGTTTCGCGCGCTCGGGCGAGGCCGCGCACCGGGCTCCGGTCGCATGACGCCTCGGCCCCCCGGCGCACGACCACTCGTCGGCGAGCGACCAACCGTCCCTCGTGGCCGCCCGACACGCCGGGCGGCGCGCGGCTCAGTGGTTGGCGGCCGCGAGATCGGCGAGCGCGTCGGCCCGCTCGGTGCGGTTCAGGGCGTCGATGAAGACGATCGCCACCGCGATGCCGAACACGAGGAACTCGATCAGGCACATCGAGGCGCCCGCCAGCCGCTGGTCGTTGATCGGACTGATCGAGAAGCCGCGCGGCAGGTTCGAGTAGTAGGAGAACAGCGTCGTGTTCAAAAACGTCAGCGGCAGGCAGACGAGCCCGCTGGCGCCGCGCGAGGCGGCGAGCATCATCACGCGTCCCATGCCCAGCTCGGTGCCGGCGTTGTGGAGCGGGTTGATGATCGCCCACCACATCACGAAGCCCGTCGAGAACAGCAGCAGGTGATCGAAGGCGTGGATGACCGGATGCTGGACGGTGTAGTCGAACACTGGCGGGATCGAGAACGACAGCAGCGTCACCATCCACAGCGGCACCGCGACCAGCGGCCGCGTCAGCACCGCCCACGCGCGCGCCGGGAAGGTGCCGGCGGCGAAGTGGCGGCGAATGCCCTCGGGGAGCACCACCGACGAGACGATCGGCGCGATCCCGAGCACGAACAGCGGCGGCGCGATGTCGGCCACCAGCGTGTGCTGCATCATCGCGCCGAGCAGCAGCCAGTTGTCGGCGATCGTGTTGAGCGGCGAGCCGAGCGCGATCAGAATGATCAGCAGGCCGGAGTAGAAGGCGGCGCAGCCGCCGACGCTGACGCGCCGGCCGTCGCGCTCCATGCGCCGGATCACCGACGCGTACCAGCCGCCGGCCAACAGCAGCAGCAACCACAGCAGCGGGACCACACTCCACGAGCCCCATCCGGGAACGTTAGGCATCGTTGCGCTCGCTCACTCCAGAAGACAAAATCGGTCTGATCGGTGGTCGGATCGGCTCCGATCCAGACCCGGGAACCTATCACTCCGGCATCCTCGACCGCGCCGCCGCGCCCCTGCTCAACGCGCGCCGGACAGGCCGTTGCAGCGCCCGCCGCGGCCCGAGTCGCCGGTCGCCGCGGGCGACCTGACACGATCGGGACCGGTGATAGCGTGATCCGCAGATCGATCAAGGAGCACCCGATGGGCGGCTCGATGGCACCCACGAACATCACGGCCATGCCGACGGCGAGCTCGCCGCCGCGATGATCGTCTCGGCTGCCGAGCGCCGGAGCGCCACGCCCGGCGCCGCCGGCGACACGCAGACGCCGGAGCGACTACAGCTGGCAGTCGACGGCATGACCTGCGGGGCGTGTGCCGCGCGCGTCGAGCGCGTGCTCAACCGCATCGACGGGGTCTCCGCCCAGGTCAACTACGCGACCGAGCGGGCGGCGGTCGCGGTCGCCCCCGGCGTCGAGGCCGAGCGGCTGCTGCACGCGGTCGACGCCGCCGGTTACCACGCGCGCGTGATCGACTCGCCGCTCCCGGCGGCCGAGCAAGAGGCCGAGCAGACGCGACGGCTGCGCACGCTCAAGCACCGCCTGATCGTCGCGGCGGTGCTGTTCATGCCGATCTGCGACCTCTCGATCCTGCTCTCGATCTACCCGTCGCTACGCCTGGCGGGCTGGCAGTGGCTGATGGTCGCGCTCACCGCGCCGGTCGTCACCTGGGCGGCGTGGCCGTTCTACGCGGCCGCGATCCGCGCCGCCAGGCATCGGACGACGACGATGGACACGCTCGTCTCGCTCGGCATCATCGCCGCGACCGGCTGGTCGATCTACGCGATCTTCTGGCTCGACGCCGGCCCCCACGCGCACGGCAGCGGCGACATTTACTTGGACGTCCCCGCCGGCGTGACCGCGTTCCTGCTTGCCGGGCGCTACTTCGAGGCGTGGTCGCGGCGGCGCAGCGGCAACGCGCTGCGAGCGCTGGCCGAGGTCGCCGCCCGCGACGTCACGGTGCTCGACGCCGACGGGGTCGAACACCGCCGGGCCGCCGCCGCCCTGACGGTCGGCGACCGCTTCGTCGTCCGCCCGGGCGAGACGATCGCGACCGACGGCGAGGTCGTGTCGGGCTCAGCCGCGCTCGACCGCGGCGCGATGACCGGCGAGTCGGAGCCGGTCGAGGTCGGGCCCGGCGACGAGGTGCTCGGCGGCACCGTGTCCGAGACCGGACGCGTGGTCGTACGGGCCACCCGCGTCGGACGCGACACGCAGCTCGGGCGGATGCTCGCGCTCGTCGAGCAGGCGCAGAACGAGAAGGCCGCGGTCCAACGGCTGGCCGATCGGATCTCCGGCGTGTTCGTGCCGACCGTGATCGTGATCGCCGCCGCGACGCTTGCCGCCTGGCTGCTGACCGACGGCGCCACCACCGACACGTTCAACGCGGCGCTGTCGGTGCTGATCATCGCCTGCCCCTGCGCGCTCGGGCTCGCGACCCCGGCGGCGCTGTTCGTGGCGATGTGGCGCGCGGCCGACGACGGGATCTTCTTCAAGGACTACCGCGCGCTCGAGGCGAGCCGCTCGATCGACACGGTATTGCTCGACAAGACCGGCACGCTGACCGAGGGGCGGATGGCGCTGCACGAGGTGATCTGCGCCGCCGGCGTCGACGAGGACGAGCTGCTGCGGCTCGCGGGCGCCGTCGAGACCGCGTCCGAGCATCCGGTCGGCCGCGCGATCGCGGCCGCGGCCGCGCAACGGCTCGGCGCGCTCCCCGACGTCGACGGGTTCGTGACGCTGCCGGGCACGGGCGCGCGGGGCGATGTCGACGGCGTCGAGGTGCGCATCGGCCGGGTGGCGCCCGGCGAGCTGCCGGCAGCTTTGCAGCGTCGCTGCGCGCAGGCCGCGGCCGACGGGCGTACCGTCGTCGTCGTGCACCGCGGGGTTGAGCCGATCGGCGCGCTGTCGCTGACCGACGCGATCCGCCCGTCGGCGGCGCCGGCGGTGTCGGAGCTGACCGAACTCGGGCTCCACTGCGTGCTCGTCACCGGCGACAACGAGGCGACGGCTCAGGCGGTCGCGCGCGCAATCGGGATCGACGATGTCCGCGCCGGCGTGCTGCCGACCGAAAAGGTCGCGCTGATCAGGGAAGCGCAGGCCGAGGGCCACTCGGTGGCGATGGTCGGCGACGGGATCAACGACGCGCCTGCGCTGGCATGCGCCGACCTCGGACTGGCGATCGGCAGCGGCACCGACGCGGCGATCAACGCCGGCGACCTGATCGTCCTCCGCGACGATCTGACCACTGTCACCGCCGCGATCTCGCTGGCGCGACGCACGCTGCGGATCATCCGCGAGAACCTCGCGTGGGCGTTCGTTTACAACCTCGCGGCGATCCCGCTCGCGGCCGTCGGCCTGCTCGACCCGCTGATCGCGGGCGGTGCGATGGCGCTGTCGTCGTGCTTCGTGGTCTACAACAGCTCGCGACTGCGGCGCACCGAGCCGGCTGCGGCCGTCACCGCAGAGCCCGCGCTCGCGCGGCAGGCGGCGGTCGCCGACGCGGGCTGAGGACGGGGATCAGGTTAGCTCGAAGCCGGCGGCGTCGATCGCGTCACGGATCGCGGTGTCGTCGAGCTGGTCGCCTGACACCAGCACCCGCTTTGTGTCGAGGTCGACGTCGACGGCATCGACGCCGGAGACGCGCCCGACCTGGGTCTCGATCGCGGTGCAACAAGCGTCGCAGTGGATCTCGGGCACCGAGTAGGTCAGCTGCACCGTCATCGCCTCGGAGGCTACAAGCCGGCTTCATCCTCCTCGTCGCCCTCCCGCCGGCGGCGACCGTGGTCTTCCGGGCGAGCGAGCCTGCGGACCTCGCTGCCAAACCCGATCGAGGGTCCGCCGATCAGTTCCCACGAGCGTCCGATGCCGATCAGAAAGCAGATGACGACCAGCAGGCACAGCGTCTCGTAGTCGCCGTGGCGCCCGGGATGATCGATCAGCGCCAGACCGGCCAGCAGCTGGACTGCGAACACGACCTGAAGGCTGACCAGGAACAGCGCATTGGCGAAGTCGCCGGGGCTGCGGCCGACGAGCCGAAACAGCGACAGCAGCGCCCCGGCCACGAACAGGCTGCCGACGATCCCGACCACGAACGCGGACCAGCCCAGATCCACACCGGGGATCAACGCGAACAGCGAGACCGTCAGCGCGTTCGAGAACGCGGTCAGCGCCGCTCGGGCGCGCACCCGATGAATCTGCGTCTCGCCGTGCTCCTCGAGCCGTTCCAGCGTGACCGAGACGGCAACGAACAGCAGCCCCACGAGTGCGCCCGCGACGCCGGCGCCGGCGACGAAGAAGTCGTGGAACTCGTCCGGGGTGGACACCGCGATCGGCAACCCCCGAAACCTATCGGCGGGCACGGCGGCGACGGCCACCGGGGACTACGCGGAGATGTACGCGGCGTTGAGGAAGATCTGCTGGGTCGAGGTCGGGTTCAGGCCGTGGACCTTCGGCGTCGACGCGGTCAGGCCGTCGATGAAGTACGGGATCACCAGCGGCGTCTGATCGAGCAGCAGCCGCTCGATCTTGCCCGCGATCTGCCGTTGCGTCTGCAGGTCGACGGCCGCCACGTATTGCTTGACGAGGTTGTCGTAGGTCTTGTTGTGAAAATGCGCCGCGTTCCACGGCCCGCCGGTGGCCAGCGGCGACTCCAGGAACACGTTCGGCACGCCGCGGTTGCCGTAGTCGACGAGCGACATCGTCCCGTCGAGCCAGTCGGAGTTGCCGAACGTCGCCTTGCCGTAGTAGTTGGCCTGGGTCTCGACCTTGAGGTTGATCTTGACGCCGATCTTCGAGGCCGACTGCTGGATCACGGTCGCC
>DASUHF010000059.1:0-92301 GCA_036273655.1 Solirubrobacteraceae bacterium | reverse complement strand
GCCTGCGCGGTCGTCCGCCGACGCGACCACGATTCCAACTGCTCACGCTCACCGTCGGTGAGCTCGATCGAGACTGCGATAGGAGAAGGCATGCGACCCGCATACCCTAACTACCCACGAATTAAACCTTCACGACACTAGCCGCCGGCACCCCGCGTGCTGGTGTTGCCGAGCTGGCTGCCGTCTTGTCGCGGCGTTCATCTCGGCACGTCTGAGTGTTGCTGTCGGCGGTGGTCAAGCCAACCGCAAGGCAGGAGATCAACGACGCGATGATGAGAATGACGTCCAGCGCAGCGCGTGCCTGGTGCCGCCGCCGATCCGGCAGTCCGAGAGGGGTGCGGGTATGACCGCGACCAATGAGCGGCCCACCATCGCTGCCACCCCGGTTCAAGCTATCCGCGGCGTGCGTTTGCTGGAGGCCGATCCTGAGCTCGGGAATCGACTGAGCGGCGATGAGCTGAAGCGGGCCCGGCGGCACGCGATCCTGGCGACGGTCGCGCTTGGCCCGGGCCGTTGGGAGCTTGGTCGGCTTCGTGTCGACGACGCGGTCAGCGGCGAGGTGCACGGTTTTCTGATGCTCAGCGGCGTCGTGATGAGCGAGGCCTCGATCGCGGGCCGTCCGTGCGTGCGGCTGGTGACGCCGGGCGAGATCGTGCTGTTTGATGAGCCGGAGAGCTCGTCGACGTCTGCCAGCTGGGGGCTGGTGGTGCTCGCGGATGCTCGCGTGGCGGTGCTTGATGATCGGCTGCTGGCGATCGCCCAACGTTGGCCGCGGCTGTTGAGCGCGATCCTCAAACGCGCGGGTCAACAGAGCCAGCAGGCTCTGTTGCAGCAGGCGATCAGCCAGCTACCGCGGGTCGAGGATCGGCTGTTGGCGCTGGTGTGGTCAATCGCCGATCGCCAAGGGGTGGCCCGTCCAGACGGGGTGTGGGTGCCGATGACGTTGAGCCACGACACGCTGGCGCAGATGGTCGGCGCTCGCCGACCAACGATCACCCTGGCGTTGCGTTCGCTGACCGAGGAAGGGGTGTTGCACGCCGAAAAAGGCGGCTGGCTGATCGCTCGCGACTCCGTGAAATTGCTCTCACCCAGCAGCGACGAACCGGCCGCGGGAGGTATCGGATGCCCTACATGAGTTGTCCGCGCTGTCGATTTGTCGTGCGGTTGCGCGAGACCGACGTGGCGTGGGGCTGTTGTCCTGTTGTTTCGCGCGCCGGGGGATCTCCGGTGGCGATGCAGACCACCGACCGCCGAGTCGTGTGGATCCCGCGCGGGGCTGCGCCGGTCACCACCGCTGCCGCGGCGAGCGTCGAGACGCATGATGGCTGAGCGTCCTGGCGGCACTGGAGGATCGGACGGCAATCCGCTGGCGGGCACTGGCGGTTGCGGCTATCGCAGCGCCATGACCAGGGCCACGGCGCGTGAGACGGCCTACGAGTCCGAGTTGTTTCGTCTCGAGGTGCATCCTGAGCGCGACACGGTTCGGATAGCACCGGTCGGCGAGCTTGACATGGTGGGTTCAGAGCAGCTCGATCAGCGACTGAACGAGCTCTACGACGCCGGGTTTCGCAACCTCGTGATCGATCTTCGACGGGTCACGTTCATCGACTCACAGGGCCTGGCGTTGATCATCCTCTGGGATGCCCACGCGCGGCAAAACGGGTTGCAGCTGTCGCTGATCCAGGGCCCACCCGTGGTCCAGCGGATCTTTGAGCTCACCGGCGTGCTTGATCGCCTGCCGTTTCGGTGATGGCCCACGACATGAGCGGATCCTCGCGCCAGCTCGCGTGTGACAAGGCCCCAGGTGGTCCGGATCTCAACGATCACCAGGCCGTCGAAGCCAGGCAGGCCGCCCTGAAGCGGTGGCGGCTTGACCCAGCGGCTAACGGTCAAGCCCAGCTGCGCCGGGAGCAACGGTTGCTGCCACCACCTGCTCGCGCAACAGCCCCGCTCTCCGACGGTCACGCCAAGGCGATGGCGCTGGGGTGTGGCGCGCTTGAGACGGTCAGGTTGCTCGATGAAGATCTCGACCTCCGAGCCGGCCTCGAAGGATCCGAGCTCGACGCGGCTCGCGGACAAGCCCATGCGGTGATGTTCGGGGCATATCCACCGGCGTGGAACCCCGCCGCGATCATTGCGCGGGCCCAGCTTGGATGGCTCGGGCTGTTGGTGCTCGATGGGCTGCTGGTGCGACGCGTGCAGGTTGGCCGCCGACGGTCGTGTGAGCTGTTTGGCCCCGGCGATCTGCTGCGTCCATGGGACGTCGACGACGTGCATGACCCGCTGGCTGTGACCGTCGACTGGCTCGTGCGCAAGCCCACCCGGCTGGCCGTGCTGGACAGCGATTTCCTGCTGCGCACCGCACGCTGGCCAACGATCCACAGCCAGATCGTGGCGCGTGCCGTGGGGCGCGCGCGCGATCTCGCGCTGATTCAGGCCGTTGACCACTTCCCCACCGCGCACGCGCGGCTGCTGATCGTGTTCTGGGTATTGGCCGCACGCTGGGGCAAGGTCACACCCGACGGCGTGCTCATCACCCTGCCAATAACCCACGAGCTCCTCAGCATGCTCATCGGCACCCGGCGCCCGACCGTCACACTCGCTCTGCAGCGCCTGGCCCGTCTCGGCTTGCTCGTGCGCAAAGACCGCGAGCAATGGCTCCTGAGCAGCACGGCGATCGAATCGCTCAACCAGCTCGACAACCTGCAACTCGTCGACGATGAAGTCGTTTTGAGTGCGTGACCGACGAGACCGGCGCAGACGAACATCAGATCAACATCGACGCGCGGTCAACGCGGCCCGATGAATAACCGCATGCAACCGGGATAGCACGAGATCGTGAGAGCACTGGGACCAGCTCAACTCGCCGACGAGAATCCAGACTTGCTTGACCTTGTCGACGAGGAGGATCGTGCTGCGGTCCGTGACGCGCTGACCGTCACGGTCTACACGGCCCCGGCGGGACCGTGGACGCCGGGTCTGCTGGCGACCAACGGCGATTCCCAGCTCGGTCTGCTGCTGCTGGAGGGGTTGCTGCTGCGCGACGTCAGCGTCGCCCATACGACCTGCGGCGAGCTGGTCGGCGCCGGCGAGCTGCTGCGACCCTGGGATAGGTTCGGGGACCGCGCACCGATGCCTGTCGAGATCGACTGGAAGGCACTGGAGCCCTTGCGGATCGCGATCCTCGACCACCACTTCGCCGCCAGGCTAGGGCGCTGGCCTACGCTCGTGCACGCCTTCATGCAGCGCGCGATCGAACGCTCGCACTCGCTGGCGCTGCACGTCGCGATCCATTGCATCCGCCGCGTCGACGTGAGCCTGCTCGTGCTCTTCGCCCACCTGGCCGATCGGTTTGGCAAGGTCACCCCCGAAGGCGTCGTGATTCCCGTCAGGCTCAATCAGGAAGACCTCGGAAGGCTCGTGGGCGCCACCCGCCAGTCGGTCAACCTCGCGCTCAGACAGCTGTTCGATCGCGCCGCGCTGGCCCGTCGTGACGACGAGACCTGGATCTTGAACATCGATGCCCTGGCCGGGATCGACCATCTCCTGGCTCGACGCTCGCCCCGCGGTTCGGTCTCGTAGGCGACGCGCTCCGAGTCACCGGACGAAACGTGGCTGTCGTCGAGCTACCAGCCGCCACCTTCCGTCCGCTTCGTTCGCACCGGCGTCGCCCCGTACCCGCGCCTGACCGCGCCCTACTTGTCGGCGTGCTTGTGCCGCTGCCCTTCGCCCGCGGGTCGGGGCGCGTCCCGCGGTTGGCTGGGCTCGGCCAGCGGCGTTTGCTCCTCGCCGGGGACCCGGCTTGAACCACCTGCTCAGGAGCCCGCTAACAACTCCTGTCCGGACTCAACCGGCCGGCTCCTCAGGCTCCTGAGCCTTGCAGCGTTATTGTCGCCGTGCTCGCGCGATGGCGACTGCTCGTTCTCCATCGACCGCGCCCCGGCGTCTTCGGGTTCCACGCGTTTCGGCGCCGTTGCCGAGGTCAGTGGAGGCAGCCAGCTCTCGAGCGGTGCCGGTGGCGATCTGCTGGGTCTAATCCACGTGCCACGTCGCAGCCCGTCAGTGGCGATTTGGCATGGTTCGACTCCGGAACTGAGTAGCCCGTCCCTGCCACGGGTAGGACGACGACATGGCGAGCGCGCGGCGCAGCTTCGACGCCGTGTACCCGGCGGAATCAAACGCTCCAGCCCGGGCACGGGCCGAGGTCTCGATGATCGCCGCGGCCGCCGGCGCCAGCGCGGCCCGGACCGACGACATCCGGCTCGCCGTCTCAGAGGCGGTCACCAACGTCGTCCGCCACGCCTATCCCAACGGCCCCGGGCCGGTCCGAGTGACCGCGGAGATCGCGGCCGGCGAGCTGCGGATCGTGGTCGCCGATGACGGCTGCGGGATACACGTCGCCTCCCAGCAACCGGGCCTGGGAATCGGACTGTCGCTCATGGCCCAGGTCAGCGACGGCCTGTCGCTGACGCGGCGCCCCGGCGGCGGGACGGAGGCGCGGATGCGCTTCACGTTGGCAGGGGTAGAGGCCACGGCCGACAGCGGGTCTCTGAGCAAGTGCGCCCGGCTGGCCACGGCAGCCCGCGCCGTTCGACACCGCAGGCCGGCTTCCGCGGGACTGTCGGCAGCGCCGCGTTGTCGCGTCCGAGCCCGCGAGCATCCCGGCCCAGCTGCTCAGCGGCGCCTAATCGGCGATCCCGTGCACGAGCCGGCTGTTGAACGCCGCTTGATCTCGGCATGGCGGCGGGCCAGCGCGGTTGACGGCCGCTTGGGGCCGGTCGTCGGCGAGGGCGCACCGGGTCATTTGCTGAGCCGTGGACTCACTTATTTATCGGGCTTCGTATCGCTCGATAATGGCCGCCATGACTTCCTGCCCGCGACGATCTGGTGTCCCACGCTTGCATTTGCCGGTCACGGTGATCCGTCTGCGGAATCAACCGCGCTCGCGTTGCCCGCGATCGCGCGATGACCATCTTGCAAGCGCGAGCGACGATCTCGGCGACGAACGGCTCGCCCGTCCGATCGGCTGGTCCTGCGTGGGCACGAGGAGCGATCTCGAGCGCGCCGAGCTAGCCCCTGCTGAGGACAAACGCAACGTCGCTCGCGTGATCATGCTGCTCGGCACGCGCCTACGCATGAGCGAGAGCCTGAACGGCGCCAGGACCGTCCGCGTGGGTGCTGCATTCACGAATTCTGAGCACTCTCGCCGGCCGCTCGCATACCGCGCGAGATCGCTGCTCTCGCCGGATGCAGGAGCGATCTGTCGGCGCCTTTGCAGAACTCATGCCACGGCGCAATCGTGGATTCCGGGACGATCGCTGTGGTTGCCTCTTCACGCGGACCCTGGTGATCGATCCACGCCGAACAGCGACCACCGTCTCGCGCCGGCGAGCGATCCCGTGCCCGCAAGATCGATCGTCGGCTGCCGCGCTGGATGGAGTGACCGCTGCCGACGACGACGCTGCTCGCGGCACCTGCGCGTCACCGCGCGTGTGGTAGCGCCGAGTGGTAGCGCCGCAACCGACAGGTTGCTTCGCACCCGCCACGAGCAAAGAAAAACCCCGCCTGAGCGGGGATTCTGTGAGAGCGGCTGAAGGGACTCGAACCCTCGACCTTCTGCATGGCAAGCAGACGCTCTAGCCAACTGAGCTACAGCCGCGAGGCCGCCGAGTATATCCGTGGCGGTGGGCGGCCGCCCGGGGTCAGTCGGGGGCCAGGTCGGTGACCTCGCGGCGGAACGGGACGGTGTCGCCGCGGTCGTCGGGCTCGTCGAGCTCTTGGGCGTAGCGGTGGCCCTCCCAGACCGCGGCTGCGATCGTCGCGGGGGCGAGGCAGTCGCCGACGGCCTTGACGGTCCGCAGGCCGATGTCGGCCCAGCGCTCACGGGCGTCCACAAGCTCGCGATAGACGGAATCGACCGGGAGCCGGGCGGTGACCAGCACGGCGGCGTCGGCCACGATCTCACGCTCGCGGCCGGTGAACACGCAGCTTGCCAACGCACCAGCCGCGACGAGCGAGACGACCGCGTGCGACGCGACCAGCTCGACGCCGAGCTCGAGCAGCCGGCGCTGGATCCGGTGCTGCTCCATCGTCGCGGTCGTCCAGCTCGACATGCACTGCGCCGGCGTCACGAGCGTCACCGAGCGGCCCTCGCGCACGAGCAGCTCGGCCAGCACGCCGCCCATGTAGTAGTGGTCGTCGTCGAAGACGATCACGCGCTCGCCGTCGGCCCGCACGCCGGCCATCACGTCGTCCGGCGTCAACACCGGCAGCGCCGGATCGCGCGCGATCGGCTGCGTGTGGAAGCGGCCGACGCCATCGGAACGCCAGCGCGCGCCGGTCGCGACCGCGACATGGTCGAAGTCGTAGTCGAGGATCTCGGCGGCGGTGACCTCGCCCTCGGCCTGCTCCACGTTGCGCAGCCGCCGCAGCTGCGTGAGCCGGTAGTCGGCGACGCGGATGTAGCTGGCCATGCCCGGCAGCCGTGCCTCCAGCGCGACCCGTCCGCCGAGTCGTGCCGAGCGATTCGCCAACACAACCTCGTAGCCGCGCTTGCCAAGGCTCTGCGCGGCCTCCAGGCCCGCCGGCCCGCCACCGACGATCAACACCTTCGCGTCGGTCGTGCGCGGGCGGATCCGCTCCGGATGCCAGCCGCGGCGCCATTCCTCGCCCATCGTGGGGTTCTGAGTGCAGCGGATCGGCGACATCGTGAAGTCGCCGGAGACGCAGATGTTGCAGCCGATGCATTCGCGGATGTCCTCGAGCCGGCCCTCCTCGATCTTGCGCGGCAAAAACGGGTCGGCGATCGAGGGGCGGGCGGCGCCGATCAGGTCGAGCACGCCGCCGGAAACCATCCGCACCATCGTGTCCGGGGACGTGAAGCGCCCAACGCCGACGACCGGTTTGCTCGTGAGCGCCTTCAGGCCGCGCACGTACTGCTCCTGCTCGGCTTCCTCGCCGAACCGGGCGGTGACCGAGTCGTCCTCCCAGGAGCCGAGCACGAAGTCCCACAGATCGGGCAGCTCGCCGAGCTCGCCGATCACGTCCTCGATGTCCGAGCGCGTGATCCCGTCGTCGCCGAGCAGCTCGTCGACCGTGATCCGGCACGCGACCGCGGCGCGGCCGGCCGCCTCCTCGCATGTGTCCTCGAGGATCTCGCGCAGCAGCCGCATGCGGTTGCGAGCCGAGCCCCCGTAAGCGTCGGTGCGGTCGTTGTAGCGGCGCGACAGGAAATGATGGATGCCGCCGAGCGCGTGGCCGGAGTAGACGTAGACGAGGTCGTAGCCCGCCTGCAACGAGCGCCGCACCGCGGCGCGATGCCAGCGGCGCAGGTCGGCGATGTCATCGAGGCCCATCCGCCGCGCCTGCACGGGGTCGGAGGTGAACGTCGCGACCGGCAGATGCGACGGACCCATCGGCGCCACGCGGCTGTACAGGTTCGGCCCGTTCATGCCGTTGTAACAGAGCTCGATCCCCGCCAGCGATCCGTGCGAGTGGATGCGAGCCGCGATGCGGGCGATCGCCGGCACGTCCTGGTCGTCCCAGACCCGCAGTTCGATGAACGGCGTGATCTCAGACGAGTAATGGATCTCCGCCTGCTCGGTGCAGATCACGGCCCAGCCACCCTCGGCCTTGACTTCGCGCATGCGCCCGTGCGCGGACACGTCGCGGTAGCCCATGCCGTTGCAATGGGGGACCTGGAAGAAGCGGTTGCGCGCGGTCACCGGCCCGATCTGCACGGGTTCGAGCAGCACGTCGAAGCGCGGCGGACGCCTCCCCGGTGGAGGTGAGACCGCCATCGTCACAACGACCCGGCGCCCATGTCGGCACCGGCCAGGGGTTCCTGCCCCTCACGCCGCCGCTCGACCGTTCCCAGCACCAGGCCGAGCCCGGTCAGCACCACGATCAGCGCGGCCGTCCCGAGCGTCAACGCCTCGAACCGACCGCGCGACACGCCCCACGTGCCGAAGGAGTCATAGGAGATCACGATCGTCAGGGACACGAAGAAGACGAGCGCGAGCTTCACGAACGCGCCAGCACGCGAGCTAGAGCAGGTAGTTGCCGACGGAGCCGGAGTGGATGCTGACGATGCTGGTCGATGGTCACTGCTCCTCCTGTCCGTCGGCGCCGCGGCGCGCTTCATCCCTTATCGAGGCGCGGTCCAGTCCCCTGCGGCGGTGGCCGCGACGTGCGCCGCGATCGTGACCGCGACGATGATCACCAGCCCGGGGACGAGCCCCGCCACGAGCCCGAAGTTGAGCACGAGCAGCGCACCGCCGACCGCTCCGATCGCAAACGACACGATCGCCACGGCGCGCCGCAGCATCGCGGGATGCAAAGGGCCGAGCCCGCGCTCGACCAGGACCCCGGTGATCGTCAGCGTGAGTACGACGGTCAACAGGTCCGGCACCTTGAGGAAGCGGATCGCGGCCAGCTGCGTGCCCATCGACATCGCCAGCAGCAACACCATCGCGTCACGGATGCCGAGCGGAGGGTGCGCGTCGGTGATCGCCAGCACCGCGACGATCGTCGCGAGCACGAGCTTGACGTCGAGCACGTTGCGCAGCACCCGGCCGCGATGGCCACCGGCGCTGCGGCACGCGTGGCCGCCGGTCAGCGCGCCGACGATGAAACCGCCGATCGACAGCAGGCACGGGACGATCGCAAACCCCTTCGCGCCCGCGATCGCGAGTCCCACGAACACGAGGTTCCCGGTCATCGTCGCGACGAACACGTGGCCGAGGCGCAGGATCGAGCACGCGTCGACGATGCCGGCGAGCATCGTCAGCGCGACCAGCATCGCCGGTAACGGACCGTCGCGTTCGTCGACGACGGCGCCGCGCAGTCCGACGATCGCACGCGCCTGCCATGGTGCAACGACCGCGTCTTCGCTCATGCGAGGCGGAATATCACATGGGCCGGGCGAAAGTGGCCGCGGTCAGCCGATCAGGTGGCGGACCAGGAACTCCCAGCTGCGGCGGCGATATTCGGGGTGGGTCGTGCAGTCATGGTTCTGGCCCGGCAGCAGGACGAGCTCGGCGTCGGCGCCGCCGCGCTGCAGCGCGTCGAGTAGCGCCAGCGTGTTGGCGGGATGGACGTTGTCGTCGAGCTCGCCACAGATCAACAGCAGCGGACGCTCGAGCCGGTCCGCGCGGTCGATGTTGGACGCCTCCACGTAGTCGGTCTCATCCGCCGGGCCTTCGTATTTCTCGGCCCAGTAGGCGAGGTAGCGACGCAGGTCGTGGTCGCCCGAACCGGCGACCGCGGCGCCGAACACGTCGGGATGGTCGATCACCGCACGGACAGCGGCGGCGCCGCCGGCGGAGTGACCGGCGATGCCGACGCGGTCGAGGTCAATCCAGGGTCGGCTCTCGGCCAGCTGGCGCAGCGCGGCGACGTGGTCGGGCAACGTGTGATCGCCGAGGCGGCCGTAGGAGTGCAGGTGAAACGCGCGCTTGCGCAGCGGTGTGCCGCGCCCGTCGACAGTGACGACGACGAACCCCAGCTCGGCGAGCGCCTGCGCCTCCCAGGCGCCGGGCCATTCGTCGGGACCGGCGTTGCGGTCGATCGTGAACGACTTCGGGGTGCGCATCAGCTGCGGTCCGGGGTAGATCGAGTCGACCACCGGGTAGCGAGCGGACGGGTCCAGGTCGGATGGCACAAACAGCGCCCCGTACAGCTCGGTGTGTCCGTCGGCGGCGGTCACGGTGAACGGCTCCGGCGGTCGCCAGCCGTCGGCGACGAGCGCGTCGATGTCTGCCCTTGCGATCTCGCGCGTGCGAGCGCCGTCGGCGCGACGCACGCGGTGGACCGGGGCTGTGTCGATCGTCGAGGCGGTGTCGAGGACGTGCCGGCCGCTGGGGCTGAACGCGATCGTGTGGTCGCCGGGCTCGGGCGTCAGCAGCTCCGGGTCGCCGCCGTCGAGTCGCACCCGGTAGAGGTGTCGCAGATACGGGTCGCGCCAAGGCTCTCGACCGAGGCCGGTGAAGTACACCCACTCGTGATCGACGTGTACGACGTCTCGTACGATCCAGTTCCCTGTCGTCAGCTGCCGGGGGTCGGCCGTCGGACGCTGGCGCAGGTCGTAGAGGTACAGGTGTCGCCAGCCGTCGCGCTCAGACGGCCATACGACCGCGGTATCGCCGCGGATCGTGCGGACGTGGCTGGGCCATGGCAGCAGCGGGTGCGGCTCGACGTAGCCGGCCCGGTCACCGCCGGCGCGGGCGCCGGCTCGCTCCTCGATCACGATCTCGCTGACGCCGGTGCGCAGATCGGCCCGGTGCAGCGACAGCGTGCGGACGCCGCGGTCGTCGGTCAAAAACCAGACGACGTCGCGGTCGGCTCCCCACCACGCCCACCCGAGCTCGATCGGCGAGAAGAACCGGACCTCCAGCGGCCCGCCCGCGATCTCGTGCCGCTCCCCGCCGGGAACGTCGAATACGAGCAGGTGCGCGGTCGGGCGGGCTAAGTCGCCTGGGAACGGGACCCGGACCTCGTGCAGGATCGGTGCCGTCTGGTCGGCCGGCGCGGACTCGACCAGCGGCAGCCGCCGCACCGATCGCTGGTCGATGCGGTGAGTGAGGATCCGGGTGCAATCAGGCGACCAGCGCCCGACCGGGGCCAGCGTCGTCCCGGATCGCCGGAGCGTCAGGCCGGTGACCGACGTGTCGGGCGTGCCGGCGTAGTCCCACCACGGCTCGGCGTCCGTCGTGAGCGCGCGCTCGGAGCCGTCCGCGCATGCTCTCAGCGTCAGGTCGCCGTCGCGTCGCACGAGCTCCCAACGGCCGTCGGGCGACCGCAGCGCTCCCGGCGAGGTCGACGGCTCGGCGGGCGGCGTCGCGAGCGGCTCCACGGTGCCCGCGTCGGGGTCGACGAGGCTGCGTTGGCCGGCGGCGCCCTCGAACCAGAATCGGTCGCCGTCGAGCCAGTGCGGGGTGATCGTGACGGCCGAGACGCGGGCGGCGACCGCGTCCTCGGTGAATCGCAGCGCCCTCCGATACCGCTCGGCGCCGGGGCGAGCGGCGAACGGACGATCGCTCATGCCGTGCTCGGGCCGCAGTCCGGCGTGGCAAGCGACGCGATCATCTGCTCGACGTTCGCCGCCACCCACGCCTCCGCGATCCGCTCGGACTCGATCCGGCACCAGGTCATGCCGCCGTAGGACATCGTGCGGCCGGTCGGCTCGATCCCGGCGAACGGGGCGCGATGAGTGCCGGTCCCGTGCCAGCGCACGACGGCTTGATCACCGGCCTCCACGAGCGCGTCGATCTCGTGGCGGATGTCGGGAAACGCGCGGCGCCAATCGGCGATCACCGCCGCGAACGTGTCGCTGCCGCGCGTCTGCTCTTCCGGGCTCGTGTGCACGACCACGTCGGGTGCGAACACTCGCGCGAGGGCATCGAGTCGACCCTCGTTCCAGACCTGCGCAAACAACGTCGTGATCGCTCTCGCTCCGGGTCCCACCCCAATCCTCCGTGTCGTTTGGCTTGGTCGAGTCGGCGCCAGCGCACGATACGGATGCGAGCGCACATCCGAAGGTTGACCGATGCCGTGCAGTGGCCGAGCGCCCGCCCAATGGGCGCGCACCACGTGCCGTGTCAACATGCCCCGCGCTCGCGCTCCGGCTCGCGGACCATGCATCCCTTTGCTGAGCGCGTTCTCACCGAAGTTTTACTGGCCGCGCGGCCGGTGCGACGATCCGCCTGACCGAACCGGAGTCATCGATGAGGCGGACCTGGATACCGGCGTGCTTGGCGGCGATCGCCCTGGTGATCGCAGGCTGCGGTGGGACGAATCACTCCAGCCACGCGCGCAGTGACCGCGCGAGCCGGTCCCGCACTCGGGTTGCGGCGCATGAAGCGACCGGACACCACACCGGACGGGCGGCGGTGCAACGCGATCCGGTGCTTGCCCGGCTCGGGCTGCCGCCGTTGCGCCGCTCCTCGCCGCTGCCTGGGTATCTGATGATCGCCGACCGTGACAACAACCGGATCATCATCGTCAACCCGCGCAAGCGGATCGTGTGGCGGTTCCCGGCGCCCGGGGCGCTGGCGGCGGGCCAGCGCTTTGCGGGCCCCGACGACGCGTTCCTGTCGGCCGACCGTCGCAACATCGTCACCAACGAGGAGTTCTCGGATGCGATCGCGGTGCTGTCGCTCAGCCGCCACCCGCGCATCGTCTGGCAGTACGGCCACCAGGACGTACAGGGCAGCGCGACCGGGTACCTCGCCCACCCCGACGACGCCTACATGCTCGCCGACGGCCTGGTCCAGGTCGCCGACATCATCAACTGCCGCGTGCTGTGGCTCGACAAGGCCAAACGCATCGTGCGGTCGATCGGGCACGCCGGCGACTGCGTCCACGACCCGCCACACTCGCTGCTGGAACCCAACGGCGACACGCCGCTGCCCCACGGGGGCGTACTGGTGACCGAGATCGGCGGCTGGATCGACCGTTTCACCGGCACCGGCAAGCTTCTGTGGTCGATCCGCTCGCCCACCGACTACCCCTCCGACGCGCAACTGCTGCCCGACGGCGACGTGCTCGTGGCGGGCTTCAACACCCCCGGCCGGATCGACATCATCACCCCGCGCGGGCGGATCGTCTGGACCTACGATCCAAGCTCGGGCCCAGGATCACTCGACCGCCCGTCACTGGCCGTCGCGCTGCCCAACGGGACGATCGCGGCCACCGACGACTGGCATCACCGCGTCGTCGTGATCGACCGAAAGACCAAGCGGATCGTGTGGCAGTACGGCCACGACGGTGTTCCCGGCCGCCGTCCGGGCTACCTGTCAAAACCCGACGGACTGGCGCTATTGCCGTAGCCTCAGGTGCGGGTAGGCTGCCACTATGACGCGGACTCTGGCGGTGCTGGGCGCTCGCAACCTCGGCGGGGCCATCATCGACCACTTCATCGGTCTCGGCTGGAACGTCGGAGGTGTCGCCCGCAGCGACGACACCGTGCAGCGCGTGCGCGAGCGAGGCGCGCACGCCGTCGGCGCCGACGCTGCCGAGCCGGCGGCGCTACATCAGGCGCTGCACGAGATTCGTGAGCACTTCGGCTCGCTTGACGCGGTCGTCAACGCCGTCAGCGCCAGCAGGGCCGCCGGCGGTCCGTTCGGCGGTGGCGATCTAGCGGATGCGGATCTCGAGCGGTTCAACGCGTGGACGGTGGCGGTCGCCGAGCAGGCGTTCGTGTTCCTGTCCGAAGGCATGAAGGCGCTGCAGCAGACCGGCCGCGGCACGCTCGTGCAGATCACCGGCGGCTCGTCGAGACGGGCGATGCCGGGCAAGGGGCTGTGGGCCGCGGGCGCGTTCGCGACCCGCGCGCTGGTTCAGGCCGCCGCCCAGGAACAGCGGAGCAGCGGCATCCACGTCGCGCTGCTGGCCGTTGACGCGACGATTGAGTCTCCGAAGACCGCGGCATTCACCGCCGATCAGCCGCGCGAAGCGCTCGCCGACATGGGTGCGATCGCCGAGGCCGTGGCGTTCCTCGTCGCGCAGGGCCCGCGAGCGCTGACCCACGAACTCGTGGTCACACCGGCGGGCGACCGCTGGGTGCCCTGACGGCGCCGCCGCTCGCCAGTTCGCGTGTCGCCGGTGCTGTCGAGGAAGACCGCGACACGCGAGCCTGACTTGCGCTCCTGCCGAGGAAAGGCGACTCTCGTCGGCGCGGGCCGCTGGCGCCCGAGACTTGCCTCACAAATCCGATCAGCTGCTCAGCTTGGTATCGCGGACCGCGCCGGCGCGGCGAGGGGCGCGGATGTCGGCGCCACTTCCGCTGGGTCGTCGTCGTATACCGGCCCCAGCCGAACGTCTTGGTTTGGGGTGAGCGTCCCGAGCGTCCAGTCGGTCAGAACTCGGAGCCGATTGGTCATCGTCGGCAACGCGTAGAGGTGATAGGACTTGGTCAGGACCTTGGCGGGCAAGCCTGAGATGGGAATTCCCAGTGGCGTGGCGACTGCCTTCCACCCGCCGAGATCGGCGACGAATCCGAGGTCGCGATGGCGGTAATCCCGAAGCGGCGCGCCACGCAGCGCGCGCAGGGCATTGTCGGCGGCATGCCTCCCCTGCCGCACGGCGTGCTGGGCTGTTTGGGCGCAGAGCTCATCGGGGTTCACCAGATCCGGAACCGCGGCGGCATCGCCGAAGGCGAACAGGGTGTCGGCATCGATCACCCGCAGTTGGGGGTCGACCCGCAACCGGCCATGGGTGGTCGGAAGACCGAGCGACGCGATCAGCGGGCTGGGCTGGACGCCCGTCGTCCAGACCACCGTGCGGGCGGGGATGCGCTCGCCGCTCGACAGTGCCACGTCGTGCTCGGTCACCTCGACCGCGCCGACCCCGAGCCGCACGTCGACGCCGCGCGAATGCAGAATCTTCAGCGCTCTCGTGCTGAGCCTTCGCGGTAACTGCGGCATCAGTCGCGGCGCTTCCTCGACCAACACCCACCGGGGGTCAGCGGCTGTCAGACCGCGGTATCGCGGCGCCACGCGACGCGAGACCAGCTGCATCTGCGCCGCGAACTCGCTGCCGGAGTAGCCGCCACCCACCACCACGAACGTGCAGCGTTCGTCGCGCTCGGCGGGCACCTCCTCCGCCAGGGCGAGCTGGGCGAGCACGTGGTCGCGCAAGCTGACCGCTTGGATGAGCGACTTGACGCCGACAGTCCGCTCGATCCCAGGAACGTCGAACGTTCGAGACACTGCGCCGGGGCAGAGGAGCAGCAGGTCCCATCGCACGACGAGGCGAGCCCCGTCAGTACGAGCAAGGGTGAGCTCACGGCGCGTGACGTCAATCGCCACGGCCGCGCCCGCCAAGACATGGGTCCTGCGCAGCAGGCGTCGCAGCGACACGGCGATGTGACGCGGGTCGGTGATGCCGGCGGCAACCTCGGGCATGAGCGCCTGATAATTGAGGTGGTCAGCCGGCGACACGAGCAGTAGGTCGAGCTCCCCGGACCTGGCGCGGCGCTCTAGTCGACGCGCGGCGGCGACGCCGGCGAAGCCGGAGCCGACGATCACGACCTGCGGTCGCACGCTGGTCGGGTTGACGGGGATAGCCGACGTTCCGATGTCGTTGGCAATGCGCATACGAATCTGAGTGGGTTCGAAGGAATTGATGTGGTCATCGGGGCGGCCAGTGGCCCGCTCCGGCAGCACACACTGGATCGATCAGCCGCGGCGAGCCAGACGAACACGGGAACGATTGGTGCCGACCGAGAAACAGCCCGCGGCAGTGACCCATGAAGGTGCATGACATGAGGCCGACCGGGATGCCCGCTGCGCGTCGTCTCAACAGCGACAGCGACGGTATTGATGGACCGGCGTAGCCGGACTACGGTCGCGGCACCGAAACCATCGCCCATACGGAGCGGACTTGCCCATGACCGAGAAATCAGGCGATCACTACGACGTTCTCGCGCGCGAAGCGGCGTACCGCCTCGCCGACACGCTGGCTCCGTACCGCGTGCTGACGCGTGCGGGGCTTGCCGAGCTCTCCGGAGCAACACATTGGGCGACCGTCGACTTCGACTGGGCGCTCCGTTGGGGGATCGACCATGATCTCCTGCATCGGCTGAGCGATGACCTCTATGAGATCGGACCCGCGGCCGACCAGGCGGTTCGGCGGCTTCGCATGGACCGCGGGCGGTAGGACACCGGAGGGGTCCCGGGGTAGGACAACGGAAGGGGTCGCGCCGTGCCGGTCAGCAGACTCTTGTCGGGCCGCCGGCGCTATTCGACCCCGGCGGCTGATTCGCGCGCGTCGAACTCTGCAACCCTGTCGTAGAGCCGTGCGATCAGATTCGCCGCGTCATGTAGCTGATGAAGCACATGGTGCACCTGAGGAAGCCGCTCGAGACGTTGGCGATCCTCGCGGGTGCGCATCTCGATGATCGCGGCGATCGAGGACCGACTGGGGCTCTCCAGGATCCGCGCTGAAACGAACCCAGGCTGATCGGAGATTGCGTCGAAGAGCCCGCGGAGCAGCTCGAGGTGACGGTCGGCGTTCTGTGGATCGACGAGCCAGACGTGCAGCATGGTTGGTCCTGGACCCGAGCGGTCATCGGCGTCGGCGTCGTGTGATGCTGGTGCTTGATACATCATTGCTCCCTAGTGGTTGTTACTGCGCTTGCGCGGGTTGCGAACGCCCCGGCGAGCGATGGATTGATCGGTTGACAGGCGCAGTGGCTCGGACGGCGCTGGGCAAGAGATCGACGCGGACCCGATCGACTCGAGCACCACGGTCTTCCACTCGGCGTGCTCCATCGACCGCCCGAGATCGGATGCGCGCAGGAAGCGATCCGGAACATAGGCCGTCGGCCGACCGCCCGCTCGGCGTCCAGCCTCGCCTGATTGGGCGCGGCGGGCGTCATCCGGCTCGCGTTCGCGCAGCGTGACGAGCAACGGCAGGTCGGTGAACCGCCGCGCATAGTCGTGGAAATACGGCGCTTGCCGATCGACGTAGAACTCCTTGAGGATCACGTGGCCCATGGCCATCGCCAGCGCTCCGTCGGAGCCGGCCTCGGCCGCCAGCCAGTGATCGGCGAACTTCGTGTGCTCGGCGTACTCGGGGGACACCACCACGACCTTCTGACCGCGGTAGCGCGCCTCGGTCATGAAGTGCGCATCAGGTGTGCGCGTGGTCGGCAGGTTGGTTCCCCAGATCATCAGGTAGCCGGCGTTCCACCAGTCGCCGGACTCGGGCACGTCCGTCTGATCGCCGAAGCATTGAGGGGAGGCCGGCGGCAGGTCCGCGTACCAGTCGTAGAACGACAGGATCGTTCCCCCGATCAGCGACAGAAACCGTGTCCCGGCGGCGTAGGACGCCATCGACATCGCCGGTATCGGCGAGAATCCAACGACGCGGTCAGGGCCATGACGCCTGATCGTGTGCACATGGGCGGCGGCGATCAGTTCGATCACCTCATCCCACGAGGCTCGGACGAACCCGCCCTTGCCGCGTTCGCGCTTGTAGCACTGAGACTGCTCGGGGTCCGTGACGATCTCGGCCCATGCGTCGACCGGGTCGCCGTGTCGTGCGCGCGCCTCGCGAAACAGTTCGAGCAGACTGCCGCGCACGTACGGATACCTGAGCCGCAGCGGCGAGTACGTGTACCACGAGAACGATGCTCCGCGCGGGCAGCCGCGCGGCTCGTACTCCGGCGTGTCGGCTCCGATGCGGGGATAGTCGACCGCCTGGGACTCCCACGTGATCAGCCCATCCTTGACGAACACCTGCCAGGAGCAGGAGCCCGTGCAGTTCACGCCATGCGTCGAGCGAACGACCTTGTCGTGCTGCCAGCGGCCCCGATAGGAACGCTCCCACGCTCGGTTCTTCGCAACCAGCTGACTCCACCCTTCAGCCGAAACCGGTCCGCGACGCAGGAACCGGTGTGCCTGCAGCAGCGAATCCTGGAGCACCCCATCGCGCGTCGGGCCGCCCTCGCCCGATCCGTCGATCGCGTGATGGCGGGATGCCCGCCGCCGGGTGCGCTGCGCGTTCACGCCGCCACGACCCGAGGGGTCAGATCGTCGGGTTGACGCGGTGCCATGCGGCGCAGACGTTGCAGCGCGCGATGCTCGAGCTGACCAACGCGCGCGCGGCTCAAGCCGCACTTGCCTGCAACCTCGTCGAGCGTCATCGGTTGTGCGCCGTCGAGACCGAAGCGCAATGCAAGCACGAGCCGATCTCGCGCGGGCAGCTGTCCAAGCGCGCGCTTCAGCCACCGGACGTCAACGTTCAGATCCTGCTCGAACGCGAGCTCGGCGGCCTCGTCGCGGACAAGATCGCCGACCGACAGCGTGCTGTCGTCGCGGAGCGGCTCCTGCAACGAGGCGACGGGCGCGGTCGCGCGGCGCAACTGCTCGACGCGCAGCGTCGGAAGACCGACGGCGCCGGCGAGTTCGGCTGTCGTCGGTTGCCGTCCGAGATCGTGCGACAGCTCGAGCTGCGCCCGCCTGATGCGCGCGATGTTGCCGGTCTGACCGGCAGGAACCCGGATTGCGCGCCCTGTCTCGGCAAGCGCCTTCGAAATCGCTTCACGTATCCACCAGCTGGCGTATGTCGAGAAGCGGCAGCCATACCGGTAGTCGAAGCGCTCGACCGCTCGGATCAGGCCGACGCATCCCTCCTGGACGAGATCGGGCAACGACAGCTCGCATCGCGGGTAGCGCCTGGCGATCGCGACGACGAGACGCAAGTTGCACTTGACCAGGCGCTCCTTGGCCGCCAGGTCCCCACGCTCAATCCGTCGCGCGAGCTCCTGCTCCTCGATGCCGGTGAGCAGCGAATGCCGTCTGGACTCCCTGATGAGACAGTTGAGCCCGGCAAGCTGAGTGTCATTGCCTTTCGTGAACGCGGCGACCGAGGCATGACTTGGCCCCGGCGCGTCGCGAGTACCACATTCAATGACTGATCCGGGCTGAGACATCGGTCTCAGCCTAAGTTGGCCGCCAGCTCCATCAATGCCGACGCCAGTGCGACTTAGATGTTTCGCAGCCTAGCCAACTGCCTGGACCGCCGACGCCGCCGGCGGAGCACCGGGGCCCCGATCGGTCCAGGTCCAGTCGCGCACCTCGGGCATGTCCTCGAGATGCGCGGTCATGTACCGCTGATGGCGTTCGAGCATCTCGGCGCATTCGTGAAGCAGCGCCCGCGTCGTAGGAAGCGGTCGCGCCCTGCGCAGCACCTCGGCGGCGAGGTGGTAGCGGCTGATCTGGTTACGCACCACCATGTCGAACGGCGTGGTGGTCGTGCCCTCCTCGTTGAACCCACGCACGTGGAACCGTTCGGCGCCGGGCCGGCCGTGAATGATCTCGTGGATCGCCCGCTGGTAGCCGTGGAAGGCGAACACGACCGGACGTGAGCGAGTGAACAGCTCTACGAACGCCTTCTCGGACATCCCGTGCGGATGGATCTCGAGCGGGAACAGAGTCATGAGGTCGACGACGTTCACGACGCGCACACTCAGCTCCGGGGCCTTGTGTCGCAGCCACCAGGCCGCTGCCACAACCTCCATCGTGGGGATGTCGCCGGCGCCGGCCAGCACCACGTCCGGGTCGTCGTCGGCTTCGTTGGATGCCCACTCCCAGGTTGAGGCGCCGCGCGCGCAGTGCTCCATTGCAGCATCGAAGTCCAGCCACTGCAGCTGCGGCTGCTTGTCGATCACGATCAGGTTCACGTAGTTTCTGCTGCGAAAGCAGTGGTCGGCGACCGACAACAGGCAGTTCGCGTCGGGCGGGAGGTACACGCGGGAGACGGACCCTCTCTTCGAGAGGACGACGTCGATCAGGCCCGGGCCTTGGTGACTGAAGCCGTTGTGATCGTTGCGCCAGGCGGTCGACGTGAGCAGGATGTTCAGTGAGGAGATCGGCTTGCGCCACGGTAGCTTGATGGCCTCCTCGAGCCACTTGACGTGCTGGACGGTCATCGACGCGGAGACCATCGCGAACGCCTCGTAGGTCGCAAACAGGCCGTGGCGGCCGGTCAGCAGATAACCCTCGAGCCAGCCTTGACAGTTGTGTTCCGACAGCACTTCCATGACGCGACCGTCCGCCGAGATGTGATCGTCGTCGGGCTGAACCCGTCCGACAAAGCATCGGTTCTCGGTTTCGAACACCGCGTTCAACCTGTTCGAGTTCGTTTCGTCCGGGCAGAACAGGCGGAAGTTCGCCTGCTCCCGGTTGGCCACGAACATGTCTCGCATCAGTTGCCCGAGCTGCCGCGTCGACTCATGGCGCTCGGTGGCGGGTGCCACCACCGGCACCGCGTAGTTCCGAAGTTCTGGGATCTTCGGTTCGAGCCGCAGTCGCCCGCCGTTGGCATGCGGGCTCGCTCCCATTCGCAGCTCGCCGGAGGGGGCGAGCTCGGCGAGCCGCGCCTGCAGCCGTCCCGACTCGTCGAACAGCTCTGCGGGCTGATAGCCCTGCATCCACGTCTCGAGCATCGCGAGATGCCGGGGGTCGGTACGAGGGTTGGCGATCGGCACCTGGTGCGCACGGAAGGTGCCCTCGACCCTCAGCCCGTCGACCTCCTTGGGCCCGGTCCACCCCTTCGGCGTGCGCAGCACGATCACCGGCCAGCGCGAGGTCCCGTTCGTCAAGCCCCGCGTACGGGCGCGGTGCTGGATGTCGGTGATCTGCGCGTAGCAGGCATCGAGCGTGTGCCACAGCAGCCGGTGCACCGACCGCGGCTCGTCGCCGATGACGAAGTGAACCGTGTAGCCGTGACCTTCCAACAGCGAGGTGATGCTCTCGTCCGTCGCTCTGCCGAGCTCGGTCGGACCCGAGATCTTGTACCCGTTCAGATGCAAGATTGGAAGCACGGCGCCATCGCGCGCTGGGTTGAGATACTTGATGCCCTTCCACGATCCCTCGAGTGGGCAGGTCTCGGCCTCGCCATCGCCGACGACGGCAACGGCCACCAGGTGCGGGTTGTCGAACACCGCTCCGAAGGCGTGCGCGAGCACGTAACCGAGTTCTCCTCCCTCGTGGATCGAGCCGGGCGTCGGGACGCTGACGTGGCTGGGGACGCCTCCGGGCGTGGAGAAGCGGCGGAACAGCAGCCGCATTCCTTCCAGGTCCTGCGTCACCTCGGGGTACACCTCCGAGTACGTCCCCTCGAGGTAGACGTTGGCCAGGATCGCCGGGCCGCCGTGTCCCGGTCCCGCCAGGTAGATGACCCTCGCTCCCTGGTCCTGGATGAGGCGATTCAGGTGCGTGTAGATCAGGCTCAGCCCGGGAGAGGTCCCCCAGTGCCCGAGCAGGCGAGGCTTGATGTGCTCGGGTGCAAGCGGCTGTCGGAGAAGCGGGTTCTCTTGCAGGTAGATCTGCCCGATGGTGAGATAGTTGGCCGCGCGCCAGTAGGCGTCCAGCCGCTCGAGCCGGTCTTCATCGATGGCACTCATCGTTCCTCCTTTGTGTTCGCCCGGGTGTGTCGCGGACGAGTGCGTTCGTGTGCCGCGCGACCATCAGCTCTTCGTCGGTGACGATCACCCGCACGGTGACGGCGCTGTCGCGGGCGGACACGATGTCCCGGTCGGCGGCGTTGGCGCCGGGGTCGAGCTCGACGCCGAGGTGGCCGAGCCCGGTACAGATTCGTGTCCGGACCTCAGCCGCGTTCGCGCCGATTCCTCCGGTGAACACGAGCGAGTCGAGGCCATCCAACACGCTCGCCAGCGCCCCTACGAACTTGCGGGCCTGGTAGCAGAAGACGTCCACCGCCAGTTCTGCGCGCGGATCCGGCGTGCCGAGCAGCTCCTGCATGTCCGAGCTGAGCTCGGACAGCGCGAGCAACCCGGCTTCCCGATTGATCAGCCGCTGGAGCTCCCCCGCCGTCGCACCGTCTTGCGCGAGGTGGATCAGCATCCCCGGATCGAGGTCGCCCGGCCGTGTGCCCATCACCAGCCCGCCGGCGGGGGTGAAGCCCATCGTCGTCTCCATGCAGCGACCGTGCCTGACGGCGGCCATGCTGGCCCCGCTGCCGAGATGCGCGACGATCACGCGGCCGTCGGCCTGGCACGCGTCGATCGAGCGCAGCCTTGCCAGCGCGTACTCGAATGACAGGCCGTGGAAGCCGAACCGCTCGATGCCGAGCCGCCGCGGTAACGCGACGGCGCGCGCCGCCGGCGGCAGCGTTTGGTGAAACGCCGTGTCGAAGCACGCGACCTGGGGAATCGAAGGCGCCGCGTAAACCAGCGTCTCGGCCGCGGCGATCGCTTGGGGAAGATGGTCTGGCGCAAGTGACACGAGCTCGCGCAGCACGGCCAGGACCGACGGTGAGATCAGGGTTGGGGATGTGAAGGCCCGCCCACCGTGGACGATGCGGTGGCCAATTGCATCGATGCCCGAGTCGAGGTCGGGAACGAGCGAGCGCAGCGTGCGTCGAAATGCCCGCTGGTGGGCGGTGGCGTCGGTCGGGTCCGGTGGCGATGCAGCCGGACGCGAGTCGCGTGCTCCGGCCGAGGAGGGTCCGACCCGGTCAACCTCCGCGCTCCCGATTCGGCGAACCACTCGCCCGGCCGCGAACAGGCCGAGCTTGACGGATGAGGAGCCGGTATTGACGACCAGGATCCTCCGTTCGTCCGTGCTGTCCTCGCAGCCCGCCCGGGCGCGTCGGCTCTCGCTTGCGACCATCGGTCAAACCTGCGTCCCGGCGGCATCGAGTACGCGCGCATGGTGTGCGGCACCGAGCAGCGCGGTGTTGTCGTTGAGGATCACGTGCACGGGCACCTGCTCGAGAAGCTCGGCAAAGCGGCCCTTGGCCGCGAATGACCGCATGAACGCGCCGTCGCGGAGCTTTGGCAGGATCTGGGGGGCGATCCCGCCGCCGACGTAGACGCCGCCGGTTGCGAGGTACTTGAGCGCCAGGTTGCCCGCCTCGGCACCGTAGATCGAGACCATCATGTCCAACGCCTCGACGCAGACCGCGTCCCGGTGGCGCAGCGCAGCTCGTGAGATCGTGGCGCTCGCGTCGCCGTGGGCGATCTCGGTTGCCAACCACGGTGGCTCGGGTGTCCCCGAGCGCCGGCGCAGGAAGCTGTAGATGTTCAGCAGACCGATCCCCGAGCACACGCGCTCGTAGCTGACGTGCGTGTCCTGCGCCGCCAGGTACCGGTACAGCTCGACCTCCAGCTCCGACCGGGGCCCGAAGTCGGCGTGCCCGCCCTCGGTGGCGATGACCCGGATGCCGCCGCCGTCCTCGAGCATGCCCGCCTCGCCGAGGCCGGTGCCAGCGGAGATGACCACCGCCGCCCCGTCGGCGGCGGCCGCCCCCCGGTTCAGCGCCTCCAAGTCATCCGGCGCCAGCTCTGCGATGCCGTAGGCGTTGGCCGCGAGATCGTTGATCAGTGCGACCGACTCGAGCCCGAGGAGGTGTGCCAGGCTTGACGCGTCGACCGGCCAGGCGAGATTGGTCGTCTTCACATGGCCGTCGCGAACGGGCCCAGCCACGCCGAAGCAGGCGTAGTCCAGCTGTGTCGGGTGCTGCGCGAGGAACGTGCGCACCATCTCCTCGAGCCCGGGGTGGTCATGGCTTGCGTAGGACTCAGAGGCGAGCGGGATGCGCGCATCGTCGGCGAACACCGCCAGCCGGGTGTGGGTCGCGCCGACGTCTCCGGCGAGGATCGCCGGCGCCGCCACCGTCGGCGCCGACGGCGGTCCGTCGCTGATTATCGTAAAGCTGCTCACGATCGTCCCTGCTCAGTGCCTGGGACGGGTGTCATCGCCGGCGCGGTCACCCGACGCCAGTGGGCCTCGATCTGCTCGAGTGTGCGTCCCTTGGTCTCGGGCACCCAGGCCATCGTGAATAGCAGTGCGAGCATGCACAGCCCCGCGTAGATCCAGAACGTTGCCGGCTTGCCGATGGCGTGGATCAGCAGCAGGAAGGTCAGCGACACAGCGAGATTCGCGACCCACTGGATCATCACCACGAGACCGGTGCCGCGGCCGCGCACCTCGAGCGGATACAGCTCGGCGTTGAGCAGCCAGAACCCCCAGCCCCAGCTCACCGCGAACGACCCGACGTACACCGCCAGGCTCGCGATCGCGATCCATCGCACCGCGCTTGCCGAGACGTCGAACGCGAACCCGATCGCGAACAGCGCCACGGCCATCGGGACCAGACCGCCGATCAGCAGCGGTCGCCTGCCCACGCGGTCGATCAACCGCACCGCGACGAGCGTCATCCCGACGTTGACGACGCCCACGCCGAGCGTCGCGAGGATCGCGACCGTCGCCGAGTGGAATCCCGAGAACTGCAGGATCGTCGGCGCGTAGTAGATGACGGTGTTGATGCCGATGAATTGCTGGAAGACGCCGAGCCCTACCCCGACGAGCAGCGCCCGCCGCGCGAACGGCAGCCACAGCTCCCGCCAGCTGCCGGGAGGGAGCGCGATGCTCGCCTCGATCTCCTTGATCCTGGCTTCGGGATCCCGCTCCCCGAGCGCCTCGAGCGCCTGCTCGGCCTCACCGGCTCGACCTTGCAGCACGAGCCAGCGAGGACTGCCGGGCAAGAACAGCATTCCCACCCACAACGCGATCGCGGGCACAATTCCGCACAGGAACATCCAGCGCCACCCTTCGATCCCCGCGAAGGCCAGGTTGATCAGGTAGGCGAGGAAGATGCCAACCGTGATCGCAAGCTGGAACAACGCCACATAGCCGCCGCGACGCTCCTCGGGAGAGACTTCGGCGATGTACACCGGAACGACCGAGGAGGACAGCCCGATGGCGATGCCAAGGATTGCCCGCCCGGTGATCAGGATCCCGGCGCTCGTGGCAACGGTGGCGATGACCGAGCCAAGAATGAAGACAAGCGCCGAACTGAAGATCAGCGTTCTGCGGCGGATGCGGTCGCCGAGAATCGTCGCCAGCGCGGCGCCGAGAACGGCGCCGACCAGCACGGCGCTCACCACGACGCCTTGACCAGTGGATCCGAGATGGAAGCTGTTCTTGATGAACAGCAGCGCCCCGGAAATCACGCCGGTGTCGTATCCGAACAGCAGGCCGCCTAGAGCGGCGATTGCTGACACGAACAGGGCAGAGTGGTGATCGCGCCTACGTGGTAGCCGGTGAGTGCCCGAAAGGGGCACATGGTGCGAGTGGATGGGTACGCTGCTCATAATCTCCTCGGTCCGTGGTAGTGGCCGCCTCACCGCTTACGGGTGAGGCCGTCCCGAAGATGGGACCGCTGCCGCCATCGATCCATACGGGGACTGCTGGCGCTGATACCAAGAGCGGTCGGTCGCGCGGTAGCGAGGACCGCTCCAGGTGCTTCACGTGGTCACTGTGGCGTCAGCTCGTGTTCGCCCAGAGGCGTTCGACGCCTGTCTGATTTCGCTGACGTTCACGCGTGACGGGAGTTCCGGCACTGGCTCCGCTCCAAGTCGCGGTCGATGAAAATCGTCTTCGGGTAGCCACGGATTGCCTGGCAGCCTGTCGACTGCGAGCCAGTCGTTTTCGGACGAGACGGTCCGTGCGGTCTCGATGAACGCGGTGACCGCAGCCGATGAGCCCTTCGGCCACACCAGCGACCAAGGGAAGTACGGCTGACGCGGCACCAGGCCGACCAGGCGGCGCCTCACGGGTGGCGTGTTGGAGCTCGACATCATCAGAAACGCGGGCGCGTGCGTTCGCTCGAGTGCGGCCACGTGCTGGCCTGCGCCGATCAGGACGCGCACGCGGTGCAGGCGGCAGCCTGCCGCCCGCTCGAAGGAGGCGATCAGATCGTCTCGCGCCAACCATTCGCCGCCGGTCTCCCCGACGTGTGTCGATGTACGAGCGGGATCCACGGACAGTGACGGAGCAGTGGCATCCGCGGCCACCGCCGCCAGCAGTGGGTCGAGGCGAAGCAGCTCGACCTCGCAGTCGATCGGCGCGGAGCCGATCAGACGACATACTGCGACGTCGATCTCCCGGTCGCGGAGCGCCGCCAGTTGCGCCTCGCACGGCAGGACCTGCTCCTGGACCTCAACCTCCGGATGGAGCGTGCAGTATCGGTCGAGCACGACCGACAGGGTGTCGACTCCCGAGGCATGAGCCACCCGGAGCACGCCTTCGATCGAGCGCATTCGTGCTGTGAAGCGAGCGGCCGCAGAAACGGCGGTCGCCGCCGGGCCCACCAGAGCAGCGCCGTCGGCCGTCAGTTCCAGGGCGCGGGCGTCGTGCATGAACAGTCTGGTGCCGAGCCGCCGGCCGAGCGTGTTCATCGATCTTTTCAACGCCGCTGGGGTGACCCCGAGCCGTCCGGCGGCGGTCTCGAGATCACGCGTCTCGGCCAGCACCAGGAACTGTTGCAGGACACGGGGGTGAAGGTCTACGCCGTCTGGTGCCACGCCCCGTCTCCGACGATCAACGGCCTGCCATCAAACGCATCGGTCCGCTTCCACAGCCGCTCGTCAGCGACGGCGCGTGCGGCGTCCACGAATGCTCGCCGCGCGGGAGAGATGTTGTCGCGACGCCACACCAGCCACCATGCGATCATCGGCTGTACGGGGCCGATTGCCTGGCGGGAATACTGCCCGTCCGCAAGCAGCGTGCTCTCAAACGTCACAAACGCCTGCTCGCCCGCCCGTCGCAATGCGCCGATCTCGGTTCCCGACCCGGCGGCGACGCGAACACGGGGCAGGGGACGACCGACCGCGTGCTCCAGTTCGAGCGCAAGGTCATTTTCGACAGCGTCACCACTGCCGTCCACCGCGAGGGCGACACGTACGCGCCGCAGGTCGACCACGTCGGGCAGATCGGTCCGGCCACGACGCAACGCGACGAGCGCCGGGTCCAGCCGCAGCAGTTCGCAGCACAGCCCTTTGCGGGGACGCTCTGAGAGCCGGCACACCGCAACATCGATCCGGCCGTCTGCAAGGGCGGCCAGCTGCCCGCCGTCACCGATGGAGAGCTCCACGGTCGCGAGGTCGGGATGCGAGCCTGCGAGACGGTCGAGCACCAGCATCGTCGTGTCGTGGCCGGGGACATGCGGCACCCGAAGCTCCGCCCGGCGCGTACTCGCAATCCGTCCCACGGCATCGAGAGACTCGAGCACCTCACGAGCGGCCGGCAGGAGCCGCCGGCCCGCCGGAGTGACGCTGACCGAGCGCGTACTACGAACGAACAGTGCCGTGCCGACCTGACTCTCGAGCTTGCGGATTGTCCTCGAGAGCCAGGGTTGTGGAAGGAACAGTCGGTCCGCGGCGCGCGAGAAGTGAAGCTCCTCCGCGACGGCGACAAAGCAACGCAGCAGCCGCGGATTGAGGTCGTCGAGATCCCCGAACGTACCGACGCGAACGTGTGGACGCCCGACGTTGTGTGCTGGACGCGACGCTTCGGCGACCGCTGTGCTCATCACCCCTCCAGCGGGATCGACCTGAGCGTGCTGTCGGCGTCCGCCCGCGACCGCTCGGGCCAGTTAGAGCCGCCCGGCGCGGCATGCGGATACGTCTCGAGCAGCTGCTCGGCTCGTCCGAGCGCTTCGGCGAGGCTACGCGCCCCGACGGTCACCGCCGCGTGATCGTGGCGCGGCTCGATGCGCAGCATCAGGTCACTGTCATCGAGGATCGTGTAGCCGATCAGGTCGCCCGCGGCCCACAGCTCGGCGACGCCGTTTTCGGCCGCCTCGGCGCTCATGATGCTCACGTGGATCTCATGCATCACTGCCTCCCGTGACCACCTGGGGATCGCCGTGCGTGCCTCGCAGCCAATCGTCGAATCGGGCCTGGCTGAGGCGCGCATCATCACCGGGCAGCAGCGTACGCTCGCTCGGTGCGATCCCGAAGTAGCGCGCTTGCGGGTCGGTGATCACCTCGCGCGGGTCATGGCGCGTCCTCAACCGCTCGCGGGTGAACTCGTCGAGACGGAACGCTTCAGGTCCGGCGATCTCAATCGTGCCGTTCACCGGCGGCGCGACCGCGACGCTGGCCAGCGCGGCGGCGATGTCATCGGCCGCCATCGGCTGGATCAGCGCCGGCGGGAGTCGGACCGCGCCGTCGTCCGTGGCCGCGTCGGCGATGCCGTCCATGAACTCGAAGAACTGTGTCGCACGGACGATCGTGTACGGGACCGAGGACCGTTTGATCAACTGCTCCTGGGTGAGCTTCGCTCGGAAGTAGCCGCTTTCGGTCAGGCGTTCGGTGCCGACCACCGACAATGCGACGTGGTGTGCGACGCCCGCGGCCGCCTCGGCGGCGAGCAGGTTGCGAGACGAGGTCTCGAAAAAGTGCAGCACCGCATCGTCGCTCCAGTCCGGTGCATTGGAGACGTCGACGACGACCTCGGCGCCGTCCAGAACTTCGGACAGGCCTTCGCCGGTGATCGTGTTGACGCCCGTGTCAGGTGACGCGGCGACCACCTCGTCCACGCGCCCATCAAGCTTTGCGACGAGCTTCGACCCGATCAGGCCGGTCCCGCCAATGACGACGATCTTCATGCGCTTGCCTTTCTGTTGAGGGTCGAGGGCGGACACGTTGAGGTCGCCGCTCGTATGTCGACAGCCTGCACCCGCGTGCCGGTCCTCGCGTCCGTCACGGGCCCTAGTCGGATCCCCAGTGCGGCCCACAACCCTGCCTGGGCCGAGTTTGTGGGAGTCTCGCTCCCGCCCGCATGGCCGGCCGGTGCCCTGCGCGGGCCGGCGGCTGCGCAGGGCACCGCGTGCTCACGCCGTTAGCGGACTCGCGCCCGAGCGGCGGCCTCGATGACGCGAGTGACCGTGCGCGCTCGTGAGATCAGGGACAGGTGCCCCGCGTCGACCTCGATGATGTGAGCGCCCGCACGATGGGCCATGGTCAGTTGCTGCATGGCCGGAATGACCTTGTCGGCGGTTCCGACCACGGCCCAGGACGGAACGTTCTTCCAGGCGGGTGGCCCAGATGGTTCCGAGAGGGCGCTCGCGGCCAGCGGCCGCTGGGTGGCGGCGATGACCGCGGCTTGCGCAGCCGGAAGGCCGGTGGCGAAGCAGTTGCGGACAACATCTCGTTTGAGGTAGGTGTCGACGTCGCCCTCAGGACCCCCGGGATACGGGACCAGATCAAACAGCGCGGCCGGGTTGCCGGCCAGGCACGATCCGTGGTCGAGCTCCTCCAGGCTCTGGCCCTGGTCCGGAATGAACGCGTCGACATAGACCAGCGCCTTCACCTCGGGAACGCCAACCGCAGCGTTGGTGATCACCGCTCCGCCGTACGAATGCCCGACCAGGACAACCGGCCGTCCGCGCAGGGCCGCGTTTTCGGTGAGGAACGCGTGCAGGTAGGCGGAGTCGGACGGCAGCCCGCGCAGCGGATCTGGCGGTGCGTAAACCGTGTACCCGTCGTGCTGAAGTCGGGCGATCACCCGGCGCCAACTGGATGCATCCGCCCAGGCGCCGTGCTCGAGCACGACGATCGGTCTGGTGACGGCGGCGGACCGCGATATGCGCGATCCCTCACCGTGTGCCGAGCCGTTGGTTGTTGCGGCGACGAACGCGAACGCGGCGATCGCGGCCGCCATGGAACCGACGATGACGATCCGCAATCGTGTCCAAAGTCCCGGTCGAGAGTTACTCATCTTGCGCCTCCTTATCGTGGTTTTTGAGTCCCTACGCTGCCGCGGGCACCCCGGTGACCTCGAGGATCAGCTCGGCCACCGCGTCAGGCCGGGAGACCGTGGCTGCGTGCGAGGCGCCTGCTATCTCCAGTGTGCGGCGCGCTCCCGCGCGCTCGGCCATGTAGCGCTGCAGCGCGGGAGGAATGATGTGATCGTCCTTCCCGATCACAAAGCACGACGGCAGCTCCTTCCACAGCGGCCGCTCGCCCGACGGCTCGACGAGCGCCTCCTGCGTCACCGGGCGCTGGCTGACCGCCATCCGCGCCGCCTGCCACGCCGGCACGTCGGCGCAGAACAGCTCGAAGAAGCGGTCCGGGACGATTGACAGGTCGGTCGTGCCATCGCGGCGCGGCACCGGTCGCAGCGTCGCCTCACCGAGCATGCTGCCCGGGAACATGCCGGCCAGCGCGAAGCAGGTTTCGCCCTGCGCCGGCGCGAACGCGTTGACGTAGACGAGGCCCGTGATGTCCCCGGCGTCAGCGTCGACGTTGGAGATCACCGCGCCGCCGTATGAGTGGGCGACGAGCATGACCGGCCCCTCGATCGTGCGGACGAGATCGCTGACCGAGTTGGCATCGGCGGCAAGCCCGCGCAGTGGGTTGGCGGCGGCGATGACGCGGTGACCGTCGGCGCTGAGCCGATCGACGACACCGTCGAAACTCGCCGACTCGGCGAACGCGCCATGGACGAGAACGATCGTGGGAGGCATGGATGTTCCCTTTCGGGTCGGATGGACGCGCCCGCGGCACGCGGGCGCCCAGAACGTGAGGATCACCATGGCGCTCGTCCGGATCGCTCGCGTCAGGGCAGGTCACTAGTCGATGCCCTGGTCGGTGGCCGGGTGTGGCAGTACTCCCCGTGCTGGAACCCCGCGTGTTGATCCGTCGCGCCCTGCGTATCCGCACCGCACGCCGTCTGCCTCGGCAGCTCAGCCGCCACGACTAGGGGCTCGACGCGGGACTGGCCCGGATGCGAGCGCGCGTCGATCGGAGCAAGGCTTGCGCCATGGACACCATCGAGCAGATCACGCAGCCGCAACCGAGACCAAAAAATCACCGGAGCGGGACACCAATTGGTCCCCATTCGGGGTCAGGTCCGTCAACGTTCGCCGAGACGCTCGACGAGATCCTCCCGCTCCACCTCGCGGTCCCCGTCGCGGGGCCTCCCGCCATCCTCATACTTGGCCCCTGGCTGGCGTTGGGCCTGATCCTGGCCGGACCGTTCCTGCTCCTCGTCACGTTCATTCTCGCTGGAGTGATCGTCGTCGCGCTGACGGGGGCAATTCTCGTCCCGCCGTACCTGCTGCTCCGCCTCGTGCGTCAACCGCGGGCGCGTCCGTTCGCACGGCGCTCGCGCGGTCATCAGCACCATGAACGCCATCCCTTCGGCGCCGGCCTGCGTGCCCAGCGCGCGGGCGCACAAGTTTTCAGCGGTCCGGCTGACCAGCCCGCCGCGGTCGCGCAGCTCAACAGCGACCCACGGGTCCACCTCCCATCGGACGGGTTGTAAGTCCACGCGTGCGCCCATTGGTGACTCGCATGCCTGACGCGGAGTTCGACGTCTGGCTTCACCCGTGGGCTTCCAGGTCCTATCGGCGCACACGTAGAGATCACCTGCACGGGTGACCTCGGCGGCCGGGCCGACCGAGCGCGGAGTGCTACGCGGCGCTTCGTCCCGAGGTCGACCGGGGAGCACGTGCGGCCACTAGGGACGCCAGGTGCAGGGCCCCAGGGACTAGGGGCTCAACGCGGTACTCGCCCTGATGTGAGTACAACCGTTTCGGATCAGGCTCAGGGTATGCAGACCAGCCCGCACTTCGATAGACCCACGCCCGACGAGCGCTTGCCGAGCATCGCACGTCAACAGTTCGTGGAACTCGACACGCGTCAGAACGACGGCTACACGATCTCGCTGGAGTGGAGCCGCGAAACCGGCACGACGCGCATCGTCGTCGGTGACATCCGGACCACGACCCAACTCGTGTTTCCGGTCGCGGCTGCCAACGCCGGCGACGCGTTCCGTCATCCGTTCCGGTACGCCCCATGAGCACGGACGGTTGTCATCAGGACGGGTGGACGATGATGCTGCGGCGACACAGACGTTCCGCAAGGGAACGTGCGCTCGTCGAGGAGGCGATCGCTGCCTACCGCCAATGGCGACAGGAGTGCGCCGCGGTCAGGACCGCCTATCGCGGGTGGCTCGGTGCACGCGCGGCGCACAGGCGCTTCGCGTTCGACGACTACAACGCCGCGCTGGATCGCGAGGAACGCGCAGCAGGTCGCTACGCCCTGGTGATGGGGCGCGCCGGCCACCTCCGGGAAACGGCAGTCGCCCAGCAGCTGGCCCAAATCGAGCTGAGCTCGCGACGGTGATGAAGCGATGGCGACGGCAGCCGTAACGCATCCACGCTCACCGTTCAGCTCACGTGGCGCACGGGGACCGCGCACTGCGTTCGTCCTCGCCGGCGGAGCGAGCCTCGGGGCGATCCAGGTCGGGATGCTCCAGGCTCTCTACGAGTCGGGGATCGTGCCGGACGTGCTCGTGGGCACCTCCGCCGGAGCGCTCAACGCCGCCTTCGTCGCATCGCGGCCACAGACTCCGGCGACCGCCAAGGCCCTCGGGTGCGTCTGGCAGGACCTTCGGCGTAGGGACCTCTTCCCGATCAGCATGACCACGCTCGTCGGCGGCCTATGTGGACATCGCAGCCACATCGTGCCGGATCACGGCCTGCGCCGGCTTGTCAGGCGCAACATCGAGTTCGATGACTTGGCCGAGGCTCCGATCCCCGTGCATGTGATTACGTTCGACCTGGCCGAGGGGCGGGAGCTGGCGCTGTCCGAGGGTCCGGCGGTCGACTCACTCGTCGCCGCTGCGGCGATCCCCGGCGTCTTTGCGCCGGTTGCGATCGGCGGGCGGCGTCTCGTCGACGGCGGCGTGGTCAACAACACCCCGATTTCTCACGCGGTCGAGCTCGGTGCTGAGCGGATCTACGTGCTGCCCACGGAGGATCCGTCGTGTCGTCGAGCCGACTACGCACCAAGGGGCGCCGTCGACGCCGCCATCTATGGCGTTCGCCTGCTCATCGATCACCGGCTCGACGCCGACATCACGCGGTACGCGGCGGAGGCCGAGCTGATCGTGCTGCCGGCACCGAACGTGGGCCGGGTGCAGCCGACGCACTTCGAGCACGCGGCGCGGCTCATCGACGACGCGCACGTCGCCTGCCGAGCGGTTCTCGCGCACGGCGCTGCCCGGGGCCGTCTCCGGCTGGTCGGCTGACGGGCGTGCAGGATCGCCCGCGTCAGCTGACATCAATGGTGTGGCGTTGCGCCTTGCCGGCCAGGGCGATCAGGCCGACGTGCCCGTGATCAGAGCCAGATCCTCGCAGTAAAGCCCGCCGGCGAGCGGAAGAACTCGATCCGCCATGTGAGTTGCCGGGCGACCCACAACCCGCTACCGATTCCCTTCTGCGGTGGACGGTAGCCAGCGGCGGGGTCATCGAAACCGCTGCCTCGGTCCACGACTTCGCACACGAATCGGCCGTTGGCCCTCCCTGTGCGGACTTCCTTCACGCCGCCGCCGTGGTCGATCGCATTGGTGACGATCTCGGTCGCCGCGATGAGCATGTCCAGGGTCCGTGCTTCGGTCACCCTTTCGGCGGCCAGTTCGCGGGCCAGGTGCTCGCGCAGCGTCTCAGGATCGCGCCCGGACGAGATCGAGCGAAGCTCGGGGAGTGGCTCCGGGGGCGGGGTGATCCGACGGAGAAGCTCGGTTGGCTCCTCGAAATGATCGTTCTTCGTGCAGGTGTTGCCGGCGAACAGTTCCGGATGCGTTCGCCGAACGGCCTCGAGCAGGCGGTCAGGTAGCCCGTTGGCGTCGTACGTGCACACCGCCCAGGTCGGCAGATGGGCGAAGGCGTGGTTCATGAGGGCCTCGTAGGCCATCCATAGCTCCCACTCGCCGGGCTCGGGTCCGTACTGAACATCGGAGATCACGCGGACCGAAGCGGCCTTCTTGAACTCCTCCGCGTAGACCTTGTGGTAGGCGGCGAACGTGCGCGCCGGACGCGTGTAGGCCGCGCCGACGTCGATGAAGGTGACGTTTGGGGCATCTGTTCCGAGCGCCTCGCGTACCGCGGCGAGCCGGGAGCGCGTGTTGCCGATCACCGCGCCCTCGCCGGCCTCGAGCCCCTCTCGCAGGAAGTCGACCGCGCGCTTGACGTACTCGTCCTGAGACCCGTATACGAGGGCGCTATGACGCATGCCGGGGCTTTCAGAACTCATCGGTTATCGCCATGTTGGATCCGAGCGCCTCCCAAACGTAATGAAGTAAGCCGTCGCGGCGCTGATGCAAATGGATCAGTCTCATGCCAGGGCCGGATACGCCAATGCGGCTCGCAGCGTGCTGAGCGCCCCGGCCTCGATCTGCCGTGCGCGCTCCGCGCTCAGACCCATCGTGGCGCCGATCTCGCTCAGTGTCTGCGTCGGGCAACCGAGCCCGTAGTGGGCCTTGATCACCGCGCGCTCGCGCTCGCCGAGGTGGTCGGCGAGATCACGGACCTCTCGGATCTCAATCTGGTCGAGCACGAGCTCGTACTCGCGCTCGGCACCGGGGTCGACGATCGTATCTCCGAGCGTCACGGCGCTTCCCTCGTCGAGGGCGAGCGGCTCCTCGAAGCTCCGGGCGCGTCGCTCAGTCGCGAGCAAGCTCTCCACCCCCAGCGGGGTAAGTCCGGTGGCCTGGCTCAGCTCGAGGTTCGTGGGCTCGGAACCGTGCGTCTGCACATGGTCGCGACGAGCCGCCCTGATCTGGGCAAGGCCGCGAACAGCGCGGTCGGAGAGAGCGACCGGCCGAGTCACCTCTGCAACCAGCTCCTGCATGGCCTTGCGCACCCAGAAGACCGCGTAGGCCCAGAACGGTGTGCCCAGGCTCGTGTCGTAGCGTTGGGCGGCGAACAAGAGCCCGGCCACACCCTCCTGCAAGAGTTCCGTGCGCTCGACGCCGATGCCGCTCGGGTAGCCACGAGCGATACCCGAAATCGCGGGAAGAAAGGCTTCCACGAGCTCTCGGCAGGCGGCCGAATCGCCAGCTTCGGCCGCCACCACCAGATCTCGTTCCTGCTGCCGGGTGAGTCCAATAGGAGGCTCTGCGCAGCTCACGACAGCGGCACTTCGTGTCCTGGCTGATTGGTCCGCTGAGCCACCACCACCTCCCCCCGATCGAGGTTGCGAGTCGGGTCGATTGTCGCACGCTTGCAGCCACCGTGTTGTGTTCGCCCGTGCGCGGCTTACTTCGGTGCGGTGACGGCTACACCTCGACCACCGGAGGGACTCGGTGTCCGTTCACGCTCTTCAGAGAGCCTCAGCGGCTCCATGCTTGTCTGCGGCAATCGTCACCGGAATTCCTCTGCCGCCACTGCGCGGTCGGCGCGGCGAGTGTGAGGCGCTGGATCGATTGCTGGCTGGCGTGCGGACGAGTCACAGCGGGGTACTCGTCCTGCGCGGAGAATCCGGCGTGGGCAAGACGGCATTGCTGACGTACCTCTTGGAACGAGCCTCGGGGTGTCGCGTCCTGCGAGCGTGCGGCGTCGAGTCCGAGATGGAGCTCGCCTTCGCCGGCCTGCATCAGCTGTGCGCGCCCTTCCTCGACCGTTTGGAGCGCCTGCCCGGCCCCCAGCATGAGGCGCTGCGCGTGGCGTTCGGCCTGAGCGCCGGGCGTTCGCCCGACCGCTTTGTTGTTGGGGTGGCCGTCCTGCGTCTACTGTCTGAGGTGGCTGGGGAGCAACCGCTTGTATGCCTGATCGACGACGCGCATTGGCTTGATCGGGCGTCGGCGCAGGCGCTGGCGTTCGTTGCGCGGCGCTTGTCGGCGGAATCGCTTGTCCTGGTCTTCGCGATGCGTGAGCCCAGCGAGGAGCATGAGTTGGCCGGGCTTCCCGGGCTTGTGGTGAGGGGGCTGAGGGATTGCGACGCCCGAGCGCTGCTGGGCTCAGTGATCCCCGGTCGTCTTGACGAGCGGGTCCGCGATCGGATTCTCGCCGAGACCCGCGGCAACCCGCTGGCGTTGCTGGAGTTGCCCCGAGCGTTGACGCCGGCGCAGCTCGCAGGCGGGTTCGGACTTCCCTTCGCGGACCCGTGGGCCTCCCGTGTCGAGCAGAGTTTCGTTCGCCGGCTGCGGTCGCTTCCCAAAGAAACACAGCGGTTCCTGCTGGCTGCGGCTGCGGAGCCGACGGGCGATGTCAGCTTGTTGTGGCGCGCAGCCGATCGGCTCGGTATTGGGCCTGAGGCGGCTGGACCGGCACAGGCCGCAACCTTGATCGAGCACGGGACCCGCGTCCGGTTCCGACACCCGCTCGTGCGTCGCGCGGTTTACCAGACGGCACCGCTGCACGAGCGCCAGGAGGTGCATCGGGCACTCGCCGAAGCGACCGATCCCATCGCGGATCCCGATCGGCGTGCGTGGCATCGCTCGCTTGCGGCGGCTGGTCTCGATGACGCGGTGGCAGACGAGCTTGAGCGCTCGGCCGAGCGCGCACGTCGCCGCGGCGGCGTTGCGGCCGCAGCCGCCTTTCTGGCACGGGCGACCGAACTCACGAGCGATCCGACCCAGCGGGGAGCGCGGGCGCTGGCCGCCGCGCGGGCGAGCTTCGACGCCGCTGCGCCTGATAGCGCGCTCGAGCTCGTCGCGACCGCTGCGGGCGCACCGCTCGACAAGCTTCAGCGGGTGTGCCTCGACCGCCTGCGGGCACGGATTACGTTCGCGCGCACGCGGGGAAGCGATGTACCCAGGTTGTTACTCGACGCTGCCAAGCGCCTCGAGGCGCTTGACATCTGTTTGGCGCGGGAGGCCTATCTCGAGGCGTTCCAGGCGTCGATGTTCGCCGGTCGCCTCGGAGGCACTCGAATCATGCACGACGTCGCCGAGGCCGTCCGCGCGCAGCCACGGGCGCGACCGCAACGTGCGATCGACCTCCTCCTGGATGGGCTGGCGACGCGGTTCACAGATGGCTACGCGGCGGGCGTGGTTCCGCTCAGGCGAGCGCTCGACGCGCTCTGGCAAGGGGGTGCGCCAGGCGATGACGACAGGCGCTGGCTCTGGTTGGCCTGTTGTGTCGCACCCGAGCCCGTTGCACCGGAACTCTGGGACGACGAGATGTGGCATCGATTGACTGCGCGCGCGGTGACGTTGGCTCGCGATTACGGCGCGCTGACCGTGCTCGCGTTTGCCCTCAACTACCGTGCGAGCGTTCATATCCACGCCGGGGAGTTTGCGGCGGCATCAAAACTGAACGAGGAGGCCGATGCGATCAGCAGGGCAGCCGGGAACGCGCCCCCCGTTTACGCCGCGCTGCTTCTCGCTGTCTGGCGTGGCCGCGAGTCGGAGGCATCACAGCTCGTCGAGGCTGAGATCCGCCAGGCAGGGGGTAGGGGCGAGGGACGAGCGATCGGTCTCGCCGAGTATGCGACAGCGGTTCTGTATAACGGCCTCGGCCGATACGAGGACGCCTTTGCCGCTGCTCAGCGGGCGTGCGAGGACGACGATCTTGGGTTCTTCGGCTGGGCGCTCGTCGAGCTGGTCGAGGCGGCCGCGCGAAGCGGCAGCCGTGACGAGGCGAGGGCCGCACTCGGTCGCCTCGAGCAGCGAACGCGTCTCGCGGGTACGGATTGGGCGCTCGGCATGCGGGCCCGGTCGCGTGCGCTGCTGAGCGATGGCGAGACCAGCGAGCCCCTCTACCGAGAGGCGATCGAGCGCCTCGGCCGCACCCGCATCACCGTCCACGCGGCTCGCGCTCGCCTTCTGTACGGCGAGTGGCTGCGTCGGGAGAACCGCCGCGGGGATGCTCGCGAGCAATTGCGCGCTGCGCACGACCTGTTCAGTCACATCGGCGCCGAGGCGTTTGCCGAGCGCACTCGGCGCGAGCTATCGGCCACCGGCGAGACCGTGCGCAAACGCACAGCCGAAACACTTGATGAGCTCACCGCGCAGGAGGCGCAAGTCGCTCGGCTTGCTCGTGATGGGCATACCAACCCTGAGATCGCCGCGAAGCTGTTCCTCAGCCCGCGCACCGTCGAATACCACTTGCGCAAGGTGTTCATGAAGCTCGATATCACCTCGCGCAGGCAACTCCAGCGAGCGCTCCCCGGCGTCGAGACCACTCCCGTGCCCGCGTAGCCGACAAAGGTTGCGACGCCAACTTGTCGAGTCCTCCCGATCAGGCCGGGCGGTCCCGGGACACCCTCGACTGCATGACGGCACACCACCGAGCGCTCGAGGATCACGAGGCCGCTTGCTGGCTTGCGGCACCACGGCCCTACCGCGCGCCGGGCTACCGGCGCCCGCGCTCGTGCGCCGTCCGGTGGTGGTCCGTCCGATCGTGCGCCGTCGGCCTCGGCGGTGCCATGGCCAGCCAGCGCTGCGCTCCGACGGCGAACGCCTGTGCGGCCGGCGTCGAGCTGTCAAGCCGCCAGTCGGCCTGCTTATCGACGTCGAACCACAGCAGCGAGGTCACCTGCGGGTGGTGGTCGAGATCTCGGAACGCCGCGGCGATCCATGCCGCCTTGTCGCCACCCTGCTCGGCGCTCGCGACCTCGCTGATCTGGATCGGCTTGTGCGGCGCCAGCCCGTGCAGCTGGCTCAGAGAGTGGTCGAACAGGCTGGCGAACGAGTGCCAGCCGCTCCAGTTCACGGCGGTGCCGCCGTTGAACGCGGTCAGGCCGAGGACGTCGACATAGCGGTTGCCGGGATACAGCTTGAGGTTGAGCGAGTGTCCGACCCGGGCGATCGGGCTCCACACCCATTTGACGTTGGTCGCGCCCGCGGCGGTGACGACGTCGTGCACGTGGCGCCACGCCTGGACGAACTGGCCCGGCTTATTGGAGTTCACGCCCTCCGACCACGGGTACCAGTTGCCGTTCATCTCCTGCGCGAGGCGCACCAGCACGGGGTGGCCGTAGGCGCGCAGCGTCCGCGCCCACGAGCGGATGTAGGCGTCGTGGCTGCCGTCGATGATCGACTCGAGCGTGTATTTCGGCTGCGGCTGGCGCAGGCCGACCTTGTAGTCCCACGGCTCCCAGGACAGCTCGGGGGTGCTGTTGCGGTGCCTGATCGCCTCGAGCTGGGTGAGGCTCGGTCGAGCGTGCTGCCAGTCGGCGAAGAACATCGTGATGTTCGCGCGCTGGTTGATGAGGCGCTCGAACGCGTAGACCTGCTGCAGGTCCGACGGGACCCACGGCCATGTTGAGTTGTCGGCGAGCGCCTGGGTGACCACCCCGATCGACCGTCGTGACGGCGTCACCACCGGGAACGGCGGCGGCGGCCCGCCGGTGAAGTGTGCGGGCCCCGACCCCGCCGGCGCAGCCCCGGGGGTGGGCGGCGTGGCGAGCGATCGCCCGGGCGCCAGGCCATAGCTGGCGACCGCGCCGACGACGACGACGGCGGTCGCGACCAGCACGACGACCTTGCCGGCGACCCGGCGCAGCACCTCCGCGCGCAGCGCCCCCGGGTGATCGACGACGTGGCGGACGACGATCACGATCGCGGCGATCAGATACAGCGCCACATTGATCAGCGTCAGGATGTAGTAGCCGTGGGCCGCCCCCGGGTCCCAGCGGGCGAACGCCGGCAGCGCAGCGACCGCCGCCAGCAGCAGGTACGGGAGCAGCACGCGCATCGGCAGCGGCGCCGGGCCGGTGGTCCCCTTCGGGGTGACCTTGAAGGCGAACTCGCGGCGCGCCAGATGACCGGCGATGGCGTGCAGGCAGCCCCACAGCGCCCACGGCCAGCGCACGAGCTGGAACAGCACGATCTCCCATGAGATCGCCTTCGCCGTGTGTGGTCGCAGCCAGCGCAGCGTGCGCAGCCACACCACGGTGGCCAGCAGCACCAGCGTCGCCGGGCCGAAGTGGGCGTAGAAGCTCCAAAACGAGATCCGCATCAGCGGCGTGTGCGTGGCCACGGCGACGACCGGCATCACGACCGACGCCAGCATCAGCAGGCCGAACAGCGGATACCACAGCTCGCAGAAACCCAGCCTCACCTTGGCGGGGACGCTGAGCCCGCTCCAGTAGCGGCCATTGATCCCCAGCAGCACGTTCATCATGCTGCGCGACCACTGGAACTCCTGGGTCATGCAGTCCGCGAACGTCTCTGGCCCGTCGCCGTGGGCCTCGGCGTCGACCGCGAACACGCCCTGCCAGCTGTGCGCGCTCATCATCAGTGTTGTCGTGAAGTCTTCGGCGAGCTCGGGGCCGAGGCCCCCGATCTGCTTGAGCGCGGCGGTGCGCACGGCGTAGTGGGAGCCGATGCAGCTCGGGGCGAAGCCGCCGCTGTGGCCCGCCTGGGTCGGCCCGTGCAGGACGGCCTCGGTGTACAACCGGCCGCGGGCCGACCACGAGCGGTCGGCGTTGCGGTCGCAGATGCTCGGCGCGGCAACATAGCCGACGTCGGGGTCGCGGAACGGGATCGTCATCCGGCTCAGGTAGTCGGGCGCCGGCACGTGATCGGCGTCGAGTTGGGCGACCACGTCGTAGCTGTCGTACCCCCACATGTCGTAGAAGTAGGCGAGGTTGCCCTCCTTGCACTTCGTCCGTCGCGGCCAGCGCGGCTGGTGGTACTCGAACACTCCCTCGCGCGAGGAGACGAGCACCCCGTGCTGTTCGCACCATTGCAGCGTCTCGGGCTGCGGGCTCTCGTCGGCCAGCCACGTGGCGTAGGGGTAGGGGAAGTCCTGGGCAAGCATCGCCTCAAGCGTCTGGCGGACAACGTGCCACGGCTCACTCGGGGCCTTGGTGACGATGATCGCGGCGCGCAACTCGGGGACGTCGAGCGCCGGGTCGGGCCGCTTCATCCGCCAGATCCAGGTGAAGAACCAGATCGGCAGAACCGCGGCCTCCATCGACAGCAGCGCGGTGTTGATGATCACGCCGGCGGTGGACCCCAGGTTGTCCGGCTGAAACCACCACACCCAGGCGGGCACGACGAGCAGGACCCAGGCCGCGATCAGACAGGCCAGGCAGATCCGCTGACGGTGGGTGAGCGCGTCGCGCAGATGACGGTGGCTGCGCACTCGACGCCGGCCGCTGCGCCGCTCGATGTGCGGCACGCGCTCGGGCGGAGCGCCGGCGGGCGGCAACGGGGCGTGCGTGGGCGGGTGCACGAGCTCGCCCGGGGCCGGGATCTCGACCTCGATGCCGGGCTGTTCGAGCAGGTGTATGGGGACGTCTGGATCCGGCGCCATGCACCCGCCATCGGAGCGCCCGGCTCCGGGCATCAGTCCGATTGCCCCGCGGTGGACGGATGTCCGCGGCGCCCGCGATTGCTCAAGGACGCAAGCGGGTATGACGATGGGAGTCGAGTGCTTCTGCGCCGTCTCCTGCCCCTCGCCGTCCTGGGCGCGCTGGCCACGCTGCTGCTCGCCGCCCTGCCGGCGCCCGACGCCGCGACTGCTCGCGCGGGCGCAGCCGGGGGGCGCGGCCACGCCCGCGGCACGGCGCAGCGTCTCGCGTACGCCGCGACGACCGCGTATGCCGCCCGCGGGCGCCGCCGAACGGCCGGTGTGCGCCGGGGGCGGTCTCGGGCGCCCGTGAGCCACGCCGCGGACAGCGGCCGTCGGCTGCGCTTCGGCATCTACCCGTGGGCGGCGCCCGGCGCGGTCAATGCCGTCGCGGCGCAGGTTCCCGACGACCCGGCCCGGACGCTGGCGGCGGCGAAGGAGCTCCGCGGCGAGCGCTCGCTGACGGTGCACCTCTACGGGCAGTACACGGGCGAGGGCGGCGACTCCGATGCGGCGGCGCTGCTCTCGGACGCTCGCTGGTGGTCGGACAACGGGATGCGGGTCGAGATGGTCCTGCGCTACCGCCCGGCCAGCCCCCAGCTCGGCGCCGGCTTTCCCGCGTGGGTCGCTGACGTGACGACGCGCCTGGCGGCGCTGGGCGGCCTGGCAACGGTTCAGGTCGGCAACGAGCCCAACAACACCTCGTCGCCGGCGGCCGCCGACGGCGCCTATCCCGGCGCGGTCAGGGCGATCGCGGAGGCGATCCCGGCGGCCCGCCGAGCGCTCGACGCCGCCGGCCGCGACGACGTGGGGGTCGGCTTCAACTGGGCAGCCGGCGAGTCGCCCTGCGCGCGCGACGCGTTCTGGTCGCAGCTGCGCTCGATCGGCGGGCGGGCGTTGACGTCATCCGTGGGCTGGGTCGGCGTCGACGTGTACCCGGGGACGTGGTCGGCGCCCGCCGCCACGAGCCGCCCGACCGGGGCGGAGATCGCAGGCAGCGTGACCGACGCCCTGCGCTGCCTGCGCACCGAGCACATGCCAGAGGCCGGGCTGCGGCCGTCAACGACGATCGCCGTGACCGAGACCGGCTACCCGACCGACGCCCGGCGCTCCCCGGCGCTGCAGGCGGCGGTCCTGCGCGAGACCGTCGCCGCGGTGGAGCGCGTCAAGGCCGAGTACGGGGTGACGTCCCTGTGTTGGTTCTCGCTGCGCGACGCCAACACCGACAGCCGGCAGCTCGAGAACGGCTACGGGCTGCTCAACGACGAGTACCGGGCCAAGCCGGCGTTCGGCGCCTACCGGCAGATCATCGCCGACCGGGGTCTATAGCCGCGTCAGGCCGCCAGGTAGGCGGGCGCCGGCAACCACCCGCTCACCGGCGGTTTCTCAGAGGCGACGACCGGAATCGAACCGGTGTAGACGGCTTTGCAGGCCGCTGCGTAGCCACTCCGCCACGTCGCCGGGGCTCCGAAGGGTAGCGGTGGGACCGCGGCGTCGGTCGGCAGCGGCGGGGCCGGACCGCGCTCGCCGGCGCTCGTCGATCAGTCGACGGAACAGGCCCCGTCCGGGTGCGCCCCGGGCAGGCGGCCGAGCAGCTCGGCCAGGGTCTGCAGCTCCTCGGCGGAGAAGCGCTCGAGGAACAGGCGCTGCACGCCGGCGACGTGCGAGCGCGACGCCTCCCGCAGCTTCTCGTAGCCCTCGTCGGTCAGCTGCGCGTATGAGACGCGCGCGTCCTTCGGGCACGCCAGCCGCTCGATCAGGCCGGCGTCTACGAGCCCGTCGACCAGGCGCGTGATGCCCGACCGGGTCAGCATCGTGCGCTCGGCCAACGCCGACATCGCGAGGTGGCGATCGTCGGCCTGCGACAGGTACAGGAGCACCTCGTAGTCGCGCGCGGTGAGCCCGTGCTCGGCGACCAGTTCGGCGTCGAGCACGCGCAGGATCGCCGCGTGGCTCTTGAGATAACCGCGCCATGCGTCCAGGGCAAAGCCGTCCAGGCGGGCGTCGGTCGTGGTCGTGCTCATGCGCACGATTCTAGTTGACCCATCAACGGATCGGCGGACGCGATCAGGCCGCTGGGTAACCTCGATTGTCCGATGCAGGAGCTCGGCAACGGCCTGTGGCACTGGGCGGTCCCGCACCCGAAGATCGGGTCGACGGTGAGCTCCTACTACCTCGCGTCCGAACGCGTGCTGATCGATCCGCTGCTACCGCCCGACGGGCTGGACTGGTTCGAGCAGATCGACGCGCCGCCAGAGCACATCCTGCTGAGCTGCCGCCATCACGACCGCGCCTCGTGGGAGATCGTCGAAGCGTATGGCGCCGAGGTCCATTGCGTTGACGTCGGCGCCTACGAGCTCGACGGCCGCGGGCCGGTGACGACGTTCCAGTTCGGCGACCCGCTCCCTGGCGACGTCGTCGCGTGCGAGGTCGACGCGATCAGCCCGGACGAGTACGCGCTGCACATCCCCGCGCACGCCGCGCTCGTGTGCGCGGACGGCGCGATCCGCTCCGAGGACGACGACCCGCTCGCGTTCGTTCCCGACTCGCTGATGGACGACCCCGAGGACACGAAGGCAGGCCTGCGCGCCGCCTACGCAAAGCTGCTCGAGCTCGACTTCGACCGGCTGCTGCTGGCGCACGGCCCGCCGATCGTGACCGGCGGCAAGCGGGCGCTGGCCGAATTCGCCGGCGCGGCATGAGATCGCGCGCGCGGGTACTGCTCGCGACCGCCGCTGTCGCGCTGGTCGCCGTCGCTGTCGGTGGCTGCGGCGGCTCCTCGTCAAGCCACAACGCCCTCACGATCAGCCCCGCCAATCCGCATCCCAGCTCGACGATCACGTTCGGCTTCGTCGCCCCGACGCGGGCCGGGATCGACGGCAAGGTGATCGACAGCTACAGCCTCAGCGTGACCGGCCCGGCCGGAGCCAACTGCAAGGGCACACAGGAGGTCCCGGGCACACCGGTCGCCAAGGGCGCCACCGAGCACATCCAGATCGGCCCGGCGCAGCTGCACGCGAACTGGTGCGCCGGCCCCTATACCGCGCGGGTGTTCGAGATCCAGCGGCCGCACTGCAAGCCCGGCACCCTCTGCCCGCAGTACGTCCGCGTCGCCGGGACCGTCGCCCGGGGGTCGTTCACGGTCTCTCGCTGATCGTCCATGTGAGAACCGAGTCCGGTATGGACGTACAAATATCTCACCTGGGCTCTCGATGGACGATGCTGGGCTCGAACCAGCGACCTCCGCCTTGTCGAGGCGGCGCTCTCCCAGCTGAGCTAATCGTCCCGGGAGGCCCCTAAATGTAGCGGTCCGAGCGGGTCCGCGGTCTTATACTCGCCGGCGTCATGAGGCGACTCGTGATCGCGATGTTGTCGGCGGCATTGGTCACGGCCGCGGCCGCCAGCGCCGACGCCGCCGCGGTTGGCGGGCAGCGCGCACACGCCAAGGTCTCGCCGCGGACCGGCGGGCCCTCGATGAGCTTTACGGTCCAGCCGTAGCCGCACGCCATCCGCCAGTCGAGCTGAACTAGCATCGCGCGCGACATGGACTACGTGCTCCCCGACGGTACGGAGCTGAGCCTGCCCGACGGCGCCACCGGCGACGATGCCGCCGCCGCGATCGGCCCCGGCCTCGCACGCGCCGCGCTGGCGATCAAGGTCGACGGCGAGCTGCGCGACCTCTCGCGGCCGCTGCCGACGGCGTCGAGCAACGGGCCGCCGACGCTCGAGATCCTGACCGAGCGCTCGGGGGAGGAGGCGCTGGCGCTGATCCGCCACGACGCGGCGCACGTGCTTGCGACTGCGGTGCTCGAGCTGTATCCGGGAGTCAAGATCTCGATCGGGCCGGCGGTCGAGAACGGGTTCTACTACGACTTCGAGTTCCCCGAGGGCGTGGTCGTCAACGACTCGGACTTCGAGCGGATCGAGGCCGAGATGCAACGCCACATCGACGCCGATGAGCCGTTCGTGCGCGAGGACATCTCGCCGGAGGCGGCGCTCGCCCGGTTCGGGGCCGAGCAGCAGCCCTACAAGGTCGAGCTGATCGAGGACCTCGAGCGCGACGCCGACCCGGACGATCCGCTTGAGTCGGTGTCGCTGTACACGAACGGGCCGTTCACCGACCTGTGCCGCGGCCCGCACTCGCCGTCGACGAAGCGGATCAAGGCGTTCAAGCTGCAGTCGGTCGCCGGGTCGTACTGGCGTGGCGATTCGAGCCGCCAGATGCTCACGCGCGTGTATGGGACGGCGTTCTTCTCGGCCAAGGATCTGCGCGCCTATCTCGAGCAGCTCGAGCAGGCGCGGGCCCGTGACCACCGCAAGCTCGGCCGCGAGCTCGGCCTGTTCATGTTCTCTGAGCTCTCGCCGGGCATGCCGATGTGGCAGCCCGCGGGGACGGTCATCTGGAATGAGCTCACCGCGCTGTGGCGCGAGGAGAACCGGGCTCGCGGCTACCGCGAGGTCAGGACGCCGATCCTCTTCGACGTAGACCTGTTCAAGGCGTCGGGCCACTGGGACAACTACCGCGAGCACATGTACTTCACCGACGTCGAGGAACGGCCCCTGAGCCTGAAGCCGATGAATTGTCCCGGACACGTGCAGTTGTTCAAGGATGTTCAGCGCTCCTACCGCGAGCTGCCCGTGCGGTTCTCCGAGCAAGGGCTCGTTCATCGACACGAGCCGAGCGGAACGCTCCACGGCCTGCTCCGGGTCCGCTCGATCACGCAGGACGACGCCCACATCTTCTGCACCGAGGAACAGATCGAGGATGAGGTCGTCGCCTGCCTGGACTTCGGCTTCGCCCTGTATGAGATCTTCGGCTTCGAACCGCGGCTGGAGCTGTCAACGCGACCGGACAAGCGGATCGGCGATGACGCGACGTGGGATCACGCCGAGGCGGCGCTCGAGGGTGCGCTGCATCGTGCCGGTCTCGACTACGAGGTCAACCCCGGCGACGGCGCGTTCTATGGCCCCAAGATCGACCTGCACATGCGCGACTCGCTCGGCCGCTACTGGCAGCTCGGCACGATCCAGCTGGACTATTCGATGCCCGAGCGGCTCGACGCCTCCTACACCGGCGCCGACAATGCCGACCATCGGCCAGTGATGATCCACCGCGCGCTGCTGGGCTCGTTCGAGCGGTTCATCGGGATCCTGATCGAGCATTACGCTGGCGAGTTCCCGGTGTGGCTGGCGCCGGTGCAGGCGATCGTGCTGCCGATCTCCGACCGCCACGTCGAGTACGCGCAGGCGGTGTACGCGCAGCTGCGCGAGGCCGGCGTGCGCCCCGAGCTCGACGATCGCACCGAGTCGATCTCGCGCAAGATCCGCGACGCCGAAATGCGCAAGATCCCGTACATGCTCGTCATCGGCGACCGCGAAGCCGACAGCGGCGAGGTCAGCGTGCGGGAGCACCGTGCCGGCGACACGGGTTCCGAGCCGGTGTCGGCGTTTGCCGAGCGTGTCTCCAACGAGTCGAAAAGCCGTTCTCGCTGACCCGTTTCGCCGCTATACTCGCTGTCGTTGATCTGTCTTCATTCCACGCGGCGCACCGTTTGAACCGACCCGCCGCGCCAATTCGATAGTGCCGGTACCTCGTAGGTTCGACCGGCGCCCGCCCGAGCGGGACACGACCCGGATCAACGACCGCATCCGCGTACCCGAGGTGCGCCTGGTCGGGGAGGACGGGAAGCAGATCGGCGTCGTGGCGACGTCCGAGGCGCTCTCCTATGCCCAGGAACGAGATCTCGACCTGGTCGAGGTCGCGCCCGACGCGCGCCCGCCCGTGTGCCGTGTGCTCGACTACTCCAAGTACAAGTACGAGCAGGTCCAAAAGCAGAAGCAGGCGCGCAAGCATCAGCAGCAGATCAACATCCGCGAGATCAAGTTCCGCCCGAAGATCGCCCAGAACGACTACGACACCAAGAAGGGCCACGTCCGGCGCTTCTTGAAGGGCAAGGACCGGGTCAAGGTCACGATCATGTTCCGCGGCCGTGAGGTCACCCATCCCGAGCGTGGGGTGGCGCTCCTTCAGAAGCTCGCCGAGGAGCTGTCCGACGTCGGTGTCGTCGAGCAGCAGCCGCTGCAGGACGGGCGCAACATGACGATGATGCTCGCGCCCTCCAAGGCCGTGCTCGCCGGCGAACTCGACGCCGACGGCGACGCGAACGCCGGCTCTGGTTCCCGGGCCGAGTCCGGCAAGGGAGCCGACGCGGGCAGTAACGGGCGCCACAACGGCGCGGGCGCCAAGACGCCCGAGCCGACCGACGCCGCCGCCTGAGCGCCCCCGCGCGGCGCGCCGGCGCGACGCCAAGCGCATCCGCACGAGGGCTCCGGCGGCCTCAGCCGACGTCGCGGCGCATCACCCGCCACCAGCCGATCGCCAGTGGCAGCGCCATCCACAGCGCCAGCGTCGCCCCCGCCTGCAGCCAATCGGTCGTCCCGAGCCCGTGGCGGACCATCGGGTCGAGGGTGTTGGAGGCGTCGAGCCAGTCCGACGGTCCTTCCAGGGCGCTGATCGAGTTCGACAGCGCCGACCAGATCGTCGGCAGCAGCAGGTAGATCACGATCGCCGGGGCTGACACCAGCAGCGCCGCACCGAACGCGACGCCGGTGATCATCCCCGTCGCCAGATACAGGAACGCCTGCGGCAGTAGCACCGCGTGCAGCGTCCACGCGCCGGCTCCGGTGGCCGGGTGTATCGCCGTCGCAAGCGCGGCAACCGCAAGGCAGAACACGAGCGCGACGAGCGAGCAGACCACGCTTGCCGCGAGCTTGGCGACCATCACTCGCGCCCGCGACGGCACCAGCGTAAACGTCGTCAGCGCGGTGCGCTGCGAGAACTCGCCGGTGACCAGCAGCACGCCGATCAGCGGCAGCAGGATCGCGGTCGGAATCAGGGCGTTGCCGAACACGTGGGTGAACGTGTGGTTCTCGTTCGGGCCGGTCAGCACGGTGATCAGCACCGTCCCGAGCGCGACGATTCCAACTGCGATCGGCAGCCAGAACCCCGACCGCGTGTCGAACATCTTGCGCAGCTCGACCTGCGTAAGCCGCGCCATGCTCAGCCGGCGATCGTCGTGGGCCGCGGCCGGGACGGTCCGCTCGGCAGTCGGCGTTGGGGTCATCACGGCGCTCATCTTCAGACCTCCTTGCTCGGCTCGTCCGAGCCGTTTGACGTCAGTGAGAAGAACAGCTGCTCGAGGCCGCCGTCGCGGGCGTCGCGCAGCTCCGACAGGGCGACGCCGCCGCACAGCGCGACGTCGCCGACATCGTCGGCAGTCGCCTCGACCAGCAGCTCGTCGTGGGCGCCGTCGGTAAACGACACGTCGGCCTCGCGCAGCGCCAGCCGCAGCCCGTGCACGTCACGCGCGCGCACGAGCGTCCGCGGCCCGCCGCCGAGCAGTTCGTCGGCGGTGCCCTCGCCGACGATCCGGCCGCCGGCGATGATGATCAGCCGGTCGGCGATCGCCTCGACCTCGTGCAGCAGGTGCGAGGACAACAGCACGGTGCCGCCGCGGCCGGCGAAGTCCGTGAGCAGGCCGCGCATCCAGCGCATGCCCTCGGGATCGAGGCCGTTGGCGGGCTCGTCGAGGATCAGCGCCTCGGGGTCGCCGAGCAGCGCGTGCGCGATCCCGAGCCGCTGGCGCATGCCCAACGAGTACTGGCCGACGCGCTTGTTCGCGGCCGAGCTATCGAGCCCGACGAGCTCGAGCATCTCATCGACGCGGCCGCGGCGAACGCCCAGCAGCGACGCGGACACCGACAGTGTCTCGCGTCCGGTCCGACCGGAGTGCATCGCGGAGGCGTCGATCAGGACGCCGACGCGCAGGCCCGGGTTGGTGAGGTTCGCAAACGGCGAGCCGAGCACCGTCGCCGTGCCCGCGCTCGGCGGCGTCAGCCCGCACAGCATCTTCAGGGTCGTCGACTTGCCGGCGCCGTTGGGGCCGAGGAAGCCCGTGACGGTGCCGGCATGGCAGGAGAACGACACGTCCTGCACGGCGGCACGCCCGCCGTAGCGCTTGGTGAGTGACTTGGATTCGATCATGGCCGGCAGCATCGCGGGCGTGCCGGGGTGCGCTCTACGGCCGAGCGTCTGCATCCAAACGGCCGTTGGTCGACGGGCGCCAGGGACTTAAGTAGGTGGCATTCGCGACGCGCCGGTCCTACCGTTCACCGTGAAGATGGCGATCGCGAGCGCACACGACCGCGCGCTGCCGCGCTGGCAGCGCGAGCTGCTGCCGGCGATGCTGGGCGCCGATCATGCCGACCGGGGCCAGCCCGGCGGCGCGCATCTGCCGCGCTCGCTGCGCGACTGGGTCGTCGACGTGATCATGTTCGGGTTTGCGCTGGCGCTCGGCGCCGCGGGCGCGTGGTCCAACGCCTCGGCCGCGCCCGCCTGGTGGATCGCGATCGACGTCGTCATCGGACTGGCCGCGTGCGGCGCGTTGTGGATCAGGCGCGATCATCCGCTCGCCGTCGGCATCGCGGTGATCGGCATCTCCGCGGTCTCCGGGATGGCGGGCGGCGCCGCGGTCGTCGCGATGTTCACGGTCGCGATCTACTGCCGGCCGCGACGGACCGCCGAGGTGATGCTGTTGTCGTTCGCCGCGGCCGGGATCTACGCGGCGCTGTACACCTCCAACGGCGAGTATCACTTCACCGCCCTGTTCGCCGGCCTCGCCGCCACCGTGATCGCATCTGCGTGGGGGCTGTTCGTGCGCGTCCGGCGCGAGCTCGTGCTGTCGCTGCACGAGCGCAATCGCCAGCTGCAGGCCGAGCAGGAGCTGCGCGTTCAGGACGCGCAACGGGCCGAGCGCGACCGGATCGCGCGCGAGATGCACGACGTGCTCGCGCATCGGATCTCGCTGCTGAGCCTGCACGCCGGCGCGCTCGAGTACAACCCGAACGCGTCGCCGGAGGAGATCGCAAAGGCCGCGCAGGTGATCCGGGTGTCCGCGCGCGCCGCGCAGGAGGAGCTGCGCGAGGTGATCGGGGTACTGCGTGCCGAGACCGGGGAGGAGCACCTGGAACCTCCGCAGCCACGGCTTGCCGACCTGACCTCGCTCGTCGACGAGTCCCGCCGCGCCGGCATGGACGTGCGCGTGCACGCCACGCTCGACCTCGAGGCGCTGCCCGACACGCTCGGCCGCACCGTCTACCGGCTGATCCAGGAGGCGCTGACCAACGCTCGCAAGCACGCTCCCGGGCAGCTGGTGACGATCGAGCTGGGCGGCGAGGATGGCTCCCGCGTGCGTGTCGCGGTCACGAACGTGCCGAAGGTCGGGACGGCCGCGGACGCGCGGGCGAATCCGATCTCCGAACACGTCGGCTCCGGGACGGGCCTGATCGGGGTCGGCGAGCGGGTCACGCTTGCGGGCGGGACGCTGCGGCATGGGTCACTGCCGGGCGGTGGCTTCGAGGTCGTCGCGGAACTGCCGTGGACGTGAGCCGTCCGGTCCGGGTGGTGATCGTCGACGACGACGCGCTCGTGCGCGGCGGCCTGCAGCTGATGCTCGGTGGCGCCGATGGCATCGACGTCGTCGGTGAGGCGCAGGACGGCACCGAGGTGCTCGCGGCGGTCGATCGCCATCATCCCGACGTCGTTCTGCTCGATTTGCGGATGCCCAAGCTCGACGGGATCGGCGCGCTGGCGCTGCTCAAGCAGCAGCCGAGCCCGCCGGCGGTCGTCGTGCTGACGACGTTCGACACCGACGACCACCTGCTGCAGGCGCTGCGCAGGGGCGCCGCCGGGTTCCTCGTCAAGGACACGCCGCCGGCCGACATCGTGCGGGCGATCGAGCTGGTGGCGGCGGGGGAGAGCATGCTGTCGCCGACCGTCACCCGCAAGCTGATCGACCGGCTCGCAGCCGGCGACAACGGCGACGGGGCCCGGCGCGAGGATGCCCGCGCGCGTCTGTGCGGGTTGACCGACCGCGACCGCGAGATCGCGCTCGCCGTCGCCGAGGGCAAGGCCAACGCCGCGATCGCGGCCGAGCTGCATTTGAGTATCGCGACCGTCAAGAGCCACGTGTCGGCGATCCTCTCCAAGCTCGGCCTCGACAACCGCGTCCAGATCGCGCTGCTGGTCCAGGATGCCCAGCGGGCCTGAACGATCGCTTCTGCTTTACTGCTTGGCCGCGATGCCGAAGATGAAGACCCATTCGGGCGCCAAGAAGCGCTTCAAGCTGACCGCAACGGGCAAGGTCCGCGGTCGTCACGCATACACGACTCACATCCTCGAGAAGAAGTCGCCGAAGCGCAAGCGCCAGCACGGCAAGCCGGCCACGATCTCGCGCCACGACGCGCCGCGGGTCAAGACGCTGCTGGGGGCCAAGCGGTCATGACCAGGGTCAAGCGCTCGGTGCACGCGCGCAAGAAGCGCCGCGCGACGCTGAAGATGGCGAAGGGGTTCCGCGGCGATGCCAGCCGGCATTACCGCGCGGCCAAGGAGGCCGTGCTCAAGGCCGACCAGTACCGCTACCGGGATCGCCGCAACCGCAAGCGTGACTTCCGCCGCCTGTGGATCACGCGGATCAACGCCGCGGCCCGTCAGCACGGGATGTCCTACTCGCAGTTCATGCATGGCCTGCAGGCGGCCGGAGTCGAGCTCGACCGCAAGATCCTCGCCGACATGGCCGTCAACGACGCCGAAACCTTCCGACGCTTTGCCGAGCGCGCCCGCGAGGCGCTGGCCGCCGGCTGAGCCACAGGCACCGCCGACAACCAGCACCGCCATCCGGGCGCCGCTTCCCACGGGACGGCGCCCTTTTTGTTGCCCCGACCGCATGACGACGATCACCAGCCACGACAACGCCAAGCTCAAGGAGATCCGCAAGCTGACTCAGCGCCGGCGCGATCGTGAGCGCCTGGGCCGGTTCGTGGCCGAGGGCGAGGATCTGCTGGCCGCCGCCGACGCGGCCGGCTGGCATCCGGTGCATCGCTTCTGTGCCGCCGGCAGCGGCCTGCCCGGGACCGAGGTCGCCCCGCCCCTGTTGTCGCAGGCGTCGGGGATCGCCTCGGGAGCACGGGCGGTCGCGGTCTATGAGGAGCGGTGGGCGCCGGCAGCGGTCGGCACGCTGTGCGTCTACCTGCACGGTGTGCGCGATCCGGGCAACGTCGGCACGATCCTGCGCAGCGCGAGCGCCTTCGGGGCGGGATCGGTCGTGCTCGGGCCGGGCAGCGCGGATCCGTATTCGCCCAAGGCGGTGCGAGCGTCGATGGGTGCGGTGTTCGAGGTGCCACTGGCACGGACCGCCGACGTCTCCGGGCTGCCGGGGACGAAGGTCGCGCTCGTCGCCGACGCTGGTGTGCCGCTGGCCGAGGTGAAGCTCTCAGGGCCGATGACGCTGCTGGTTGGCTCCGAGCGAGATGGGCTGCCGGCGGCGGTCGTGGAAAGCGCCGACGTCGCCGCCCGGATCCCGATCCGCAGCCACTCCCTGAACGCCGCGATGGCCGCGACGGTCGCGCTCTACGAAGGATCTAGGATGGCCCGGCGATGACCGCGACGACCGACCGCATCGAGCAGATCCGCCGCGAAGGGTCCGATGCGATCGCGGCCGCGGACGGCACCGCGGCGCTCGAGGAGATCCGGATCCGGTACCTCGGTCGCAAGGCCGAGCTGCCCAACCTGCTGCGCGGGGTCGCGCAGCTGGCGCCCGAGGATCGGGCGGCGACCGGCAAGGCCGCAAACCAGGCGCGGCAGGCGCTGGAGGCGGCGATCGAGGCGCGCGGCGCGGAGCTCGCGACCGCCGAGCTGCACGAGCGGCTCGCGCAGGACCGGATCGACGTGACGCTGCCCGCCGACCCGCTGCCGGCGATCGGACGGCTGCACCTGATGACCCAGACCCGCCGCGAGATCGAGGACGTGTTCATCGGCCTCGGCTTCAACGTCGCCGAGGGGCCGGAGATCGAGACCGTCTACTACAACTTCGACGCGCTCAATCACGCGCCGACGCACCCGGCGCGGCTCGAGTCAGACACCTTCTACCTGAAGCCGACCGAGGATCTCTTCGATCCCGACACGCAGCTGCTGCGGGTCCACACCTCGCCGATGCAGATCCGCGCGATGGAGGCACAACCGCCGCCGCTCTACATCATCGTCCCCGGGCGCGTGTTCCGGCCCGACAACGACGCCACCCACACGCCGCAGTTTCATCAGATCGAAGGGCTCGCGGTCGACACCGACGTGACGTTGGCCGATCTGAAGGGGACGCTGCTCGCGTTCGCGCGCGCGATCTTCGGCGAAGACCGGCAGGTTCGGCTGCGCCCTCACTTCTTCCCGTTCACCGAGCCATCGGTCGAGGTCGACGTCTCCTGCTTCAACTGCTCGGGCGGGGTTCTCGCCGACGGGTCGCGCTGTCCGCTGTGCAAGGGGTCGGGGTGGATCGAGATCCTCGGCTCGGGGATGGTCGACCCGAACGTGTTCGCGCACGTCGCCTCGAATGGGTACGACCCCGAGCGGGTGCAGGGGTTCGCGTTCGGGATGGGGATCGAGCGGATCGCGATGCTCAAGCACGGCGTCCCCGATCTGCGGCTGTTCTACGACAACGACATCCGCTTCCTGGAGCAGTTCTAGAACGATGCGTGTACCGATCGAGTGGCTGCACGAGTACTGCGCTCCCGAGCTGAGCACGGCCAAGTTGGCCGAGCGGTTAGCGATGACGGGCACCGAGGTCGAGCGGGTCGAGCACCACGGCGTCGGCGAGCTTCAGCACTTCGTCGTCGGCAAGGTGGTGGAGGCGGTCCAGCACCCCGACGCCGACCGCTTGCGCGTCTGCCAGGTCGATACGGGCGACGGCGCCGAGCCGTCGCAGATCGTGTGCGGTGCGCCGAACGTGGCAACGGGACAGACGGTCGCCGTCGCCAAGCCCGGTTCGGTGATGCCCGACGGTTCGACGCTGAAGGTCGCCAAGCTTCGCGGTCAGCGGTCGCACGGGATGATCCTCGCCGAGGACGAGGTCGCGATCGGCACCGACCACGACGGGATCATGGTGCTCGACGACGCGCTCGCCGCTGGTACGCCGCTGGCCGAGGTGCTGCCGATCTCAACCGACGTGCTGACGCTCGAGATCACCCCGAACCGGCCCGACTGCCTGGGCATCTACGGGGTCGCGCGCGAAGTGCACGCCGCCACGGGCGCGCCGCTTGCGCCGCCGCCGTGGCGCGAGGACCCCGGATCCGACGGCGACGTCGGCGGCGCGTCGGTGACCGTCGAGTGTCCGGACCTGTGCCCGCGCTTCACCGCCCGCGTGTTCGAGGACGTGACGATCGGCGAGTCGCCCGCGTGGCTGAAGGCACGGCTGATGGCGGCCGGTCAGCGGCCGATCTCCAACGTCGTCGACATCTCCAACTACGTGATGCTGCTATCGGGAAGCCCGGTGCACGCGTTCGACCTCGACCGCGTCGCCGGCGGCCGGCTGACGGTTCGCCGCGCTTGCGACGGCGAGCAGATCACGACGCTCGACGACCAGGCGCGCACGCTTGATGCGGAGATGGTGCTGATCGCCGACGCCGACGGTCCGACCTCGATCGCCGGCGTGATGGGCGGCGCCCGCTCGGAAGTTCACGACGGCACCACGCGAGTGCTGATGGAGGCCGCCAACTGGTTCGGCGCCAACATCCACCGCACGTCGCTGCAGCTCGGCCTGCGGTCGGAGGCCTCGACGCGCTTCGAGAAGCAGCTGCAGCCCGAGCAGGCGCTCGAGGCGCTCGTGCTCGCCACGCAGTTGATGATCGAGGTGTGCGGTGCGCGCGTGGCGCCTGGGACGATCGACATCGGCGGACCAGGGCCCGAGCTGCGGACGATCAGGTTGCGGGATGCTCGGGTGCGGGGGCTGCTCGGCGTCGAGGTCGGTCGTCAGCGCTGCGCGGAGATCCTGACCGCGCTCGAGTTCGACGTCGCCGACGCGGACGATGGACTGGACGCGACGGTGCCCGCGTTCCGGCGCACCGACGTGACTCGCGAGGCCGATCTGATCGAGGAGGTGTCGCGGCTCGGCGCGCTCGACGATCTGCCGGCGACATTGCCCTCACGCCACGGCGCGGCGGGGCGGCTGACCGCACGCCAGCGGTTGCGTCGCGCGGCCGGCGACGCGCTGTGTGCCCAGGGCCTGCACGAGATCGTCGGCTGGAGCTTTGAGAGCTCGGAGCGCGCACAGCGGTTGCGGATCGCCGAGCGGCCGGTCGTCGAGCTGCAGAACCCGTTGTCGGCCGAGCAGGCGCAGCTGCGCACGACGCTGCTCGGGTCGCTGCTGGAGGTGACGCGCCTGAACCGCTCCCGTGGCGCGCAGGCGGTCCGACTGTTCGAGGCCGGCGCCGTGTACTTGGCGCCGGACGCCGCCGCCGACCATCCGCCGGCCGAGCCCTACCACGTCGCGGCCGTGCTGCTCGGACCGGTGCGCGCCGCGACGTGGCGCGACCCCGAGCCGCGCGCGGCCGACTTCTTCGCCGCCAAGGGGGCGCTGGCGGGCATGCTCGACGCGATTCGGGTCCCGTGGGCGGTCGCCGAGCCCGGCGACCCGGAGACGTTCCTGCACCCCGGCCGCTGCGGCCAGATCGTGATCGGCGGCCGGCCCGCGGGGTGGATCGGCGAGCTGCACCCCGAGGTGGCGGGGCTGTGGGACATCGACGAGCCGGTCGCGGCGTTCGAGCTGGATCTCGACGTCGCCGAGGCGTTCTTGAGCACGCCGGTGTACGCCGACGTGACGAGCTTCCCCGAGGTTCGGGAGGACCTCGCGGTGATCGTCGGCGACGCCGTGCGGGCCGACGAGGTGATCGCGGTCGCGCGGAGGGCCGCCGGGCCGCTGCTGACCGACGCCGAGGTGTTCGACGTCTACCGCGACCCCGAGCGGATCGGCGCCGGCAACGTGTCGCTGGCGCTGCGGCTGCATTACCGCGCGCCGGATCGGACGCTGACCGACGAGGAGGTCGCGGGCCGGCGGCAGCGAATCGCCAAGGCGTTGACCGAGGAGCTGTCGGGGAGGGTCCGTGATGCGTAGCGTGGCCGTGTTCGGGGCGACGGGCTACGCGGGCGCGCTCAGCGCCGCGCTTGTGGAGCGCCATCCGTCGCTTGCGCTGCGACACGTGACCGCGCGCGGCGGCGACGTCGGCCGGCGGCTTTCGGATCTGTATCCCCGTTATCGGGTCGGGTTGGAGCTCGAGGAGCTCGATCTCGACGTTCATGCCGATGTCGACGCCGCGATCGTCGCCTACCCGCACGGTGCCGCCGCCGAGGTGGTGTCTGAGCTGGTCACACGGGGGGTGCGGGTCGTGGATCTGAGCGCCGACTTTCGCCTCCGGGACCCGGCCGTATACGCCGAGTGGTACCGCGAGCACCCGAACCCCGAGCTGATCGCCGACGCCGTCTACGGCCTGCCCGAGCTGTATCGCGAGCAACTGCGCGACGCCCAGCTCGTTGCCAATCCGGGCTGCTACCCGACGGCGGCGATCCTGTCGCTGGCGCCGCTGGCGCGCGCGGGGCTGATCTCCGACGTGGTGATCGATGCGAAATCCGGGGTGTCCGGCGCCGGCCGCGCGGCGACCGAGAAGACGCACTTCGTAACCGTCGACGAGAACCTGAGCCCGTATGGCGTGCCGCGTCATCGGCACACACCGGAGATCGAGCAAGAATTGTCAATTCTGCTCGGGCTCGACCTCAAGTTGACGTTCACCCCGCATCTGATCCCGCTCGACCAGGGGGAGCTTGTGAGCTGCTACGTGACTCTCCCCCCGTGTGGGGGGCCCAATAAGCGGACTATTTCGATCGAGCAGATCCGTGAGGTGTACGCGTCCGCGTACGCGCGCGAGCCGTTCGTCGAGCTCACCGACGCGATGCCCGGTGTGCGCGACGTGCGCGACACCAACATCTGCCGGATCTCGGTCAACGATGATGAGCGCACCGGCCGCGTGATCGTGTTCGGCGTGATCGACAACCTCTGGAAGGGCGCCGCCTCCCAGGCCGTGCAGAACCTGAACCTGATGCTCGGCCTGCCCGAGGGAGAGGGGATCTCGTGAGCCCGTTCTTTGCGAGCCGCTGGGTCGCCGCGCTCGACCACGTCACCGAGCTCGACGCCGACGCCGGCGGCCTGCCCGAGGGCTTCCGTGCCGCGGGCGTCGCCGCCGACATCAAGCCCAGCGGCGACCCCGACGTCGGCCTGCTCGTCTGCGACGCGCCCGGCGTCACCAGCCACGCCATGTTCACCCGCTCGGGCACGCAGTCGGCGCCGGTGCTCGTCTGCCGCGAGCGTTGCGAGCTGGACTCGATCGCCGCCGTCGTCGTCAACTCCGGCAACGCCAACGCCGCCACCGGTTCGGGCGGCTACGACGACGCGCTGGAGATGCAGCGCCGGGCGGCCGAGGCGGCCGGCGTCGCACCGGAATCGGTGGCGGTCGCGTCGACCGGCGTGATCGGCGTACCGCTGCCGATGGAGCGCGTGAGCGCAGGCATCGATGCCGCCGCGATGGCGCTCGCGCCCGACGGCGACCGCCCGTTCTCGGACGCGATCCAGACCACCGACGCGTTCGAGAAACGCGCCCGCGTCCGCGTGGCGCTGCCGTCGGGGCCCGTCACGATCACCGCGCAGGCAAAGGGCGCCGGGATGATCTCGCCCGACTTCGCGACGCTGCTCTGCTTCGTGCAGACCGACGCGGCACTGTCGGCCGAGACCTGCGAGCTGCTGCTGAGCGTGTGCGTGAAACGGTCGTTTGACCGCATCTCGGTCGACGGCCAGCTGTCGACCTCCGACACGGTGATCCTCCAGGCCTCGGGCGCGTCCGGAGTCGTCGTCGAGCCTGAGTCAGAGGACGAGCTGCGGCTCGGCGAGGCGATCGACGCCATCACGCGACAGCTGGCGCTGCTCGTCGTGCGCGACGGCGAGGGCGCCCGCCGCACCGGCCGGGTGGTCGTCAGAGGCGGCGAGGAGCGGACCGTGCAGCGGGTCGCGCGGGCGGTCGCCAATTCGCCGCTGGTCAAGGCCGCGCTGTATGGCGGCGACCCGAACTGGGGACGGATCGCGCAGGCCGCCGGCGCTGCGATGCCGGACACGGCGCCGCTCGCGCTCGACATCTCGATCGAGGGGATTCAGCTGTGCTCGGCCGGCTCGTTCGTGCCCCACGACGCGCATGCGCTGGCGGCCGCCGTCGCCGGCGACGAGGTCGAGTACGAGATCGGGCTGATGGGCGAGGGGGCCGAGGCGGAGGTCTACTTCTCAGACCTCGGCCACGAGTACGTGACGATCAACGCCGAGTACACGACGTGACCGCGACCGGCGACGGCGACGTGCCCGGAGCGGGCCAGGGCGACGTGTCCGGACACGACGTCGGCACGCTGCTGGAGGCGCTGCCCTACATCCGCGAGTTCTACGGACGCACGATCGTGATCAAGTACGGCGGCGCGGCGATGACCGACGCGACGCTGAAGGAGGAGTTCGCGCGCGACGTCGCGCTGATCAAGTACGTCGGCATCAATCCCGTGATCGTGCACGGCGGCGGCCCCGAGATCACCTCCTACATGGAGCGGCTGGACCTCCCGGTCGAGTTCGTCGACGGCCTGCGGGTGTCCGACGCCGCGACCGTCGAGGTCGCGAAGATGGTGCTCGTCGGCAAGGTCAACAAGGACATCGTGCAGCTCATCAACCGCCACGGTCAGCGCGCGGTCGGGCTCTCGGGCGACGACGGGCAGCTGTTTCGCTGCTCGCGGCAGCCGTCGCCGTCGGGGCGCGACATCGGCTTCGTCGGCCACATCGACGAGGTCGACACCGGCGTGCTCACGCACGTCGCCCAGGACTACATCCCGGTCGTCGCGAGCGTCGGTGTCGACGAGCAGGGCAACTCCTACAACGTCAACGCCGACACGGCGGCCGCGGCGGTTGCGGTCGCGCTCGGCGCCTACAAGGTGATGTTCCTGACCGACGTCTCCGGGTGGCTGCGTGACCCCGCAGACGCCGGCAGCCTGATCGCGGAGGCGTCGGCGTCCGAGCTGCGCGCCGGGCTCGGCGCGGTCGCGGGCGGCATGCGCCCGAAGCTGCAGGCGTGCCTGGCGGGCGTCGAGGGCGGCGTCGAGACTGCCGTGATCGTCGACGGGCGCGTGCCGCACTCGCTGCTGGTGGAGCTGTTCACCGACACCGGGCAGGGCACGATGATCCGCAGGGACGCGCGATGACGCGCTCCAACGGCGACGGTGCGATGAAGCTGCCCGAGCTGCAGGCGCTCGAGCGCGACCACGTGATCGGCACGTACGCGCGCAACCCGGTCCAGTTCGTGCGCGGCGAGGGTGCGCGGCTGTTCGACGAGGACGGCAACGAGTACCTGGACTTCCTCGCGGGAATCTCGGTGCTCAACGTCGGGCACTGCCATCCGCGTGTGGTGGCGGCCGTGCGGGAGCAGGCGGGCCGGCTGACCCACGCGACCAACCTCTACTACACCGCCGGCGCGATGCGGCTGTCGGCGGCGCTGGCCCGTAGCTCGCTCGGCGGCAAGGTGTTTTTGTGCAACTCGGGGACCGAGGCCAACGAGGCCGCGATCAAGCTCGCGCGCCGGGCGCGTCCCGGCGGCAACGTTCTCGTGCTCGAGGAGGCATTCCACGGACGGACCTACGGCTCGCTGTCGGCGACGCCGCAGGAGTCCAAGCAGGCGCCGTTCGCGCCGCTGGTGCCGGGATTTCAGACAATCGCCAAGGACCCGGCGGCGCTCGATGAAGCGATCGACGAGAACACCGCGGCGGTGCTGCTCGAGCCGATCCAGGGGGAGACCGGCATCCACGTGCTGTCAGACGAGCTGCTGGTCGCCGCACGCGAGGCCTGTGACCGCACCGGGGCGGCGCTGATCTTCGACGAGATCCAGACCGGGATGGGCCGCACCGGCACCTTATGGGCGTACGAGCAGACGCCCGTCGTCCCCGACGCGCTGACGAGCGCGAAGGCGCTCGGCGGCGGTCTGCCGATCGGCGCGCTCGTCACCGGCGAGCGGCTTGCCGACGTGCTGCAGCCGGGTGATCACGGCTCGACGTTCGCGGGTGGACCGCTGGTCTGTGCCGCGGCGCTGGAGGCCATTGCGATCTGCTCGGAGCCCGAGCTCCTGGCATCGGTGCGGACGCTTGGGGAGCGCCTGCGCGCCGCCGTCGCCGAGCTCCCGGCGGTGGCGGCGGTCCGCGGCCGCGGGCTGATGGTCGGGGTCGATCTCGTGCCGAGCGTGTCGGCAACATCGCTGGCCCAGCGGGCGCTGGCCGAGCAGCGGCTCGTCGTCAACGCCACCGGCCCGGCGACGATCCGGCTGGAGCCGCCGCTGATCGTCGGCGAGGCCGAGATCGACGAGGCGGTCAGCCGTCTGGCGCACCTGATGGAGTGAGCGTCGCGATGGGCGCGGTGCAGAAGGCAAAGGTCGAGGTCCGGCTCGACCGCCACCAGCGCGCCGACGCCGCGGTCGCCGCGGTGCTGCGCCGGCTGCTGGCGGTCGTCGTCGAGAACCTCGACGGCGCCATCGCCGGCCATGACATCGAATACCTGCACCAGCTACGGATCGCGGTGCGCCGGTCGCGCACCGTCCAGCGTCAGTTCAAGGGCGTGTTCCCGGCCCTCGATCTGCCCGGGTTCCGCGCCGACTTCCGCTGGCTGCAGCGCGCCACCGGTCCGGCCCGTGACCTCGACGTGTCCGTCGACGAGTTCGAATCGCTCGCGAGGCTGCTCGCGGACGGGATGCGCGCGGACCTCGAGCCACTGCGTGTGGTGTTGATCGAGCGCCGGCTGGCGGCGCGGGCGGACGTCGAGCACTCGCTGCGCTCGCAGCGCACGGCGGAGCTGCTGCACGACTGGGAGCGATTGCTCGAGTCGCTGCTCGAGCTGCCGCTCGAGGACCGCCCGCGCGCGACCGACACGATCGGCGAGCTGTGTGGCCGGCGGATCGCCAGGGTCTACCGCAGGATCATCTCGATGGGCTCCAAGATCGGGGAGGCGAGCGCCGCCGAGGAGTTCCATGAGCTGCGCAAGAAGGGCAAGGAGCTGCGCTACCTGCTCGAACTGTTCGGCGCCCAGCTGTTCGACGACGAGGTCGTGGGCCCCCTGATCGACTCGCTCAAGGGCCTGCAGGAGCTGCTCGGCCGCCACCAGGACCGGGAGGTGCAGATCGCGATGGTCCGGTCGCTGACGGGCGAGGTCGCGCCTCGGCCCCGCGGCGACGCCGCGTGCCTGGCGATGGGCGCGCTGGTGGCGAGGCTGCGCGACGATGAGCTCGCCGCGCGCAGGGAGTTCGCCGAGACGTTCGAGCGGCTCGCCGCGGCGGATCGGCGCACGGCGGTCACGGCCGCGTTCGGCTGAGGCCCGGCTGTCGCGGCCGCGCTCGGCTGTGCGCCGGCGGGATGATCGACCGTGCGCCGAGCATCCGTGCATGCCCCGGTAGGATCGACGGATGGGATACAAGCTTCTCGGCTTCGTGGTCTGGCAGGGCGGCAAGTGGTACATCCGCAGGCGGTACTCGGGCGTCGCGGCGAAGGCGGCGCTCGCCGGTCTCGGCGTCGCGGTCGTCGCCGGCGGCGTCGTCGCGGCGCGGCAGGCGAGCAACCGGCAGCAGTCGTAGAGCACCGCTGCGAGCGAACGTGCGCGGACCGGTGACGGGCAGGGATCGCCCATTGGCGCGGCGAACCCTGCGCCATGCGGCGACCGCGCGGCGGTCGGTGGCGGGCAGCCCTTGTTTTGAGCGATGAGCGACTCACGCGCCCACAGCCCGATCGTGATCGACCGCGTCGAGCGCTCGCGCGGCGGCGGCGACAGCGTGATGGTGCGGCTCGCCGGGCACCGGCTGGCGGCCGCGACCGAAGCCGAGCTCGACCCGCTGCTGGTGATCGACCTGCACGGACGGCGACACCGCTTCGCCGCCCGGCGCGACGGTCAGGGCGATCGGGCACCCGGCAGGTGGGAGGCTTGCTTCGCCGTCCCTGACTGGGCGGTCCCGGTCGAATACGGCCAGGCGTCGATCTGGGTCGGCTCCGCGTCGGTGCCGGTGCCGCCGGTGGGGACGAAGCGGCGTGCCGACGAGCCCGTGCCCGGCAGCGAGCCGAGCGCGCCCGCGTCCGGGTTCGAGTCCGAGGCGCCTGGGCCGGCGCCCGGGCTCGAGTCCGCGCCCAGCGCGACGGCGGTCGCGGCCAGGGGTGTTCAAGCGGGCCGCGCCGGGCCGCTCGCGGACGTGCTGATCAGGGATACGGTCGCGGCGCTGCACGCCGAGCTCTCACAGCATGCCGAGCGAGAGACGGCACTCGGGGTAGCGCTCGAGCGGGCGCGGTCGGAGCTCGCCGCACGCAGTTCCTCGCAGGCCGAGCTCGAGGCCACCCATGCCGAGCTGCGGGCCGAGCTGGGGCGGCTCACCGACGCCGTCGCCGAGCAGCAGGCGGAGTTCGACCGGCGCCTCGGTGAAGCCCGCCAACGATCCGAGGCAGAGCTCGCGCAGGCGCGCGAGCGATACGAGGCAGAGCTCGCTCAGGCGCACGAGCGATCCGAGGCAGAGCTCGCGCAGACGCGCGAGCGATACGAGGCGGAACTCGCGCAGGCCCGGGCAGATGTGGCCGCAGCACGAGACCGGCAGGCCGAGTTGGCGGAGACGCGCGAGTGGCTGGCGGCGATGAACGAGCGGCTGACGGTGGCGCTTGAGTCCGAGCGGCTGCGCGCCCAGGAGGCATCGTCGCTGCGTGAGCAGCTCGCCGCCGCCCAGATCTCCCGTGACGCGGCGATCGCCGAGGCGGGTGGCCTGCGATCGGAGCTGGCGCGGCTCGGGTCCGAGGTCGCTATCGCGCGCGAGCGGTCGAGCGGCGGCGACGACCTCGGGGACGCGCAGCAACTGCTCGAGGAGGCGCGGGCGTTGACCGCGCAGCTGCGCGGGCCGAGCGTCGAATGACGCGATCCGACGATCGAAGAGGCTGGTCTGAATACGCCGGGCGTCGGGTTGGGAGTCTGCGACGGCCTCCGCAGATAAGGCAAATAGCGAGACTTTCCGCAGCGTGTCCGTCCGTGCGAGGCCGTACCGTGTGATGCGATGGCCGAGTTGCCGGAGAGCCCGGGGTCAGGGCCGCCTCGAATGGACGCCGGGGACGAAAACCGGACGGGCCGGACCGAGGATCGCGGCCCGCAGGATCGGCCGCGGCTGGTCGCGGTCCCGAGGCACGAGCCGCCGCGCCATTCTGACGAGTCGACCCTGAGCGAGGCCGTCGATCCGCACAGCGTTCGGCTCGAGCTCGAGCGGGCGCTGAGCCCGCCCCCGCGCGCGGGGGCGACGGTCGGTGCACGCGTGACGGGCGAACACACCGCATCGCCCGCTGCGGCGGCGGTCAGCGTCGGATCGGGGACGTCCAGGGCGCCGGGCACGCCGGCCATGCCCACCGCACCGGGCACGCCGGCCACGCCCACCGCACCGGGCGCGACGGCCCCGCCCACTGCGCCGGCTACAACCGCCGGGCCGGGCACCCCCGAGCTGGTCAGCGCGCTGCGCGCGGAGCTGGCGATGCGCGCGACCGCCGAGGCGGGCCTGCGCGCACGGGTCGTCGACGCCGAGACACGGCTGTCCGCCCGTACGATCGCGTCGCAGCGGACCGCCGAGACGTTGCGCGAGATCCGCGCCGAGCTCGAGCGGCTCGCAGAGCTCGTCGCCGGCGAGAGGACGCGGCGCGAGGCCGCCGAAGAGCACGTGGCCGCGCTCGAGCGCGAGCTGCACGAGCTCCGCGCGCAGCGCGAGCCCGCCGACGCAGAGGAAGCCCAGCGAGAGATCGGCGCACTACGCGACTCGCTGGCGCAGCTACGCGCGCCCGCGCCCGACGCGGAGCACGCCGCCGCCTCGCCCACCGACGCCGACCCGGTGCGCAGCGAACGGCTCGCCGACGCGCTCGCACGTCTGCGCGCCAACACGCAGCCGCTCGAGCAGCCGGCCGCGCCCGCGGTCCCGGCGACGCTCGCAGGCGCGTTCCGGACGCTGTGCCGGCGCGATCCCGCGCTCGCCGGCCGGCTCGCGATCTCGCTGCTGGGAATGGAACGAATCGTCCACCCGCGCCCGATCGCGTTCGACCTGGTGCTCGGACCGGCCGCCGGCTGCATCCAGGTCACGTCGAGCGAGACCGGCACCGAAGTCGTCGCCGAGACCACCGCACGGCCGCCCGAGCAGGTCGCCTTCCACGTTGTCGGCGGTCCCGATCGGTTGGCCAGGCTGCTCGTCGCCGGCCGCCTGCGACGACGGCTCGGATTCGGCGTCGCGCGTGTGCGCGGCGACCGCGACGGACTCGCCGCGCTCGAGGCGCTGCTGTCGCTGCCGCTCGACCTGCCGGCGCTCGTCGAGGGCGGGATGCTGAGCGACTCGACGACGATGCTGTCGCTGGTCGCGGCGATCGTTCGGCCGGAGTGGACCCGCGGCGCATACTTCGCCCTCAGCCATCGAGACGGCGACGCGCCGGCGAGCTACCTGCGGTTCTCGGGCGGCCGCCGCCCCGAGGTCACGGCGACGGAGCCGGCCGGGCCGATCGCGACCGCGATCTCGTGCTCGGGCCAGGATCTCGCGTCGCTGCTGGCCGGTGCGATCGGCCCCGGTGCCGCCGGCGTCGAGGTGCGCGGCGACGCCGCGCCGCTGACGCAGCTGCAGGGCTGGATCAAACGCGCACAGAGCGGATAAAGCTCGCCGCGGGGCGGCTCGCGCGACGCCTTGGCGTCCGCTCCGGCGCCTACTCTTCATAACCCGGCCGATGAGCTCCGACTGCGCGCATCTCCACGTCCATTCCGAGTACTCGCTGTTGGACGGCGCGTGCAAGATCGACGCACTCGCGGCCCGCGCGGCCGAGTTCGGGCAGCCCGCGCTGGGGCTCACCGACCACGGCGTGATGAACGGCTCGGTCGAGCTGTTCACCGCTTGCAAGACGCATCAGATCAAGCCGATCCTCGGCTGCGAGGCGTACATCGTCGACGACCATCTGACGCGCGGACCGGGCAAGCTCGAGCGCTTTCACCTGACGCTGCTGGCGGAGAACGCGGTCGGCTACCGCAACCTCGTCAAGCTCTCGTCGGCCGGATTCCTCGAGGGCTACCAGCGCGGCAAGCCGTCGGTCGACATGGCGCAGCTGGCCGCGCACGGCGAGGGCCTGATCGCGCTGACGGGATGCCTGGCGTCGCGCTTCTGCCAGCACCTGATCGCCGAGCGGGGCGATCTCGCGCGCGCACACGCTCAGGAGCTGATCGAGGCGGTCGGCGCCGACAACGTGTACTTCGAGGTGCAGCGCAACGGGCTGGCGATCCAGGACCGCTGCAACGAGGAGATCGTGCGGATCGCGGCCGAGCTCAAGCGGCCGCTGGTCGGAACCGGCGACGTCCACTACCTACGGCGAGAGGACTACGACCACCACGCGGCGCTGCTGTGCGTGCAGACGAAGTCGACGCTGGCCGAGCCGAAGCTGCGGTTCGAGACCAACGAGTTCTATCTGAAGTCGACCGAGGAGATGGCCCGCGACTTCGCGCAGTGGCCCGAGGCACTCGCATCGACGATCGAGATCGCCGACCGCTGCAACGTCGAGCTCGAGCTCGACCGCCAGCTGATCCCGCGCTTCCAGACGCCGGACGGCTCCGACGAGGGGACGTACCTGCGGACGCTCGTGGAAGCAGGGCTGAAGGAGCGCTACGGCGACCCGGTCCCCGCCGAGGCGCGCGAGCGCGCCGAGTACGAGCTTGGGGTGATCGACCGGATGGGCTTCAACGCCTACTTCCTGATCGTCTGGGACTTCGTCAAGTACGCCAAAGACGCCGGCATCGCGGTCGGCCCGGGACGCGGCTCGGCGGCCGGCTCGCTCGTCGCGTTCTGCCTGGAGATCACCGATGTCGACCCGCTGCGCTACGACCTGCTGTTCGAGCGGTTTTTGAACCCCGAGCGCGTATCGATGCCCGACATCGACATGGACTTCTCGGTGCGCGGGCGCGAGCAGGTGATCCGGTACGTCACCGAGAAGTACGGCAAGGCCGCGGTCGCACAGATCATCACGTTCGGCAAGATGTTCCCGCGTGCGGCCACGCGTGACGCTGCGCGCGTGCTCGGCCATGACTACGGCACCGGCGACCGGCTCGCGAAGCTGATCCCGGACCCGGAGCAGGGCCGCGCGCCGAAGTTCAAGGACTGCCTCGAGGCGGGCACGCCGTTGCGCGCCGAGGTCGATCGCGACGGCGTCGCCAAGCAGATCGTCGACGTGGCGCAGGGGCTGGAGGGAATCGTCCGCAACTCGTCGATCCACGCGGCCGCGGTCGTGATCTCCGACCGCGACCTGACCGACATCCTGCCGCTTCAGATCGCCGAGGCGGGCACCGACGACGACGGCGAGAAGGTGTACCGGACCGTCACGCAGTTCTCGATGAAGCCGGTCGAGGCGCTCGGACTGCTGAAGATGGACTTCCTCGGGCTGCGCAACCTCGACGTGATCGAGGATGCCCTGGACATCATCGAGCGCTCGACCGGCGAACGGCCGGACATGACGACGCTGCCGCTCGACGACGCCAAGACGTACGAGATGATGGCCGAGGGCGACTCGGTCGGCGTGTTCCAGTTCGAGTCCGAGGGGATGCGCGAGACGCTGCGCCGGGTCCGCCCGACGGAGTTCGAGCACCTGATCGCGCTCAATGCGCTGTACCGGCCGGGCCCGATGGAGAACATTCCCACCTACACCCGCTCGATCCGTGACCCCGACAGCGTCACCTATCCGGACGAGCGGCTGAGGCCGATCCTCGAGTCGACGTTCGGAGTGATCGTCTACCAGGAGCAGGCGATGCAGATCTCCAAGGAGATCGCGGGGTTCTCGGGCGCCAAGGCCGACGACCTGCGCAAGGCGATCGGCAAGAAGAACCGCGAGGCGATGGCCAAGCTCAAGCCCGAGTTCTTCGCGGGCTGCCGCGCGTCGGGCACGAGCGAGTCGGTGATCGAGTGGCTGTGGACGACGAACGAGCGGTCGGCCGACTACTCGTTCAACAAGTCCCACTCTGCTTGCTACGCGCTGATCGCCTACCGGACCGCGTGGCTGAAGGCCAACTACCCAGCCGAGTTCATGGCGGCGCTGATCTCGTCGGTGATGGACACCAAGGACCGCGTCCCGTTCTTCGTCGCCCAGGCCGAGCAGATGGGGATCGAGATCCTGCCGCCCGACGTCAACCTCTCAGACCACGAGTTCGTCGTCGTCGACGGCAACATCCGCTTCGGGTTGGATGCGGTCAAGGGCGTCGGGTACCAGGCCGTCGAGGCGATCAAGGCGGCGCGTGGGGACGGTCCTGGCGCGGCCCCGCAGGACGGAGCCGGCGGCGTGTCGGGCGCGGCGGCGCCCAACGGCGCCGGCGGCGCGACAGGCGCAACGCAGGACGGCCCCGGCGGCGCGGGGAGCGGACCGCCGCGGCCGTTCACGAGCCTGTTCGACTTCTGCGAGCGGGTCGACAACCGCGCGGTCAACAAGAAGGCGATCGAGGCCCTGATCAAGTGTGGCGCGTTCGGCTCCACCGGCGACAGCCGCAAGGGGATGCTGTCGGTGCTCGAGCAGGCCCAGGCGGCGGGCGCCAAGTCCCAGCAGGACGCGCTGATCGGCCAGGGCTCGATCTTCGACCTGGCGGTGGTCGACGGGCCGGACGACGACCAGTTCAACGGCGCCACGGCAGCCTTCGGCGCCCACCACGCGCCGATCCCGGCCGAGGAGTTCGACCAGTCCGAGCTGCTCGTCGCCGAGAAAGAGTCGCTCGGCCTGTTCATCTCCGCGCATCCGCTCAAGGAGCTCGGCCCGGCGCTGCGCAAGAGGGTCGATTGCGCGATCGGCGAGATCGCGAGCCGCAAGGATCAGGACTGGGTGACGATCGGCGGGATCGTCCAGCAGTTCAAGAAGATCAAGACCAAGAAGGGCGACATGATGGCGTTCGCGACCGTCTCCGACCTCGAGGAGTCGGTCGAGCTTGTCGTGTTCGGCAGCGTGCTGGAGACGGCGCAGCCGGCGCTGGCGGTCGACACCGTCGTGCTCGTGCGCGGCAAGGTCGACCACAAGGACGCCAACAAGTCGGTCGTGCTCGCGCAGCAGGTCGAGCGCTTCGAGCCCAAGCCCGAGGAGGTCGCCAGGGCACGCGAGGAGGCGGCCAAGCCACCGCCGCCGCCGGCGCCGCTGCGGCTGTGCGTCGACGCGACCGCGCTGCCGGCGACGGCGCTGGCCGACCTCAAGGACCTGCTCGTCGGCTCGCCCGGCGACGCCGAGGTCGTGATCGAGCTGGCGACCTCGACCGGTCGCCGCCGGCTGAAGCTCGGCCCCGACTACCGCGTCAGCCGCACCGCCGGCCTGCGGGCGCAGCTCGACCAGCTGCTCGGGCCGGCGCTGATCACGTCGCCGCAGACCGGCGTCGCGGCGTAGGGCTCAGTCCGGGAGCCACGGTTGGCGCCAGCCGCCGCACTCCTGGGTCAGCCGGCCGGCCTCGGGCGGGCCCCACGAGCCCTGCGGGTACACGATCGCCTTCGGCGGATCGTTGAGGAGCGGCTGCACGACGCGCCAGCACTCCTCGATGTTGTCCTGGCGGGTGAAGTGGCTGGCGTCACCGGCGAGCGCCGCGGACAGCAGCACCTCGTAGGGTGAGGCGCCCTCCCCGCCGTGCTCGGCGAACAGGAGGTCGAAGTCGACCTCGGACGGGCCGGAGCGGTCGGCGCGCAGCGCGTCGAGCGCGATCCGCACCCCGGTCTGGGGGTCGATCCGGACCACGACCTCGTTGGGCTCGGGACGGCGGCGCGACGAGGCGCGGATGAACGGCAGCTGCGGCGGGTGGCGCATCACCAGCCGTACCTCGGTCTGGCGCACCGGCAGCCGTTTGCCGGTGCGGATCACAAACGGGACGCCGGACCAGCGCCAGTTGTCGATCTCCAGTCCCAACGCCACGTACGTCTCGGTGTCCGAGTCGGAGGCGACCCCGTCGATCGAGCGGTAGCCGTCGTACTGGCCGCGGACGCAGCGCTCGGGATCGGCGTCGCGGATCGCCTCCAGCACGGCGCGCTTGATGTCCTTCTGCTTGTCGGGATCGGGACTGGACGGAGCCTCCATCGCGATCGCCGCGACCACCTGCAGCAGGTGGTTGACGACGACATCGCGCAGCGCCCCGACCGGGTCGTAGAAGCGGCCGCGGTCCGAGACGCCGAGGCTCTCAGCCATCGTGATCTGCACAGACGAGACCGAGATGCGGTTCCAGACCGGCTCGAGCATCGAGTTCGCGAACCGCAGGTACAGCACCTCCTCGAGGCCCATCTTGCCGAGGAAGTGGTCGATCCGATAGATCTGCGGCTCGCGCAGGTGCTGGTGCAGCTCGGCCGCCAGCTGCCGCGCGGATCGGAGGTCATGGCCGAACGGTTTCTCGATCACGACCCGGCGGTCGGGCTCGGTCAGCCCCGCCTTCGCCAGCCCCTCGACGACCGTCGCGAACAGCGACGGCGGGATCTCCAGGTAGAACACCGGGTTGGACGCGTCGCCGAGCGCGTCGGCGACGCGCGCGTAGGTCTGCTGGTCGTTGAAGTCGCCGGACACATAACTCAGGCGGGCGGCGAACCGCTTGAACACCCGTTCGTCGATCTGCTCGCCGTCGCCCACGATCACGTCGTGGGCGTGCTGGCGCAGCTTGTCGTCGGTCCAGTCGTCGACGGCGACGCCGATCACCGGGCAGTCCAGCAGCCCGCGCGCGTCGAGCCGGTACAGCGAGCGCAGCGTCATCCGTTTGGCGAGATCCCCCGTGATCCCGAACACCACGAGCGCGTCGCCGGGACGGATCTTGCCGCTCATGTCGCCCCTGCCCGTCCGTGACCGTTAGGGCGCCGGCGCCCGCCGGCGTTCGTCCGCCGTCGCGCCGCCTTGCCGCGCTTGCGCAACGTCGCGCACAGCGCAAGCTCGGCCTTCGTCGGACCCTCGCGATTCGGCCCCTTGGTCTCCAGCACGCACGGAAGTCTCTCGAATCTCGGCTCGGAAAGGAACACCGCGCAGCCGCGCTCGCCGAGCTCGCCCTCGCCGATGTCCGCGTGGCGGTCGCGGTTTGACCCGAGCGGGGTCTGCGAGTCATTGAGATGCAGCGACCGCAGGCGCGGCAGGCCGACGGCCTCGTCGAAGCGGTCGAGCACCTCGGCGAGGCCGTCGATCGTGCGAATGTCGTAGCCGGACGCGAGCAGGTGGCAGGAGTCCAGGCAGATCCCGAGCCGCGGGTCGTCTCCGGCGGCATCGAGCAACGCCGCGAGCTCCTCGAATGAGCGGCCGAGCGTGCCGCCCGCGCCGGCCGTGTTCTCGAGGTGAAGCTCGCATCCCTCGGTCTCCGACAACGCCCGTGCGATCACCTTGCCCGCCCGCTTGATCGCCGTGGGGACGTCGCCCTGCTTTGCGGAGCCGGGGTGCAGGACGACGCCGGCGGCGCCGATCCCGGCGCCGACGGTCAGCGACTGCACGAGCGACCGATGCGACTTGTCGCGAATCTCGGCGTCCTCGGTTGCGCAGTTGAGCAGGTAGACGGCGTGGATCAGCACCGCGCCGATCCGGCTGTGGGAGATCGCGTCGGAGAATGCCCGGAAGTCCTCCTCGCCGTAGGCGGTCGGACGCCACATCCGGGGCGACTGGTTGAAGATCTGGATCGCGCGCGCGCCGAGCTCCGACCCACGCTCGACAGCGTTCGGGAGGCCACCAGCCTGGGAGACGTGGGCGCCGATTAGCATCGCAGATCCATGAGACTTCGCTTCGCTCCTTCACCGACCGGCGCGCTGCACGTCGGGGGCGCACGCACCGCGCTCTACAACTGGCTGTTGGCGAACGCGCCCGGTGACCGGCCGGACGGCCGTGCGGGCACGCTCGTGCTGCGGATCGAAGATACCGATCGTGCCCGCTCGACGCCCGAGAACGTCGAGCAGATCTTCGACGCGCTGCGCTGGCTGAACCTCGACTGGGACGAGGGGCCGATCTTTCAGTCAGAGCGCGCCGAGCGCCACCGGGAGGCGCTGGCCCAGCTGCTCGAGTCCGGGCATGCGTATCACTCGACGGCGACCGGCGAGGAGGTCAAGGCGTTCAAGACCGCCAACGGCGCGCAGCGCGGCTTCCGTGGCGATCCCGAGCCCGACGGCGCGGTGCGCCTGCACGTCCCGGACGACGGCCACACCGTCGTACACGACGTGATCCACGGCGACACGGCGTTTCCCAACGTGAGCCTCGACGATCCCGTGATCGCCCGCGCCGACGGCTCGGTGCTCTACAACTTCGCGGTCGCGATCGACGATCTCGATGAAGAAATCTCGCATGTCGTGCGCGGCGCCGACCATTTGTCAAACACGCCCAAGCAGCTGCTCGTGCTCGAGGCGCTCGGGGCGCCGGCGCCGCTGTACGCGCACCTGCCGCTGCTGCACGGGCCCGACGGCCGCAAATTGTCAAAACGCCACGGAGCCGCGTCCGTGCAGGAGCTGCGCGACGCCGGCTACCTGCCCGAGGCGGTCGACAACTACATCGCGCTGCTCGGCGCGGGTTTCGCCGCCGACGAGGAGTTCTTCACGCTCCCCGAGCTCGCCCAGCGCTTCCGCCTCGATCGCGTCTCCAAGAGCCCGGCAGTGTTCGACGAGCGAAAGCTCCGCAGCCTCGACGGCGACCACCTGCGGGCGCTTTCGGTCGACGAGCTGACCCGCAGGCTGGAGGCGTTCACCGGCCGCAGCGGCCTGCGCGAGGCGGTCGAGATCTCACGCGAGAAGATCCAGACGCTCGCCGACTTCTGGCCGCTGGTGTCGTTCCTGTTCGACGGTCCGGTCGACGATCCCGCCGCGTTCGATCGCGTGATCGGATCCGACGGCGGCGCCGAGACGCTCGCGCAGGCGCGCGAGGCGCTGGCGGCGGTCGACCCGTTCGACGCCGGGCATGTCGAGACCGCCCTGCGCGACATCGTCGACCGGCGCGGCGTCAAGCCGGGCAAGGTGTTCCAGCCGGTCCGGGTGGCGATCGCCGGCCAGACCATCTCACCCGGGATCTTCGAGAGCGTCGCGCTGCTCGGGCGTGACGAGACGCTCGCCCGCGTCGACGCCGCGATCGACCGCGCGACCACGGCGGACAGCGCGTGAGCGGTCGCCGACCGGTTTCACCCGTGTTCGGCTAAACCGCAGCGCCGCTTCTGCCGATACATCTGCGACGGGGGCGATCGGCAAAAACCTTGCTATTTCGCACAAAAGCAGCGATGGAGGCGGCCAGTTGAGGTGGAGTCTTGGCGAGTGGTAACCCGGCGATGAGCAGCGGCCCGCTCGATCCCTACGCGACCGCATCACCGCGTCATAACGAGGGGCACGGCAGGCGGCTGACGACTGCCTTCGAGGCGCTCGAGAGCTATCCCGTGCTGGTCGAGTCGCGCAACCGCGTGCTGCGGTTGTTCGAGTCCAGCCCGCCCTCGGTTTCCGACGTCGTCGCCGCTGTCGAGGCCGACCTGGCGCTGACCGTCACCGTCGTGCGGCTCGCCAACCAGGTCGACGGACCGCTGCACGGCCGCGTCGAGAGCGTCGTCGCCGGCGTCGAGGTGCTGTCGATCGACACCGTGCACGCGATCGCCAGCCGCGCGCGCACGTTTGACTTCTTCGAGCGCACGGCCGTGTGGCAGGGGATCCCCGAGCGCCTGCGCCTGCACGCGATCGCGACCCAGCGCGCCGCCGACCGGCTCGCACGCGAGATCAACTACGACCACCGCGACCGGCTGATGGTCACGTCACTGCTGCACGACATCGGCAAGCTCGTGCTCGTGCACGCCTATCCCGGGTATCCCGAGCAGGTCCACGGCGACGCCAAGACACCCGAGGATCGGCTCCGCGCCGAACGGCGCGAGCTCGGAGTCGACCACTCGCTGGTCGGCGGTGTGCTCGCCCGCCGGTGGGCGTTGCCGCGAGCGATCGCGAGCGTGATCGAGCGCCACCACGCCGAGGACGCGACCGACGAGGCGGCGCTCGTCCGCCTCGCCGACATGCTCGCCCACTACGTGCTCGGCGGCACGATCTCCCCGTCGGAGATGCTGGCGGCGGCGAGGACCGTCGAGCTCAGCCCGACGAGCCTGCGGACGGTGATGTACGAGCTGCCGCTGCCCTCAGTCGGCTCGCGCCCACGCCAGGTCGAGCCGTGCCCGATGTCCAGCCGCGAGATCGACGTGCTGCGGCGGCTCGCGAAGGGGATGGTGTACAAGCAGATCGCGTCAGAGCTGGGGCTGTCGACGAGCACGATCCGCACCCACCTGCACAACGTGTACGGCAAGCTCGGGGCGATGGACCGCGCGCAGGCGGTGCTGATCGCGACCGAGCGCGGTTGGATCTGACCCGGCTCTGACTCGACGCAAGCCGCTGCGATTCACGCGCGCGCTGAAACATCGGTGCCGTAGGATCGGCTGAGCCGATGCTGTCGATCACGAGCAAGTCGCCGTATGCGCTGAGCGCGCTTGTCGAGCTGCATCGGCTGCAGGCGTCGGGGCCGGTTCCGATTGCCGAGCTCGCGCGCCGCCGCGAGATCCCGGTGCAGTTCCTCGAGCAGCTGTTCGCGACCCTGCGGCGGGCCGGCATCCTGCGCTCCCAGCGCGGCGTCAAGGGCGGCTACACGCTCGCTCGCCCGGCCTCCGAGGTGACCGTGCTCGAGCTCGTCGAGGTGCTCGACGGGCCGCTTGGCGCGGGCGCGACCGGCATCTTCGCGCAGGCCGCCGAGGCAGCCGGCGGCGTGCTGGCTGATGCGACGGTGGCGTCGGTCTCCGAGCAGGAGCTGCGCGCCGCGGGCGCGCCGATGTATTACATCTAGCTGGTCCGCTGGCGTTCGGGTGATGGCGACCGCGCTCCGGGTGCGGTGTGCGACATCGAGATCACCTGTCGATACAAATCCCGATCACCCCGGCGCGGTGGCACCCGGCCCTGGGCACTACCATCGCCGAGCGATGCGCCGTCACTGCACCGTCCCACGCTGACCGTGGCGGTTCCCTGCAGGATCGCCGAGCTGGTCGGTCGGACCCCGATGATCCGGCTCTCGCAGCTTGCCGACGGCCGTGATGTGGAGCTGTTCGCAAAGCTCGAGGCCTTCAACCCCGGCGGCTCGGTCAAGGATCGGATCGGTGTCTCGATGATCGAGGCAGCCGAGCGCGAGGGACGGATCGAGCCGGGCAGGACGACGATCGTCGAGGCGACCAGCGGCAACACCGGAATCGCGCTCGCGTTCGTGTGCGCGGCCAAGGGATACGACCTGGTCCTGACGCTGCCGGAGGGGATGAGCCGCGAGCGCGAGAGCCTGCTGTCGCTCTACGGGGCGACCGTGCAGGTGACCGAGTCGCTGGGCGGGATGAACGAGGCCGTCGATGCCGCGCGGCGGCTCGCCGACCGCGACGACGTCTTCTGTCCCGACCAGTTCTCCAACCCGGCCAACCCCGAGATCCATCGCCGCACGACGGGTCCGGAGCTGTGGGACGCGCTTGACGGCCGCATCGACGTGTTCGTCGCCGGGGTCGGCACCGGCGGCACGATCACGGGCGTCGGCGAGGTGCTCAAGGAGCGCAATCCCGGCTGCCGCGTTGTGGCGGTCGAGCCGCGTACGTCCGCGGTCCTCTCCGGAGGGCCGCCAGGCCCCCACAAGATCCAGGGGATCGGCGCCGGGTTCGTGCCGGAGGTCCTCAACCGCGAGGTGCTCGACGAGGTGATCGCCGTCGACGACGAGGACGCGCTGGCGACGGCGCGGCTGCTGGCGCGACGCGAGGGCGTGCTGGCCGGGATCTCGTGCGGCGCGGCGGTGTACGCGTCGCTGCAGCTTGCGCGGCGCTCCGAGCTGCGCGGCGCGCGGATCGTGACGATCCTGCCGGACTCCGGCGAACGCTACGTCTCGACGCCGTTCTTCGCGCCTTAACCAAGTGCTCACAGGCGCCCTGAGTAGCCTGTCTGTGGATGCCCGCCCCCGGCGCCCTCAGGCGGATCCTCGCGGAGCTCCGCTCCGACATCGCGGCGATCAAGACCCGTGATCCGGCCGCTCGCGACGTCGGCACACTGGAGATCCTCGTCGCCTGGCCGGGACTGCACGCGCTGCTCGCGCACCGGCTCGCGCACGCGCTGTACGAGGCGCGAGTGCCGTTGCTGCCGCGCGTGGTCGCGCTTACGTCGCGCGCGATCACCGGGGTCGAGATCCACCCCGCGGCGCGGATCGGCGAGCGGTTCGTGATCGACCACGGGATGGGAGTCGTGATCGGCGAGACCGCCGAGATCGGCGACGACGTGACGCTGTATCAGGGGGTGACGCTCGGCGGCACCGGCTTTGCGACCGGCAAGCGCCACCCGACGGTGCAGGACAACGTCACCGTCGGGTCGGGCGCGAAGATGCTTGGGCCGATCACGATCGGCCACGGGGCCAAGATCGGCGCCAACACGGTCGTGATCCACGACGTGCCGCCGAACTCGACGGTCGTCGGCAACCCCGGTCACCCGGTTCGGGTCGAGGGACGCAAGCCCGAGGGGCCCGACGCCGACTGGGTCCACCTTCCCGACCCGGTTGCCGAGGCGATCCGCGGCCTCTCGAGTCGAATCGCGGCGATCGAGGCCGGTACCGGCGAGCGCGCCGGCGATTCCGGCCGCGGATCTCAGACCGGGTCCAGGCCCGCTCGCGCCGGCGACGGCAACGACGCGTCCAATGGGGACGGCCACCCCGACGGGCGGTCGAACCCGGCGGTCGGGCCTAGTCCGGCCGGCGGCTGACGTCCGCCGCCTCGAGCTCGCCGGGGTCGCTGACGGCGCGGGCGGAGACGTGGTCGATCAGCGGGTCGGGATCGGGCATGTTGCGGCGCGCGCGCACGAGGTACAGCGGGCGTCCCTTGACCTCGTCGTAGATCCGGCCGACGTACTCGCCGATGATGCCGAGCGCGATCAGCTGAATGCCTCCGAGCAGCAGCACCGCGATCGTGATCGTCCCGAACCCCGGCAGGTAGGAGCCGAGGATGCGCAACACGATGACGACCGGAATCGCGATGAACGCGATCGTCGAGAAGAAGAAGCCGAGCAGCGTCGCGAGCTGCAGCGGCCGGTCGGAGAACGAGAGGATCGCGTCGATCGAGAAGCGCAGCATCTTCGTGAACGTGAACTTCGTCTCGCCGGCGTAGCGGGCGTCGCGCTGGTAGGGGACGGCGGCTTGCGTGTAGCCGACCCAAACGGTCATCCCGCGCAGGAACCGGTTGCGCTCGCGCATCGCCAGCAGCGCATCGAGCGCGCGGCGGTCAAGCAGCCGGAAGTCGCCGGAGTTGTGGCGCAGCTGGACCTGCGCGAGCTTGCCGAACAGGCTGTAGAACCAGCGCGCGGTGCTGAGCTTGAAGCGGGACTCGCCGACACGCTCTGAGCGCACCGCGTAGACGACGTCGCAGCCGGCGCGCCAGTGGTCGAGCATCGTGGTGATCAGCTCCGGCGGATCCTGGAGATCGGCGTCGAGCATCACGACCGCGTCGCCGGCGGCATGGTCCAGGCCCGCGGTCAACGCGGTCTGGTGGCCGAAGTTGCGCGACAGCGACACGACCTTGACGCGCGGGTCGCGATCCGCGATCCGGTCCAGCAGCAGCGGCGTGCCGTCGGTCGAGCCGTCGTCGACGAGCACCAGCTCGAATGGCAGCCCATCCAATGCCGTACAGACCCGCCGGTGGAACTCCTCGATCAGCTCGTCCTCGTTGTAGACGGGGGCGACGACGCTGACGAGCGTGAGCGTGCGCGTGCCATCTCCCTGAGTCGCGACCTGACTCATCGGTTGCATGGTACGGCTAGTGGTTCCGTCCGTAAGCCGTGCGTGCACCGAGACTGGTGGCTGGTGGTGTCGGCCAAGGACGCAGGGCCGAAGGTGTGCCTCTGGCACATCGAGGTCCGAGGACGCCGGCCGGCGCCGCCAGACGCCGCTCGAATGCCGCAGGACTTGCGGACGGGGCCACCAGTTCGTACGAGTTCTAGAAGAGCGGCGACCCGTGCGGGACGAAGCCGAGCAGCTGGACGCCGAGCACGATCCCCGTCATCGCGACCGACGCCCGCGCCAGACGGCGGTCGCGCCCGAGCGCAGCGAACGGCAGCATCCACGCCACGTACCACGGCAGCAGCGAGCTGGAGGAGACGAGCATCGCCAGCGTCGCCCAGCCCGCAGCGGCGATCCAGTCCATCTGCGAGCGCCACACGCGGCGCAAGAGCCAGCAGCAGACGCCCGTGAACGCCGCGGCAAGCAGCCCGGTCACGACGATCGAGACCGTGTGCAGGCCCAGACGGCTTGAGATAAAGCCGGGAATGCTGTTCCAGCTGCCCTCCTTCTGGCCCTGGCTGAGCGTGCCGAGGATGTGGAAGCCGCCGGAGCCGAACACCGCGAAGCTGAGCGCGAGGATCACCGCGAGCGCGAGCGCGATCCCGATCAACAGCTCCCGAGGCCGGTCGGACCCCCGCTTCGGACATCGCGCCGCGACCGCGAACGGCAGCAGCAGCGCGCCGGTCAGCTTGACCCCGGCCGCGGCGACGCCGAGCACGCCGCCGAGCCGGTCGCGGCCGCGCACGAGCGCGTACAGCGCGCCGCTGACGGCGAGCAGCATCAGCAGGTCGTTGTGGCCGCCGCCGACGCCGTACACGATCAGCAGCGGGTTGAGGCCGACGAGCGCCGCCGCCCGCGTCCGGCTGCAGCGCAGTTCGCCCGCGCAGCGCCACACGACCGCCACCAGCCCCAGCGCCGCGGCCCCCGCGATCGCCTTGTAGACGTAGACGCTGGTGGCAATCGACAGCTTCGCGAGCGCGTAGCTGAAGACCGTGAACAGCGGACCGTAGGCGCTCGGCGTGTACGACCACTTGGAGCCGACGAACGGGAAGACGTGGTCGAGGTTGATCGCATATGGGCCGTGCAGGTACGGGTTGATCCCGTACGACGCGCCCATCCGCGCGTACGCCTGGTAGCTGAACACGTCGGTCGAGACCAACGGTGGCCCCAGCATCACGAGCACGATCAGCGCCACGATCGAGCCGATCACGAGCCGCGGCGACAGGTGCTCGGAGACGCTCACGGCGATCGCGTAGGAGCAGAACATCGCGATCAGCACCGCGATCGCGCCGGCGACGTGAAGGTCGAGGACGACGCCGCTGAAGACACCGCCCAGTGGCAGCGACGGCGGCAGCGGCCGCAGCGACAGCGGCAGGAACGACTGCGTGTTGGCGGCCGAGATCACGACCAGCAGGCCGGTCGCGAGCAGCCCCGTGATCGCCAGCCTGCCGCGCAGCACGAGCCGGGCCTCGGCCGGTGGGTCGCCGGCGTGCCGCCGCTGTGCGCGACCGCGACCGAGCCGGATCGACGCCGGCGCTGGTGCGGTCTCCCGCTCGGGCGTCGACGGGTCCAGCACCGCCGACCCCGAGGCGTCAAGCAGCGCGACGGCGGCGTCGGCGCCGCCGTCTCGAGCGGCCTCGAACGGTCGTCGGCTGGACATAGGCTTGCTAGAGGATGCCCGCTGCGGTGGCGGCGAACGCGTAACGGCGCATTGCCGTCAGGTTAAAGACCAAGACGGCCGTTGCGTGAGGCCGCCTGGGATCGTCGCACGGCCGCCGCCGCCTCGCGCTTGAGCTCGGGCACGCGCCACACCGCCTCCAGCGCGATCCGCGCCGACATCTTCGACTTTCCCGCGGTGCGGTCGGCGAACACGATCGGGATCTCGCGGACGGTGAAGCCCGCCAGCAGCGCCCGGTAGGTGACCTCGATCTGGAACACATATCCCTGGGCGCGCACGCTCGGCAGGTCGATCGCCTCCAGCACCTCGCGCCGGATGCACTTGAAGCCGCCGGTCAGGTCCGAGACGTCGACGCCGAGCACCGTGCGTGCGTAGAGGCCGCCGCCGCGGCTGATCAGCTTGCGCAACGGACTCCAGTCGCGCACGCCGCCGCCGGCGACGTAGCGCGAGCCGAGCACGAGGTCGGCATCGGTCGAGGCGGTCAGCAGCGCCGGCAGGTAGCGGGGGTCGTGAGAGAAATCGGCGTCCATCTCGATCACCCGCTCGGCGCCCGCCGCCAGCGCACGGGAAAACCCGGCCAGGTAGGCGGCGCCCAGCCCTCCCTTGTGTGGCCGGTGCAGGACCTCGATGTTGGTGGAGTTGGCCGCGAGCACGTCGGCGATCGCGCCGGTCCCGTCCGGCGATCCGTCGTCGACGACGAGGATCCGGTAGTCGCCGGCGGCGACCCGGTCAAGCTCCGTGCATGCCGCGGCGACGACCCGCTCCAGGTTGACCGCCTCGTTATAAGTGGGGATGATCACCCAGGTCGCCGGCTCCATGCTGCGCGCCAGCGTAGTGGCCCGGCAGTGGAGGCGCTGCCGGGATGTGCGCGAACATTCGCGCAGCGACATGACCGACGACCGCCGATCAGAGCCCGCCGCCAAGCGCCCCTCGAACCCGAGCAGGGCTGACCGCGCGCGCCAGGTGGCGCTGCGGCGCCGGCGCGCCGCGGCGCTCACGGTGATCGCGGCGGTGGCGATGATCGCCGGGCTGATCGTCGGTGCGGTCGGCGCCGGGGGCCATTCGCATCATCTGGCGGTCGCATCGAAGGAGGTCGGCTTCCTGGGCAAGCTCAAGCGGCTGGCGGGGACGGGATCGCAGTCGTTCGCGGCCGAGCAGCGCGCGCAGGACAGCGCCGCGATCAACCGGACGCTGTCGTACACGCCCGCGGTGATGCACGCCGGCACCCAGCATCGCGAGCTGGCGCTGACGTTCGACGACGGCCCCGGGCCCTACACGCTGCGGTTGCTGCGGGTGTTGCGCCGCATGCACACGGCGGCGACGTTCTTCGAGGTCGGCGTCGGACTGCGGTACTTCCACGCCGGCACCTCGGCGATCGCGCAGCTCGGCTACCCGATCGGCGATCACACCTGGAGCCACCCCGACATGGCGCAGCTGTCACGCGCCCAGCAGCAGGCGCAGCTGCTGCGCCAATCGCGCGGGATCGAGCGCTACGGCGCATCGTTCCCGCGCATGTTCCGACCGCCGTACGGCGACTGGAACGCGACCACGCTGCAGCTGCTGCGCAAGGACCACATGCTGATGGTGCTGTGGTCGCTGGACACCGACGACTGGCAGCTGCCGGGCGTCACCACGATCGTGCAGCGCGTGCTGCACGGCGCCAAGCCGGGCACGATCGTGCTGATGCACGACGCCGGCGGCAACCGCTCGCAGACGATCGCGGCGTTGCCGAAGGTGATCCGCGGGCTGCGGGCGCGCGGCTACAAGCTCGTCACCGTGCCGCAGCTGCTGCACGACAACCCGGCGCCCGCCCACCAGAACTTCTCACTGCTGGACGGGGCAGGGGGCTAGCTTCGCCAGCCGCGCGTCAGCGGCGCACGTAGGCGACGCGGCCCCAGCTCGGCTCGGGCGCAAGCTCGATCGGCTCGCCGCCGCGGTCGGGCTGGACGTAGATGAACCCCTGGGCGTCCTCGTCGAAGCAGACGTCGAGCTCGCCCTCCTTGACGCGCTGGTCCAGCCACGCGCCGCGGAAGATCAACCGCCGAAGCCAGTGGACGAGCGAGCGCTCGGAGGGGCCCACGAGCTCTGACCAGCACTCGTTGACGTGCTCGCCGAGCGCGGACGCGGGGTCTGAGACCTCGCCGTTGACGACGAGGTTGATCAGATCCTCCGCCTCGTCCTCCTGCACCGCTCCGGCGAGGAAGCCGAGCTTGCGAGCGGCCTGCTCGCACCGCTCGCGGAAGTCACGTTCGTTGAACGTGAAGCGCAGCTCTCCATACTCGAGGACGAAGTCGTCGCCCGAGCTGTAGTTGCCTCGGCGGAACATGGGCGTCGGCATCATATGTCCGTTTCCTGCGCGATCGCGACGATGAATGCGATGTTGCAGGGGGGAGAATCTGCTAGGCCCCGCGGCTACTGCAGGCATGGCCTGCGACGTGCCGACCAGACCTCCGGAGCCGGTGTTCGGGACGACGCCGCGGGTGCTGATCGTAGAGGACCACGAGCTCACGCGGCGCTTCTTGGCCGACAACCTCGCGGCCGACGGCTACGAGCCGCTGACCGCCGGTTCGATCGCCCACGCGCGGCAGCTGATCGCTGCCGAGCTGCCCGCCGTCGCGGTGCTCGATCTCGGACTCCCCGACGGCGACGGACTTGGACTGCTGCGCGAGCTGCGCCGGCCTGGAACCGCGCTCGACGTCGAGCTGCCGGTGCTGATCCTGTCGGGTCGCACGAGCGAGCTGGATCGCATCCGCGGCTTGGAGCGCGGCGCCGACGACTACCTGCAAAAGCCGTTCAGCTACCAGGAGCTACGGCTGCGCTTGGCGGCGCTGCTGCGCCGCGCCGCGGGCCGCCCGGGGAACACGCGGATCAACGTCCGCTCGCTCGAGCTCGATCCGCGCAGCCGCGAGGTGTGGATTCGCGGCGAGCCCCTCCATCTCTCTCGAAAGGAGTTCTCGCTGCTGCGACTGCTGGCGTCGGCGCCGACGCGCGCGTTCACCCGGCAGGAGCTGCTGCGCGAGGTGTGGGGCTTTCGCACCGACGGCGTCAAGACGCGCACACTGGACTCGCACGCGCATAGGCTGCGGTCAAAGCTCAGCGCTCCGGGGGACCCGTACGTGGTCAACGTTTGGGGAGTTGGCTATCGACTGATCGACCCGCAGGGGCGCCCGTGACCGCGACCGCCGCGTTGTGCGGCTGGATCGCGGCCGGGATCGCCGTCGCGCTCGCGCTCGCGGTGCGGCATGCGCTCGACGAGCGCCGTGAGGCGGTGGCCCGGGCGTGTCACGAGCTGCGCGGACCGCTGACGGCGGCAAGGCTCGGCCTGTCGATGCCGCTCGTCGCAGACGACGCGTCACAAGCGCGGCTGCGGGCGATCGACGCTGAGCTGTGCCGCGCGTCGCTGGCGCTCGAGGACCTCGCGGTCGCCCGGCGCGGACTGCGTCTGCAGCAGATCGAACGCATCGACGTCACCGCGCTCGCGGCCGAGGCGGTGCGGGCGGCGCAGGGACGCGCGCACGCGGCGGGGGCGACGGTGACGTTGGCGGAGGCAGGGGCGGGGGGCGGATTCGACCGAGGGGCGCCGCCGGCGATGGTGTGGGGCGACCGGCTGCGGCTCGCCCAGGCGCTCGGCAACCTGATCGCCAACGCGATCGAGCACGGCGGTCCGGACGTATCGGTCCGGGTCCTGGAGCGCGCGGGGGGCGTGCGGGTCGAGGTAGTCGACTCGGGCTCGGGGCTGCCTGCGCCGGTGGCCCAGCTAGCGCGCCGCGCTCGGCGCGGGCGTGGGACGCGAGGGCGGGGTCTCGCGATCGCGCTGCAGATCGCGCGCAGCCACGGGGGCACGGTCGCCGCGGCACCCGTACGCGCGGGCGCGCGCGTGGTGCTCGAGCTCCCATCCGGCGCGGCGATGCCGCGTCGCCGGCGCACCCGTTAGCGCGGCGGCCGGCGCCCCCGTGGGGTCCGGCGGCGCGCCGCTCGGGACCGGCCGGCGTTGGAGGAAAAGGGCGCCTATAGGTGTATTTGCCTCCAACCCCGCGGCGCGCACAACTCAGACGACGACCGACGAGCCGAGCCGGTGCACCGAAAGCACACCCGCCGGACGGAAGTCACCCCGGAGACGCAATTTCGCTCGCAGCCGTACGAGCTGCAACGGCGCTTGCACGAGCAGCCGCCGAGCGCGCGTTCGGCGCATCGCCCGCGATCGCCCGCGGCCGCTGGCGATCGGGGGCATGCGGGCGCGTCGTGGGGCGCCGGTGGGGGAGAACGTGGGTGTGGGGTTGCGAAGTGGGAGAAAGTGGGTTACTGTGCACGCAGCTTGGGACCCGGGTGGCAGGGCTCCTCCCACCCAGCCACCCGGGTTCTCTGAGCAATCCGACCGGCGACATGAGCTCCCTTGACCTTCCGCGGAACCTTCGAACACTCGCTCGATGCCAAGCATCGGCTGACGATCCCTGCGAAGTTCCGCTCTGCGCTCGCCAACGGGGTCGTGCTCGCCCCCTACGCGGAGCTTCCGGGCGCGCCGCGCACGATCGCGATCTGGACGCCCGAGGGCTTCGACGAGTTCATGGCGGACTCGGTGGGGGGACGCAACCCCGCCGAGACCGACGTGCGCAAGCTCAAGCGCTTCTACTTCAACAACTCAGCTGACGTCGAGCTGGACAACGCTCACCGAGTGATGATCCCGACCCACCTCATGGAGTACGCGGGCCTCGACAAGGAGGTCACGGTGACCGGCTCAGGTGAGTGCCTGGAGGTCTGGGACCGCGCCCGGCACAAGGCCAACCTCGAAGAACTTCTGACCGAGATCCCCAACCTGACACAGTCTCTTGGCAACACTCCTTGACATGACCTCCGAGCACGTCCCGGTCCTGGCCGGCGAGCTGATCGACCTCGTCGATCCGCAGCAGGGCGAGGTGTGCGTCGACTGCACCGTCGGCGGCGGCGGCCATGCGCGGCTGCTCGCGGACCGGCTCGGCCCAGCGGGGACGTTGATCGGGATCGATCGCGACCCGACCGCCGAGGAGCGCTTCGCGGCGCTCGCGGCCGAGGTTCCGTGCGAGACGAGGTTCATCCGCGCCGACTTCGTCGCGGGCCTGGCGGAACTGCGTTCCGAGCGCCTGCGAGCCGACATCGTCTACATGGACCTCGGGATGTCCTCGATGCAGGTCGACACGTGGGAGCGCGGCTTCTCCTACGCCTACGACGCGCCGCTGGACATGCGCATGGATCCCGACCAGGAGCTGACCGCGCAGGAGATCGTCAACACCTGGGACGAGCGGCGGCTGGCGCGGGTGCTGCGCCAGTACGGCGAGGAGCGCTACGCCACGCAGATCGGCCGCGCGATCGTACGCACGCGCCGGCGCGAGGAGCTGACGACCACCCAGCAACTCGTCGACACGATCAAGTCGGCGGTGCCGATCCCGGCCCAGTTCGCGGCCGGCCATCCAGCCAAGCGGACGTTCCAGGCGCTGCGGATCGCCGTCAACGACGAGCTCGCGCAGCTCGAGCAGGCGCTGCCCGAGGCATGGGGGATCCTCGCTCCCGGCGGGCGACTCGCCGCGATCTCGTTCCACTCGCTCGAGGACCGCCTCGTCAAGCGCTTCCTCGCCGATCGCGCGCGCGGCTGCATCTGCCCGCCCGAGCTCCCGGTCTGCGTGTGCGGCCGCGAGCCCGAGGCCGAGCTGCTCACGCGCCGTGCCGTCGCCCCAACTCCCGGAGAGATCGCCGCAAACCCACGATCGAGATCCGCGCACTTGCGTGCCGCCCGCAAGCTGGAGGTCTGACCACAAATGACGCCGACCGCAGTAACCCCTGCCGCGCGCAGGGCGCGTCCCGCGACGTCCGCGTCCGAATCGCGTCCCGCCGCGTCCCGCTCCGCCGCGTCCGGCCCACGTCCCAGCTCGGCGCCGCCGCGCCCGTCCTCGCTGCGCTCCGAAAGGTCCGCGCGGACCGAGGTTCGCGCCCCGCGCGCGTCCAAGCGCGCCTCGACTGCAGCCAAGCGTTCGCCGCAGCGCGTCTCGAGCACGCCCAAGCGCGCCTCGAGCAGCCCGAAGCGCTCGCCGCAGCGCGCCTCCTCGGCTCGCTCGGCCTCCCACCGGTCTTTGCTGCGCCGCTCGCCGGCGCCACGCTCGCCGAGGCGCGTGTCAGGCCCCGCCGGGGGCATCGGCGCGCTGGCTGCGGTTGGCGGCGCCGGAACGATCGCGCTGCCGTCGCCGGCGCGGCGACGGCCCCGCCGTCCGCAGCCGGCGCGGCGTACGGTCCGCCTGCCGCGGGTGCGGCTCCCACATCTGGCGCCGCCGAGCCCGGCTGCGGTCGCGCGCCGCACCGGCGCGTTCGTCGTGGCGTTGCCGGAGAGCTCGCTGCTGGACCGGGTGATCCGCGGCCGGATCTGGATCCCGCTGCTCGGAGTGCTGCTCGTCGGGATCGTCGCGATGCAGGTCGAGATCCTCAAGCTCAACGCCGGCGTCGGCGCCGCGATCGAGCGCACGACGACGCTGCAGAGCCGCAACGACGCGCTGCGCGAGAGCGTCACCGGGCTGTCCGACGAGCAGCGGATCGAGCGGATCGCCGCGCAGCACGGGATGGTGATGGCGTCGCCCACGTCGATCAAGTTCCTGCGTCCGGGCGGCCCCGGCGATGTGCGCGCCGCCGCCGCGGGCATCCGCGCGCCGGGGTCGTCGAACTTCGCCGGCCCGGTCGGGACCTCGTCGGCGGCCGCGGCCGCGGCCTCGACGGGATCGACGACCACCCCCGTCGGCGGCTGAGGCTCTCCGGCATGGCCGGCATCCGTGTCCGTGCCGCGCAGGTCGATCGCCGCGTCGGCCTGCTGTTCGCGATCTTCATCGCGCTGCTCGCGATCGCGCTCGCGCGCGCCCTGTACCTGGGGACGGTCAAGGCGTCGGCGCTGCGGCTCGCGGCAGTCCAGCAGCAGATCGACGTGCAGCCGGTGCCGGCCCAACGAGGGATGATCTCCGACTCGTCGGGCACGCCGCTGGCGCTGTCGCAGAACACCGAGGACCTGATCGCCGACCCGTACCTGATCATCCCGGCGGGCGACGCGCAGCCGATCGCCGACCGGGTCGCGCCGGCGCTGCATCTCCCGCGTCGGCAGGTGCTCGACGCGCTGACGAAGTCCGGGACCGGGTACTCGCCGATCGCCAAGCAGCTGAGCCCGCGCCTCGCCGATTCGATCACGCAGCTCACGATCGCCGGCAAGCCGATCAGCGGGCTCTACACCGAGCCCGACACCAAGGAGGTCTACCCGCTGGGCGACACGCTTGCGCAGGTGCTCGGCGCGGTGTCCTCGTCGACCGGACGGGGCATCACCGGGCTGCAGGAGTCCTACGACAAGGTGCTGGCGGGCACCGCCGGCGAACGCAAGATCGTCAAGGACGGCAAGGGCTCGACGATCGACGTCGAGCAGGTCAAGGAGATGGAGCCGGGCGCCTCGATGCGGCTGACCGTGTCGGCGCCGCTGCAGAACGAGATGGAGCAGGTGCTCGCCGGCGTCGGCCAGGAGTATCAGCCCAAGCTCGCGACCGCGATCGCGCTCAACCCGCGGACGGGCGCGATCCTCGGGCTCGCAAATTACCCAGCGGTCAACGCCAACAACCCGTTCGAGGGCACCTCCGCCGAGGTCAACAACGCGATCCAGGATCACGCGCTGTCGTTCAGCTACGAGCCCGGTTCGACGTTCAAGCCGATCACCGTCGCCGGCGCGCTGCAGGACGGGCTGATCACGCCGAGCACGCAGTTCCAGATCCCGTCGGCGCTGCATCCGTACACGTCGACGATCACCGACGCCGAGCAGCACGGCGACGAGACGCTGACGACGGCCGGGATCCTCGCGCGGTCCAGCAACATCGGGGCCGACCTGATCGGCCAGCGGCTCGGCGCCGACCGCTTCAACGCGTGGGTGCACCGGTTCGGGCTCGGCAAGCTCACCGGCGTCCACCTGCCCGGCGAGCAGGCCGGCACGATCCTGCCGCCGTCGCAGTACTCGGGCACGTCGATGTACACGCTGCCGTTCGGCCAGGGCGAGTCGGTGACGCCGATCCAGATGGCCACCGCGTACGGTGCGATCGCCGACGGGGGGATCCTGCGCACGCCGCACATCGTGCAGTCGATCGACGGCAAGCCGGTCGCGGAGCCGCACGGGCACCGGGTGATCTCGACGACGACCGCGGCCGAGCTTCGCAACATGCTGCGTGGCGTCCTCTCGGACACCGGCACCGACTCCGGCGGCGCGATCCCCGGCTACGACCTCGCGGGCAAGACCGGTACGGCACAGATCGCGGTCGACGGCAAGTATTCGAAGACCGAGTTCGTCGCGTCGTTCATGGGGATGGTGCCGGCATCGGATCCCAAGCTCGTGGTCGCGATCGTCATCGACGATCCGCACGGAAACATCTACGGAGGGTCGGTCGCCGGTCCCGCGTTCCAGAAGATCGTCGGCTGGGCCGTGCCCTATTTCGGGATCGACCCGAACCCGGACCACGTCACCGGCCAGGACCCGGTCGGGGTCCCGCTGCAGTGATCAGTCCGACAGCCGGCGCCCGCCGGTGTCTGCCGTGCCGCTGATCTGAGCCAGCCGCGCCAGACGCTCGTCCCACTGACCGCCAACGTCCGCCATCCACGAGACGGCTCGTGACAGCGGCGCGGGGGTGACGTGATACCGGACGTCGCGGCCGGAGCGCTCGCGCTCGAGCAGGCCGGCCTGCGACAGCGCGGTGAGGTGCTTGGCGACGGCCTGGCGCGTGATCGGAAGCTCGCCGGCGAGCTCGGTGGCGGTCGCCGGCGAGCCGGAGATCGTCTGCAGCAGACGACGGCGCATCGGGTCCGCGAGCGCTTCGAACACGGCATCGGCCGGATCGCGCTGAGTCACGCCATTGTCGGCGCCGGCGGGGCTGCGCCCGCTCACGCGGCTACCAGCGCCGGCCCGTAGCGCTCGCCGCCGCTGGCGTCCCCCGGCATCGGGATTCCGACCAGGTCGAGCACCTCGAGCGGTCGTGCCTCACAGACACGCAGGATCGTGTCGTCGCCGTCGGCGATCAGCTCCAGCGACACGCGCGACGCGCACTCCTCGTCGGCCTGCCACCAGAAGCACAGGCGGCCGCGGGTACCGGGCTCGGAGCCGTCCAGCGGCGGGCAGACCTCCTCGACCCAGCCTTCGCGGACCTCGTCGCCGAGCCGGAAGCGGGCCTCGCCGCCCGGCCACAGCTCGAGCGAGACCTCGTCGGCCAGCCACGAGCCGAGCCAGTCAGGGTCGGTCAGCGCGGGCCACAGCTCGGCCGGCGTGCCGGGCAGCGACAGCTCGCGTTCGATCTGGTCGGTCATTGGCGCTCCTATCGATTCGATGCGCAACTGATCAGTTGCACATCTGCTACCGTGGTCATCACAACGCAACTCGTGGGTTGCACTTTAGCAGCGGCGCCGGTCCGATGGGCGGCGCGTCCCGAAACGGAGGTTCGACAATGACGCTGATCCCGATGGTCGTGGAGCAGACCGCCCGCGGCGAACGATCGTTCGACATCTACTCGCGGTTGCTCAACGACCGCGTCGTGTTCCTCGGCGGCGAGGTCAACGAGGACACGGCGAACCTGATCGTCGCGCAGCTCGTGCACCTCGAGTCCGACGATCCCGACAAGGACATCCACCTCTACATCAACTCGCCGGGCGGGTCGATCTATGCCGGCCTGGCGATCTACGACGCGATGCAGTTCATCAAGCCCGACGTGCAGACGATCTGTTACGGGATCGCGATGTCGATGGGCTCGCTGCTGCTGGCCGGCGGTGCCGACGGCAAGCGCCTGGCGCTCCCCAACAGCCGGATCCTGATCCACCAGCCATCCGGCGGCTATCAGGGCCAGAGCACCGACGTCGAGATCCACGCCAAGGAGATCCTCGCGCTCCGCGCCCGCGTCGACGAGATCTACGCCAAGCACACCGGACAGACGATCGAGCGCGTCCACGCCGACATGGAGCGCGACCGCTACTTCACCGGCGCGGAGGCCGTCGCCTACGGCCTCGCCGACCGCGTGATCGAGCACCGTCAGCTCGTCGGCAACGCCCGCGGCTTCGCGGGAGGCTGAACGCGGGCGCCGCGGGCGCCGCGGTCGGCGGACTGCCCGGCCCGCGATTGCCCTGACCGCCGGGGTTGCCGGGCGGTGGCGCCGGGCGCCCTGAGTCCCGATGGGTCGGCGCCTGCCGCCGCCCCATCGGGCTGCACCGGGCATCGAAAGCGGCGGGTCGGCGACCTGAACTATTCGCCAAATCGGCCCGCGGCGAGCAAGGTTGGTGATCATCCACTGGCCTGCCACCCGCGATTTGTCAACCTTGCCGGCAGGCACCCTCGATTGGCGATTTCTTCAGGATCCGCCGGCGGCGCGGCGTCCGGCCCGTCCCCTTCGGTGCTGCCGTTTTGCCGGCGACAGCGGCCTCGCCCTCTCCGACCACGTTGACGGCGTGCCGCCGCCCTCTTCGGCGCTGCCGTTCGCCGGCGACAGCGGCCTCGCCCTCTCCGACCACGACGACCGGCGGCCACGCGGCCGCCGCTCGCTACGGTGCACGACGTGAGGCGCGTCGTCGCGACGTGCGTCTGGGTCGGGCTCGCTGCCGCGATCGCTGTGGGGGCCGCCGCCTGCGGCGGTGGCGACAGCAGCACCGGCAACGGCCACCGGGCGCATGCCACCACCACCTCGGCCGCGTCGCGACCGGCGCGGGTCGGGCCGTTCGGCATGTTCGGCGTCGTCTTCGACCCGACCGGCTCGGGCGGCGCGCCGCTGCCCGCCGCGACGATCGACGCGCAGGCGGCGGCGATGGCGCGCGCCGGCGTCGAGTCGGTGCGGGTGCCGTTCAACTGGGCCGCGATCGAGCCGCGTGCCGGTGCGTTTGACTGGCAGCAGACCGACGCGGTCGTGCAGGCGGCGGCCGAGCACGGGCTACACCTGCTGCCGAACCTGATCTACACGCCGGCCTGGGCCTCGTCGCGCCCGCACAGCGCCACCCCGTACCTATATGCGCCCTCGGATCCGCGGCGGTTCGCGCGGTTCGCGACCGCGCTCGTGGCCCGCTACGGCGCCTCGGGGACGTTCTGGCGCGACCATCCAACGCTGCCCAAGGATCCCGTCAGCGAATGGCAGATCTGGAACGAGCAGGGGTTTCCCAAGTTCTGGCGCAGCCCGCCATGGCCGCGGACGTACACGACGCTGCTGAGAGCGGCGTACGTCGCGATCCACCGCGCCGAGCCGAACGCGACCGTGATCGCCGGGTCGCTCGTCGACTCCGGCCCGCAGACCCAGTGGGCGGAGATGTCGGCGCTGTACCGGGCGGGCGCGAAACCCTACTTCGACGCGATCTCCGTGCACCCGTTCGTCGTCGATCCGAAGTCCGTCAGCCACACGGTGGCGCTGATGGCGAAGATCGTCGCGTTCGTGCGGCGGGTGATGAAGGCGCACGGCGACGGGCAGAAGCCGATCCTGCTGACCGAGGTCACGTGGCCCGCCGACGTCGGGATCGTGCCCAGACGCCGGCTGCTCGGCCTGGAGACGACGCCCGCGGGCGCGCGGGCGCGGCTGGCGGCCGCGTACGCGTTCCTGAGCCGGCACGGCCGCGCGCTCGGGATCACGCAGGCCTACTGGTTCACGTGGGCCTCCACGTTTGACCGCCACGATCCGGCCGCGGAGGTCAGCTACGACTTCGCCGGGCTGAATCGGATCACCCCCGACGGGCGCTTTGTACCGCAGCCGATCCTGCGGACATACGCGACGACCGCCGCCCGGTTCGAGGGCTGCGCCAAGGGCGAGAACGCCCGCACCTGCCGGTGACGGCGGCCTCGCAGCAACGTCGTGCGTGACCGAACCGCTGGCTACTCTCTGGCGGCGATGCGGCTGGATCAGGTTCTTGCAGTCGCCGAGCTCGGCCGCGCCGACGGTGCCGACGTCGAGATCTCGGGACTGGCCTACGACAACCGGCTCGCCGGACCCGGGACGCTGTTCTTCTGCGTCCCCGGGTTCACGCGCGACGGGCACGATTTCGCCGCCGACGCGGTCGCGCGCGGCGCCGCCGCACTCGTCGTGGAGCGCCCGTTGCCCTTGCCGGTGCCGCAGGTGCGCGTCGACAGCGTGCGAGCCGCGATGGCGCCGGCCGCCGCGGCGTTCTACGGCGACCCGACCGCGCGCCTGGACGTCGTCGGCGTCACCGGCACCAACGGCAAGACCACGACCGCGTTTTTGGTCCGGGCCCTGCTGGAGGCTGCCGGCCGCCGGACGGGCCTGCTCGGCACCGTGACGTCGATCGTCGGCGGGGTCGAGCACGAGGTCACGCGCACGACGCCGGAGGCGATCGACCTGCAGCGGACGTTCGCCGAGATGCGGGCCGGCGGCGATACCGCGTGCGTGATGGAGGTCTCCTCGCACGCCCTCGCGCTGCACCGCGCGGACTCGATCCACTTCGCGGCGGCCGTGTTCACGAACTTGACCCAGGACCACCTGGACTTCCATCCGACGATGGAGGACTACTTCGCCGCCAAGCGGCTCCTGTTCACGGGGGAGAGCGCCGGCCTGCGCCCGCCTGGAGCGGCGATCGTCAACGTCGATGACGAGTACGGCGCGCGGCTTGCGTCAACGCTCCGTTCCCCGATTACGTTCGCGCTCGCTGCCGACGCCGACTACCGCGGCGCCGACATCGAGACGACGCTCCACGGCTCGCACTTCACGGTCCACTCGCCCGATGGCCCGCTGCGGCTGCAATCGCCATTGCGCGGCCGCTTCAACGTCTACAACGTGCTCGGCGCGTTCGCGGCCGCGCGCTCGCTGGGTGTCGACGCGGTCACCTGCGCCGACGCGATCGCGAGCGCCGGGCAGGTGCCGGGCCGGTTTCAGACCGTCGACGAAGGCCAGCCGTTCGCGGTGCTCGTCGACTACGCGCACACGCCCGACTCGCTCGAGAACGTCCTGCGGGCCGCCCGGGGGCTGACCCACGCGCGGCTGCGGGTGGTGTTCGGGTGCGGCGGCGACCGAGATCGCGGCAAGCGACCGCTGATGGGGGAGATCGCACGCCGCCTCGCCGACGACGTGATCGTCACCTCCGACAACCCCCGCTCCGAGGATCCGCAGGCGATCATCGACGAGATCCTCGAGGGCGCGGGAACCGACGTCGCCCACGACGTCGATCGTCACGCCGCGATCGTCCGCGCGATCGAGTCCGCGCAGGATGGCGACGTCGTCGTGATCGCAGGCAAGGGCCACGAGCAGGGGCAGGAGTTCGCGGGCGGTCGGAAGATCCCGTTCGACGACGTCACGGTCGCACGCGAGGTGCTGCGCGGCATGGTCCGCGCATGATCTGCGAGCGAGCGCTGCTCGCGGCCTCGGTCATCGGGACGCCGGCGGTTCACGCGCTGCAGGTGCTTGCCGCGGTGACGGCCGGCGACCACACGCAGTCGCTGTCGGACCCGAGCGACACGCCGTCGAAGACGATTCTGCTGGCCGGAATCGCGTCTCTGCTGATCTGCCTGTTCTTGAGCCCGCGTTTCATCGAGTTTTTGCGCAACCGCGAGTTCGGCCAGAACATCCGCGAGGAGGGGCCGGAGGGGCACCAGACCAAGGCGGGGACGCCGACGATGGGCGGCATCATCATCTTCACCGCGATCGCGGTGCCCTACTTGCTGCTGTCGCCCTTGGACTGGCTGTCGCTATCGGTGTTCGGGGTTGCGATCTGCTGCACGCTGCTCGGCTTCGCCGACGACTACACGAAGATCGTCCGCCGCCGCTCGCTCGGCTTGAGGGCGCGCACGAAGCTGCTCTTCACGGTCGCGATCTCGGTCGCGCTGTGGTGGGTGGCGACCCACAAGGCGGGTATCTCCTCGACGGTTCAGCTGCGGCCGTTCGACGTCTCGGTCGACTTCGGGCCGCTGTTCCCGGTGTTCATCTACCTCGTGGTCGCCGGCACCACGACCGCAGTCAACTTCACCGACGGGCTCGACGGGCTCGCTGCGGGATGCACCGCGATCACGTTGCTGGCCTACCTCGGGATCACGTTCATCTCCGGCCAGCACAGCCTCGCGCTGCTGGCGTCGTGCCTTGTCGGCGCCTGCGTCGGGTTTCTGTGGTTCAACAGCTTCCCGGCGTCGATCTTCATGGGCGACACCGGCTCGCTCGGGCTGGGAGGCGCGATCGCGGGGCTGGCGATCATGACCGACACCGAGATCCTGCTGATCGTGATCGGCGGCATCTTCGTGATCGAGGTGCTGTCGGTCGTCGTCCAGGTGTTCTCGTTCCAGACGTTCCGCAAGCGGGTGTTCCTGATGGCGCCGATCCACCACCACTTCGAGCTCAAGGCATGGTCTGAGACCAAGATCATCCTCCGCTTCTGGATCGTCGCGGCGGCGTTCGGGGCGATCGGCTTCGTCCTCTACCAGCAGGCGCTGCAGGGTTGACTCGCATGTGGGAGTACGACGCGCGGCTCGGCGGCGGCCCGCACCGGCCGCGACCACCGCTGCCGGGCGGGCCGT